>JAHBVK010000025.1 GCA_019637555.1 Anaerolineae bacterium
CCATCAGTGCTACCGCGCCGCCCATGCTGAAGCCTAGCACGCCGACCCGATTGATCCCGCGCTGCTCATCCAGATAATCCAAAGCGCCGAGCAGATCGTTGACCTCCAATGCCCCCATCGTTACCATGTCGCCATCAGATCTCCCGTGTCCGCGCCAATCGAACATCAGGACGTTGAAGCCAGCGTGATGCAGCGCAACCACCTGCACGGTATCGCCTTCCATGCTGCCATCTTGACCAGCGCAGAGGATGATCGTGCCAAGAGCGTGATCCGAAGCGGTAGGCAACCACCACCCGCGCAAGCGGATACCATCGCGGCTGAGGAAGCTGATGTCTTGATAAGAGATGTTGTAATTGGTCGGCGGATCGAAAGGATCGGGTTTGCGCCGACGCAGTAGATATGCCGCGCCACCGAAGACCACACCGCCAAATGCCAGCGCGATCCCTGCCGCGCCGATTGCCGCTAACCGCCATGCCTGCCGCACTATGATCCCTCCGTGATCTTGACTGTGATCAACTTATCTCCCGGTGGTGGATTGAGTCCGCCGCTGTCGCTGAACGGATTGCGCGGCGTTAGTTTTGACAGCACGTCCATACCTTCGACCACCTGTCCGAAAATGGTGTAACGTCCATCGTAGAGCGTGCGCGGTTCCATCGGTGCATAGGTAATGAAGAACTGGCTGCTGGTGCTGTTCGGTCCGGCATCCTGAAGCGGCAGCGCCATCGCCACCACACCGGGTTTATCGAAGGTCAGACCATTATCAAATTCATCCGCGATGCTGTAGCCCGCAATGCCATACCCCGTCCCGCTCGGATCGCCCGTCTGCGCGCTGAATCCGGGTACGACGAAATGCCACGTAATATTGTCGTACCAGCCCTGCCGCGCCAAAAAGATGAAATTGTTGACGGCGACAGGTGCTTTATCTGGGAACAACTGGATTACGATGTCGCCTTTTTCAGTCACCAATGTCGCTGTGTACTGCTTGCTCAGATCGATCTGAAGTTCGGGCTGGCTCTTGAACCAGCGTTTTTCCAGCAGACGCTGGCGGGTGTAACTATCCAGCGCATACTCGTCAATCCTGCCGTTGTAAGGCAGATCATTGAACAGCAGTGCCGGAACGCCTTGCAGATTACGAGCTTGTGCTTCCCGCGTAGTCACATCGATCAGTGCGGCGTAACGATCCGAGTTGAGCGTGTCATTGAACGTCGCCAAATCAGTTATTCCCGCACGCTGGGCGTATTCGGTGAGTTTATCGCGGAATAGTGTCATCGGCAGTGATGCCCACGTTTGCTGATCGGCAAACAGTAGATCGTGCAGTTCCCAGAATTTGCCCTGATCGCTTGCTGCTTCCGCCGCTTCCGCCGCCAAGATCGCCTTATCGTGATCTTTCTGCGGGAAGTGCCGGAAGACTACGCGCACATCGTCAGGATACGTCTGGCGCAAGATCAGCAAGGTACGCGCCACATCCACGCAAGCGGCACACTGAAAATCAGCGTAGAAGGTGATGGTCAGATACGCTGATTCCGCGCCGATGCTGTGATCGGCTGCGCCCGCTTTGGCGAACTCCGGCGGCAGCGTAGCGCGTGGTGTTAGCGTCACCACGATCTGATTGGCGGTGGGCGCGAGCGTTGAGGTCGGCGCTGGTGCGGGTTGGCAAGCGGCAAGGAGGAGAAATAGGGTAAATGAGACAAGGAAGTGAAAGGATGATAAGCCCTCACCCCCCAACCCCCTCTCCCGCAAGTGGCTAAAGGGGGAGTCGATATTAGCCCTTCTCCCGCCTGCGGGAGAGGGGTTGGGGTGAGGGTTGCTTATCTGATGTACCATCATCGACCGCATCAAGGGCTAGGATTTGCCGTAAACGGGGATTGCCGCACCGCTGATGTCCCGCGCCGAGTCGGAGGCAAGGAAGGCGATCACGTCTGCCAGTGATTCCACAGACACCCAGCGCGAGTAATCCTCGTTGGGGCTGCCCGCGCGATTCTGTGGCGTATCGAGCACACTGGGCAGTACGGCGTTGACGGTGATGTTCTTGTCCAGCAGTTCCGCCGCCATGCTCTCGGTCAGGCGGATCACGGCTGCTTTGCTGGCGCTGTAAGCAGCGTTGCCTGGATCGCCTTTGAGTGCTGCCCGCGCCGCCACGTTGATGATCCGCCCGCCGCGATTACTGCTGACCATCTGTTTAGCAGCTATGCTGCTGAGGTGAAATACCGTCTTAAGATTCAGATTCAGCAGAAAATCGAATAGATCGTCGGTCATTTCATGGATAGGCGGTTGTGGTTTGTAGCCACCCGCGATGTTCAGCACAATATCGATCCCGCCCATCCACTGTGCTACGCGATGCACGAATGCTTCGACCTCTTGCCGCTTGAGCAGATCGACCACGCCAATCATCACGTTGCGCTCGTCGATGTCATCCGCTTGCAGGCGTCCACGCGCGGCGTTTTCGTCGCGGTCAATGATCGCCAGTTTGACGCCCTCGCGGTTCAGCCGTTTGACCACCGCGCTGCCCAGATTGCCGCCCGCGCCACTGATCAGCACTACTTTGCCGCTGAGTTCTGGATAGTTAGCCATTATCGCGCCGCCCTTCCCGAAGATGTGAATAAATAGTCACTACGCTACGATCTACCGCGCAGGAGCACGTTTTGGATTTGTCCTGATCCCGCCAGTGGTCATTTCCGTGCCTGCGCCCGCATCCCGATCCTTGTTCGCAGGCAGATTAACAGGCAATTGTACAGCAAATGCCCCTAGCGCATAACCTAGCGCCAGATATGCCAGCGAGACAACCGCCGCCACTAACAACAGCAGCAATAGCAGCACGGGTATCAGCAGGATCGTGACCACGATCCCCAACCGCACCATGAAGTTGATGGCGACGATGAACAGCACCACGCCAACGAACAGCACACCGATAATCAGCGCCATCACGATCCACTGGAAGACGGTCAGCGTGAGTAAGCGCGAGGTGTGCTGCCGCAGATCGGTGATCCGCGACGCCAGATTGAGATAGCTAAAGTTGAACTGATCGGTTTGCGCGAAGCGGGCATGGGCGGCATTGAGCAGCAAGCTGGTGATCAGCATGTAGACGATGGCGATCCCGTTGGCGCAGAAACGCACCGCGATGAACGACCCTTGCGCCCGATCTCCGAGCGCCAGTTCCATGATCCAGAAGCAGCCGCTGATCACGATGGCGGGCAAGAAATAGAGCAGCGTTGCCACAATGGAGAGCAAGCCGCGCACTAGAATGTCGCTCCAATCTTCCCACAGCGGCAGTTTCGACTCCTCTTGCATCGCTATAGCTCTGGCGGTGCTGAGGCTGTAACCCGACCACGCGATCAGATTCATACCGGGGATGAAGGATAGCAACAGCAGGAAGAACAGGCGCGGACGCCACTTGCTGTCGTCAAAAGCGAAGGTGAACGCTTGCCCAAGATCAAAGCCCATCAAGATGACTCGCCATTTCTAATTTTTTCGAGGAACAGGTTGATTACTTCAGGCGTCAGCGGTGATAAATGCTGATAGCGCACGACGCCCTGCGGATCGATCATAAAGGTTATGGGCAAATTTATCACCACGTACTGCCCATTAACCACGCTATCGGTATCCAGCGCGACGGGCAGTGTCAGTTTGTTATCGGTCATGAACTTGCGTACCGTCGCCTCATCCTCGGATTTATCCACCGTCAGCACCGTGATCGCCTGCGGATCAGTGCCGTAGCCGCCATCGTAGAGCTTTTGCAGTTCCGGCATTTCGGTCACGCAGGGCGGACACCACGTCGCCCAGAAGTTGAGGAACACCCATTTGCCTTGCAGATCGGTCAGCTTGATCGGATCGCCGTCCAGCGTGTTCAAGGTGAACTGTGGTGCGGGGTTATCGATCAACGTGAAAGGGATCGAGGTGATCGCGGGTGGTTCATTGGGCGTGGTAGCTGCGGATCGATTGCTGCCGATGATCAGTGCCGCGACCAAGCCAGCAACGGGAATCAGCAGAAACAGCAGCAGCGCCGGATGAATCCGATTATCGGGAGCTTGCCCCATACCTTCAGCCGCCTCTAGCGGCTTAACGATCTCATTACTCATCACTCGTTACTCATTACTTTTGAACCGTTATTTTCAACCCCGCATCATGGCAGCCACTGCGGTAAATAGGCATCGCTCACCAGTTGCCATACCGTCGCCGTCGTCCGATCATACACCCAGATGCCAGGGATCGGATCAGGCTGATCGGCGCGTCGGCGCATCATCACCAGACGATTGCCATCCGGCGACCAGCTAATCGCGGTGTGGAAGTACAGCGGATCAACGAACAGCGCCTTGACCTCTAGCGTTTTAGGATCGATCTCGTAGACCTGCGGCGTAGCAGGTCCGCTGCCATCGAGGTACAGACGCGCCACCGCCAACGTACCATTCGCCGGATTCCACGTCGGTGAAGTATCGCGCACCGGAACGGGATTATCACTCGTGCCGCCTGCCAGCGTTTGCAGCGAGTGAGCGTCAAAATCCGCCAACCACATCTCGGTGGCGAACTGCGTACCGACCATCACAATGTCGGGATAAACCAGATACTGCCCCGTCGGATCGATGCGATACTCGCCGCTGTCCGCGCCTAGTGTCACGATGTCCTGCCGATCTCCCGTTTGTAGATCGATCACCGACATGTAGTTGTAGTTGCGATCGTAGAATACGATGCGACGACCATCCGGCGACCAGTAGGGAACTGCGCCGAGAAACTGCGATTCTTGAAACAATGGCGCGGTGGAAAGGTCGCGCAGGTTGACGATCCACGCCCGCGCCGCGCCCTGATCCAGCGCCGGAATGTTGCGGTTTTGTTCGATCCGTTCGTAGACGATGCGTGTGCCGTCGGGATTCCAATCGGGTGACTGGCAGATCGCCTCAACACAGCGCGTTAAGCGGCGTGTTTCGCCGCTATCCACCGTGATCACGAACAGATCAGTCGTCTGATCGGCGGTCTTGGCGGCGTAAGCAACCATCGTGCCATCGGGCGAGGTGCGGAAGTTGACCACGCCGCGTGGTTCGTTGGTCAGTTGGCGCGGGTTAGTGGAATCATCCGGCGAGACCAGCCATAGATTCGGCGGCTCAAGGCTTGCCTCTTGTAATGCTGGAGCGAGATAGACGACCTGCGCCGGACGCACAGTGAACGTCCAGCTTGCCGTTTGCAGCAGCTTACGCCCTGATTGCGAAGTCGCGCCCTCGTTGACGCTGACGGTATATTCTGTATTTGCCAACCATGCCGCTTTCGGCTTGAAGATCAACTGTGTGCCTAGCCATGAGATCGTGCCTTCGGTGGCGGGCGTGATCTGCAAGGCAGCGGCGGCGCTATCAGTATTCATCTGTTCGCTGAAGTCAAGGCGCAGCGGAGTCGTTGTACGCAAAATCGCGGGGGATACTGCTGATAGTTCCGCAATCTGGACGCCGACGCCCGCGCGATCACCAGCGGCAACTGTACCCGCGATAGCCAGTATCAAGATGACGATAGCTGCGATTGCCGCCCGATCCAAGCGATCTAATGTACCCGCCAAGCTGCCACTACACTCCTTTAGCTGAATGCCAGATCGTAACCCGCGAGTGCAGCTTTTGCGTAGGCGGTGGGGCAAATTCTCACCAAACGTGCATCAAAATTCACTATCCCAAGTTTGAGATCAACATGAATCTATAGGTGCGCCTGCCCTCACCCCCCAACCCCCTCTCCCGCAAGCAGCTAGAGGGGGAGTTTGTCTTAGCTCTTCCCCCGTCTGCGAGAGAGGGCTTGGAGTGAGGGGTTCTTCGGATCAGGAATGATCCTGAGAAGCGGCGAAGAATTCATCTTGCAACTGCTTGGCGACGCTATCCGCTTTGATCACGCGCACGGCGCGGGCGACCCCTTCCGCTGCTTGGTTCAGCCAGCGATCCCCTGTGGCGGCGGTAGCAGTACTTGCCTCTCCTGCGTAGTGCGTCGGATAGTCCGCATACCACCAGATGCCCGTCTGCACGCCGACTTCGTGTAATGCACGCAAACGCTCACGCGCCTTGTACTCGCTATCTTTGGGAATCTTATCCATGTGAACCAGATCGGGACGCAGCGCCAGCATCATGCTGGTTTCGCCCGGTCCCGCGTGACCGTCAGTACCCGCTTCCCACGGCGCTTCAAGCTGACCACTCATCGCCTGCGAGAACGGGTTGATCAAATAGATCACGTAGTCGCGCGGCTGATACAGCGGCAGCATGTTGTAGAAGGCGAGCAAGCCGTTGTTGCCGCCGTGTGCGTTGACAAAGACGATCTTTTTCAAGCCATTGCGGGCGATCTCGCGGCAGACATTATCGAGCAAGCGAACCATCAGATCGCCGTCGATGCTGATCGTGCCTGCCAGATGCCGCGCTTCGGGGATGCTGGTGAAGACGTAATCGGGAAACTCAATCACTGGTTCGAGCGCCGCCACACGGGTCAAAATGCCGCGCCCCTCGTACATATCCGTGCCTAATGGCAGGTGATGTCCGTGCCGTTCCACTACCGACAGCGCGATCAGGCAGACGCCTTCCGCTTCCTTGACCGCTTCGGGGAAGCGATCTCCTGTCAATTCTTCCCATCTCATGCTGTTGCTCTTTCCTAATGACTATTAGCTGCACATTGCCGTCAAAGTTGGCATGAAGGGCGGGAATTTGCAACTATGATCATAAGATTTAACGGTGGTTGGAGGTAAATCATGCGAATCGAGTCGATCACCTTAGTTTGTGGTGATATTGGAGTGGCGGAGAAGTTTTACGCGCAGCAGTTGGGCTTGCCGATCAGCGCCAGCACGCCGGATCATATTGGCTTCAAAGTCGGTGATTCTCAACTGCACTTCTTTCGAGAGCATGACAGGCAGCGCACTCGCTATCATTTTGCTTTTAACATCCCGGAGAATCAGCTTGCGGAGGCGAAAGCGTGGATCGCCGAACGAACGCCGTTGATTAGCGATGCTGGCGGAAAGGACGAGTTCGACTTTCCCAACTGGAATGCCCACTCGATCTACTTCAGCGATCCGTTCGGCAACATTCTGGAAGTGATTGCCCGCCATGATCTGAAGAACGGCAGCACGACAGCGTTTTCCTCACGCAGTCTGCTCTCCATCAGTGAGATCGGCTTGCCCTGCGAGGATGTGCCAGCACAAGTGGATCAGCTACGCCAGCAGCTACAGATCGGGATATTCCGCAATAGCAACAGCGCGGAGTTTGCGGCAATAGGCACCGATGAAGGGTTGGCAATCATAGTTAAACAGGGGCGCGAGTGGTATCCGAATACGGGGGTGCTAGCGACTGATCGCCCGCTGGAGGTGCGTTGTACTGATTCCAGCGGGCAACTACAGGTTGTAACGTAACAGGATTTCGAGTCCGAGACTTACAAGTAATCCCGCAGCGGGCGGCTGCGCGTTGGATGACGCAGTTTACGCAGTGCCTTCGCCTCAATCTGACGGATGCGTTCACGGGTCACGCCGAAGTATTTGCCGACTTCTTCCAGCGTGTGTTCCTGCCCATCCTTCAGCCCGAAGCGCATTTCCAGCACTTCGCGCTCACGTTCACTGAGAACGGAGAGCGCCGCGCGTACCTGTTCCTTGAGCAATTGACGCGCCGCCGCATCGACGGGACCGGGTACTTTGTCGTCCTCGATGAAGTCACCGAGCAGACTGGAGTCTTCCTGACCGACGGGCATCTCTAGCGACATCGGCTCTTGCGAGATCCGCATGATCCGGCGCACTTTGTTAGCGGCGCGACGCAGTTTCCGCGCCATCTGGGGATCGAGACGCTGTCCCGCTTCCTCTACAGTCTTGATCTGCTTGGTTTCCTCTGGCGTCAGAAATTCCATCTCTAGCGCCAACTGCTCTGTCGTGGGTTCGCCGCCCAGCTTCTGGATCAGTTCGCGCTGCACGCGCATCAGGCGGTTGATCGTCTCCACCATGTGAACGGGAATGCGGATCGTACGTGCCTGATCCGCAATCGCACGGCTGATCGCCTGACGAATCCACCATGTGGCGTAGGTGCTGAACTTAAAGCCTTTGGTGTGGTCGAATTTCTCCACCGCACGCAGCAGACCGATGTTGCCTTCCTGAATCAGATCGAGGAAGCTGATGCCGCGCATCATGTAACGCTTGGCGACGCTGACCACCAGACGCAAGTTCGCGCGGGTGAGCGCCTCCGCCGCCTGATTGGCACGCAGCCGTGTTTCTAGGAATTCCTCACCAATGATGGTTTCCCAATCCTCATCCTTGCTTCGCAGCCACGAGGAGACTTGCTTCTCGCCGGGCAGAGCGTGCTTGCTGGCGACGTACTCTGCGATCTTGCCCTGAAGCCGTACCGGAATCAGGTACAAAATCTGGAATACCTCGAACAGATCGCGCGCCAGCGTAGACCAGCGATCATTGTGTCCCCAGTCGCCGCGATCCAGATAGGCGCGGATGTAGGACGGTCCTTGCGCGTTCCAATCTCGTCGCAGTGACTGCGCCTCCTGCACCATCGTGTGCAGATCGGGCTGATCGATGTTATGGGTTTGCGCTTCCTGCACCGTCTCATCCCAGTAGCGCAGCAATTCGCTGTAGAGCATTTCCAGCGTCTCGATGTTGTGCGAGGTGCTGTGCCCGTTACCGCCACTGCCGTTACTGTTTGGATCGCTGGTCGCGTTTAGCAGCGTGACCGCCGCCATCTGCGAGGAGAGCCACATCTCGCGGTTCGGATCGAGCAGTGGCACCTGACCGATTTCTTTGAGGTACAGGCGCACCGGATCATCCGCCAACGATGCGCCGTCGATGATCGATTCATCGAGCAGCGATTCTTCTTCTTCGATTTCCTCTAGCTCCTCGTCATCAGGTCCGACGGCAAAACGATCCATGCCGCCGCCTTCGGTGGAGACATCAATGCCCATCTCCTCGAGCTGGTCATAGAGGCTGCGCGGATCATCGCTATCCGCGTCTTCAAAAATAGGAAGAACGTCCCCCTCATCACCAGCATCGCGCTCATGTTCGCGCTCGTTCACTTTGCTGGCGGATGGGGTCAGTTCATCCGCTTCTTCGGTTTCTTCTTCCTGTACAGGTGGTTTGCGTACTGGACGTTTCGCCATCGATTCCAACTTGCTCTATTTGTTCCCGATCACAATCGCAGATTCTGATCGATCTCGCGGATCGCTTTGTCGAGCAGCAAGATCGCCTTATGGTTGTGCGCTACTCTGCTTCGATACACCCAATCATCGGTATCTGTTTCCTCGCGTTGGAGGAATTGGAGTTCGGTGTTTTCTCGGCTTAAACGCACCTTGCGTAGTTCTAATGCCCTGCGAACAAAGACACGTAATTCTTGTCCGACATCGGCTTTCAACGCAAGTCTGGCTTGTTCTTCACGAATTCGCTGCAATTCCATGCCAATCAGTGGATCCGCGCGTTGTTCAAAAGCGACTAGCAGATCACCGCGTAATTCGCCCGCTAGATGACGCAGCTCGTAAGGCAAATGTTGATCAAGATATTCCTCCACTTCGAGATCGTATTGGGCGAGGGCGTTGAGCAGGGTACTCATGATAGCACGGAAGTCCGAGACGGTGAAATCCTGCTCAGAGAACGGTGATAGTCCCTCACCGTCAATACGGGTTTGCGAAGATAATTCCTTTAATTTACGGTTAATTTGCGATAACCATCCCGGTGCACGTAACAGCACCGCCAGACAGTGGCGTTCGGCTGCTACACCGTGAGTGCGCTGTCGCTGATTCTGTCCGTTGACCTTCGCCGCCTCTGTCGGTGTAGAAGGAGATTGCGCATCCGTACCCGTATTTTGAGTCGCGGCGGGCGCGGCAGAAGGTGCGGCTGGATCCGACGACTGGTTCGCGGCAGGTGCCGATTTATTGGCGAATTTCTGACGCGGCATCAGCTTGGCGCGTTGTTCCATCGCCCATTCCAGCAGCGTGCGTTCGTTCAAGCGTAGTTTCAACGCCAGCTTCTGAATATTGACGTGCTTATGCAGATCGTTCTCGGTGGCGACCAGCATCGGTAATAGCTGGCGCGCCACATCTTCGCGCTCGGCGGTGCTGCTGTGAGCGTTGATTCCCGCCGTACTGATAGCGATAACATAGTCAGCGACAGGCGTGGCGTCAGCCACCGCTTGCTCCCAGACTTTGGGATCGTCGCGGATGACTTCATCGGGATCGCGTTCGTCGGGCAGCATGAGGATGCGAATCTCGACATCCAAGCGGCTTGCCTGCCGCATCATCGCGCCGGGGTCGAAGAAAACCTCGCCGCCATCGGATGCCTGCCGAATCACTTCCAAGCCACGCATGGTCGCTTTCGCACCTGCCGCATCGGGATCAAGCGCGAGGATCAGCCGCTTGGCAAACTTGCTGAGTTGGCGGAGCTGCGGTTCGGTCAATGCCGTGCCCATCTGCGCCACGACGTTGTTGAAGCCGCCTTGATGCGCCTGAATCGCGTCCATATAGCCTTCGACGATCACCACCGTTTCCTGCTCACGGATGGTGCGGCGGGCGTGATGCAAGCCGAACAGGATGGCGCTTTTGTCGAAGATTGCGCTTTGCGGTGAGTTCAGGTACTTGGGCTGATCATCAGGATCGAGCGCCCGTGCGCCGAAGCCCACGACTCTGCCTTGAATATCGCAGATCGGGATCATCAGGCGGTGGCGAAAGCGGTCATAAACCCGCCCGTTATCGTTGCGGATGGCAACACCAGCGTTAATAGCATCTTCTTCGCTGTAGCCCAGCCGCAGCAGATGATCCAGCAGCACGCTCCAGTTATCGGGCTTGGGTGCGTAGCCGATCTGGAATTTATCGACAGTCTCGCGGTTCAGTCCGCGTTTACGCACATACCCGCGGGCAGCAGCAGCGGGACCGAAATTAAGCAGCTTATCATAGTAAAAGCGGGCAGATTCTTCGAGCAAGCCGCGCAGTTTATCCAGCTTTTGCTCGGCACTGACCTGTTCGGGGGTGCGTGCTTCTAGCTCTACGCCCGCTTTTTCGGCAAGATAACGCAGTGCCGTCGGGAAATCCATGCCCTCGCGCTTCATCACGAAATTGAAGATGTCGCCGCCTTCAGCGCAAGCGCCGAAACAACGCCATGTTTGAGATTCTTCAGAAACGACAAAGGAGGGAGTACGCTCGTTGTGGAAGGGGCAGCGGGCAACGTGATTCCGTCCGGCTTTCCGTAGTTGCACGTACTGACCGATAAAGTTGACAATATCCAGCCGCGCTTTGATTTCTTCGGTGACGGACATGCTTGAATTGTGTGCCCTGAGTTTGAGCGCGATTATACATGTGCGGAGGGCTTCCTGCAATCCGCTGTGATCGCTCTGGAATACGACGGAGACTGCAAAAAAGTCGTATAAAATGAAAGGGCGGAGTTGCCTCCGCCCTTATGCCTTTTGCCCTAGGAACCTTACTTCTTCTTGGCTGCTTTTTTAGCGGGAGCTTTTTTGGCTGCTGCCTTCTTAGCAGCTTTCTTGCCGCTGACCGCGGACTTGAGGACAGCACCAGCGCTGAACGCTGCGCGCTTGCCCGCAGGGATCTGGATCTTCGCGCCCGTTGAGGGGTTCGTGCCGGGACGAGCCGCGGTCTTACGAACTTCGAACGTGCCGAAGCCGGTCAGGGTAACTTTGCTGCCAGCCTTGAGGGCACCGACGACAGCATCGATGGTGGCGTTGACGATCTTAGCCGTTTCCGCCTGTGTTGCTCCAGTTTCCTTGGCAACCTGAGCGATAAGTTCCGTCTTCTGCATAGTTTCCTTCTCCTTGTGATGGGCTAAAAGCATCTTCATTATACAAGAATTTGTATGTTGTAAAGCACCATGACGGGAAATACGCCATTTTCTAACGAATACTTAACGATATACTATCTAGATTCATAATGTTCCGCGTTTTCCGCACCTTCATCGGCTGCAAATAGGTTGGAATAAATTGGTAAAGTTGGGAAAAGTTTGAAAAATCGCGACGTTAGCGGCATAACAACTTTGTGACAGTGGGCTATAACTACGCGGGCTATAATGATCATACTTGGAAAATGTGTCAGTTTTCCGATGGCGCTGATGGATTGGATGTAGTCGAGGTTCGTTACCGCAACATGGACTCACTGAAGCCAACGACGTGCCCAACTTGTGGCTATGAGAATTTGCCGGGCACTCTGCTATGCGTGCGCTGTTATTCCCTGATTGAGCAGCCATCAGGCGAATTTCCTGCTGCCATGCCACCGACAGGGTTATTGAATTCGCAACCCACGCCAACCTCGCCCTTGACTGCCCCCAACCCGATTCCGCCGTCGCGTGGTCGCATGATGGAGCGACTAGAAGCTGATGCAGTGGCATTGGTGATCGAAGGACGCGAAGACCCTTTGATCATTCAGGTGACCAATCAAGCTGTTTTGGGACGCTATACACCCAATAATCCGATGCAGCCGTTAGTCGATCTCTCGCCTTACGGAGCGCTAGATAAGGGCGTCTCGCGGATGCATGTGATCATTCGCCGTACCAACAAGGGCTTGATCGCGGAAGATATGGCGAGCAGCAATGGCACGATCTTGAATGAAATGCGTTTAGCGCCGTATTCGCCAGCCGTGATCAACCCCGGTGATCGGCTGCGGCTAGGCAAACTGGACCTAGAAATCTACTTCAACGAGACGCCGCGCTAATCTTTGCGCTAGTTGTCAATCAAACTCCAACAGCAACGCGGATAATCCCCACGATTACGCCGATTATAGTGAGCAGCACCGGACTCAGCTTGAATCGTTCTAAGGCGATGAATGCCAGCGCCGTCGTGATCAGCGCGATCCAATCCACGCCTACGTCAGCAGCAACCAGTGTGGTCAGCGCCAGATTAGCGAACGTACCCACCAGCAGCGCGATCACGCCCGCATTGACGCCCTTCAGAAATTCCAGAGTCACCGGATAGCGCCGCAAATACGGGATCAGCCGCCCGATCAGCAGCACCACGATGAAGGCAGGCAGAAACACGCCAATCGTGGCAGCGACGGCGGCGGGAATGCCGGAAAGTAGATTATCCGGTGACGCCGTCATCACGTAGCCAGCAGCGGATGAGGTACTGAGCACAGGTCCCGGCGTGGACTGACCGATAGCCAGCACATCGAGCAGTTGGCGCGAGGTCAGCCAGCCGAGTTCGTCCACGAAGGTGCGCTGTAGGTACGATGCCAGCACATAACCGCTGCCGAACAGCGTGCCGCCGATGAGTACGAAGCGCAGAAAAATCTCGATGACTGAGGGCACAAGGCGCTCCGCCAAGCGAAATCCGGTTTCGATGGTTGGCAAGATCGGCAGGATCAAGCTGGCGGCAAACTGCGGGCGGTTGATCAGCACGTAAGCGAATCCGGTGGCGAGGATCAGCGGCAGTTCCGGTACGAAGATCGCCTGTTGACCGAACAGTCGCATGATCGGTGCACTGCTGAAAGCGACCAGCACAAGCGCGATCAAGGTTAGGAGTCGCATCAACGTGCTGTCGATCACCTTCGCCGCCAACCGATAGCCCGCGCTCAGGATCAGCGCCAGAATCACAGGTTGCACACCGATCAACACGCCATGTACAGCGGGGACACTTCCCGCTGCCACGTAGATCATCGCCAGCAGCACGGAAAAGAAAACGGCGGGGAGGATGAACCCTGCCCCCGCCGCCAACATACCGGGAAATCCGCCGGAGAGTAAGCCGATGTGCAGCGCCATCTCCGTGCTATTAGGACCCGGCACTAGATTGACCGCCGCCAGCAGATCGAGAAAGTGCTGGCGAGTCAGCCATTGGCGGCGGTTGACCAGTTCGCGCTCCATCAATGCCAGATGCGCGGCAGGACCACCATAGCCGATCACGCCAAAGACGAAAAAGGTACGCAGCAATTCCGGCAGCGGAATCTGTTTGACGTGGTAGGTGTCGTCGTGCATGACCATCTTCCACTCAGATTTTTTCGAGGATCAGGAAGTGCGACAGACCGAAAAAGCGAAACGGCGTATTTTCTAGACTATATAATACTGTGCGAATCCACTTGCCGAAGGGCGCGGGTAATTTGCGCTCTAGATTGTCGTAGCCGCCGAAAACGCGACTGTGATGCACCACGCGCACAGGCTGATCAGCAAACACCTTACGCAATCCGGTAGCGGTGTAGGCGCGGACATGCGGGGCTAGGCGATTACGCAGCGCATCGGGCAGATAGTTGATCAGCGGCGTGTTGCCGAAATGGTATTGCCCGCGCCAGTAATGTCCATGTGTTTCTACCGGATACCAGCGATTCGGGCAGAAGATCACGATCCGCCCGCCAGAACGGGTGACGCGCACCATCTCCTGCGCCGTGAGACGATCATCATCGACATGCTCGATCACTTCATTGGAAAAGACCAAATCGAAGCTGTTATCGGCATAGGGCAGTTTCTCGGCAACGGAGACGATGAAGCCGGGAAAGTCCTCTCGCGCTTCGGCAACTCGCACCGCTTCAGTATCGAAGCCATAGACGTGCGGACTGTAACGCTTACGAAATTGCAGCGCATAGGTGCCAATCCCGCAGCCGTGATCAAGGATGTACTTGTCTTGTAGCGGGACGTGCGCCGCCACCATTTTGAGTCGGCGCTCCTGCCCACTGCGCCATACGTAGCTCGGTTCGCCGCGCTTCGCCGCTAGATCGGAAGGCATGCTTACTCCTCAACCATGCGCGAACGCATGCCGTGGAGGACACGCCACAGCGAGAAGATCAATATACCTAGTGGTCCGAGCAGCAGTGTGAAGAACAAAATGATCGACAGGGTTAACGAACGCATATTCAGCTCTTGCGCCGCACGATAGATCATGAATCCGCCAGCCAAATCCATCGTCACAAGATGTATCCACACGACCAGTACTACTGTCGGACTGGCGAACATAGCGCTCAGTCCACCGAGCGAAGTGAGTCCCCACTTGCCGATCTCGCCTGTCGCTATCGCGTTGGTTGTCGCGCCGACCAGCGTGAACAGATACAACGCGCCGAGGATGATGAAGCACAGATAGATATAGCTAGTGGTGAACAGGCTGCGGGTGAACTCACGTCGCGGGAAAACGATCAACAGCAGCCAGAACGGTGCTGAAACTACCAATGAGAGTACAAACAAAGCATCCAGCATGATTTTCCTCCATCGCTGCCGACCAAGGAGCACCATTATCCACTGTGCGGTGTGATCATGCCATCGACTTGCGACCTCCATAAATCCTTTGATGATTAAGGACTCCTATTGACTCTCAAAGTATTATTAGATAATCTATCTATATTACCTTTGAATAGAAGGCAATTGATATGGATGAGATTGACTTCAAAGCTATCGAGATGCTGACGGCGCAGGCGCGGATCACGTGGGCGGAACTGGCGATTGCGCTGGGACTTTCCGCGCCGGCGACGGCAGAACGAGTCCGCCGCCTCGAAGCAGATGGCGTAATCAAGCAGTATACGGCAATTCTCGGTGCAGAAGAGTTGGGCTTGAACCTGACCGCGTTTATTGCTGTGACACTGGATCGCCCGCAGCATCGACAGGCGTTTCTCGTTCAGGTCGCACAAACGTCTGAAATTCAGGAATGTCATCATGTGGCTGGCGACGACGACTATCTGCTGAAAGTCCGCTGCCAGAACACCAAACATCTTGATTGGCTGCTCACCGAGCGGATCAAGGGAATCACAGGTGTGACGCGCACGCGCACAACCATTGTACTTTCAACGGCAAAAGAAACGGCAGCCTTACCGCTGCCAGCGCACATCGACTACGAGGAGTGAGATTGTGGACGCAGGGGTATTTTTCAGAGGTCTAGCAATTGGCTTTTCCATCGCCGCACCAGTAGGACAAATCGGGATTCTGTGCATCCGTCGGACGCTGGCGGAAGGGCGTGCGATTGGGCTGGCATCCGGTTTCGGCGCAGCAACAGCGGATCTGTTTTATGGCACAGTGGCGGCATTCGGGCTGACTTTCATCTCGGATTTCATTCAAGCGCCGACGGTACAACTCCTCGTCAAGCTGATCGGTGGGCTGTTCCTGTGCTACTTGGGGATTCGCATCTTTCGCTCCACGCCAGCCGATGAGGCGGCAACGGCGAAACGCAGCAGTAGCCTATTCGGCGCCTATGCCAGCACCTTCGCGCTGACGATCACCAATCCGGCGACGATTGTGCTGTACACAGGCGTGTTCGCGGCGCTCAATGTGGCGACAGGCGATTACGGCTCGGCAGCGCTGATCGTGGCGGGCGTCTTTGCCGGATCGATGCTCTGGTGGGTGATCTTGAGCAGCGGCGTGACTCTGCTACGGACGCGGCTGAACGGGCAAATGCTACGCGTCGTCAATGTCGTCTCCGGCTTGATCCTGATCGCGTTCGGTGTGGCGGCGTTGATCAGCTTGTTCGCGGCAAATGCCTCAGCCAGCCCAGTCGCGTAGGTAGAGGAAGTCGTGACCGAAGCTGCGGCGGCTGACCTTGCCCACATTGGGCATGGTGCGCTTATAGTGATTCTGCTTGACGCGCTTCCACACTGCCGCCACGAAAGCGTGATCGAAGCCCTGATCGGCGGTTTCTTCGACGGTAAAGCGTTCATCCACCAGCAGATATAGCGCACGATCCACCTGCTCATAGGTGTAGCCGAGTTCATCCTCATCCGTCTGTCCGATCCACAGATCGGCGGACGGCGGCTTATCGAGAATCGGCTGTGGGATGTTCAGATCGCGGGAAAGCTGCCTAATCTGCGTCTTATACAAATCCATGATCGGCTGGAAGGCAACCGCGCTATCGCCGTAAAGCGTGCTGTAGCCGAGCAGCGCTTCCGTTTTGTTGCTGGTGCCGACCACCAACCCCCGCCACGCCACTGATTGATCATAAAGGATGATCATACGCTGGCGTGCCATGATGTTGCCCTTCCGCAGTGGCGACATATCGGGGAACTGATCGATCAACGGCTGCGCCATTGGCGTGATTGGTACGGTCAGCGAGGGCAAGCCGAGTTGATCGATCACCGCCTGCGCGTCGATCAGGCTGCCTTCGGATGAACTTTGATAAGGCATCCGCACCGCCAGTACATTCTCAGCGCCGAGTGCTTCTGCCGCCAGAAATGCCGAGAGCGCCGAGTCGATGCCGCCCGACAGTCCGATCACCGCACGTTTGAAACCCACCTTATTCACCGCATCACGCACGAAGCCGACGAGGATTTTCCGCGCCAGCGCCGTGTTGATTAGCAGCTTGGAGTCGATGTCTACTTTACCCTTAGTTCCGATAATGGCGGTTATCATCATCAATCCTTGTAGCACTTCAGACATCTAGCGATTCACAGGAATTAGCGCGGTGTGGTAAGCCATGAGTACTCGTGATTGTTCTCACAGTCCACGAGTAGGGAAAATCATAGAACTGATGCAGCAGTAACGCAATGCCGTTTACACCCTCACAGATTCATAACGTCACTCTAACAATGCACTTACAAGCTATTGACCCACATCGACCCTCCGTATCATTCCAAATGAACGCCGTCGTGTAGAGATAGAAGCTTCTTGCACTTTCACCTTCTCTATAACAACACAGGGGGAACTCAATTCATGTTTGCGAAGTATCGTTTTTCGTTGAACTGGCGCATTATCGTCAGCACCTTATTCGTGATAACTGCGCTTGCTGGGCTCGTACAGCCCGCGCTGGCAGCCGTAACGCCCACCATCGGCTTCGATCTAACAGGTGGCGCGACGCAGACTGGTCGCATGTTCCGTGATGGAGTCCCCAGTACCTGTGGTGGAAAAGCATATCCCGGTACGTTTACCACTGATCCGGGTCGCTACTATGCAACTGGTACTATTGTTAATAACACGGCAAGCTCGAGCTGTGTCACGGTCACGCTAAACAACAACCTTTGCGGAAACTTTATCCATTCAGCTGCTTATCTCGGTAGCTTCAACCCGTCGGATATCAGTCAAAACTATCTCGGCGATACAGGTAGCAGCGCGGCAACGGGTAACACGCCTGTATCCTTCTCCTTTACGATACCTGCTGGCGAAACAGCGATAGTTGTCTTTCATATGGTCACGCCCGGTCAGACCTGCACGGGTGCAACCGCATCAGCAACACCGCTGGGCTTTGGCATTCCTGATGCTGCGCCGGTTGTCAGCTTCTTCAACCCCGGCGATGGTCGCGTCGATCCCCGTCCCGCTGATCGCGTTGCCGCCTATTGCGGTTCGGAAGATACAATCAAGGTGATCGTGATCGGCTCCGAGGGCAAGGGACAAGGAGAAGTGTTCTTCAATCTCCAGACACTGTTGAAGAAGGGCGAGCGCGGCGAGACTAAGTCGCCAACGAGCTATACTGCCGAAAATGTCGGTAAGTTAGGCAAAGTCTCGCTTTCGGCACAAGAGTTTGATGGGATCATCTACTTCTATCTGGCTTGGAACGGGGGTTACTACAATGCAACAGGTGTCGGTGACTTCTCCAAGTCGTGGACCAGCCCGTCGACGACCTGTGGCTTTAGCACGGCTGTCGGTGCAAACGGTTCCGCCGCAGATTAATCGTCTAGCACCTAACAGATTTCTGCTGATGCAGTAATCGGCAACAAACGATGATGCCGCCACCCATAACGGGTAGCGGCATTCTTATTGCTGCTAAGCTATCGACTCTCAGAAATGGGCCACGCGGGTGCGCCACCGAGAATGCGCTGCAATTCACCCGATAGCAAGCCAGTGCGTTCATCGCGCAGCAGCGGCAACCGCGTGCGCGTGCGCCGTAGCTGATTGAGATCGATGGTTTGCACCAGCAGCGCCTCCTCATGCATCGGCGCTTCGATCACGAACTCGCCATCGGGATCGACGATGGTGCTGCCGCCCCAGAAGTTCAAGCCATCCTCGTAGCCGACGCGGTTGCAGTGGAGCACGTAATCGGTGAACACAGCGCCGTAAGACTGATTGACGAGCTGCACCCAGCGTGCCGAACTCAGCCGATCCGTCGAATTCAAGCCGCGCCCCGGACTGGCGCTGTGGAACAGCAAAATGTCAGCGCGATCCAGCCACAGCAGATAGGGCGGGGAGACGTGCCAGAAATCCTCGCAGATCAGCATCCCGACGCGCCCGAAGCGGGTATCGAACGCCCGCACGCTGTCGCCCCATGCGAAGTAACGCCCTTCATCGAACATGCCATACGTCGGCAAGTAGACTTTGTGATGGATGTGCAGCACCTCGCCGCCGGAAAGATACGCCGCCGCAATGTAGTAACGCGCGCGCTCATCGGTATCCACGAAGCCGACCATCACATCCATCTTCAGGTCGCGGCTGGCTTCGTGCAGCGCAGTGAATACCGCCGAGTCGGGCGATGGGTGCGTGGCGACTTCAGAAACGAGGTCTTGCACGTTGTAGCCCGTCAGCGAGAGTTCGGGGAACATGATCAGTTCTGCGCCGTGTTTATGCGCTTCCTGCATCAACTCAAGATGCGTCTTGAGATTGGCTTGCACATCACCGATGCGCGGATGAATCTGAGCCAGCGCGACAGTTAAATTCATGAGACGACTGCTCCTGCTTTTGCTTCATTAAGGGCGGATGCTGACGCCGATGATGCGCGACGCCAGTGCCAGAGGCGTCCGATTACCAGTAAGATCGTCGCCAGCACTACGACAAAGACATCAAGGATTTGATCGGCGCGGCGACCAAGCCAGATCGGTACATATTCAGCGCGAAAAAAGCCGATCAGCGCCATGCCGATGCCGTAAAGGATCAGCGCGATCCACAGCTTGCCGCCGTACAGCCAACCGCTCCAGTGCGCGATCAGCAGGATCACCATGACGGCGACGGCAAGCAGCACCCCGAAGGTGACCAACGCCAAGCGCGGCGCAACAATGCCATACACATCCGGCGATTCGACCACGATCAGCGAAGGGAAATCCGCCAGCGTGCGTACTTCGATGCCATAAGCGGCGTTGGAGGTCGCACAGGCGATCCACACCGTCGCCGCGAGGATCGGGAACAACAGCGCCAAGCGATCCAGCAGCACCTTGAGGTTCAGCTTCCGCAGCCCACCGACGATCCCCACGCCGAGCAAAGCACCGAACAACGCGCCGTGCCAATCCAAACCACCAGCGGCGATGTTCGTGATTTCCCTGCTATGAGCCGAGAAGTAATTCCAGTTGAGGGTCACATGACCGAGCCGCGCGAAGGGGATCGCCAACAGGATCGCCGCGAGTGCCAGATCGAGATAGGGAATTAAGCGTTCGCGACGGCGATATGCGAGGATCAGCAGCAGCGCGATGCACAGGAAAGTGCCGAGCGCGATCCAGAAGACGAATGCCCGCACGCTCACGAAGCCTAGTTGATAGACCTGTGGACTCATCCCGCGCCCCACTTTTGGCACATTTTACACGATTGCCCGCGTTCTAACCATCGTGCTTCAGCCCAGCCCGCGCAAATCAGCGGCAGTGCTGCGCCAATCGATCTCGGTGTGCTGCGCTTCCAGTTCGGCGGCGACGGCAGCGGCGACTTCCTGCGGCGTACCTGCCCGTTCGCTGATCTCGCCCCACTGAAACATGGACAGGTAAGCATCGGTGCCGATCAGGTTGGCGGACATCGCCGCCGCATCGACGGCATCCTGAAACCGCTGCGAAAGCTGCACGCTCACGCGCTCACGCGGATTAGCTCCCTTTGCCCGCACTTGCACCGGAATATCGTGCCAGTACAGAATTTCATAAGTTGCCATCGTGATCAGCTAACGAAAATAGCGGTCTTGTTGCCGTAGACGAGGATGCGGTGATCGCAATGCCAGCGTACCGCCCGCGAAAGCACGGTTTTCTCTAGATCGCGCCCCGTAGCGATGAAATCTTCGAGGCTGTCACGGTGCGACACGCGGATCACATCCTGCTCGATGATCGGTCCTTCGTCCAACACTTCGGTGACGTAGTGGCTGGTCGCGCCAATCAGCTTGACGCCGCGATCATAAGCGCGATGATAAGGTTTCGCGCCGATGAAGGCAGGCAAAAAGCTGTGATGCACATTGATCACTTTGCCAGCGTAGGCGGAGACGAAGGTGGGCGAGAGCACCTGCATGTAACGCGCCAGCACCACCAGATCGACGTTATGCGCTTGGAGCAGATCGATCTGCTGCTGTTCGGCTGTCTGCTTGGTTTCCGCCGTGACGGGGATCACGTGGAAGGGGATACCGTAAAATTCCACGATCTCGCGGGCGTCGGGATGGTTGCTGACCACCAGCGGTATTTCGCAATTGAACTCACCGCTGCGATAGCGATACAGCAGATCTACCAGGCAGTGATCGTACTTGGAGACGAAGATGGCGACTTGCGTTTTAGCCGCGCTGTACTGTACCCGCCAGCGCATATTGAACTGCCCGGCAATCGGAGCAAACGCCTCCCGAAACTGCTCGTCGTTAAGATCAAACCCTTCCAGATCCCATTCCACGCGCATCAGGAATAGATTCAGACTGGCGTCCTGATGTTGATCCGCGTGCAGGATGTTGGCGTTGTGACTATACAGAAAATTAGCGATGCCCGCGACCAAGCCCTTACGATCAGGGCAGTCGATGAGCAGCGTAGCAGTAGCGTGATTGTGATGGTTTTGAGTAGTAGACATTATGATGGAATCGGCGTAATCAGGCGAGAAACTATCATTATACGTCAGGCGGCGAGTGCTATCCACAGCTTCCCATTGATGCTATACTGTTCAAATACACAACTGACGCACAGAATCTTGCTAATGGTAAAGTATGGCGATGACTTCTCCAACTTCCCCTGTAACTCCCAATAGTAACGGCGGCATTCTTGATGTAATCAAGCGCCTGAACAGCCAGACGGAACGACTAGAACTCGCGTTGGAACAAACATTACAGGCACTGCGCAAGCGCGGCTTCCAACTTTCTACCGATCTGGGCGGTATGGCAAGCGGCTTGCACGGCGATATTATGACGGTGCAAAAGGCTGCTGAGAGCATGAATGCCAAGCAGCAGCAGATGCAAGAGTTGATCCGTATTCTCGGCTTAATCAATTCCTCCTTGGATATGGAACAGGTCTTGCAAGACGTGATGGACACGGTGATCTCGCTGACGGGAGCCGAGCGCGCCTATCTGCTGATGCGGCGAGAGGGCAGCAGCGAACTGAGCATCCGGCAGGCACGCAATTGGGATCAGGAAACACTGGCAGATAATGAGGTGGTGTTCAGCCGCAGCATCATTAACCGTGCATTAGAGATGCGTGCGCCGATCCTGACTACGAATGCCTCAGATGACTACGGCGGCGCACAGAGCGTGATGGCGTATTCGCTGCGCTCGGTGGTCTGCATTCCGCTGCTGCTGCGCGATCAAGTGATTGGCGTACTCTACGCAGATAACCGTTTAGGGCAGGGCGTCTTCAGTCAGGATAGCATTCCGCTGCTGGAAGCGTTCGCTAATCAGGCAGCTATCGCCATCGAGAACGCCCGCGCATTCGCTCAGGTCAAGAAAGACTTAGATCAGGCCCAGAGTGAATTGAAAAGTCTGCTCATCCAGATCGATCAGAAGAAGATGCAAGAGCAGCTTGGTGAGATCACCGAGTCCGAATATTTCCAGACTCTGCAATCCAAGGTGGCGGCGATGCGAAACCGATCACGGCGCAGCGAAACGAGCAGCGACTAGCCTCACTTCACGTAATCGCGCGGCTCAACCTTGATTGGTAATGCTTACTCTGTTACAATGCCGTGTGTCTGGACAAGATTGGGGGATCGTCTAACGGCAGGACTGCAGACTTTGGATCTGCCTGTACAGGTTCGAATCCTGTTCCCCCAGCCAACACTCTCGGAATAACACATCCATCTAACCGCCCATTGAGGCGGTTTTATTTTGTCGAGTCAGTGAATCTGGTTACACCTGATCGCTGCAAGGGTATAATATCGGCATTGTGCTTTACGATTCAAACTATCGTGCCAGCTTGCATCTCCAGGCAATTGGCAATTTAGAAAGTTTATGTGAGCGTTGTCACTAACGAATGAATCAAACCCGACTCCAACTTTGCCCGTCGATGAAGAGCCACTCGCGGAGTCGGGCGTCCAATATAAGACGAGAGTCCCGCGCCTCCCCGTAATCCAGACGCAGCACCCGCTGTTACGGGCAACTTTCTCGGCAGTCTTAGCCGTTGGCACAGTATTTGTGATCTACTCGTTAGTGGTGGTCTTTAGCGAAGCACGTTTCTCCGTTGATCGCGTATATCGTGTCCTAAATCTGGGCGATACCAGTCTTCTCCTGTCACAGTTGCCGCTGTTACTGCTGTTCAACAGTCTGCTAGGTATTGTAGTCTTCCTGAGCATCAGTCTTGGTGCCGGTGGCGGCATCCCTCCCAAGATCAGAAAGCAAACGCGCGGCGGCAGGATCGCCTTCACGGTGGCGCTTGTCGCAGGCATTGTCGAATTATGGGCATTCGGGTTTGCCGCGCTTCCCGCAGCCGTTGCCGGAACGGTAGGCGCTTACTCGGTAGCCACTTATCGCAGCTATGCCTTTCAGCGCCTGTTCTTGATCGCCGTCCTCAACGTTCTGAGCATCCCACTCGTAATTCTCTGGTTCCTCGCCGCGCTGATCCGCCTCACGCCAGAGTCACCTCGGCAATACCTAAACCGCACTTTCCGCCGCTGGCGCAGACGTGATGATCGCTTCGTCCCCGATGCCTAACCAACCCTAATCTCCAGCCTTCCAATAACCATGTCGCCTCTCGGTTCCCCCTCTCCTAATCTGTACTCGGATTGGAGAGGGGGTCAGGGGGTGAGGCTAATCCAAAAACGCCAGCAACGCGCGATTGAATGCCGCTGGCTGCTCCATGTTCGGCACATGCGCCGAATCAGACAGGATCACCTTCTGCGCTCCCTTGATTTCCCTCGCCAGCAGATCAGCCGCCCGCACGATTTCAGGGTGATCCAGAGCACCAGCAATGATCAGCGTCGGTTCAACGATCTCGCCTAAGCGACTCACGGCAGGCGGGGTTAGTGGCTCAAACTCTTGCGAATCCGCGATCCCGAAAGTATTGTTCTTCACGGGGATCAGATTCATTCGTGCCGCTTGCCGCCGCACTTCAGGATCAACTTGCTCTGGCGTGCGGTACATGCCATCAACCCACAGGCGCAGCTGCAGTTCGGAGGTGCGCTCGATGTCACCCGCCTGCGCCGCCGCGATCATCTCCAACAGGTTTGGCGGTGGTGCGCCCTGCATCTCGAAGCCAGTGACCACGCTGGACACGAGCACCAGTTTCGAGACCAGTTGCGGCTGTTCCAACGTCAGATCGACACTGATCTCGCCGCCCATCGAGCAGCCGATTAACACCGCGCGTTCGACCTTCAGTTGTCTTAGCAGCCGATACAGATCGTCGCGGCGGTTGACTGGCGCAGTCACCGGATCGGATTTGCCGTAACCGCGCATGTCGTAGCGGATCACGCGATAACGCGGCGTCAGCACTTCCCACTGCGTGTCCCACATGCCGCTGTCAACGAAACCAGCGTGCGTCAGCACCACCGTTTCGCCTTCACCCGCTACTTCGTAGTACAGCTTTTGACCGTCAATATCGAGATAGCCACTAGTTGACTTGATCATCAGTGTTTACCTTTGCTTCTATCACTTCACGACTGGATGCCGGAGCACGGTGCGGAGCTTCTCTGGCGCGGTGCGGCTGAAATCGGTCAGATAGATTTCATGATGCTTGAGAGTTTCATGATAGCCTTGCTCGCGGATGAAAGTGTGCAGTTTGTCGATGGTCGCTGGTTCTTCGCTGAACGCACCAAGGTGCATGATCTGTGCGGCGGTGCCTTCGTCGTAACGCTCGAAGCGGACGTTTGGCAATGCGGGCACATCTTTTTTCTTGGCGGTTTGTGAAACAGCCGCCGCAACTAATTCCGCTGTCACCTGTTCCGGCTGCCGCAGCATCAACGTCCACTGCCAGTTGCTGCGATCACCGTAACTGAACGGCGTATCTTGCCTCACCCACCATAATCCTTCCAGCGGGGCAACGCTGTAATCAGCGATCTGCGCTTTCTTGAGCGTGAATTTGAGTGCGTAAGATAGGCTGTACAGCGCACTCACCGCTTGCTTAAACTCTTCCGAGTTATTGGGATCGCCCGCGCCGTCGATCATCAGGAAGGGCATACTCGGCACTTCCACGATGCTCGGCTGCTTGGCGGATGGACTGTATAGCGGTTTGTCCTCTTTCTTGAAGTCGATCTTGTTCACGGATTCCTCCATTAACTGACCTACTTTAATGGTAGAATCCATTGGGTGACACCTATTGTCACCGAAGTGTAATACTGTTTACGAGGAAGATATATGCGGGCAGACCGGCTGCTGGCGCTGGTACTGACACTGCAATCGCGCGGCAAAATGACGGCGGAATCGCTGGCGGAAGAACTGGAAGTCTCACGCCGTACCATCCTGCGCGATGTCGAGGCACTTTCGCTGGCAGGTATCCCGATTTATGCCGAGGGTGGGCATGGCGGCGGGATCGCACTGGATGAGCATTACCGCACTTCGCTGACCGGACTGAAGGAAACAGAAGTGCGTTCGCTGTTCATTTCTGCTGATAATCAGCATCTCAAAGATTTGGGATTGGGCGAGGCAGCGGATAACGCGCTGCTCAAACTATTCGCCAGTCTGCCAACGAAACATCAATCGGCAGTAGATCATTTCCGCCAGCGCATCCTGATCGATTCAGTGTGGTGGTGGCAGGACAACGATACGCTGCCATTCTGGGCAGAATTGCAGCAAGCGGTCTATGAGGATCAACTGATCCATATTGTCTATGAGCGTTACAGTGGTGACATTCAAGAACGTACCGTAGAGCCGTACAGTCTGGTCGCCAAAGCAAACAACTGGTATTTGATCGGCAAACGCGAGGGAGAACTACGAATTTACCGCGTCGTGCGTTTGCATCAGGTCACGCTGCTGGATGCGCATTTCCAGCGCGATGCAGAATTTGACTTAACCACGTTTTGGAGCAGTCATGTCAAGCAGTTTGCGAGCAATCTAGCTGATTATGCATTTACCCTGCGTGTGCACCCGAGCCGCGTCAACTTCGTCAAATGGCTGACGCCCGGACGTTCACAAACACTGGAGACCGATGATCAGGGCTGGCAGGTGATGCATTTGCAGATGGAAGCGATTGATTTAGCAAAGATGCTGGTGTTTGGCTTGGCGGGACAAGGCGAGGTGATAGAGCCGCGCGAACTACAGGAAGCGGTGTTGGCAGATGCGCGGCGGCTACTCGAACACGAGAACGTACCCTTAGGCTCGTCCACTCTCGATCCACTCGGCGCGGTCTGATCTACCACGTCGCCGTGCTTGTTCCGCTGCCAGATGCCAATCGTAAGTCACAGCGATCTGTTCCACCTGCCACCGATTCTGCCCTCTCACCTGCGTGCGCGTCAGTATCGCGTAGCGTGCATGTGGACTCCCTGCCTCCATTTTGTGAGGCAGCGGTACATCGTCCGTGTAAGCGGGCATACCGACGCTGCCTGGATTCACCACTAACTTGCCATCCGAGAGCTGCACCACGCGAGAAACGTGCGAGTGTCCGCACAGAATCAGTGTAGCGTCAATATCGGCAAGTTCGGCGCGAATAGCCGCATCACTAGCCATAAACGCGCCTACTGACGTAACCCTCTCTAGCAGATACGTGTCATCGGATCGCGGGGTGCCGTGACAGAGGAACACATCCTCAAGCTGGCGCGTTGCGGGCAATTCTCGAAGCCAGAGCAAGTGATCGGCATTCAACTGCTCCATCATGTACAGATGATCCGTCGTTTCCAGCAGTTCGTTCGGCGGAGAATGGATAATCCAGTCCTGATTGCCCGCGATGCTACTCATCTCGGAGTGGATCAGAATATCAGCCACACCAGCCGGATCGACAGAACCGTAGAAATGATCGCCGAGGTTGAAGATCGTTTCGAGTTGGCGCTGGCGAATATCCTGCAAGACCGCCTCTAGCGCCAACCGATTCCCATGAATATCGCTGATGACAGCAAAGTGATCCAGATTCACGACGACTCCACTCAGTAGTTCACAGTTTTAAGCTTTATGGTGAGTTTATACCGCGTGGGGCAGTCGAAATCCAAGCAATTAAGCCTAACTCAAGCTGTTCCAGCGGCGCGCTCCGGCGATCTCTAGCACGAAATCCGCACCGAACGCCATCGACGGCGTGAGAGCGCCCGCGAAGGGTCGCGCTAACACCTGCTCGACGGTCAGCAGCGCCGCCGACACCGAGAAGTGATACGGTTCTAACGTCTCCAACCATGCCCCCGCGCTGTGACCGTTGCTATCAAACGCCCGCGCACCAACCAACGCACGGACTCGCTGGCGGCGCGATTCGCTAGGACCACGCACCAAGCGTTCGATTGGCACACGCAAGCCACGTCGCAGCAACGCACTTCGCAGCGCAAACTGTGCCAATCCACCACCGATCCGCAATCCGTAGCAGACCCAATCCGGCAGTGCGATATATGCCGTGATGTTGGGGATGCCCGTCGCATGGTAAACAGTGCAAACATCGCCGCAGGGCACAGGCACAACACGGCGCGGACCATCGGGGAAGCTGATCACTTTGCCGTGTGCCCCCAGATCGAACGACATTGGCGATCCGTTGCGGCGGACGCGCACACCAGCGGGCAAAATCCCCATGATGCTCTTGAGCGTACCCGACGTGAATCCTAGTTCACCGCGCTGCATCAGCTGGAAATCCAGCACGATTTCCAACGAAGTCGCGCCGGGGACTTGATCGGAAACGTACTTTGCCAGACAATCGGCGGGGATGGTGTCGAAGCCAACACCGGACATCATCATGATCCCGCGCTGCCGTGCTTCGGCATCAAGCGCCAATGTCTGCTCAACGACGGAGGTTTCCACCGTTATATCTAGATAGTGGACGCCCGCCGCTAGACATGCCTGCTGCATCGATGTGGCGGTGTTCACGAACGGACCAGCGCAGTTGAGCACAAGATTCACCTCGTAATCCGCCAGCGAAGGCTGCTCATCAAGCCGAAAGACGACGTAATCGAGGTTCAGCCGCTGCGCTAGTTTGTGCAACTTATCCGCCGAGCGCCCCGCCAATAATGGTTTGTGTCCACGCTCGACGGCAGCCTCAGCGATCAAGCGTCCGGTATAGCCAGTTGCGCCGTAGATCATCCAGTTCGTCATAGTCAGATTAGCCTTCCGATAGCAGCCGTGATTAGCGGCGAAAGAATGAGAATTGGGCGAGAAAAGCAATACGGCGGCTGATTGATGCCGCCGTATGTATCGGCTTACAGGCGCGACTGGCTACGCCACACGTAGATCACGGCTGGCAGATAGAGCACAGAGAGCAGCACATACGCCCACATAATCACAGGTACGCCGGGGTTAGCGGCAGTCACCAGCGCAACGATCACGGAGAGGATGATGTAGGGGAAGGAGAATGCGAAGTACGTCCGTGCGCTCTCCCATGTGCCACGCTGCAAGGCGTAGATCGCCGCCACCGCTGTGCCCAGATAGGTCAGCGAAGCAAAGTGCATCGCCGCATCGGGCCATACTGGTAACGGCGCAGTCCAGAACAGACTGTTCCACAGCGGGACGAAGAATAAGCCCACCACGCCGAAGATAAGCTGCACCAACGCTGAAACCACCAGCGTCAGCTTGGTGAAGGGCAGTAGACTATCACTGCGTTCGGCTTGTTTTGCTATCGTGATCGTTGCCATTGTTGCATCTCCTACGGTCATCCATTCAAAGGTGATGCTGTTACGATACGGTAGCCAAGTGCTCACTTTGTAGTTCAAAAAATAGCCAACTTGTAGCCAAAATACGCTATGGCATCACGCCAAATGCAGTAGAATCTTGTCTTACAAAGGACTACGGGGATCGACCTTGAAGCGCGCCGAACTGTTACAACTACTCGCCGCCAGCACCGTGAAAGCACAAGCCGCAGTGCCGGATCATCCGCTGCGGGTGGCAATCGACGGGATCGACGCGGCGGGCAAAAGCACGCTGGCAGACGAACTTGCAACGGCGTTAGCGGCTCTCGGCAAAGCGATCATCCGCGCCTCTGTCGATGATTTTCAGTATCCACGCGCAAGGCGTTATCAGCGTGGCAAAGAATCGCCAGAAGGCTATTATCTTGATGCCTTTGATCTAGAGGCGTTCAAAACCCAGTTGTTGATCCCTCTCGGCACGGGAGGTGATCGTCATTATCGTTCGGCAGTGTTTGACTATCGCGGCGATTCACCGCTACTTGTAGAGCGCTCAACTGCGGCTGACGAGGCTATTTTGCTGGTGGATGGCGTCTTTCTGCTGCGTCCTGAATTGCGCGACTACTGGGATTTCAGCATCTTCGTAGAGGTCACCTTCAATACTTGCCTTGCCCGCGCCAGCCAGCGGGATCGGGAGTTATTTGGCTCAGCAGAGCACGTGCAGCGGCGCTATCTGACGCGCTACATTCCCGCGCAGAAGCTATATCTTGAGCAGTGTCAGCCACAGCGAGCAGCCGATCTGCTGGTGCTCAACGATGATCCCGCTGATCCTGCGCTGCGGCTGCCTGATTAGCGGCTGTGACGCCACCGAAATTGACAAAAGCGCCGAATTCGACGTATTACTAGTCAGTATTGGCTGCTGCACCATCAGTTCAATGGTAGCTGGCTGTTTGGTATGAATTTTAGAGGTATTCGTTATGTCCACCGCCATTCCCGTATCCATTTCCGCCACCTCGCGCAATCTCACTCCTGCGCTGCCCGCCGAACCGCGAAGCGATGCGCGTGTGACCTTTCCCGATGGCAGAGTCTTCAGCGCCCCCGTCGACACTACGCTGGAGAGTTATGTGCTAACTGCCTTTCCGCCAGAGCAACCGCATCCTGATGGTTTGGTGGTCGGCGCGGTGGTGGATAATCGGCTGTGCGAGTTGACGCTGCCCGTGCTGCGCGACTGCGCCATTATTCCGGTCACGCTGCGCAGTAGTGATGGCAGCCGTATCTACCGCCGTTCGCTAGCGTTCCTACTCGTCACGGCTGTCAGCGAGTGTTTCCCCGGCGTCAAGATCGCTGTGCAGCACGATGTGCCGACTGGCGGGATGTATTGCGAGTTGCAGAACCGCGCTAATTTTAACGCCGCCGAACTAGCGCAGATCGCGGAGCGGATGCGCGAGATCGTGGCGGAAGATGCGCCGATCATCCGACAAACGCTGCCCCTGAGCGACGCCGTAGAGCACTTCCGCAGCAATGGCGATGATGATATGGTGCGTCTGCTGGAGAATCGTGGCAAAGATTACCTGACGGTATACGCACTGCGCGGTGTGATCGATTACTTCTTCGGCTATATGGTGCCTTCGGCGCGTTATCTGTATCTATTCGATCTGGCGCTGGCAGGCAAGGGGTTTGTGCTTGCCAATCCACGACAGGAGACACCGCAAGTCCTCAGACCTTATAAGGAGTCACGGCGGCTAGAGGCGGTATTCCGGCAGTCAGATGAATGGCTGACGCTGATGGGGTTGGAAGATGTCGGGCGCTTGAATCAGTCCATCGCGGCGGGGCGCATTCGAGAGGAAGTGCTGTTAGCGGAGGCGCTGCACTCGCGGCGCATGGAGGAGATGGCACGCGAGATCGCCATGCGCCACACCAAAGGTGCACGCTTGGTGCTGCTTTCAGGACCGTCATCGGCGGGCAAAACCACCACTTCGAAGCGGCTGGCGGTGCAGTTGATGGCTTACGGTATTCAACCGTTCGCACTGGCGATGGACGATTACTTTATCGACCGGGACTTAACACCCCGTGACGAACACGGCGATTATGATTTCGAGTCCCTGTACGCACTGAATCTAGAACGCTTCAACAGAGATTTACTCGGCTTGATGAGTGGTACGGAAGTGGCGCTGCCCCGCTACGATTTCAAACTAGGCAAGAGCGTCGAAGCTGGTTCGGTGCACCTGACCAGCGACCATATCACCATCATCGAAGGCATTCACGGGCTGAATCCCGAATTGGTGTCGCAGATCAAGCCGGAGCGCCTGTTCCGTATTTATGTATCGGCACTCACCGTGTTGAACCTGAACCGCCACAACCGTATCCCTACTACCGATGTGCGGTTACTGAGGCGAATGGTGCGCGATGCGGCGACACGCGGCTACAGCGCACAGGATACGCTGGATCGCTGGTCGAGCGTGAGGCGCGGTGAGGAGCGTTACATCTTTCCCTATCAGGAAAATGCGGACTTCATGTTCAATTCCAGCCTGTTCTACGAGTTAGCGGTATTACGCCCTTACGCCGAACCGCTGCTGCGGCAGGTGGATATCGATTCGGTGCGTTACATCGAAGCGAAGCGCCTGCTGGCATTCCTCAGTTGGGTGCGCCCCGCCGATCCTGAGTTTGTGCCCAATGATTCGCTGCTGCGCGAGTTCATCGGCGGTTCGGTGATGGAAACCTACACCCCCGGACGCTAAGAGGAAGATAGTGCCAGAGTGCCAGAAGTACCGTTAGTACCGTTGACGCTGTGGCACTTGTGTCTACTCGTTTACAGATAAGATTATCTACGCCTGACGTCGTATCTGCTTGAATCGACGGGCATTCTCGGTGATGGCAACCTCTGTTGGCAGGCGCTCCATGCTCGACGCACCGTAGAAACCTACCACATTTTCTGTGTGCGCCAGCACGTACTCGGCATCTTCCGGTTCAGCGATGGGTCCGCCATGACAGATCACCATCACATCCTTGCGAATCGACTTGGCGGCATCGCAGATTTCCTGAACCCGTTTGACCGACTCATCCAGCGTCAGCGCCGTCTTCGCGCCGATTGCACCCTTGGTGGTCAAGCCCATGTGCGCCACGATGATATCCGCGCCTGCGCTGGTCATCGCCCGCGATTCATCAGCGTTGAAACAGTACGGCGTAGTCAGCAGATCTAGTTCGTGCGCGGCACGGATCATGTCCACTTCCAAGCTGTAGCTCATGCCTGTCTCTTCCAGCCCCTGCCGATACACGCCATCGATCAGGCCGACGGTGGGGAAATTCTGCACGCCGGAAAAGCCCATCTCTTTGATCTGTTTGAGGAAGTAGGGCATGATGCGGAAGGGATCGGTGCCGCAGACACCTGCCAGCACTGGAGTTTTGGTCACAATCGGCAGTACCTCGCCACCCATCTCCACCGTGATCGCGTTGGCATCGCCGTAGGGCATCGTCCCCGCCAGCGATCCACGCCCCGCCATGCGGTAGCGCCCTGAATTGTAGATGATGATCAGATCAACGCCGCCCGCTTCTTCGCACTTAGCGGAAAGACCTGTGCCCGCGCCCGCGCCCACGATCACGCCGCCACTGGCGACAAGCTGCTGCAATCTTTCCAGAATGTCGGAACGCTTAAACATTGAAACTAAAAATCCTTTCTTAATCCCGAAAGCCTATCTTTTCGAGCTATTGAGCAGATTTTAGCCGGATTAATCCCAATGTGCGCTATCGAGTTCAGGGTCGGCAAGCAGTTCATTGATGGAGCGCAGCATCGTCTCCAGCCGCAGTAGGGCGATGATGCTGATGAGGATAATTGGTAATAGTAAGCGACTCTTCATCAGTTATCCCGTTTGGTTACAGCGGAAGCTTAATCGTGAAGGCGCTGCCCTTGCCCGCAATGCCATCGCTGGTGGCGCTGATCGTACCACCGTGCGCCTCCACGAATGCCCGCGCAATCGCCAGTCCCAAGCCCGCGCCACCTGTGCGACGGCTGCGGCTGCTATCCACGCGGTAGAAACGCTCAAAGATGTACGGTAAATGAGCGTTGGGGATTCCTTCCCCGCTGTCCTGTACCGTCAGCACCGCGCGATCCGTTTCCGAACTGAGACTGACTTCAACGCTGCCGCCCGATGGTGTATGCGCCAGCGCGTTGCTGATCAGGTTGCCCAGCACTTGCGCCAAGCGTGCCGCGTCCGCCTTGACCGTCAGCGGTTGGGCAGGCAGATCAGCCGTCAGCTTGATCCCTTCCTGTTCCGCTAGACTACCGAACAATTCCACCTGATCGGCGGTCAGTTCCGCCAGATTGAACGGTTGGCGGTTCAACTTCAACTGTGAAGCTTCCGCCTGACTCAGTTCGTGCAAATCGTTGACCAGACGCCCTAACAGCCGTGTCTGCTCATAAAGTCGGTTGATCTCTACCTTGCTCAGGGGATAGACATCATCGAGGATCGCCTGCAAGTTCCCCTGCAATACCGTTAGCGGCGTACGTAGTTCGTGGGCTACATCTGCCACCAGATTGCGCCGCAACCGTTCCGCCTGTTCCAGATCGCGGGACATTTCGTTGAACGCCTGCGCCAGATCGCGCACTTCCTTCGAGCCTTCAATCTGCACCTGCTGATACTGCTTGCGCGATCCGATGGCGCGGGCGGCAGCGGCAAGGCGGCTGATCGGCGCGGTCAGGCTGCGACTCATCACGATGCCTGCCAGTAAACTAATTCCGGCGACGATCAAAGTGATGTTGAGTAAGGTGTGCGACAACCGCTGCATCAGCACTGCGTTCAGCGAATCCGGTGGTTGCAAAGTGACGCGCTCGATCTGCACATAGCCGCGCAATACGCCATCGACCACAATCGGCAGCATGTTATCCAAGCGCGAAGCGGGCACAATATCGCCAACGCTCTTGCCAGTCAACACGGAGCCATCAGCATCCAGCACCGAGACGGTCAGTTTGGCATCAGGACCGATCCAGAAACTTTCGGGGCGCTGCTCCCAGAAGGTAGTGATGTCCGTCCAACTTCCATGTTCCCGATAGTAAGCACGCAGGTTTTCCATCAAGCCGCCGGGGGCGTTGATCTCATCGCGCATGATGCCGCGAAACGCCTCTGTCTGGGGCAACAAATTGCTGGTCAGCGCGATCACGATGCTAGTGATCACGATGACTGCGCCGAAAACAAGACTGAGGCGTATCCACAGGCGGTTCATGAGCGCTAACCCCCGTTACCCACGAAGCGATAGCCGATCCCGTAGACGGTATGGATATAGGTTGGCTGCGCCGGATCGTTCTCGACTTTGCGCCGTAGATTCTTGATATGGCTGTCCAGTGTGCGCTCTAGACTTTCGCTGTCGAAGCCGAGCACCTGTTCTGCTAGCTCGGAACGCGGAAAGGCGTAACCGGGATTTTCCATGAACACGCGCAGCAGCTTGAACTCGGTAGGCGTCAGTTCGACGGGTTCGCCATCGCGGAACACCTGATGCTGATTGATGTCCAGAAATAGCCCTTGCACCTGTAGAATCTGCTGACGGCTGACATTCTCTGGTAAGGTGCGGCGCAGCACTGAGCGTACGCGGGCAACTACTTCGCGCGGATTGAAGGGTTTAGTCACATAATCGTCCGCGCCCAACTCCAGCCCGACGATCTTATCAGTGTCCTCGACGCGCGCGGTCAGCATGATGATCGGGATGTTCTTGAGTGCCGGATCGCTGCGACAGATGCGCGTGATGTCCCAACCGTCCCGATCCGGCAGCATGAGATCGAGCACTAATAAGGCGGGAGTTTCCCGTCTTAACGTGTGCAGCGCGGATTCGCCATCATAGGCGGTAAACACCTGATAGCCCGCTTGTTCCAGATAAGCACGCACTAAGCGCACGATCTCACGATCATCATCCACGATCAAGATGCGCTGCGTGGGCGCAACAGAAGGATGAAGTGATTGTGATGATAGTGATGACATGACTGCCTCGTCGTCTCCTAATAATACCAATAATCCCGATGCAGTTACGCTGCGGGGGAACACAGCCGCCGCTGCATCGGGACATACATCTACTGCCATTACGGGGGCAACCGTATTGCCCTATAGAGTGTATGCGCGAGATGTTCAGAAGATGTTCGTTAACCTGAGTTTCAGATGAGCCGCACCTGCTGCACTCCGCCTCAGAGGGGTATGTTCGTTGCCAACCGAGTCCCCTCTCTGTAAAGGCGCGAAGCGTCGGGGTGAGGTAAATCCGAAACACCAGTTCGTTAGTTCACCTTCACGATAGTTGCTGCCGTGATCTGCGGAGTCGGCGTCTGCGCTGGATCGGGAGTTGCCTGCCCTGCGCCTCTACCACCACCGAAACTGCTGTGCAGCACGTAGATCGATCCGTCCTTGATCACTGCTGAGACTGCCCCATTTTCTACCGTGATCTTCTGATCGATGCTGGCAGTAGCGAAACTATCCGTACTGCTCAGGATATACACCGTTTGGGCGCTAATGACCACTACCTTACCGTCGTCCGTTAAGCGCATTCCGTCCGCGCCCGTGATCGGCTCAGGCAGCGTCACTTCGGTGATGTTGGCGGGATTATCCAGCGGAATCTTGAACAGCTTGCCCTCGCCGGATTTATCGACCAGCAGATAACCACTAGGATCGAAAACGATGCCGTTCAAGCCCAGTCGGTTATCGAAGCCACCGATCCCGCCGAAACCGCCGCCGAATCCACCACCAGCGCCAGCGCCGGGAGCAGCAGGTGTACCCTGATCCGTTTGCCCGCCCTGACCACCTTGCCCACCACCCCCGAACCGTCCACCGATCATTCCTGCTAGATCGATGCCGAACTTAGGATCGCTCAGATACGCCGGATTGCCACTCGGATCGACGCGATAGACCGCGCCTGCGATGCTATCGGTGACGTAAGCATTGCCCTGTGCATCCACCGCTACGTCATTGGCGAAGCGAATGTTTAACGCTCCCGTGCTCGGAGCAACGTTGGTCAGATCGATCTTGAACAGGCGGGCTTTGGTGTTCAGATCGAATACGAACAGATAGATCGAGGAATTCAGATTGCCGAAGAATCCACCGCCACCAGTTGGCGGCGTGAAATCGGCTGGCGGTGTGCCTTGAAAGCCACCTTGCCCTGCACCACCGCCCTGCCCGCCGCGAAACCGTCCGATCATCGAACCGAGTCCGCTGCTGACCACGAACAGCTTGCCATCTGCCACCGTGATGCCCGATGACGTGGTCAGTTCGCTATCCTGAATGAACGGCGTCGTAGTGCCATCCGCCGCCACCTCGTAGATCGTACCCGTCGTCAGCGAACCAACGAGATAGTTACCCGTCGCCGGATTGATCGTGATGCTCTCAGGGATGATGCTGGCATCCGAGAGCGTGATCGTCTCCTGTCCCTGCGCTTGTACCTCAGTGAACGGTACAGCGATCACCAGTGAACTTAGCAGCAGCGCCGCCGCCACGAGTCGATTGATTGTTTTGTGCATACATCCTCCCAAAAGAACTGCGCCGATTACGCCCTAATTGGGTGGGTTAGAAACCCACCCCTACGATGTGATTGTTAGTAAAGTTGCGTGTTGTAGGGGTAGGTTTAAAAACCTACCCTCTTAAAAAGCGTCACCGTGCCAACAGTGTGCCATCGTCATAACGGGCGATCTCGCGGATGCCGCTGCTATCGCTGCCGACACTGAGCAAGATCACCGCGCGGGTAAATTCACCGTTCTCGTACTCCGATGGACGGTAAATGCCCTGCACGCCGCGAAATTCATCCACATCCAACAGCCACGAACGCAGACTGCTGGCGCTAGCACTCGCTTTCGATAATCCATCCGCGATCAAGTAGATGGCGTCATAGTAAGCGGCACTTTGTGGCGTCGGTGAAGTACCGTAGCGCGTGCTGTAGCGTGCGCTGAAGTCGCGGCTCGCCCAATCGCCCGCCGTTGACCACCACGTTTGCGCCGCGATCACTTCGATCCCGTTGGGAACGGTCAGCGTCGCCGCCATCTCCGGCGTCAGATAGCCGTAGACAAAGACGCCTTGCCAGCCCTGATCACCGAGCGCCTTGAGCAGCGCACTAGCGGCAGGCTGCGTCGTCCACACGAACACCGCCTGAGCGCCGGAACTTTTGATCTGTTGGGCGTACTGCGTGTAGTCCTTCTGATCGACATCGTGTTCCAGCGACAGCACCACGCGCCCATCATCCGAGTCGTCGATGCTTTTCTTGACCGCCGTGATCGTATCGATACCATAATCGGTGCGGGCGGCGAAGGTGGCGAAGCTAGTCAGTTCGCGCTCGTTCAGCAGATAATTGGCGGCTGCTTGTGCCATCACCGTATCATCGGCGCGTACTTGCAGCACGAAGTCCGTCGCGTCGCTGGTGGTGATCTGCGCGGAGGTCGCGGAGACTAACTCCGGCAGGCTGTTGCTCGACGCCGCGCTGAGTACCGACAGGATATGCCCGTTGAAATCAGGACCAAGGATGATCGTCGCGCCGTCCGTCTTTGCCTGCGAGATCGCCGTGCTGACTGCTGCGCTGTCCGCTGCGTTGTAGCCTTTGACCACCAGCGTATAGCGGGTACTGTTACGGATCACGCCGCCGCGATCATTGATCTCGCGTGCTGCCAGTTGCGCCGCTTGTAGTGCCGATTTGCCTGTCGCTGCCGAGATGCCGTCCGTCGTGCCAATCACCGCGATAGTGATCGTCGCTTGATCGCTCGGCGTTTCCGTCGTAGTGTCAGGCACAATGGTGTTCAGGCAGGTCGTGCAATCGCCATCCACGTATCGCGCCGCCTCGATGAACTGACCATCCGGCTGCGCTTGGAACAGCAGCGCATCATCGCTCTCGGCGTTGTTGTAGATGCCCTGCACGCCGTCGAAATCGCGTAGGCTGCGAAGTTGGCTGGCGATGCTGGACGCGCTGTTGCCCGATGAAGTCTCGCGGATCGCCGCCGCCAGCATTTCCACCGCGTCATAGTACGCTGCCGCGTTGTTGCTCGGCTGTCCGTTCCAGCGTGCCGCGTAATCCGACACGAAATCCTGACTCTGTGCGTCGTAGGCGTTGATCGACCACGCGCCCGCGCCGACGATGTTCGTGGCATTCTCTGCGCCGACTCGCGCCACGAAGCCATCATCCAGCGCCGGATACACGATCAAGCCATTCCAACCTTCTACACGCAGCGCCTTGAGCAGCAGTTCCATCTGCGGATCAAGCGTCCACGCCACCACCACTTCGGCGCGCGCGTCGCGGATCGTCTGTGCTTCTTCGGTGAAATCGTCAGCGTCCGATGCTTGCGTCAGATCGGCAACGATCTTGCTGCTGCCCGCCTGTGACTTGAACTCCTTGATCCCCGCTTGCGCTGATTCGGTATCGGCGGCGACGGCGGCGATCCGCGTGTACAAGCGTTGATCCACCAGATAGTCCGCGATCATCCGCGCCATCGTCGTGTCATCGGGAGTCAGGCGAAATACATTGCTGCGGCTGCTGCCCGTCACCGTCGTCAGCACGGCAACACTTGGCGATCCGGCGTTCAGCAGCGCGTCCAACCGATCCGCGTCATTAGGACCGAGGATCGCCACCGCGCCATCCGCCTTGATGTCCGTCAGCGCGTCGCTGACATCGCTGTTGCTATCGGCGGTGTAATACTTGACGTTGAGTTGATAGCGATCCTCATCGGTGTCGGTCAAGCCATCGCCGTTGATCTGCTCTGCCGCCAGCACCGCCGCCTGATACAGATTGCGATCCACTTCCGCCTGTGTGCCGCTGCCCGCGCCGATGAAGGCGATGTTCAGCGTGGTCGCGTCCTGTGCCCGCGCGGTGTTCGAGGTCGCCGTGATCGCGCTGCCTGCGATCAACGCCACTGCGCCAAGAGCCGTAATTAGTCGTCTAATGTGCATGATCTTCATTCCATTCCGGTACGCATTTACTCGTAGCGTAGTGCTTCAATTGGTTGCAGAGAGGCGGCGCGGGTGGCGGGATAAACGCCGAAGAACACGCCGACGATGATCGAAAAGCCCAGACCGAGCGCGATAGATTCCGGCGTCACGCGGGCGGTCAGCAAGCCCGAACTGGTCACCAGTACCGAGATGCCGACGCCGAACAGCACACCGATGATCCCGCCGATGGTACTGAGCAGCACCGTCTCGATCAGGAACTGCTGCAAGATGCGGTTTTTGCGTGCGCCTAGCGCCTTGCGTAAACCGATCTCTTTGGTGCGTTCGGAGACGGAGACAAGGCTGATGTTCATGATGCCGATGCCGCCGACCAGCAGCGACACACTGGCTATCGCGCCCAACAGGATCGTCAGGATGCCCGTCACTTGGCTCGCCGTATTCAAGAGCTGCTGCTGATCGAGGATGTTGAAGTCGTTATCGGCGTCCGCTTTGGTGCGATGACGGGTACGCAAGATTCGTTCGATCTGCGCCTTCACCGATTCGATGTCCTCTACTTTGGTCACCGAGACGCGGATATTGGACACCAGATCGTCATTGCTGCCGCTTGCCTTCGCATTGGTGAACAGATTGCGATAAGCCGTCTTTAGCGGCACGTACATCGCTTCGTTCGGATCAGCGCCGAAGGTAGCGTTTTGCTGCTCCAATACGCCGATCACTTCGTAACGCTGCCCGTTCAGGCGCACTTCCTGCCCCAACGGATCAGCCGTGCCGAACAAATCCGAGGCGATGCTCGTACCCAAGACCACCACATGCGCGGCGGCATCGAACTCGCCAGTGGTGAAGAAATGTCCCTTCGCCACCTTGATATTGCTGACACTGGCATACTCCGGAACGACAGCTTGAACGGTAGCCGATGTGCTTGCCGTATCAGAGCGCACCGTCAGATTGCCGTTGTATTGCGGCAGCACGGCAGTTAAGCCGCTGACGGCAGCTTTGATCGCCTCCGCATCCTGATAGGTCAGGTTACGCGCTGATCCGCCCGCCCGCGAGCTGATCGTCAGCAAGTTCGTCCCGATCCCCTGAATCTGCTGCGTGACGGCAGCCTGTGCGCCCTGTCCCACTGAGAGCAGCGCCACCACCGCCGTGACACCGATCACCACGCCAAGCATCGTCAGCGCGGATCGCATCTTGTTCGCCATCAGCGCATCCAGCGCCACGCCCACATTCTGCGAGATGCCCAGTCCACCACGACGCGGCGATACCAGCATCGCAGCGATCTGCTGTTGGGCGGCAGCGTCGGCGGCGTTCACGATTGGCTTTAGCGTCAACCCTTGCCCGATCAGCGTCAGAGTCGCGGCGAACGCCAGATAGAAACCGATGCCAGTCGGTAACGCGCCACCTCTCCCGAAATCGATTAGGAAGTAGATCAGCGCGAGGAAGCCAAACACCACCGCGATCTTGGTCAGCAAACGCCGCCGCTTCAGCAGTCGCAAGCCAACCAGTCCGACGATCAGCGATCCGAGCGCGGCAACGGGAACGAGTAAGATCGATGGATTACCGAACACGTTGATCAGCAGTTGCGGCGAGATAATCCCGCCTGCGCCGCCCGCGAATGCGCCTCGAAATGCGCCCCCGCCTGCACCACCGCCACCACCACCGAAGAAACCTCCACCTCCGGCACGTCCGCCGCCACCGGCGTTGCCGCCAGCGCTACCGTTACCATTTGTGCCGCCAGTAGTTCCGCCCGAACTGGAGCTAGAAATCTCGATGCTGTTGCTAGGCGTCGGTGATGGTCCGGCAGGCGGTTGGAAGCCACCGGAAGCAGCGGGCGTCGGCAGCACGGCGGTTTCTGCGCCTGCGCCAGTACCATTACCCGCACCAGCGCGGAATAAAGCGTTCGCCTGCACCCACGGTTGCAATCCGAAGAAACTGATCAACATGATCACGGCGCAAATCACGATCAACACCATGCGTCCGCGATTTTCCAGAAATGCTCTGATCTTCATTGTTGTGTTCCTATCCGATCAGACCACTAAGCCATCGCGCAAGGTGATGATGCGCTGCGCTCGTGCTGCGATGTCTGGGGCGTGCGTGACCACGATCAGCGTGATTCCCTGCTCCTGATGAAGCTGCTGGAACAACGCCAGAATTTCCTCGCTGGTCTTGCTATCCAGATTGCCCGTCGGCTCATCCGCGAGGATGATCGAGGGGTTAGTCACCAAGGCGCGGGCGACGGCGACGCGCTGCTGCTGTCCACCGGAAAGTTCCGGCGGCTTGTGATCGACGCGATCCCCTAGCCCGACCATTTCTAGCGCGGCGCGGGCGCGTTCATTGCGTTCTTTGGCGGGCACGCCAGCGTAGACCAGCGGCAGCGCCACGTTCGCTAATGCCGTGCTGCGTCCCAACAGATTGAACTTCTGAAAGACGAAGCCGATCCGCGCGTTGCGAATATCCGACAACAAATCGTCGGTCATCTGGCTGATCTCCACGCCCGCCAGTCGATAACTGCCGCTGCTAGGCAGATCGAGCGCACCGATGATCGCCATCAACGTGCTTTTGCCCGATCCCGAAGGACCGATGATCGCTACCATCTCGCCCTGCCTGATCTGGATCGAGACACCGCGTAGCGCCTGCACTTCCGTCTCGCCCATCTGATAGACCTTCTTCAGATCGGTAGTCTCGATCACGATGGGCTTTTCCACTTGCTGATCCTGATCTTGCGTCTGTGCTGCCGTTTCCGGTGTGCTTTCGGCTACGCTTGCGCCGTTATCGCTCACCGCGACACTAGAGGAAGGAGGTGTTGTGATTGCGTCCATTTGGCTATCCTCCTCGCCCTTAGTTGCCCGGAGGCGCGAATCCGCCACCCGCACCTGCGCCCGCGCCAGCACCACCACCCGCAGCGCCGAATCCACCGATGCCGCTGCTGCTTGTAGTCGTAGCGTTAGGATCGCTCAGATAGATTTGCTGTCCGGCGCTCAGGCTTCCCTGTACCACCGTCCGCGATCCGACGAACGCGCCCGCCGTCACCGCCACGCGCTGCGGCACGCCACCAGTACCAACGACCAGCACGTAATCGCCTTGCGTATCGTGCAGTACCGCTTGCGTCGGGACGAGCAGCGCGTTGTTGATCGTGCCAGTGGTGATCGTCACATCGGCGGTCATACCCGGCAGCACCGTCGCCGTCGAATCGGGCGTGATCTGCAAGCGCACACTGTAAGTGACCACATTGGAGGTCAACTGACCGGATGGCGAGATGCGCGACACCTTGCCCTTCAGCGCCTTGCTGGCATCGTTGTTCAGCTTGAAGGTCGCGTCCTGACCAATTTTCACCTGCGTGATGTACAGCTCGTCCACCGTCGCATCGACGTACAGGGCGCTGGTATCCAACAGCGTGACGGCGGTGGCATTGGCGCTCACCGACTGTCCCACGATCACGCTGATGTCTGAGACGATGCCAGCGAAGGGAGCGACCACTGTCGCGTTCGCCAGCTTGGATTTAGCGTTATCCAGTTGCAACTGCTTCTGCGCTAAGGCAGCCTGCGCGGAATCGATGTCCTCTTTGGTCGCGCCTTCTTGCAACGCCGCTAACGACGCCTCCGCCTGTGCCAATGATGCTTCCGCCGAGGCGACACTGGCGCTGTTATCCGCGTTCAGCTTGGCAGTGTCGCATTTCGATACCGCCGAGTCGTAAGCGGTTTGCGCGTTCCGCAGATCGACGCCCACCTGCGAATCGGGATCAGGCACGAAGATCGCATCGGCGCTGTACCCATCGTTCACGTAGTTGTCATATGCCGTTTGCGCGTTATTCAAGGCTAATTTCTGCGTATCCACATCGGCACAAGTGGTGCTGACGTTGCTGTTATTGGTTTCAGCGTTGACCTTTGCCGTCGCTAACTGCGATTTTGCTGAGGCGACGCTTGCTTCTGCCTGCGTCAAATCTTTGGGCGATGGCGTGGCGATCAAGCTGTTGTAGGTCGCCTGCTGCTGGATCAACGCCTGCTGCGCCACCGCGATGTCGTACTCTAGATCGGCAGTATCGAGCGCAATGATCACCTGTCCGGCGCTCACCTGATCACCGATCTGCACGTTCACTTGCTTGACTTCGCCGCCCGTGCCAAAGGTCAGATAAATGCTGCGCTCAGGCGCAACCGTACCCGACGTGTCGATGGTGGTGGTGATGTTTTCCGTCTCTACGGTTCCGGTCTGTGCGCTGGCTGTCGTGTTCTGCCTGCCCTGCGCCATCAATCTAGGGATGATCAGGAATGCTGCCACCAGCAAAACCACCCCGATGATGATCCATTTTCGCATGGGGGAATCCTCTCCTCATAGCATAGTCACACATGATAGTCACTCATGTCAGCGACCATTCTCGCAGTGGCTTGTGGAGAAGTTATGGAGGAGTTGGGGAAAGCGTGTGAAATGAACCAACCACCTAGCGTATAATCTGCCAATACTTAGGAGGACTTCATGCAACTGCTCACCGCTGAGGGCTGCGCTGCCCGTCGCCATGCGCTGATCGAGAACGCGCAGCTTGATTACTTCATCATCACCAGTCCGCGCCACATTCAATATTTTTCCGGCTTCTACATCACGCCGCTGGCGCTCAGTTATCACGGGCGCAACTTCCTGCTGATAGACGCCCGCAGCGGCAAAAGCACACTGCTCGTCCACAACTTCCTTGCCGACGCCAAGAAGATCGCTCATGTCGATCAGGTGGACGTGTGGACGTGGTACGATGTCAACAGCAATCCGGGCGTTGAACCTTACGGCAAGGCGCTGCAAGAATTGAACGCGCGGCTGCCCGATCTCTCCGGCAAGCGCGTCGGCTACGAGGCTGGCTGGCTGCCCGTCGGCGTCAACGTTGGCACAGCGGAGCTTGTCGATGTCACCGAGGTGATCTTGACGATGCGCCGCCGCAAGTACGCTGACGAACTGGTGCTGATCCGTGAAGCGATTGCCGCCAACGAAGCTGGTCATCGCGCCTCACGCACGCAGATCAAAGTGGGCATGAGCGAAGTCGAAGCGCAAGCGATCATCCATCAGGCGATGATGCTCTCCGTAGGGCATGACCTCCTGCTGATCTGTGACTTCGCCAGCGGCGTCCAGCGCATCAAGGCAGGCGGTCCCGGCACGACCAAGATCATCGCGCCCGGTGATCTCTTGCTGCTGGATATGAATCCAGTGGTCAATGGCTACCGATCCGATTTCACCGCCACCATCAGCCTCGATGGTAAGCCTACCGAGGCGGAACAAAATCTCTTGCTGGCGCTGCACGAAGGGATGGCGGCGGGCGAAAGCAAATTGAAACCCGGCAGCACAGGCGGTGAGATTCACGAGGCGTTGCGTCAGGCGCTGCAAAAGCGCGGCTTCGCGGAGGGATTCCCACACCACGCCGGACACGGACTCGGCTTAGGACATCCCGAAGCGCCCTACTTCGTACCCAACAGCCGCGAAGCCCTACAAGCAGGCGACGTGGTGACGCTGGAACCCGGCTCCTACGGCGATGGCTTCGCCGCACGCATCGAACACAACTACCTGATCACCGAAACGGGCTACGAACAACTCAGCCATCACGATACGCGCTTAGTCGCTAGTTAAAACGGGAGATGCGGAACGCGGAAATATCGGTTTCTAACGTCTGCCCCAGCGCCCAATCCGCCGCCAGCTTGCCGCTGTAGGGACCAAGCTGCAAGCCTGATGCGCCGTGTCCGGTGCTCAGAAATAGATTGCCTATGCGCGGCACTTCACCGAGCACAGGCAAGTTATCGATGGTGTTGGGGCGCAAGCCAACGCGAATCTCACGGAACTGTGCGGATTTCAGTCCCGGCGCGACTCGTAATGCCTCGCCCAAAACTTCCTGCATACCGATGGCGCTGGTCACAGGATCGAAGCCGCTGCCTGTTTCGCGCGTTGCGCCCACCACGATCCGGTGATCCGCCCACGGCACCATGTAGTGACCGTGAAACGCTACGATCACCGGAAACGCCGAGGTATCGACATCGGGCAAATCCAGATGCACGATCTGACCGCGCTGCGGCTCGACGGGAATCTGCACGCCCAACTGATCCCCGAACTGCCGTGACCACGCGCCGCCCGCGATGATCACCTTGCCCGCGCGGAAGCTCTCGCCATCCGCCACCGCACCAACCACCTGACCATCCTCGATGATCAAGCGATCAACCATGCTCTGCTTCTGCTCCAAATGATGAGACGCAGACGCTTTAGCGAGTGCCGCCGTCAACATTCGACCATCGACTCGCGCCCCGCCGCGATAGTAAAACGCGCCATGAACAGGAGCTAACAGCGGGAAGATAGCCTGTGCTTGCTCTGAGGTCACATCATACAAATCATCGCTGGAAGGAATACCGCGTCGGCGTTGTCGCTCCCAGACCACCTCACGGGCGTGCTGGAACGGCGCGATCTCATCCTCGCTCACGGCGACGGTCAGCTTGCCGCAAACCGCGTAGCCTGTATCGCCGTCTTGCTCCTGCCTAAGCTGCCCGATCAGCGCCGGATAGTAATCGACGCAGATCACGCCAAAGGCGAACCACGCCGGATCGAGCGTCACGCCGCTGGTGGCAGGAGCTAAGATTCCCGCGCCCGCATCCGTTGCCCGCCCCTCGTGATGGCGATCAATCAGCAGCGTTTTCGCTCCGCCTCTGACCAGATGATAAGCGGCGGACATGCCCACAATGCCGCCACCAATGACAATCGCATCGTACATTTACATCCCGTCCCCAAGCTCTCAATGTCATACCGTTATACCGCAAGGTCATCGCCGTCGGCACGGGAAAATGAGATAATAGTGCTATAACGCATCCAGTTACCTTGTTACGGAGTCTCGGAAAGCCAACCACTTCATGATCACCGATCAACCTTCCGCGCCACAACATAATCGTGATATTGGCGAGGTCTGGTCAGCCAAACACGCCAGTGAGCTTCCCTTTGCCACAGCGACCTATTGGCTGCAAGTCCCCGCGATCCGTGCCCGCTACAACTACAAAGCAACGGGGGTGCCTAACGTCGCATGGTACGACTATTGGATGCGCCGCTGTTTCTCTGGCAAAATGCCCGTCGAACGCACCTTGAGTATCGGCTGTGGGCAGGGATCGCTGGAACTCGATCTGGCGCAGCTCCGCACCTTCCGCCACTGCGACGCTTACGACATCGCGCCCGGAGCGATTGAAGCTGCCAAGCTCCACGCCGCCGCGCGTGGCGTTACTTCCGTGAATTTCATGGTCAGCGATGCCAACACTATACAGCTCCCGCGACAAACCTATGATTGCATCTGGTTCGATATGTCGCTGCATCACATTGAGGCGCTAGAGCATCTCTGCCAACAGGTAGCGCGGGCGCTCAAACCTGACGGCGTAGTGATCCTCAACGAGTACGTGGGCGCGAATCGCTTCGATTTTCCGGCACGTCAGAAGGAGATCATGCGGGCTGCGTTCTTACTCTTGCCGCAGCAGGCGCGCCGCTTTCTCGGTAATGCTGCCGACGCGCCGCTATATCTCGATGATATGTACTTTCCTGATCCGCAAGCTGTCGCGGAAGCCGATCCTTCGGAAGCGATTCGCTCGGCGGACATCCTCAACGTCTTGGCAGAGCATTTAGACATCGTGGTTCAGCGTAATCTCGGCGGCACGCTGCTGCAATATGTGCTCAACAACATCGCCGGAAACTTCCACAACGGCGATGCTAAAACCCAAGCTATTTTGAATCTACTATTCGAGATGGAGGATCGCCTGATCGACGTTGGTGAATTGAGCAGCGATTTCATGCTAATCGTGGCACGGCGGAAGGATCAAGCGGGGCAACCGTTTCCGGTGGGCGATGATCGCTAAGTAATATACCGTCATCGTAGGGGTGGGTTTCTAACCCACCCAATTAGCAATCAGTAGTGATCCTAATCGTTCAGTTCGGTCATCAGCGCGTTAGCGATCATGATCACGCCACCGATGAACAAATAGCAGTTCTCCCAGAATCGCTTGCTGATTGAGCCGTTGATCGCCGCAAACATCACCAACAGTCCGGTCGCCGCTTCAACTTGCAGCGCCTGTTTCAGCGTCAAACTATCCGAGCTTCGCCGCGTCAGGAACAGCAAGGCGGAGAGGAAGCGGCAGGTCCACACTGTTGGTCTGCTCATATTCAGCAGCACAGGCGTGATCAGCGAGTCTACAAACATTGCACCATTGATCACTTCGTGGGTGGCTTCGTTATAGCGGGTAGGTACATCAATGCCCAGATGTTCACCGAGGGCAACTGCTCGCGGGAAGGGGATCACCTTCGCAGAATTAGACATATCTTCAGTCACTTTTGCGTCAGAATACATGGCAGCCTCCCTTAACGAAATAGTATCGTGGCAAACTTCACCATGCTGGTCGTTTCATGATCAATGTTATCATACGGGGGTGAAAGTGCCACCGTGTAATCATGTTATAAAGGGCATAATGCTGCGGATAACGCTAGATTTATGAGTGAACAACCTTTATTTTCAGTGGTCATTCCTCACTGGAATGGTCTGCAATTTCTGCCAACCTGTTACGAAGCATTACGCCGACAAACCTATCCTCGCGTCGAAGTCATTCTCGCGGATAACGGCTCAACCGATGGCTCACAGGAGTACACGCGGGAACACTATCCAGAAGTCCGCATCGTCCAGCTTGATCGCAACTACGGCTTCACAGGTGCTTGCAATGCCGGATTCCGCGCCGCGCAGGGAGCATACGTTGCGCTGCTGAACAATGACACCGAAGCCGATCCCCAGTGGATCGAATCGTTAGTTAGTGCCTTCCAGCGTCATCCCGATGCAGGCTTTCTTGCCTCCAAGATGCTGCTGTTCGACAAGCGCGATCATTTCCACACGGCGGGTGATTTCTTCGGCGTCAATGGCTGGCCCGGCAATCGCGGCGCGTGGCAGAAGGACGAAGGTCAGTTTGATCGGGAGGAGTACGTCTTTAGCGCCTGCGCGGGAGCATCGGTTTACCGCAAAACGCTGCTCGATCAAGTTGGACTCCTCGATGACGATTTCTTCTTCGGCATGGAGGACATCGATCTGGCGTGGCGGGCGCAGTTCGTCGGCTGGAAATGCGTCTACGTGCCGCAGGCGGTGGTTTATCACAAAGTCTCAGCGACGGGCGGCGGCGTCACCTCCAGTTATTATGATGGGCGCAACGCCTTCTACGTGCTGATCAAAGATTATCCCGCGCCGTTATTCCGCAAATACTGGCGGCGCATCCTCGGCAAGTATGCTGGAACAGCTTGGGAAGCGATCCGGGCATGGCGCGGTAAAGCGGCGCGGGCACGACTGCGCGGTATGGCGACGGGCTTGCTGCACATCCCCAAAATGCTCGGTAGGCGTCGGCAGATACAATCCTCACGTAAAGTCTCGCTCGACTACGTAGAAACTATCCTCAAACAATGATCGTTTCTGTTCACAGCAACAGCGATGTCAGGATCAGGGCAGTTGGTGGCTCAAAAACCACTCGTATAATTCCGGCTCATCGTAGGCGCGCGTCCATGAATCGTGGTTAGCATCTGGATAGATGGTCAAGCGCACCTCCGCGCCGATCTCCTGCAAATATTGCACCATCTGTTCGCTCTCAGTTACTGGCACGACATCATCTAGCGCACCATGAAACACCCAGATCGGTATGTGCTGCAATGGTGGAACCATGCTGCGTCCTGTTCCTCGCCCACAAATCGGCGCAATGGCAGCAAATCGCCCCGGAAAACGCTGCGCCATACACCATGTTCCATTACCACCGAGACTCAATCCGGTCAGGTACAGGCGCTTCGGATCAACGCGATAGAACGACACGATCTGATTAAGCAGCACGTTGAGGGAGTCTAGCTCGAATGCCCATGTCGATCCGGCAGGGCACTGCGGCGCGATGACGATGAAAGGGAAATCAACACCCTTTTCTATCTTCTTAGTCAACCCATATTTACGCACCAGATTGAGATCGCTGCCTCGTTCGCCGCTGCCATGCAAAAACAGGATCAGCGGATAGCGCGTCTCTGTTTCTCGCTCGTATTTGGCAGGCAAATACAGTAGATAATCTAGCGGCGTGCGCTTGACGTTCAAGGTGAGATGAGATTGTTGAAAGTGACGAGGATTCACGGGATGTCTCCGGTTTTTCTTGACGGATCAGACGAGGTTCACTATCATGAGCATACTGCACTCATTCATAGCGTCAAGAGTCCATGACCAAACGCCCCACGATCATTGATGTCGCCCGTTTAGCTGGTGTTTCCAAAGCGACAGTTGCACGCGTCGTCAGCGGTCAGGATGTGCTAGTGCGCGAGGAAACACGCGAACGAGTCCTCAAAGCAGTCGATGAACTCGGCTACGAACGAAATGCTATCGCAGGCAGCCTGCGTACCGATCAGACTTTCATGGTCGCCCTGTGCATTCCCGATATCACCAATCCATTCTGGACGGTAGTCGCACGCGGTGTGCAGGATGCCATCGAAGCCAGCGGTTACACCACCGTCACCGTCAACAGCGATTGGACGGCGGAACGCGAGAAGAACTATCTGCGAATGGTGCGGCGCAACCGCTTTGACGGCTTGATCATCAACCCCACCAGCGTTTCTAGCGAAGCCTTGAGTCGGCTCGGGGTCCCCGTCGTAATCCTCGGCAGCGGCGACAATCAACCTGATTTTGACAGCGTGGGCAGTGACACCGAAGCAGCGGTGCAAGACGCGCTGGAACATTTGCTGCAACTCGGTCATCGTCGCATTGCGCTGATCGCCGGACGTTCGCAGCGCCGCCGGGAATTGGCACGCTATCTCAGCTATCGGTTATTTCATCAACGCCACGAACTGCCGCTTGATGAATCGCTAGTGATCGAGTGCGAGTTTTCCGAGCGCGATGGCTACGAGGCGATGCAGCAATTCCTCAACTTGCCGCAGCCGCCCACCGCCGTCTTTTGCGCTAACGATCTGCTTGCCATCGGCGCATTGAAAGCGGCGCAGGCACTAGATCGGCACATCCCCGCTGATATATCGATCATCGGCATGGATGACATCTACGCCGCGTCGATGACCTCGCCCTCACTAACTACTGTTGCCAAGCCCAAATATGAGATCGGTGTGATGGCTGCGCGAATGCTGCTTGAACGGATGAATGGCGACGCCCCCGACTCAGCGCGGCACGTTAGGATTCAGTGTCAATTCGTGCAGCGTGGATCAACCGGTGCAGTAAGAACCAGCGTCAATCAATAAGTCAATCGCTTTTCAATTGTCAGCGGCACAGTCGCCAGCAACTCAGCAATCTTCAGACCAGCCGTTCCATTGCCATAAATCGGATCAGGCGTGTAGCGTCCGTGCTCAATCTGCTGCTGGATCGCCGCGCTAATTTCAGTGCACGAATACGGCACATCGATCACGTTATGTCCGCGCTCTCTGCCCGCCTGCCGCGATCCGATATTGACCACTGGCACACCCAGATACGACCCCTCGCGAATGCCCACGCTGGAATTGCCCACTAAACAGCGGCTGTTCACAATCAAGCGCAAAAAGTCAGTCGGAGCCATGTTCTTGAAGAAGTGGACATGCTTCGGCTTTTGCAGCTCGCGGAATTGACGGATCGCCTTCGACGTGCCATCAGAACCTGCGTCAATGTTAGGCCAAAACCACAGCACCGGCAGCTTCAGATCAGCGATGGCAAGCAGCGTCTCATTCACCTGCTGATGTGCCCGATCATACTCGGTAGTTACGGGGTGCTGCATCACCACGATGTAGCCATCTTTCAGCGAAACTTCCGCTCCCACGCCGTAATAACGCTCAAACGGATCGAAATCGAGTTCAGGATCAGCCAGCACCGCCGCCGCAATGTCAATGGACGGGCAGCCTGTCACATGCACGCTGTCGGGATTCTCACCCATACGGATTACACGCTCAGCAGCTTTTTCGGTAGAGACCAGATGCAAGTCGGAGAGTTTGGTAACGGCGTGCCGCACCTTCTCGTCAATCGAACCTGTGACTTCGCCGCCCTGCACATGCGCTACGGGTATGTTCATGTAGGAAGCAGCGACGGCAGTAGCAAGTGTCTCAAATCGATCAGCGACAGTGATCACCACATCGGGTTTCAAATTATCGAATACGGTGGCGAGTTCCATCAATCCTAATCCCGTAGTCTTCGCCATCGCAGTCAGATTTTCACCTTCCAGTACCATGTAGACCCGCGCCGCGATCTGGAAGCCGTCTTTTTCCATGTAATTGACGGCGCTGCCATAGCGATCCAGTAGCGCGGAAGCACCGACGACCAACTGCAACTCCAGCTCAGGATGTTGCTTGATCGCGGTCAATGCCGTTTTGATGCGTGAGTAACTCGGACGTGCCGTGATGACTACGCAAACCTTCCTCACCTGTTATGCCTCCACATCGGCTAAATCGGACTCGCTTAATAATTGATCTGCTTCTACAGCGCGTGCCAAGCGCCGTCCGATTACTTCGTTAAGCCGTTCAGCCGGAATACCAGTGCCCGGTTTCTTGGTAGTCACCTGATCGTGACCGAGTATTGTGCCAGCCGGAAGTGCTGCACGCGCCACCACACTTTTGTTGAATAGGCGACGCATTGGCTGTAATTCTTGCGCCTGTGCATCTTTATCAACAGGATTCGCCAGCATCATCTCGATAGCGCGAATCCCGGTGACGAGTTGCTTGAGTTCTTCGATAGTCACCGAAGCGATTACATCAGGACCGAACATATAGCGGCTGAAGGTAATATGGACTTCTAGGACATCAATCCCTAACGCCGCAGCCGCCAATCCAGCGTATATCGCGCCCGAATGATCAGATAGCCCCACCCTCGATTGATAGCGATCACGAAACAACGGAATCATGTTCAGTCCAGTTTTTTCTGGAGGCGTGGGATAGATCGAAGTGCATTGCAGGACCGTGAAGGGAATATTCTTTGCACGAACGCGCTCTACTGCCGCGTCGATCTCGTACAGGGGACTCATGCCCGTCGAAATCAAAAATGGTAAGCCAGTTTCTGACATACGCTCGAACATCGGCGTGTTGGCAATCTCACCCGAAGCGATCTTCCAACCTGCCACCCCTAATCTCGTCAGCAGATCAACCGCTTCGATGGAAAATGGAGAGCTGTAGAACTTCAAGCCCTTTTCGCTGGCGTGTGCTTTTAGTCCCTGCCATTGTTCCTCAGTGAATTCCATGCGCCGCCAATAATCGTAACGTTTTTCGTCCTGAAGACTAAACTTGACGCGCCAGCCTTCATGTGGCGTACTTTCTGCGGAAGCGATATGCGTTTGGAATTTGATCGCATCTGCACCCGCACTGGCAGCAGCATCAATAAAGCTGTGCGCCATGCCCAGACTGCCATCATGCGCTTGCGCTACTTCTGCAATAATTTCGCACTTTTGGGGCATCTCAATCACGACCTTATCCAAGATGCAATCGGCGTCAGATGATACAGTGCCTTTGCGCCGTTATAGTCAGTGTCATCGAGGAAAGTTGAAACCTGCTTCAACCAATCGAGCAGTAGTTCAACGCGAGTATTGTCGAGCTTGGCATCGCGTAGAGCGTTGGTCAGCCGCTTACGCATATCGGTAATCATATCCTCGCCATGCGCCTGCGAGTAGCGGAAAGTACGCCAACGACAGGACAATCCCACTTGTGCTGCCCATGCTTCTACGTTAGTCGGAATAATGAAATGCTTATCGGTTAGCGACATCGGCACTTGCAGCAGTGTTTGTAGGGTCATCCACACGATGCCGCGTAAATTGACGAATGATGGACAGGTCACGATGATGTGTCCATCTGGTTTTGCCAGTTTCCTTAGCAGCGCTAATGCCGCCATTGGATCGTCGGTATGCTCGATCACTTCCTGCATCACCACCACGTCATAAACACCAGCAGCTTCCTCTAAACCGCGCGTCTCGAAGTTCAAATTAGGATGTTGATGGCGGTGTTTTGCTTCATCAATAGCAGATGCAGCATAGTCGATACCGAGAACGTGTCCACCTGCTAAAGCGATAAGGTAGGCGGTTTCGCCTGTGCCGCAGCCGACTTCCAGCACAGTTTTATCTGCCCAATCCATCTCCCTCAGCACTTCTTGGCTAACATCTGCCGTGCTAAAGGTGAAGAAATTCTCTTTTCCCTGACTATAAACCTGTTCATAAATCGACTTGAGAGCGAGGTTATCCATTGGGCTTTTCCGCCTTTTGATTGCGTCCCAAGTAGTATTCCGCGATCACAAAATCAACCTCCGTGTCAATATTGACCGAACGTTCCTCGGGCATCACGTAGGGTAAACACTTGGCTCCGCGAAAGGTACTTCGTTCCATAAACACGTCTCGATTTGTAGCGTACATCGCTCCGTTGACCATATAAACAGGCGGCAGCGACTGACGTGGCGGATTCTCGACGGGCCAATACTGATAATCGTTCAGGTAACCAGCATCAATACGCTTCATCTTGATCGGATGCCAGTTGCCTACTGGAATCACGCTGATCAAGCCGTCGGCATCGCTGTTTACCAGCTTGTTCAGCGCTTCAGTTAGGTCTTGCGCCGAGCGAAACGGTGTAGTCGGTTGCAGCATGACGATGTAATCGTAGCGAAACGATTGATTACCGCTGCGTAGAGACTCCATTGTAGAGACGGCATGTTGGATCGTAGGGATTGCCAGCGCTGTATCGGTAGCCAATTCCAGCGGGCGTAAAAACGGCGATTGTGCGCCATATTGGAGAGCAATACGCTGGATTTCTTCATCATCCGTTGATACGACAACATCGGTTATGAGTGAACAGGCAAGTGCCGCCTCAATGGTATAAGCAAGTAATGGTTTGCCACCAAGCAATTTGATATTCTTGCGGGGAATCCCCTTCGAGCCACCACGCGCCGGGATTACGCCGATGATTTGTTTACTCAAGTGATTTGTCTTCCCAATTGTAGATGACCTTGCCATTCACCTTACTGGCAAATCGTCCGCGATAATAATCGCGATTCAACAATTCCGCGTCCGATAAGGGTCGGGTCGCTTCGCCTAACGTTTCACTATAGTCGCCGACTAGATCGGCGACTATATGTTTTTGCTCATCTTTAGAAGCACGGGCAAAGGCAGCCAATTCAGCCAACTGCTGTGGATTGACTGAAACCGGACCATCTTTCGTCGCATCCGCTGGTAGCACTGTAAAATGTCGCTCTACTACATCCGCGCCCAACAAGATCGCGATCATCGATGCCTTGTTGCCATCGCGCGCTACTAGCGAATGATCGCTGTAGCCAACCGACGGACTAAATTGGCGTAGAAATTCCATACGCCGAAGATGTAGTTCACTTAGCGGCGTCGGATAAATGGTGACACAATGAAGAAAACTGAAAGAGTGCCCTTCAAGTGTATCTGCTGCTGCTTTGATCTCATGATCGAATGTTGCGCCGGTGGAAATGAACAGGTGGTCGAATCGCTCCTTGAGATCATTCAGCAACGGTAAGCTAGAGCAGTCGTAACTAGCAACCTTGACCGCTCGCCACGGCAGTGAACCAACAAACGGCACGCGTGATCTGGCGAAAACCGTCGTTAACGGCTTGATTCCCGCCGCCTCACATTCTTCAATAAACCAACGATGCGCTTCATCGTCCACGTCCATTGGCTTCAAGCGCTCGTATTCTGGTTGATAGGGGCGTTTGATCGCCTTACGCACCCCGTCTTCAACTACCCCTTCCTCGAAGCGATCACGAAACGTCAGATCATCTGCGAGGATGGATTGAATCTTGGCATAGTCCGCTCCTGCCGCTGCCGCTGCCGCGATCATGTCCTTAATTATTGCTTTATCGCCCTTATGATTCTGGCAAAATTCGGCGATGATAGTAGTCATCTGCTGGCTATTCCTGTTCCTGTTTAACTTTGAAGTTGCCGATATAACGTTTTGATGTCCTGAGTTCGTTCACGTGGACAGATCAGTACTGTTCCATTTTCCACAATGATGACAAAATCACTGAGTCCAATAGTGGCAACGCGCACATCTGCCGCATAGACAATGTTGTTGGCGCTATCTAAATGTACGTAGTCACCCTTAGCGACGTTACCTCGATCATCTGGTGTCCACAGTGCGGCGAAAGCCGAGAAATCACCCACATCAATCCGTTTAATCAAGGATGGCACAAGTGAAAGCCGCTTAGTGTGAGTTAAAATGCCATGATCGACGGAAATATCGGGGATATCGGCGTAGAGTTCGTCTGTAATATGAACTGGTTGTTCAGTGCTAGCGTTGGCAATCAACGAGGTGAACTCCCTCGCTTTCAAACTTATGCTTGTCTGATATGCTGTCACTTCTTGCAAGAAAACATCTGCGCGCCACGCGAACGTTCCCATATTGCGCCAACAACGTCCGGTTTGGAACAGCGATTGTAGAGTATACGGGTCTGGCTTCTCGACAAATCGATCAGCGCTATACACTGCCTGACTTTCAATCGTATCGAGCAATTCTCCCTGAAGTAGATAACCAAAGCGCGGCTCAGGACTTGCCGCGGGCTCTACAACAGCCACCAAGCGACCAGATTTATGCGCGTGTATTGCAGCAATTCCTAATGCTCGCACCCACTCCTCAGGATTGTCAATCGCGTGATCAGCAGGAATACATAGGAATACGCAACCCGGACTCCGCTGTTCCAGTAACGCTGCCGATAGTGCTAGACAAGCCCCGGTATTGCGCCCGACTGGTTCAAGTAGGAGATTACTAGGTAATAAATCTGGCAGTTGTGAGAAGTAGAGATCGCGGTGGGCTGCGTCTCCTACAATCAGGATGCGTTCAGGTGGCACACAATCAAGTGTACGCCGCCATGTCGATTGCAATAGAGATTGCCCGTCTTTCAACAATTCTAGGAACTGCTTGGGACGATCTGGACGACTAAGGGGCCACAAACGACTGCCCTTGCCGCCAGCCATGATCACGGCAAAAGTTAACGTTGAAGTGTAGTGATCAGTGCCATGGTTAGACATAGTTGATGAGTTCGTCAAGGCGATCAATGACGATATTTGCGCCACATGCCAACAATTCCTGACGCGTTTCCGTTCCCGTAATGCCAATTGAGCCGATAGTAGCTGCATGATGCAATTCGATGTCACGCGGTTCATCGCCGACGCCAGCTATCTCTGCTAGCTGTAACTGGTACTTCTCAGCAACAAATGCCGCGTGCTCAGGGCCTTTGCCAAAACCGGGACGTGATCCTAACAATTCGTGTAGCAACGGTTGTAGTTGGAAGTGACTAACTAGTAATTCCAACTCGGTGGCAGGGACTGAAGTTGAAATACACGCGATCACACCACGTGATCGTAGCGTGGTTAATGTAGCCCGCGCCTCGCTTTTCAATTGGGCACGCGTCCGCAAAACCTTTAGGTTCAATTCGGTGAATTCACTGCTAAGGCGATCAAATTCTTCATCGGCAAGCCTACGTTCCAGTAAATCTAGTGCAATGCGGTCAAACAATTGCCGACGGGGAATGCCCGAATAACGACGGTAACAGATCTGTGCCGCAGCCGAATTGACACCATAACGCGCGGCAAAGAGATTCCCCGCATTCTCCAATTTCAGTAGCAGCGAGTCGATGATCGTGCCATCCCAATCGAGTAGAAACGCCTTATAACGCACCGCTGATTCCTATGTATTCAATGCCTTGGATGCGCTCAACTTCGTGCTTAGAAAACATATGCCAACCGTCGAAAAATAAGCCCGGACGGTTTAGTCTCGATAACAGTTGAAATAGATCGATACGATTGTAGGAACTGTGATTATTCATTACCAGTACGGCATCCGCATTTTGAAATCCTGTTTCCAGCGAATACCTATCCACTGTATTGACTCCTAACGCAGCGATTTCCTCAACATTCGCGGCTGGATCGTAACCCCACACCTCAGCGCCCATCTGTTTCAACAGCGGCAGTAGATCGAGCGTCACTGATTTGCGAATGTCCGATGTTTCCGGTTCACCTTTGAAGGCAAATCCCATGACCAATACTTTGCGTCCGGCAGGTGAGAGATGATGACGCGAGAAAAAATCGCTGACTTTGCCAGCGACATGATCCACCATGCAAGTATTGATCTGCCGTCCGTAGATCGGCAGGATCGGCTCGTAACCTTTGGCACGTCCTGCCGAAACGTAGATGAAAGGGTCTTTCGCCATGCAAATACCACCGACGCCGGGACTTGGCAGTGGAACAGGGTTGCGCGGATAGCCAGAGTTCGCGGCTTCCACGACCTTGAAAGCATCTAGCCCCCATGCGTCACATATGAGGGCCAACTCGTTGGCGAAGGCAAAAGAAACATCACGAAAACTATTGTTGACCAGCTTGACCATCTCTGCTGCTTCTAAGCCATTAACTCGCACGGTATTGGGTGCCAGTCGATTGAAAACTCGCACTGCCATCTCTTCGCTGTAATCATCGATCCCGCCGATGATCTGCGGCAGTGTGCGGAGTTCTTGCAATGCTCGCCCTTCGATGGTGCGTTCCGGCGCAAACACGATCTGAAAATCACGTCCACCGCTCAGCCCTGATTCGCGTTCAAGGATCGGCAAGATAAACTCGCGGGTGCTGCCAACCGGCACGGTGGATCGGATCATCACGATTTCGTTGCGTTTCAGCACACGCCCAACCATTTCCGCTGCATGACGCAAGCTGTCGAGTATTGGCTCGCCTTTGTCGGTGACGGGAGTACCAACAGCGATAATATACACATCTGCGGCTTCTCTTAATTCGTTGGCAGCGCGAAAACGCCCTTCTGCTAGTTCGTAGCGGAGCAAGGGTTCCAACCCCACTTCGTGGAAATGTGGCTTTGCCTCGTTGATGGCAGCAAGAATATTGAGATTAGTGTCCACACCGAGGACTTTGTAACCAACGTTTGCCAGCGATACCGCCAAGGTCAACCCTACGAAGCCAAGCCCAACAACAACTACCGACCAATAGCAATCATGCCGATCTCGAACTTCTGTCGTACTCTCTCATTAAGCGACTGACCTAGTTGTTTGGCTTTTCCGGCATTATTAAAGTGTTCGATCAGCCGTTCGGTAAAACTCTCTGTGTTCAGGGGATCGACAACGGTCTGATTGTAGAGGTCGTCGCCCACGATTTCTCTGCTAATTCCATCCAGCGGTCCGATCACGCACGGCAGTGAGGTTGCCATTGCCTCAATAATTACGTTGCCGAATCCTTCAGCCCGCGAAGGGAATGCCAGCACATCAGCGGCACGCATGAACAAATTGACATCGTTACGCTGACCAAGAATACGAATATTCTGAAGCGCGCCTGCCTTTTCAGCCCTTGTCCACGCCTCCGTCACCTCTGGTTCGGGTTGGCTCTTCTGCGGTGGAGTACCAATACAAACTAGAATCGCTTGTGGGTGGCGTTTTAGTATCTCAATCCATGCATCCAGCAGTATATCTGCGCCTTTGCGTCGGAAGAAGGTGCCGACGAATACTGCTACGGGGACATCGGGAGGTAAATCCAGTTGTCGGCGGAGCAACGCTTTATCAGCAGAACTTTCGGGTGCATGAAAGTTATTGAGATTCACCCCATTTGGCACATATGCCAACTTCTCAGGCTTAAAGTCAGCGCGCAAACAGCTTTCTTTCAATGGGGCTGACATATAAACGATACGATTGAGCTGCCGCACCGCACGCAAAATCAAGCGACCTAGCTGGGTTTTTTCCAGTGACAGCGGATCATCAGAGCCAAGCAGTGATAATTCTCCAATCGCTGAGAGTCCTGTTAGTTTGGCTGCCAACACTGCAAAAGGAACATGCAAACCGGATAGGCTCTGCAAATGCACCAGATCGTACTTTCCTCTATTGCTCAAGATATGCCACAAATTCCATAGCGCGAATAAGATTTGTCCCGATCCATTCAAATTGGCGTTCACGCGCACTACATCTGCACCGGGGTAATGTTCTTTGCGAGGAGCAGCGCCGGGATTGATGGTCAGAACAGTCACTTTTACGTTACGTGCCTCCAGTGCAGGAGATAACGTGAGCATTTGATAGCCCTTGCCGCTCATCATGGGCGGAAAGCGACGAATAATCATTAACACGGAACGCGCAGGCGTCGAAGCCTCCATGCACACTACCTGACCTTTGTTGTCACCTAGAGCCGATTAAGCACAATTAGCACTAATCAAGGAAGAGAATAGCGAAGCAAGCTAATGCAAGCGAGGGATTCCGATGAACGCCCATAGTCACGGACAAGGCGACGGAAGCAAGCTAACCAGTGGAAGGAACATTCCACCAGCCAACGACTCTGCATCAGGATAAAGTCGAGTTTGGCATCGAGTAGTTTGATGACCCTAGTATCGGTGGTATAGCGCTGACGTTGTTGTTTCATTGCTCTACTTTAGCGCTAAACTGCATCTAAAGTGCATAACAGCCTCTAGTATTATCTCCTCCTCATCACCGTGGGGATTAGGTGCAACATGGAGAAGCGTTGCCAAGTTGTAGATTGACGCTTGGAATATCTCGGTTGCCTACAACTTCTTGCTACCGTTCTACGATCATCATTCTCTCTACAATCGTCCTCACAATCGTATTATACTTCTGCCAAGCTCAGGCTATTCAGTATCAGAAGTGCGTTGTTGAACTTGAAGTCGGTTGTGGAGTTGGAATGTCCTCAGAATTGATCGTGATCGGCGGCGGACTGGCGGGTACGGAAGCGGCATGGCAGGCTGCCGAAGCGGGCATTGATGTCTTGTTATACGAGATGCGCCCACAAAAAACGACACCCGCGCATCGCACGGGCAATCTGGCGGAATTGGTGTGCAGCAATTCGCTCGGCTCGGCGCTGCCAGATCGCGCGCCCGGGCTATTGAAAAACGAACTACGCCGCTTGAACTCGCTGCTGCTGCGGGCGGCGGAAGTTGCCTCCGTTCCGGCTGGTGCGGCGTTAGCGGTAGATCGGGATAAGTTCGCGGCGGAAGTGCTCTCAGCCTTAGAGCAGCATCCGCGCATCCGCATCATCCGTGAGGAGATGCCGCGTGTACCGGACCGCCCCGTGATCATCGCCAGCGGACCATTAACTTCGCTCTCCCTAGCCGATGACATCGCGCGGTTGATCGGACAGGAGTATCTCTACTTCTACGATGCCCTCGCTCCGATTGTCAGCCTCGACAGCGTGAACATGGAGATCGCCTTCCGCGCCAGCCGTTATGGTCGCGGTGAAGAGGAGGCGGGCGATTACATCAACTGCCCGATGAACAAAGAGGAATATGAGCGTTTCGTGGATGCCGTCCTCTCCGCCGATGCCACCCCTCTAAATAACTTCGAGGCGGAAGATCCGCATTTTTTCGAGGGTTGCTTACCCATCGAGCAGATCGCCGCACGCGGGCGCGATTCGCTGGCATACGGACCGATGCGCCCCGTCGGGCTGCGCGATCCGCGTACTGGTCGCCGTCCTTATGCGGTGGTGCAGCTCCGGCAGGATAACATCGCGGGGACGCTGTACAACCTCGTCGGCTTCCAGACCAACATCCGTTGGGGTGATCAGAAAAACGTACTGCGCCTGATCCCCGGCTTGGAAAATGCCGAATTCGTGCGGATGGGCCAGATGCACCGCAACACTTTCATCAATTCGCCTACACTGCTGCACCCCACCATGCAGTTCCGCCAGCGCGAAGATGTCTTTTTCGCCGGACAGATCACTGGCGTTGAAGGTTACGTGGGTAATATCGGCACAGGATTGTTAGCGGGCATCAATGCTGTGCGTTATCTACGCCACCAGCCGATGATGACGCTGCCGCCATCGACCATGATGGGAGCGTTAGCGCATTACGTCACGCACGCCGATCCGCGTGAGTTCCAGCCGATGAAAGCGAACTTCGGCGTGATGCCGCCGCTGGACAATGCACCTCACGGCAAGCGTGATCGTGCTGCCGCCTACGCCGCCCGTGCGCTCACCGATCTGGAATCCTGCCTCAGCACTGATGCGTCAGCACTGGCTGTGACACACTCACAATAGACCGTCACCGCGAACTGCGGTAGACTCTTATGCACTTTGCACAAATCGAGTGAAGGTGTCCCGCATGAATGCAACTTCGACACGCACCAAGCCGAAGAAATCCGCGCGCTTGGAGAATTTGCCGCCCTATGGGTTCGCGATTATCGGTAAGCAGATCGCTGATCTGAAAGCGGCGGGCAAGGATGTGATCCGTCTGGACATCGGCAGCCCCGATATGCCGCCACCGGATCATGTGATCGAGACAATGACGCGCTCGATCCACAATCCTAACAACCACAGCTACGGCAGCTATACGGGCGATCCGGCATTCCGTAAGGCAATCGCGGGCTACTACCAGCGTCGTTTCGGCGTGGAACTCGATCCCAATACCGAAGTGTTGCCCTTAATCGGTTCCAAAGAAGGCATCGTCAACATGGCGCTGGCGTACCTTGATCGTGGTGACGCCTCGCTCGTTCCCGATGTCAACTATCCCGCCTACAGCATGGGCACGATCATGGCAGGCGGCGAGATCATCGAACTGCCACTCGATCCTGATGATAACTATCGCCCGCGCTTCGATCTGATCAAGGGCGATCTGAGCAAAGCGGAACTGCTGTGGGTCAACTATCCCAACAATCCGACGGCAGCGACGGCTGATCTGGCGCTGTACGAGGAGATGATCGATTTCTGCCGCGAACATGGCGTGCTGCTCTGCTCCGATAATCCCTACGCCGAAGTGGTCTACGATGGCTACCGAGCACCGAGTGCCTTGCAAGTAGCGGGCGCGAAGGATTACGCAGTGGAGTTCATGTCGCTGTCCAAGACGTACAACATGGCGGGCTGGCGGTTGGGCGCGTGCGTGGGCAACCGCGAAGCAATCGCTAATCTATTGGTGGTCAAGAGCAACATCGACAGCGGACATTTCAAGGCGGTCTATGACGCGGGTAGTGCTGCCCTCAACGATACGCCCGACTCGTGGCTCGATGAGCGCAACGCCATTTACCAGCGGCGCAGAGACAAGATGATGGCGGTGCTGCCAGAGATCGGCTTGTCTGCCAAGACGCCCAAAGGATCGCTCTATCTGTGGGCGAAAGTTGCCGATGGCGACGATCAAAAGTACGTCAGCGATACGCTGGCACAAGCACTCGTCGCGCTGACGCCCGGATCGATGTACGGCAAGGCAGGGCGCGGATTCGTGCGTCTGAGCGTCGGCATCGAGGACAAGCGACTCGATGAGGCGCTAACGCGGTTGAAAGAGTGGTATAAAGCGCGGTAGGAGGTAATCGACCGCAATCGCTATGAGTAATGGCAGATTCCAACGGCTGACGCTTTTAGATAAACTGGTCGTTCCAGTTGTTTGTTTATGTCTCCTTGGCTGGCATTACTATGGTGTTGCGCTCATCACACTGTTTGCGAGTAATAAGGAAGCGTGTGAACTAGTCACAGCTACTGTATCTCCTTCATCGAGCGTTGGGACTATTAGCATCAAATTCCCGCAAAATGGGGCGAGAATTGATGCGGATGCAGTCGCCGTAGAACTTGATATACAAGGCATTGAAATCGCCTCTCTGGGTGAAAGAGGAAATCGAGTTGCACTCTGGATAGAAGGCAGAGCTGTAGAAAATCTATCTTCCACTGGCAATCGAATTTTCATCACGCCAGATTTAGTGCGCTCGGTTGCTCTATCTCTTGGAGAAATAGGATTATTAGATGTATGTCTGGTGATAGTTGATACTGAGAATAATGAGATTAGCAACAGAACTGGAGTCAGTTTCTATTATGCGCCGCGTGGACCGGATGAACTTGACTTTAGCTGGCTAGGACAAGTTTGTTTATTTGGAGTTTTTGGAATTTGGACGTTCATTGTATTGGCGACGCATCATTGGGGTCGCCCAAAGGTTAGTTAAATTGGCATACGAAGACACTCATCGCACATTACAAGCACAAGAAGTTGCTTTCCTCGTCGGCGCGGAACTGCACAACCCGCACGCCTCGCTGACCATCGACGAATCGCTGGACGAGCTGGAGCTATTAGCGGACACCGCCGGATTGCATGTGGCGGGACGGGCGATCCAGAACCTCAAGCAGATCGATCCGGCGACCTACATTGGTTCCGGCAAGGTGCTGGAAATCCGCGAGGAGATCGCGCGGCTGGACGCCAGCGTGGTGATCTTTGATGACGAACTCTCGCCCCGCCACCAGCGCGAATTGGAGGAGGCGTTCGGCGAGAACATCAAGGTGCTGGATCGCTCCGCGCTGATCCTCGACATCTTCGCGCAGCACGCCAGCACCAGAGAAGGCGCAATGCAAGTGGAACTGGCGCAGTTGGAATACCGCCTACCGCGCCTTACCCGCCAGTGGACGCACCTTGCGCGGCAAAGCGGCGGTGGCGGCGGGCGCAGCGGCAACGGCGGAGTCGGCTTGCGCGGTCCCGGTGAGACGCAGCTTGAGGTTGACCGCCGCGAGATCGGGCGCAAGATCAGCAAGCTGAAAGAGGACATCGAATCGGTGCGGGCGCATCGTGGTCGCCACCGCGCACAACGGGATCGGCTGGGCGTACCTGTGATCGCGCTGGTCGGCTACACCAACGCGGGCAAATCGACGCTGCTGAATCGGCTGACGGGCGCGAAAGTCTACGCCGCCGATCAACTGTTTGCCACGCTCGATCCGACCACCCGCAAGCTGGAACTGCCGGGCGGTAAATCGGCGTTGATCTCCGACACGGTAGGCTTCATCCAGAAGCTGCCGACCACACTGGTCGCTGCCTTCCGCGCCACGCTGGAGGAAGTGACCGAAGCGGACATCATGATCCATGTGGTCGATGCCTCGCATCCCAACGCCGAGCAGCAGATCGAAGCGGTGGAAGATACGCTGGCGCAGATCGATATGCCGCGCATCCCGCGTATCCTCGCGCTGAACAAGATCGATGAAATGCCGGAACTGCCGCCCGCGCCGAAAACTGCTGAACCTTATGACGCTGTCGTGCCGATCTCGGCGTTGAAAGGCACCGGACTCAAAGATTTGCTGGCGGAGATCGAGCGCGTAATGATCGAGAACATGGAAGCGATTGAGGTCAAGCTGCCTTACCGTCGCGGCGATCTGCTGGCGCTGATCCGCGAGAACGGCGTGGTGGATGAAGAAACCGCCGATGAAGAAGGCGTCTTGATCCGCGCCCATGTGCCGCCACGTTTGGCTGCCCGTTTCCGCGACCATGCACGTTAAGGAACGTATAGGGACAATATGCTCAACAGATTAGACCGCGCCGAGTGGCTCTCCCGACTGATCCGCTGGATGTCTACCACACTGGCGGCAAAGCGAGGCTTACCCGTTATCGCCGCGATTGCCATGACGGTGATCAGCTTGATCGTCCATGTCGTGTGGGTGATCAGCGGCAGTATGGTGGTCGGGTTATGCGGCTTTGGGCTGCTGCATCTGGCGATCCTGATCGGCTTTGTCGGAGTGCTGCTGGCGGAGCCTCTCGGACGCGGCTAACTTACCTTTAGGATGGTGTCCTATGCTGCGCGAATTCAAGTTCCCCGCCGATACCGATGTGCTGTTCGATTTGCTGCCAAAGGCATTCCAGTATCCTGAGAATCCGGCATGGAGCATTCAACAGGACGAAGTGCAGAACATGCAGGACACCATGAAGATGGTGCGCCGTCTGTGGCCTCTGTTGGCAATAGTCGGCGCACTTTCGCCTGCCTTCCGCAACGCCTTTCGCGGCTTCATCTGGCAAGAAGATAACAAGGCAGTGGGCTTGGTCAACACCGGTACACAAGGCACGGGCGGACGCTGGTTTATCGGTAACGTCGGCGTGCTGCCGGACTATCGGCGTCGCGGGCTGGCGCGTAAGCTGGTCGAGGCATCCGTCGATCTAGCGCGGCGCAACAAAGCGACGATGGTCTGGCTGGATGTGATCCCCGGCAATGTGCCTGCCTACAAGCTGTACGAAAATCTCGGCTTCGTCCATTACGATAGCGCCGTTGAACTTGAACAGAACGGCGCAACGACGCCTGCCGCCATCCCGCTGCCACAAGGCTACCGACTGGAACCCGCCGCGCAGTTCGATTGGCGACCACGCTATGAACTGGCGAAGCGGATCACGCCACCGAACGTACAGGCATTCGAGCCAGTCACCGAGGATCAATTCAAAGTGCCGCTAGTGATCCGCCCGCTTGCCATGCTGTTCTCGCGGATCGGCGGATCGCGGCGTCAGCAGTTCTGGGTCTATGCGCCGGATGGTCAGGTAGTGGGTACGATCAGCTATTCAGTGCGTACCAGCCCCGGCGGCGTTAACAGCGTAGGCGGCAAGCTTGATCCGGCACACGCGCATATCGCCCCCGCGTTGGTCAGTTTCCTGCTCAACGAGATCGCGCGGCAGAGTCCGGGGCGGCGCATCGACACCACCTCGCAGCTCTGGCAGCCCGCGCTCACTAATGCTCTGTGCGACGTCGGCTTCACGGTGCGGAATGAGATGCACCGCATGGGCTTGAAGTTTTGAGTAGCCTCACCCCCTGACCCCCTGCTCCACTTCGTGGAGAGGGGGAACCGAGAGGCATTGATGAGTTGTTTTACCCATCAATCGACTATTCGGCTCTTTAAGGCTTGTCCGGTGTTTAACTGGCTCTGCGGTAAACCGTAGAGCGGAGGTTGGTAGAGTTTGAGAAACTGATTCGGAAACTGTGGGTAGTTGGTAGGCGCGCAAACCCTCACCCCCTGCCCTCATCCCGCAAGCGGGAGAGGGTGATCCGTTTCGGGAGCATGACTACCTAAGTTTCCGAACTTAATAGCCGAGTCCACTCTCTGTAAACGGTGAGGTAAATTATCCCAAACTCAGCTTGACTACACATTAAGGAAGCTCTATGTCCGACTTAGTTCGTAATTACATCGGTGGCGCGTGGGTAGAGGCGCAGTCCGGTGACACCTTCACGACCATCAACCCCGCCACCGAAGAAGTGATCGCCAACGTCGCCCGCAGCAGCGCTGCCGATGTCGATGCCGCCGTCAGCGCCGCCAAGCAAGCCTATAACAACTGGCGGCTGACCCCCGCGCCGCGTCGTGGCGAAATCCTGTACCGTGCCGCGCAGATCATGACCGAGCGCAAGGAAGCCCTCTCGCAGTTGATGACGCAGGAAATGGGCAAGGTCATCTCGGAAGCGCGCGGCGATGTGCAGGAAGCAATCGACATGGCGTATTTCATGGGCGGCGAAGGACGGCGGATGCATGGCTATACCGCACCCGTCGAACTGCCCAACAAATTCGGTATGGCGATCCGCGATTCCGTCGGCGTCGTCGGGCTGATCACCCCTTGGAACTTCCCCATCGCTGTGCCTAGCTGGAAGATGCTGCCCGCGTTGATCTGCGGCAACAGCGTGATCTGGAAGCCGAGCGAGGATACGCCCGCCGTGAGTGCCGCCTTTGTGCAGGTGTTCGTGGATGCGGGTTTACCTGCGGGCGTGCTCAATCTGGTCTTGGGCGCTGGCGATACGGGCGCGGCGCTAGTCAAGAATCCGCAGGTGCGCGTGATCTCGTTCACGGGCAGCACGGCGACGGGATTGGGCGTTTACGCGCAAGCCGCCGCGCTCGGTAAAAAGGTCAGTTTGGAGATGGGCGGCAAGAACGCGATCTTGGTGATGGATGACGCCAACCTCGAACTGGCGACACAGGCGATCACATGGAGCGCGTTCGGCACGACGGGGCAGCGCTGCACCGCCACCAGCCGCTTGATCGTGCAGAAGGGCATCAAGCCGCGCCTGACCGAAGCGTTGATCGAGAAGGGACGCGCGCTCAAGGTCGGTTACGGCTTGCAGGAAGAAGTGCAAGTTGGTCCGCTGGTCAATGCGAAGGCGCTGGATAAAGTGTCGAGCTACGCGCAGATCGGCGCACAGGAAGGCGCACGCGCTCTGATCGGCGGCGGACGCGACACGGATCAGCCACGCGGGTTCTTCTTCCAGCCGACGCTCTATGACTCTGTGACGCCGAACATGCGGATCGCACAGGAGGAGATTTTCGGTCCTGTCCTGTCGATCATCGAAGTTGCCTCGTTAGAAGAAGCGATTGAGGTCAACAACAACGTCGCCTACGGCTTATCCAGCAGCATCTTCACCGAGAACGTCAACGCCGCCTTCCGCGCGATCCGCGATCTGACGACGGGCATCGTGTACATTAATCATGGCACGACGGGCGCGGAGATTCAGTTTCCCTTTGGCGGCACGCGCGGCACTGGCAACGGGATGCGCGAGGCAGGGCAAACCGCCCTCGACAGCTTCAGCGAGTGGAAGTCGGTGTACGTCGATTACAGCGGACGCCTACAACGCGCACAGATCGATACGGATGCGATCTTGGGCGCGAATTAGTAACAGCTACGTTTGTAGGCGTTGACTGGCAGTAAAGAAGTCACGGAGACGCTCCGTATGTGTCTCCATTTCTGCCGCTGCGCCGCCGCCCCGTCGTAAGATGCGGATGCCGGGTGTTGCCAGAATCGCGCCAGCCGTAGGTATTGGTGGCGACTGCTCTATAACTTCAGAAGAATCGGGGACGGTGGGCGCAGATTGCGTTTGCTGTCCCTGAGTGTTTTGATTAGCAATTGCGGTTGACATCAGCGCGGCTTGTGCCGCCGCCTGTTCTGCTGCGCGTTTCGCCTTGCGCGCCTCGCCCCAACGATGCCACATTTCCCTGTTGTATTCACCTCCTTGATATGGCGGTACATCATCGCGTCCTTCTGCTTGTGCGCGCTCCCACTCCTCTTTGAACCAATCTCGATATTCCTGCGTCAGCGGATCGACGTAGGTGTTGAGTGGCACATTTTCGTAGTGGTAATAGGGCGGTTCCTCAGCCTCCATCGTGGCATCATCCTGATCCTGATCGCTGGGTTCAGGATCAGGGTGAACAGGGCTTGGTTCGATGATCTCCTGATCGGGGCGGATGGCGCGGAGATTGCCTTCCATGTGCTTGAGCGTCCACCTGGTCAGTTGCAGCCATTCCTTGACGGACATGTCCATTTGTTTGCCGCCGCGCAGTTCGACCACGCCCGTTTCCATCGCTTCGAGTAAGGTGTTGGCGATCCGTTCGGCGCGTGCGGGAGTTTCGGAGGTTTCGGTCTGTGCTTCGTGTTCGCTATCTTCGCGCAGTTCGCTAACGCTGGTTAATTCAGAGATCAGGGTGAGCAGGGCGATGCCAACGGGACGCGCTTTGAGTGCTTTCAAGGGGCTGGCGGGGCGTCCGCCGGGGTTGCCAGATTGTCCGGTTTTCCATGTGGTGGAGGATCGTGCCATTGGGGGAGTCTCCATGTGCTAGGTGCTGAGTGCTGAGTAACGAGTGATGAGTGATGAGTGCTGAGTGATGAGGTAAGAAAGTACCGAAAGTGCCAGAGTGACGGAAGTTGGTTATGGTGTGGTGAGTCGGATGGTGGAGTTACAGCATAGTACAGATCGGGAGGGCTGAAAAGGGCGACGTTTGTCTCACTTTTGAGCAGAGATAACTTTCATTTTTGCAATTTGAGCAGAGGAATCGATCCGTTGCGAAGGCATAGAGGGTAGGTTTGGTAGACCGGAGGTTGAAACCTCCGGCTACAACACTGGGTAAACCCACTGAAGTGGGTTAGAACGCAGAATGGTCGCTCTTTTTAACCCACTTATGCACATTAACGAAATAATTCGGCAAACCTGCCCTCACCCCCCAATCCCCCCTCCCGCAAGCGGTTAGAGGGGGAGTTTCTTTTAGCCCTTCTCCCGCTTGCGGGCTGAGGGGTTGGGGTGAGGGTCTAGTTATCTGGCTGGTATGCCGCACTATTTTAATGATCTGCATCAGTGGGTTTAAGGAGTTTTGTAGCGGGGGGTTTTTGAACCCTCCGCGTTGGTGCATTGCGTTGCGACGGAGAGCAGATCAGCAGCGAACGAGACTTGTAGTCCCGCTGTTAGTCTTATCTTGATGTCTGAGGGTAGGTTTGGAAACCTACCCCTACAGAAACGTTGATGTATGGAGATGCCGTGACGTAGGGGGTTCTAATCCACCTAATCGGGCGTTTGCCACCGTTCGGCACGATCTGTATTCCCACCCTTGACCCGCCCCGCGCCTTCCGCTACAATTCCGCCCGCACACCGCAGACAACAGGTGCATCGGCTAAAGATGCTTAATTCCCTGTCGAGGTGAGTGAGAACAGTTCGCTTCTGATCAATTGATCGAATCGGACTCGCCTGAAAACGGCATGATCATGCTGAAATCAAGGGCGACCCTCAACTGCGTGCAGTGTCAGGGTCGCTTTTTTGTTGCAAATTTGCCTTACTGGCGACCTGAACAATGTATTTTTCGTGGAAAGGAGGAAGTGTCGCTTGGCAATCTCAAAGGAAAAGAAGTCCGAAATTCTGGACGGCTATCTGAAGATACTGGCTAACGCGAAGGGTTTCATCGTCACCGAATATCGTGGCTTCAGCATGAAGAACTTCAATGCTACCCGTGCTGAACTACGCAAGATTGATGGTCGCTACGCGGTCACCAAGAACACGATCTTCAAGCGCGCGCTGGTGGAAACTGGCTTCGCCGCGCCGGATGATCTGTTCGCTGGACCAACCGCCGTCGCTATCGCGCTCGGTGATCTGAGCAGCGCCGCCAAGACTATTCTCGCCCGTGCTAAGGATGATGAGTTGCTCATCGTCAAGGGTGCGGTGATGGGAGATATCGTCTTTCGGGGCAAGGATCAGGTAGAAGTCCTGTCTACATTGCCGACGTTGGACGAAGCCCGCGCCTCGCTCATCGGCACGCTCATCAGCCCCGCGCAAGGACTGGTCAGCCTGCTCAACCAGCCCGCGCAAGGCATCGCCCAGATTCTCAAGGCATACACCGACAAGCTGGAAGGTGGCGAGTCGTCCACCGATGCGGCGTAACGGTCTGCATCAGCAGCAATATCAATCGAAGAATAGTCATCACTACTACATACGCGAGAAACGCGAATACGAAAGGAAACAATTCTCATGGCAGACGTAAATGCTCTGATCGATCAACTGAGCGGCTTGACCGTACTGGAAATCGTAGAACTGACCAAGGCACTGGAAGACAAGTGGGGCGTTAAAGCCGCCGCCGCCATGCCGATGATGGCGATGCCCGCTGGTGGCGCTGCTGCCCCTGCTGCCGCCGCTGAACCCGTCGAAGAGCAGACCGAGTTCAACGTCATCCTGAAGGATGCCGGTCCCAAGAAGATCGAAGTGATCAAGGTCGTGCGCGGCTTGACCAACCTCGGTCTGAAGGAAGCCAAGGACGCCGTTGAAGGCGCACCCAAGGAAATCCTGACCGCCGTGACCAAGGATGCCGCTGCTGACGCCAAGAAGAAGTTCGAGGAAGTCGGCGCCGTCGTCGAGATCAAGTAATCTCGCTGACCGCCTAGGCACAAACGAACCCGAAGTCGCTGTAGCGACTTCGGGTTTTTGTTTGCATTTTGTATGATCCTGACACAGCAGGATCGACTTTGCTTATGCTACACTAACATTCATTCGTACCTAACGGGTTCACCCTAGCAACGGTAGTTCACAAAAAGCAACTATGTCAAAACGTGCACTAATCATTGACGACGATTCGGCAAACCAGTCTTTATGGCGTAACTTTCTGATAGAGAATGGGTATGAGGTGAATATCGCCCCTGATATTTCCACCGCGCAGCAGTATCTGAGCGATGACATTGCCCTATACTTGATCGATTACTATCTTCCCGATGGCTACGGCACGGATGTCGTCGCTGCCGCGCGGGAGAGTGCGCCGGGGTCGGTGGTGATGATGGTGTCGATGGATGATGACGCCGATATCATCCGCGAGGCGATGCGTTTAGGCGGCAACGTCTACATGGTCAAGCCTTCAACGCCGACGCTGATGACGGAAATCCTGAACGAGATCGAGGCGGGTACACTGCACTCTGGCATCCATCAATTGATTAATCGCTACGGACGCCGTACCTATACCGCGCAATAAGTGGCAGTGTCGTTCAAGTTAGTGATCGCTATCTCCAGCCTCACTTCGCAGCCATAGTCGCCGCAGCACCAGCACGCCGTGCGATCCTAAAGACAACCAGACACGCACCGGATTGAACCCGATAGGCAGCCATACTTGCGTATTGTGCTCAATCCCGTGCGCTGTGAACCCGCTAAAACGAGGTTGAGAGATGGATTAGCGCGTAAACTAGTACAATCCACAGCATCATTTCAACGTTAATTTAAGTTTAAAGTTGCTATCGCGCAGCGCGGAGCGATGCTATGACGGCAAATGAGCTACTAAACGTAGTCATTCAGATATTCTTCATCTTGCTGGGGATTGTCACCGTCGTTGATTTTCTACGCCATCGAGATGCCGGACGCCGCGATATTGCGCTGCTGTTTTCGCTCTTTGCCGCCTTATTCGTTATTCCCATCGCTGCTTACATTGTCGGACAGGGAACGATCATCTGGAGTCAGGTGCTGACGACCTGTGTGTTCAGCCTTGAACCCTACATCTTGCTGCGCCTGCTGCGGTACTTGCGCCCCGTCCCGAATGTGATCATGCGCAGCGCCCAGATCGGCTCTGTCGTGCTGATCGGTGTGATCATACTGGTTAGTACCCGTATGGTGCTGCCTGCGGCGATAGTGCTGCTGATTGAAGGCTATTTCGTACTGCTCAATGCCTACGCGATGGTGCGCTTCGTACAGGGGGCAGCAACTACCTCAGGCGTGGTGCGGAAGCGATTGTTGTTTGCGGCTGCTGGCGCTGGACTGCTGGCACTGATCCTTGTGGCAGCGCTGCTGGGAACACTGATCCAGCCACTGCAACCCGTGATGGGGATCGTCACCCGTGCGCTGGCGCTCGGCTGCGCGTTAGCCTTCTACATCGCTTTTGCCACGCCGCGCTGGCTGCGTTTAGCATGGCAGCACAGCGAACTGACCAACTATTTGATGCGCAGTGGGAGTGCTCCCGCCGCCGAACGGCTAAACCTTGCCGAAATGATGACCGAACTGAGTCAAGCCGCAGTTCGGGCGGTGGCGGGTATGGCAGCGGGTGTTGTGCAGCAAAGCACGACCGGATCACAGTGGCGGCTGAATCATGCTGTCGGGGAAGCGGGTTCGATCCCGCTTGATGGGGTGCAAATCCTTGATCGCGCATGGCAGGAGCGCAAACCGATGCTGCTGCGGCAGCGTCCTAAAAATTCTGCCCACGACAGCATCAGCGAGGCAGAACAAAAACTACTGTCAACAGTAGGCGCAGAGAGCTTACTGGTGATCCCAATCGCCACACAGGATCAAGTTTGGGGACTGTTAGTAGTCTTCCAGAAGTACGGCTCTCTTTTTCCAGAGGACGATCTTAATCTGCTGACCATGCTGGCGGGGCAGAACGCTATCTTCTTAGACAACAGCTTGCTAATCCAGCAGATGCGCGGGTACTCAGCGACTATCGAACAATCACTGCAACTGACGGAAGCGCTCTATGATGTCAGTCGCCAACTGCTGCAGGCAACGGATTACAGGCAAATCCTGCAAGCAGTCCTCGACTCGACTCGCGCCTACGGTACGGATGCGGTGGCATTGTTCTCGGTTGATCCTGATGACAGTGGCAAGCCGACCTATCTGACCAATATCGGACGTATTGGTATCGCGGAGGCAGCCGGATCGCCAATCGGGATGCGCTATCAGCTCACGGATATTCCAGTGTTCCGCTATCTACTGGAATCGCCAGAAGAAGTGATGTACGTCGAGGACACCTTAACGGACGAGCGCTATCAATTGACTCAAGAGGTGGTGCAGCGCGTCAAACTGCGGGCTATTGTGCAGATGCCGCTGTCTATCGACGGGCAGTGGATTGGCGTATTGAACATCAACTGGGCGACACCACACCACTTCAGCGGTGCTGAAACTCAGTTCTTCAACGCTTTATATCCACTGCTGACGACGGTAGTGGATAGAGAGCGCTTGCGCCTCTCGGAGCAGCAGGCGCATGATAAGCTGGCGGAACGTGAAGCCCATTACCGCTTGCTGGCGGACAACATCAGCGACATGATCAGCAAGTCTACGATGGAAGGCACGATCACTTATGCCTCCCCAAGCAGTGCGGCGCTGCTTGGCTATTCACCGGACGAGATGATCGGGCAAACGCCAAGCTCACTGGCACATCCCGACGATTTAGTGATATTGAGCGCACCCGTCGCCGCACCAAACCTGAACGGCGGCAGCGAACGGATTTACCGTGTGCGGCACCAAGACGGACATTTCGTGTGGGTGGAGACCGCCAGCCGTTTGATTGTGGATGAAGGCGGCAACCGTGAGGTGGTGTCTGTCACCCGTGACATCAGCAAGCGGATGCAGGCAGAGGCAGCACTGCGCGAAAGTGAGACAAAGTTCCGGCTGCTGATGGAATCTGCACCGGAAGCGATCATCATCTCAGATCAGCGGGGGCGGATCACGCTGCTGAACCTCGAAGCGGAGAGGATGTTCGGCTACAGCCGCGACGAGTTGATCGGGCAGAACATCGACTTGCTGGTACCGGAGTCGCTACGCCAAACTCACCGCCATCATCGAGAAGATTTCGTCAAGGCGCCGAGTTCGAGATCGATGGGAGAGGGTAAACCACTACTCGCCAGTCGCAAAGATGGCAGTACGTTTCAACCGGAAATCTCGCTCAACCTGATCAACATGCAAGGTGAGTCGATGGTGATCAGCATGATCGCCGACATCAGTGAGCGTAAACAAGCGGAAGAGGCTATTCGAAAGCTGAATGCCGAGTTGGGACAGCGGGCAAGCCAACTGGCAATTGCCAACCGCGAACTGGAAGCATTCAGTTATTCTGTGTCCCACGACTTGAGAGCGCCCTTACGGGCGTTGGACGGCTTTAGCCAAGCCATTGAGGAAGATTACGGAGATCGGCTGGATGAGCAGGCGCTCAAATATCTGGGGCGGATCCGTTCCAGCAGCCAGCGCATGGGACAACTGATCGACGACTTGCTGGATTTGTCGCGTATTTCGCGCACAGAAATGCGGCTGCAACCCGTTGATCTGAGTGCGATGGCGGATAAGGTCGCTGCTGAACTGCGCGAGCAGTATCCGGCGCTGGAAGTCGAATTTAAGATTGAAGATGAGCTTTCCGTAACTGGCGATCCCAAACTGCTGCGGGTAATGATCACGAACCTGTTGAGTAATGCGTGGAAGTACAGCAGCAAACAAGCTCATCCGCGCGTGGAGTTCGGATCGACTGATTATCGGCAGCGCCGCGCCTACTATGTGCGCGATAATGGCGCTGGCTTTGATATGGCGTATGCGGATAAACTGTTCGGCGTCTTTCAGCGCTTGCATACTAGTAACGAATTTCCGGGTACCGGCATCGGGCTGGCAACCGTACAGCGGATCGTCCACCGTCACGGCGGCAGTATCTGGGCGGAAGGCGCTGTGGGAGAAGGGGCGACATTCTACTTTTCGATCTGAAGTAGTGAGTAACGAGTGAAGCACTAGCTTTAGCAACACTAGCAAATAGAGGGTGACAAGATGGCACTAAAATCAGGTCCGATATTGCTCGTAGAGGACAATTCCGACGATGAGGAACTGACGCTGCGCGCCTTTAGGAAAAGTAATCTGACTAATGATGTGGTGGTGACACGGGACGGCGTCGAAGCGCTCGATTTTCTTTTCGGTACGGGTAGTCATGCTGGTCGCGATGCCAGCGACACACCGAGTCTGATCTTGCTGGACTTGAAACTGCCGAAACTGGACGGACTGCAAGTTCTGGAGCGCATCCGCACTAACGAGCACACCCGCTTACTGCCAGTGGTAATCTTGACCTCCTCGAAAGAGCAAGAGGATTTGATGCGGGGTTATTCGTTAGGCGCAAACAGCTACATCCGTAAGCCAGTTGATTTCAACCAGTTCATTCAGGCGATCCAGCAGTTGGGTTTGTACTGGCTGGTGTTGAACGAACAGCCACCCCTGTAATCGCCGGATGTCGAATGAGGCAATTCGGTTTATGTCCCGGCGCTAAAAGGCTTGTCCGGAGTTTTTGTGGTGCCGAGGGTAGACCGGAGGTTGAAAACCTCCGGCTACAACACCGGGTAAACCCACTGAAGTGGGTTAAGAACAGCAGATGACCTGTGGTGAACCTGGTGTAGCGAGTTTCTAGCGCTTGGCAGCGTGGGTTTTGAACTTCAAACGTAGGCGGCGAGCAGGAAATTAACGCCGGACAAGCTTTGAAGTGGCAGACTCAGATTCCGAATCAGGAGGCTGGCTGATCTTCGTTGCGGAGCGGTATCTGGGGGTTGCGAGGTAAGGTCACGATGAAGGTAGTGCCTACCCCGACCTTGCTTTCCATGCCGATAGTGCCTTTATGCGCATCTACCGCCCGTTTGACAATCGGTAAGCCTAGCCCTGTGCCAGAGATTGTGCCTACGTTCTTAGCGCGGTGGAACGGCTCGAACAGGTGCTTTTGATCTTCTTCGGGGATGCCCATCCCTGTATCTTTGATGCGAATAGTGATCTGATCCGGCTCGGAATGCAGATTGAGTTCGATGCCACCACCCTGCGGCGAATATTTGATAGCGTTGGTCAGCAAATTGGTCACGATCTGACGCAACAGCTTTTCATCTCCTGCAAACGGCGTGTTGACGCCACTTTCCTTAAAGACGATCTGGTGTGGTGACTTGGTAATCACCTGAAGTTCGTCGGCAAGGGTACGGCAGAAATCGACAACATCCAGAGGCAGCGGACTGAACTCGAAGCCGACTGCTTCGGATTTGCTGAACGTCAGCACATCTTCCATCAGGGCGCTGAGACGGCGTACCTGTGTACCCATTGTGTCGAAGTGATGCGTTTGGCGCTCCTCCGTCAGCCGATCCCGATGATGCTTAAGTATCTCGCTAGAGACCAGCAGCGTGGTCAGCGGCGTGCGGAACTCGTGGGAGACCATCGAGACGAAACTGGACTTCAGTTCGCTCAGCTCGCGTTCCTTATCCAAGGCGCGCTGCAATTCTTCTTGCGCCAGTTTGCGCACGGTGATGTCGCGGATGCCGCAGACCAGCCCTTGAAGTTCGTTATCCTGCCGCAGTGGCGCGAGGGCAATATCGGCTTGAAACAGGCTGTCATCCTGCCGTGCGGCGACAAAATCGAGATTCTGCGGCTGCAAGGTATTCATGCAGTGCTGCATAGCTTCCCGCAGCAGATCGGCGTTAGTGTCGTTGGCGAGATGGAGCAGCGATTTGCCGAAAATGTCGTTGGCAGAATAGCCGAACAGATCGTTGAACGCCGGATTGACCTGCTGGATCATGCCATCTCTGGAGACGAACAAGATGGCATCACTGCTGTTGTTGAGGATCGCTTCGACGCGCTCTTTAGTGCGCAAGAGTTCCGCCGTGCGTTCGACAACACGCTGCTCCAACTCAAGGGCGTGACGGCGAATCTGCTCATCGAGGCGGGCTTGCAAGATGGCAATCGCCACCTGTGCGGCGACTTCGCCCGCGATCTCGCGGAATTCGGGCGTCAGCGAGGCGGTATCTTTGGCACTCAGCGTTAAGGTACCAAGCAGTTCGCTCTGCGCGATCAGGGGGATGCGCAAGAAACTGTGTGCCCCGTTGTTCAGGAGTGCTTGCAGGTCTGGTGGAAGATCAGACGCTGAATCCTCGATGACTTGCGTTGTGCCTGTGCGCAGCGCCGCAATATCCTGAGCGTGCCAGTCCGGCAGCGGAATCTGCTTGCTTGCCATCGGTGCATCGGAGTCACGCCCCTTAGCGATGTACACGCTGCCTTGCTGTGCTTCAAAATCAAAGACGGCGATGCTTGAGCCTTCAAAGGGAGCTTCTTGCGAGAAGTAGCGCAATGCCAGTTTTGCGATTGCTTCCGCCGACTGCGCGGAGAGGATCGCCTGATCGATGGAATGAAGGATCTGCAGACGCTGGTTATAGCGGCGCAGCGCTTCCTCATCGCGCTTACGCAGGCTAATGTCACGCGAGGAGGTTTGAATCTCGGTAATTGCGCCGCTTTGTGGATCGCGGATCGTTTTGCCTGTCGTTTCGAACCAGAGGTAGCGCCCGTCCTTGTGACGTACGCGATAAGCGACGGTGTAGGTATCGGGACGTGGTGCGGCGCTGCTTGTGTCTCGCCAGACAGCGGCGTTAGCTATGTCATCGGGATGAAAAAATTCTTCGGCAGGATGCCCGACTAACTCCTCCGCCTGATAACCAAGCAGTGAGTAACAGGCTGGCGATACGTAGAGATAAGCTCCTGTGGTATTGTGGCGGGCGATCATATCTGTCGAGTTTTCCGCCAGCAGACGGAAGCGCTCCTCGCTCTCGCGGATCGCCATCTCCGCCCGTTTGCGCTCGGTGATGTCGTGGATCAGAGTCAGTACGGTGGAGGTGTCGTCAAGGCTGATCGCCTCCAGTGAGACGAATGCCTCGCGCGTTTCGCCGGACTTGGTGCGGAACTTGATTTCCCAATCGCGCACGGTGCCCGTCTCTTTGAGTACCTGAATGGCACGCTCTGCATCGGTGGGGTCTGCCCATGCGCCCAACTGCCGCAGCGTTTGATCGACCACTTCCGAGCGCGTATAGCCGAGCATTTTGAGGAAGCTGTCGTTAACATCGATATAGCGCCCCTGTTCCAATGTGGCGATGCTGATGGCGACAGGGCTGGAATGGAAGGCTTTGGAAAAGCGCTCTTCAGCGAGACGCAGTTCCCTTTCGGCAGAGCGACGGCGGCGGCGTTCCTGCGCTTCCCGTAGTTCGCGTTCCACCGCGGGAACGAGGCGGGCTAAGTTGCCCTTGAGCAGAAAGTCATGGGCGCCGCCTAGCAGCGCGGAGACGGCGGTATCTTCACCGATAGTGCCTGAGACAATGATGAAGGGCAGATCGACGGCTGATTCTTTGAGCACACGCAGCGCCTGAGGAGCGCTGAACTGCGGCATCGAGTAGTCAGAGATGATGATGTCCCACGTTTGCGTTCTAAGCGCATCCTCCATCGCGGAAGCTGTCTGGACGCGAACGAGACTTGGCGTATAGCCGCCCTGTTTTAAGCGTCGGATTACCAGTTCCGCATCGTCTTCGGAGTCTTCGAGAAGCAGCACACGTAGAACGGTCATGTCAAATGGGCATCATGTTCGCATAAAGTAAACCTTTGTCTACAAAATTATAAGCATAATGTGTATTTGTTCACGGGGTTTAGGTGCTCTGGTTATAAGGTTGTGATCATGGCGCTGTTGTGCGACTATCGCCCGTATTAGGTAATCAGTTGGCATCGTGGACTTAGGAACTTGCCCATCTCAAAACAGATCGGCAACACTTAGAGTCTCAATATGGGAGAGTGAGAGAACATGCAATTACATGGTATTCACCACGTGACCGCCGTCACTGGTAACGCGAAGGCAAACCTCGACTTTTATACGCAAGTCCTAGGACTGCGCCTCGTCAAGAAAACGGTCAATCAGGATGATGTGAGTGCCTATCACCTATTCTACGCCGACAAATTGGGATCGCCGGGCACGGACATGACCTTTTTCGACTGGCCCCGGACACCAACCAACTATCGCGGTACGGATAGCATCGCCAATACGCTGTTTCGGGTCAAGGGACGCGCGGCACTGGAATACTGGTTGGAACGCTTGATCGCCCACAACGTGCAGCACCACGGGATCGAAACGGCGGGCGCTTACTCGATGCTGCGCTTCGATGATCCTGAAGGTCAGCGCCTGACTCTGATCGATGATGCAGGCACTTCGTTTCATGGCGAGGTGTGGGATGGCGCGGGAGTACCTGTGGAATACGCAGTGCGCGGATTCTATGGCGTGACCCTTTCCGTGCCACGCCTGTCGCAGTTGGAGCCGATTTTGACGCAGTTACTTGGATTCGAGCGCGTCGCCGAGTACCCGAATCCTGATCAAACGGTTGAAACGGTCGGCGTTTACGCGATGGATGGCGGTGGTGCAGGCAAAGAAGTCCACGTGATCGAACAGCCGAATGCGCCGTATGCGCGTTTGGGACGCGGCGGTGTGCATCATGTGGCGTTCCGGTTAACTGACAGCGCCGAGCAAGAGGAATGGCTGGACTTGTTACAGCGAATTGGTGTGCCGAATTCGGGCGTGGTGGATCGTTTCTACTTCAAGTCGCTGTACTTCCGCATTTCGCAGGGGATTTTGTTCGAGTTGGCGACGGATGAGCCGGGATTCACTGCCGATGAACCGCTAGAGACACTCGGTCAGCATCTGGCGCTGCCGCCCTTCCTTGAGCCTCATCGGGAGGAGATCGAGGCGGGGTTGAAGCCGCTGTAGGGCGAGGAAGTGCTGAGTGCTGAGGAAAGAAAGTGCCGGAGTGCCTTAAGTGCCAGAGTAACGAGTAACGAGTGATGAGTGATGAGTGGGGAGTGGGGAAGTGAGAGCGCAGAATTAGCCTCACCCCCTGTCCCCCTCTCCTAATCTGTACTCGGATTGGAGACGGGAGACACGGATTGATCGTTGAGGGGTAAGGGATAGGGTAGGTTGCAAGAAAGGGAGAATGAGGGCGGGTTAGAAACCCATAGGCATCAAGCTAAGGGGAATAGCCGTCAACGCCGGGAGCTAAAGCAACCGGACTGCACCATCAGACCAATGGGCAACTAAGCCGCCTCTGGTTTTGACAACTTTCATCCGTCGGCATTGGTAGCGGACACGAACCCACGTCAGTTAGCGGAAGCCGACTTTAGTCGGGTTTAGCTATATTTCCCTGTAGCCGAAGCGTTTTAAGGCTTGTCCGGAGTTTTTCAAGTGCTGACGTGAGTAGACCGGAGGTTGAAAACCTCCGGCTACAACACTTGGTAAACCCACTGAAGTGGGTTAGGAGCAAAAGGTGATCTTTGTTGAACCCTCTTTAGAGGGTTTCTAGAGTGTTGTAGCAGGGGTTTTGAACCCCATGCGCTTGCAGCAAGCAGAGAAATAAACTCCGGACAAGCCTTTTAGCCTCCGGTGTCCGAGCCGACCGACGCCAAATGTCTTAGCTTAATGCCTATGGGTTAGAAACCCGCCCCTACGATGTAGATTGTCCGTTTAGACGAACTGCGTGCGAACCTGCGAACTGACGTAGTCGAGCACTGAAACCACGATGGCGATCAGCCAGACAGCGATGCCTGCCGAGTCGTAGTCGGAGAGGCGAATCCACTGGATCAGCAAGAAGCCGATGCCGCCGCCGCCAACCGCACCGATAATGGTCGAGCTACGAATGTTGACATCCCAACGGTACACCGTGAAGGAAACGAACGGCGGGATCACCTGCGGGATCACCGCGTAGACGATCACTTGCAGCCAGTTCGCGCCCGTCGATTGGATCGCTTCCAGCGGTCCGGGATCGATGCTCTCGATTGCCTCCGAGTACAGTTTGCCGAGCGAGGCGATGCTGTGCAGCGATAGCGCCACCGTTCCCGCAAATGGTCCTAAACCGACCCAGACGATAGCGATCACCGCCCAGATCAACGGCTCGATGGAGCGGACGATGTTCATGAGTAGGCGTACCAGCGTGTAGATCAGCAGTGTGAGCGGACTGCCGGACATCAGGTTGCGCGCCGCCAAAAAACTCAGCGGGACAGCCAAGATGACGCCGACAAAAGTTGCCATCAACGCCAGAAAGATCGTCTCCATGATTTGTCCGAGCGCCAGCCGGAGATTTTCGGACGGACGGAGATCGCCTTCTTCCTCGATCTGACGCATGATCAGACGGCTACGCAGCGGCACATCAGGTGCATTGCCGCCGGGAATGGTGAAGTTGGGGATGTTGAAGGCGACGTTGAACGCGCCATTGGCGTCCGCGATCACGGTGACGTTGCGCCCTTCCGCACGCGGGCGAAATTCACTAGTACCGGGGGGCTGCCACCACGCTTCCACTAGCTTATTCGGTCTGAAGCCGCGCCCTTCCACCTGCACCAGCGTACCGGGTGGATTGCGCGTGCCATCCAAGCCGACTGGTCCTGCCATATCGCCGCAGCGGACGTTGACATCAATGTAGGGCGCACCGGGGACTTCGGGCGGCAGATCGGGCATGGTCTCGCCGCAGGGCGTATCAATATCGGCGGCTGCCTGAATGCGTTCTTCACCACGCACGAAGGCATTATCCCAAGGCCATGCCAGTTGCAGCAGACGGAAGCGGATTTCTGGCAAGCGGGTGAGCGCCTTCTCCACGTTGATTTGCGTGACATCCCAACCGATGATGAAGAATGCTAGCGTACCCGCGATAAAGACTAAACGTGCTGGCAAAGGCTGTCCACGCACGCAACGCACGACATCCCACAGGCTCCACGCATAGATCAAGAAGGTGAACAAAAAGAGGACAAACGCCATGCCATAGACGGCGCGTAACTGGGCATCGGATGGCGCTGCGGCGGCTGGTCCAACGTAGTTGGCACCACCGACATTCATGCGCCAGAGGGTGAGCAGGATCAGTGAGGGGACGGTGAACAAGATCAGCAGTCCGCGCCCGCGCTTGCCTACATACAAATGCCCCAAGCCGGGGATGATGGCGAGTATAAGTGCGAGGACGAGCGATTTGGATCGGCGCGGCTGAGGTGTTTCCGCCGTAGGTGTGATGGTGGTCGTGGATGTTGTCATGCGCCCTCGCCTACTACGCTGCCCAAGCGAATCGCTTCTTCGCCGTAAATTTCTTTGAACTGGTCGTCGGTCAACTTGCGAATGGCGTCACGATCTCCGGTGTAGACGATCTTACCGTCGCGCAGCCCAATGATCCGCGTGGCGTAACGCTGCACCAGATCGAGATGGTGGAGGCTGCACAGCACGGTGATCTTATCTTGCTTGTTGAGCTGCTCTAACATGCCGAGGATCGAATGTGCCAGCACCGGATCGAGGCTGGCGACGGGTTCATCCGCGAGGATCACCGAGGGGGTTTGCATCAGAGCGCGGGCGATGCCGACGCGCTGCTGCTGCCCGCCACTGAGTTCATCGGCGCGGTTGTTTGCCTTATCGCCAATGCCAACGCGAACCAGCGCTTGCTGTGCTTTGGCGTAATCTTGTTTGCCGAAATGCTGGATCAGGCTGTACCACGGAGAAATATAGCCGAGACGTCCGGCAAGCACGTTGGTGATCACGCTGGAACGTTTGACCAGATTGAACTGCTGAAAGACCATTCCAATGCGACGGCGGATGGTGCGCAGTTGGCGACGGTTGGCGCTGGTGACATTGGCATCGTCCAGCCAGATTTCGCCGCTGGTCGGCTCGACCAGCCGATTGATGCAGCGCAGCAGCGTCGATTTGCCGGAGCCACTCAGCCCAATGATCGCCAAAAATTCGCCGTCGGCAACCTCGAAGCTGACATCATCGAGAGCGCGAGTGCCTGTCGAATAGACCTTCGTGAGGTGAACGACTCGTAACAATTTAAGGGTTCCGCTTCTCTAAAAAGGCTATTGTAGCAAGAAGGGAAGGAGAATGTCGTTCTCCTTCCCTAGCGATGATCAAGACTCTAGAGTGTATTTTGAAGAATCGGATAGCGGTTTTTAGCCTCACCCCCTGTCCCCCTCTCCAATCCGAATACAGATTAGGAGAGGGAGGACTCAGAGGCGATGTTGACTTAAGATGTCACCGCGGGATATTCAAATACCCGCTAGAGCGAAGTACTACTTACTTAACCTGAGTTTTGAATAATTTCACCTCACCCCCCTGCCCTCTCTCCGTCAACGGAGAGGGGAAATCCCCTTATTCAAGGGATCGGAGGCGGTTGACGGAGGAGGCAGATAAGATCGTCTCCACCATCCTCCTATCCTTATCCGAAGCTCAGATTACTTAGTATCCCGATCTCAGGGTGTCGCTTCGGCAGTTGCCTCGGCGGTAGCTTCGCTGGTTGGTTCTGGCGTCGGCACCAGTGTATCGATGCTCACACCAGCGGCGTCAAGCTGCTGACGGAAATCATCGAAGAAGGCATCCTTGGCTTCTGCTAAACCAGTCCAGTTATAGACGGAACGCACCAGATCGGCGTTGGCTTCGTCACCGACGATCTCCAGCAGCGCCTTGACGATGGCAGCGCGCTTTTCGGAGTCGAACGATGGCGCGAAGCTGACAGTATCGTTGGGGATAGCAGCAGTGTATTCGACCACCACAACCTTCTCACGGACATCGGCATAAGTCGCTTCTACCTGACCACGCGCGTCGTCGAAGGTCGCACCAGCGGCGCAGTTGCCGTTGTAGACGTTCTCGACTACCGCATCGTGACCGCCGACATCAACTACTTCTAGATCAGTGTCAGGGTTGATACCGTTCGCTTTCAGCAGGATGCTGGGGATGATCCAGCCGGAGGTGGACAGCGGATCGGGACGGCAGAAGGTCTTGCCTTTGAGATCAGCGATGGTCTTGATGCCGGAATCTGCAAGGGTGATGATCTGACCACGATAGCTGGTGCTGCCGTTGCGGACGCTGACCAGACCAACATCAGCGCATTGGCGGCTGCTGGCGAGAACATAACCGAAGGTGTTCAGAGCGCCCATTTGCGCCTGACCGTTACACATAGCTTCGACCACGCCAGCGAATTCGGTAGCAACGAAGGTCTTGATGGGAATGTTTGTCTTTTCGGTGACGAGGGCGGCGATGGCGTCTGCGCTGGCGAGCACTTCCTGTGAATTTTCCGACGGCACGAACGCCCAGATGACGGGTTCTTCGGATTGTGCCGCGACAGGAATGTTGAACTGTCCGACAATGCTCAAGATCAACGCAACGGCGATCAGTAGAGCAACGAGCTTCGGACGATAATTCATAGACGACCTCCTCTTAACAAGCCCTTAATGAACATGTTTAATCTTACCTGTATCGCTGAAAGGGGCAAGGATATTGTGCATATCTCTAATTTATGGGGATCAAAAACGCTCAGGCTGGTATCCTGAGCGTCTTGTTGGCGAGTGTTCGGACAACGATTAGCGCTGCCAGTTCCAAGGCCAGTAGGGAGCACTGCGAACCTGCTGCGGTACACGACGCATGTTCACATTGGGCAACGGATAATGATAAACCTCACCATTGAAGGCTTGCAGCGCACCAATTACGCTGAAGATCATCAAGGCTATGGGCAGCAACACGGAAGCCAGAACACCGAGTACCAGCGCCAAAACCACAAAGGGGATCAAGAGGATGCCCACAATTGAGATCGCCAGCGGGATGATGATGATCACCGCGATCACGGAGAGAATCGCCGGAATGACAGCCCAACCCAACGTGCCGATCAACTGCGCTTTGAGTGCCTCTAATGCATTACGCCCGATGAAATCCGAGCGATCCTTATAGTTGAAGTAGATCACAGCCGTCGCGATCAGCAGCAGCGGTACGGCTATCCCCTGCGTGCCCAATCCGAGCAGCAGCATTAGCCATGGCATGATATGTGCCAATGCCGCCAGCGTGCGCTCCTGCTGCGTGGAATGAACGTATTCACCGACGTTGATTTCTAAACCGCGCTTGGCTTTTTCGTCGTTTTTGCGCTTGGAGATGTATTCGATCTCGCCATCAGCGCCGAGTCGCATCTCTTCGGATTCGACCTCGTACTCGCGCATCATTGCTTCCAGACTCATTGCGTCGTCCTGTTTTCGTTCCGCCGAACCTGAACTAGCGGATGTAGATTGGGATTGAGATTGTCCGTTGGTCATTATGTTTTGTCGCGCGTTATCTTGTTCATGTTATACGCAAAGTATACGTCGCAGTTGCAGCCGCGTCGTGATCAACTTGTGGAAATCTGGCTCTCTGTGCGACGACGCCGGAAAGATAAATAGATCGACACGCCCATCAGCGCCAGCGCGGTGAGAGTCCATAAGATGATCCACAGGTGAACGGGCAGATGTGTGTATTCCGCCATCGCATAGGCGTCGTTGCGAACCATGCCCAGTGAGCCACCGGGGTTATTCCAGAGGCTTGAAACGTCGTTGATGGCGTTGAAGCCGACGATGAAGGAGAGTGCGTTCAACACGAACACAGTCACAGATCGCGGAGCAAGCGCCCCGAGCGCCAAGATCACCGCGCCACTGATCAGCCCGACGATGAGCGCGATGTTGTCGCGGATCACGAAGATGGTCAACAGCGCGACGATGGCGGAGAGAAAGCGCAAGCCCAAGCGCCGCTCTTGCCAGCGCTCTGCCAGCATCCATAAGCCTAGCGCCGCCGCCACACCAAACAACAGCCAGTAGCGTCCGTCACCGGTGAACAGCAGCGCAGAGAGTATGAAATAGATACCGACTGTGGTGGTAACGCGGCGCGTATTCGACATCCGATTGGTGACGTAAAGCAGCACCGCGCCGAACAACGCCGCGCCAATATAGCCCATCGGCAGCACCAAAAGCGGATTGCCACCTGCGGTGGATGCGATCCCCGCACCATTGGGATCGACGCGGAATTGCAGGAACTGCCCACCAGAGATCAATGCCGCTAATCCGTGTCCCGTTTCATGGACGAAGGTGACCAGCAAGCGGAAGGGATATAGCAGCATGGTCACGGCGTTGGTTTGCCAGAGGATGAAGACCAGTAGGAACGCTCCGCCCGCAAGCAGCAGTTCTTGGCGGCGGCGCTCAGGAGACAATGGCGTGCTCATGGTCGGGTCAATGGTCGGGTTACGCATGGGTAGAACGCTTTTTCCCTTCAAGTGCTAGAATCACCTGAGTTTTGGATAAATTTACCTCACCCCTTGCCCCCTCTCCGTCAACGGTTGGAGGGCGGACAGGTTCCCGGAGCTGAAGCTCCGGGCTGAAACAGTAATGCTTAACACTAGTCGTTATAGCTGTATTAGCCCCGTTTACGGTGCTTTGTGCTGATAGCCGGACGCTGAAGCATCCGGCTGGCGCTGCCTCGTTACCCCTGTCCGTCCTTCAACCGTCAACGGAGAGGGGAAACGGCGTTATTCAGGGCAGTGTACGCCGCTGACGGAGGGGGCTGCTAAGAACTCCCCAGCCTCATGTCCTGATCCGAAACTCAGGTTAGAATACCCGGTGAACTTTCCACCTTCTTAGCTCATGTGAAGATGAGGTCACTTTGGCGAAGCAAACAGCACCCGTAATCGATCCGATCCGAGTCGGTGTGGTTGGCGCTCCGACGATCACCCCCAAACCCGGTGGCACGCCCGCCGCTATCGCTTTCCTGCGCTCAATGGGCTTCGATCATTTCGAGATCGCGTGGGTGCAGAGCGTACGAGTCAACGATGATTCTTGCGCCGAGATGAAAGCTACTGCCGAGAAACATTATGTTTCTCTGAGCGTTCATGCCCCCTATTTCATCAATCTGAATAGCCAGACTGATGAGTTGATGCGTAAGAGTGACGAACGCTTACTCGCCGCCGCGCGCAAAGGTTATCTGGCTGGCGCGACGGAAATCGTGTTTCATCCGGGTTCGTATCACAACCAACCACCTGAGCAAGTTTACGAACGGGCAAAGGAAAAGTTGCTGGAGTTGACGGCGATCCTGCGTAAGGAAAAGGTGAAAGTGAATTTGCGCCCTGAGACGATGGGCAAAACGGCGATGTTCGGCACACTAGAAGAGACGATCCAACTGAGCGCCGATGTGCCGGGTGTGCTGCCTGCTATCGACTTCGCGCATCTACATGCCCGCACCGGCAAGCTGAACACTTACGAGGAGTTCAGCGAAATGCTGAAGAAAGTGGAGAAGGGCTTGGGACGGCGCGGACTGGACTCGCTGCACATCCACCTCTCCGGCATCGCCTACGGACCGAAGGGCGAGAAGAATCACCTTCCGTTGAACGAGGCGGACATGAATTATCGAGCGCTGCTGCAAGCTCTGGTCGATTTTGACTGCAAGGGATCAATTGCCGTCGAAGCACCTGATCCCTTCCATCTCGCCGACGCGATGACGATTCAAGCGACGTATCGGCGGCTGAAACAGTTGAAAGAGGGGATCGATCTGGAGCAGCTAGCGGATTAGCCGCGTAGTCCTAAGTTGACCGGAGGGTGACCAACTTGTCCGGCGTTGGTCAAGCGGTGCGAGCGTAGACCGGAGGTTGAAACCTCCGGCTACAACACTTGGTAAACCCAC
>JAHBVK010000026.1 GCA_019637555.1 Anaerolineae bacterium
CAGTTGGCATCAAACTTGCTGCGGGCGGCAGAGCTGACAGTAGTACCGAACGAGGAAGTGTTGAAGATTTACGATACGCTGCGCCCTGAACGCGCCTCGTTAGACGAACTGCTGAGCTTGGCGGATTATCTAGAGACGCAGTATCAGGCTGTAGAGAATGCGCGCTTCATCCGCGAGGCAGCAGACGTGTATCGGAAGCGCGGGCTATTGCGACGTGAAGGGTAGGGCGATCAGAGCCGTAATGGGACGGAATGAAAAAACCAGTGTCTGAAGCTAACGGCGGTTTCAACCTTATGTCTCCCCTCTTGTTCCTGACTATTAACTATTCATCGCTCGCCACTTCTTCCGGTGGCGCTGATTCATAGCTCTCCTCGATCTGCCGTGCTGGCGGGGCGACCTGTGCACTGGATCGGCGGCTGCGCTGTCCCCGTTGATCGGGTGCGGTTTTCGCCTGCTGTGTAGCGCAGTAGGGGCAAACATTCCAACCAAGATCGAGCAATTGACCGCAGTGGACGCACGGTTTCTTCAGTCGGGTGTAGCAGTGAGGGCAGACTTGCCACTGCGCGTGAGCAGGACGTCCACAGCCGGGGCAGACGGGCTTCTCTTCGATGCTTTGCAGCAGCGCCTCTTCTTCCAGAGAGCGCTCGTATGCCTCTGACAGCGTTTCACGCGGACGCAGCATCAGGTACACGATCAGACCAAAGACATTAAGCAGCGCCACCAGTACCGTCGCGGCAATCTGTGCCAGTGAATCGCGGGAACGCGCCCGCATATCGCGGTACGTCCACAGCGTGATCCCCACCCACACAGCGGTGATCGCCGCGCCAGCGCCCATCGCTAAGTACAGCAGCAGTTGAGGGATCAGTTCGTCCATCGCCACAGTTCCTGAAGGCTACATTTTCTAGTCAGTTGGCTCAGGAGTATAGCACGGCAGCGCACGGATGTGCAGGCAAATGCCGCTGATCCTTGCACTAGCGAGGCGATCAGGTACGGCAATTTCCACCAACTTTTCGGATTATTTTATGCCTGATCCGTGATCATGGACTTGTGCAATTGGCTACTGAGAAAGGCTGACTAACATGGATGCCGACCATACTGTCAAACACGTTCCCGATGAAGTTCCCGAAGATACAGTGGTAAAAGCCGATCCCGATCCCGACACGGTGAAGCATACCAACACTGCCGTAGAAAGCGCTGTGACTCCCGATGCGGGTTGGGGCATTGATAAAGGCACAGTGCGCGAGAACAATGAGGATAGTCTGGCTGCCGTGACGGTTAATCAGGCGAGTGAGTCCGAGTCACAATCAGTTGGACTTTATGCCGTTGCCGATGGCATGGGTGGTCATCAGGCGGGCGAAGTGGCTAGCAAGCTGGCGGTGCGCACAGCAATACGCCAACTAGTAGAAGCAGTCACTGAAAGCGATGAGCCAATGCCTGAAAATTACCGCGTTTGGCTTGAACAAGCAGTCGCCGTGGCTAATCGGGTGGTGCGTAAGACAGGCGATGATCAGCAAAAAAATCTGGGCACCACGCTGGTGATCGCGGTAGTGGTAGGCAACGACGTTCATATCGCTAACGTGGGTGACAGCCGCGCCTATCTGGTGACACCGACAAAACTACGCCAGATCACGCACGATCACACTTTTGTACAGATGTTGGTGGACAGTGGCACGATCACGCCAGAGCAGGCTGCCAAGCATCCGCGTCGCAATGTGCTGACGCAGGCAATTGGCGCTCAAGATCAGGCGGACATTGATCTATATGATGAAACGTTGGGAGCGGACGAATTGATCTTGTTGTGTTCAGATGGCTTGTGGGAAACGCTTGGCGATGAGCAAATTCTAGAGATTATTCGTACCGCGGAGACACCCGGCGCGGCATGTCAGGCGCTGGTCGATGCCTGCAACGAGAAGGGTTCTCAGGATAATATCGCGGCGGTATTGGTGCGACCCGGTGCTGAGACGTAGGTCGATCAAATCAACAAGTGTCGTCACTGCTGCGGGATAGCAAGCTGTAATCGCGCGTTTGCACTTTGCCGCGGACATGCGATGATTAGTAGTTGTCTGTCATTCAACACGCTAATCATATTCAAGACATCTGGTGTAACGCTATGACCGCACTCGGAGTCAACGTCATTGCGGATTTAACCGCGCGTCGTGGGATCATTGAAGCAAGCCGCGTGACTCTGCTCGCCATGCAGCAGGCAGGCATCGATCTCAGTTTCACGGAGCACTTGTACGACGGCTTTCCCGACGATCAACGCGACAGCGGTACCGAAGTAGTACTACAGCAGCGCGGCAGTCCGTATCCGATCAGTGCCTTTTTCTACAGCTTGTTTAACTTTCTGACTCTGAATGATGAGCAGTACGCGCAGTTAGCAGATGACAAATACAGGATTGCTTACTGGGTCTGGGAATTTCAAAACCTGCCGTCGTCGTTAAAGGCGCAGTTAGGGCGGGTCGATGAGATCTGGACGGCGAGTGAGTTCTGTCGGCAGTGTTTCGCACCGATGACCAATAAGCCGATCACCGTGATCCCACATCCGACGATTGCGCTGCCGGAAGCTCAAGCTGCTGCGGCGGCGACGCGCGATCAGTTAGGCATTCGCGGTGATCGGTATATGTTCCTATTTGTATTCGATGCGGCGGGCAGCACCGCGAGGAAAAATCCTGAGGCGTTGATCAGCGCCTTCGAGCAGGCGTTCGGGCGTCCGCTGGACTCACGCTCCGCGCCGATACTGGTGTTCAAAGCGCGCAATATCGACCATCAGCCGAACTACAAGCGGCAGTTACAGGCGGAATTAGATCGCATCGGCGGGCGTTTGATCTCGGAGAATTGGACGCGCCAACAAACCAACGCGCTGATCGCCTGTAGTGACTCTTATGTGTCGCTGCATCGCAGCGAAGGCTTCGGCATGACCATCGCGGAGGCAATGGCTTACGGCAAGCCTGTGATCGCAACCGCTTACTCCGGCAACATGGACTACATGACGCCAGATAACAGTTTTCTGGTGGAATACGCACTGCGCGAAGTGTCCGATGCTAATGAGCAAGATCAGCAGTTGTTTCACGAACTGTACGCGGATTGTTGGTGGGCGGAACCATCCGTAAGCGATGCCGCACGTCTGCTGCGCTACGTAGTCGAAAATCAGCAGGAGGCGCAGAAACGTGGTCAACAAGCGGCGCTGGATATTCCGCGTTACTGTTCGCCTGAAGTCGTCGGGGCGATGATCAGGCAGCGATTGGCGGCAATTCAGGCGAGTCTGTGAACTAGAATCACGGTTCGCGGTCAAGCAGAATCGTCACCGGACCGTCATTGACCAGTTCCACCTGCATACGCGCACCGAATTGTCCGGTTTCTATGCGCTGCACACCCGCTTCGCGCAGAAAGCCGACGAAGCGTTGGATCAACGGCTCGGCAAGTTGAGGAGGCGCAGATTTGAAGAAGCTGGGACGTCTGCCACCTGTTGCATCGGCATAGAGGGTGAACTGCGAGACGACCAACGCACCGCCGTTCATATCAAGCAGTGAACGGTTGAACTTGTCGTCCTCGTCGGGAAAGATTCGCATCACAGCGATGCGCTCTGCCAGCCATTTCGCCTGCACATCAGTGTCAGCAGGTCCAACGCCGACGAGGATTAGCAACCCGCGCTCAATTGACCCGACTACCACACCATCCACCGTGACCGAAGCACGGCTCACCCGTTGGATCACCGTCTTCATTCGGCGGCATCTTCCCTGGTGGCAATGGGCAACCAGAATCCGAAGGTGCTGCCACTGCCGGGAGTGCTTTTGACCCAAACCTCGCCGCCGTGTCGCTCCACGACGGTCTTAACCAGACTCAAGCCCAAGCCTGTGCCGGTGATATGTTCGGTGCCAGATTCGCGGGCGCGGTAGAAGCGCTGAAACAAGCGTTCCTGCCGTTCGGGGGAAATGCCGTAACCGTTATCTTGCACCTCGAAGCGCACTTTGCCGCTATCGCGCAGTAAGCGAACCTGAATCGTGCCGTTTTCCGGTGTGTACTTGACCGCATTGCCGATCAAGTTGACCAGCGCCTGCCGTAACTGGGTGCTGCTGCCCTTGACGAAGATCGGTTCAACAGGCTTCGCCAGATTCATCTGATGACCACGCCGCACTGCTTGAAACTGCTGCGCGATGTAGACATCATCCAGTAAATCGCTGAAGTTCACATCGAGTAGTGGCGCAGTGCGTTCGCTCTCGATCTTCTCCAGCGTCAGCAAATCCTCGATCAGGTTTTTCATGGTGTTGAGCGCCTGCCTGATCTGCCGCACATATTCGTTCTGGCTGTCGTCGTAGGCGTCACCAGTCTCCGCCACCAGCAGTTCGAGGTAACCCATCATATTGCCCAGTGGATTGCGGAGATCATGCGACGCCATGCGGATCATTTCCGACTTCAGGCTTTCCAATTCGCGCACGTCATCGTAGAGTTTCGCCTGTCGCAGCGCGGCGGCGATCTGGCTGGCAAGCGATTCTGCCATCATCACATCGTCGCGGATAAAGCGCCTGTCCCGCCGACCCTCCGCCGCGAGGATGCAGCCCAAGCGTTGATCACGCACTCCCAGCGGCATCACCAACACACTTTGAAAATGATGCGTGTTTAGAAACTCCCGTATGCCTGCAGACAAATTCGCATCGTTAGCGCTCACCGCCGCGATCCGTCGCTGCTGGATGCTAGTTTGTATTTCGGGCAGCGTCTTGAGATCGAACTCGCCACCCTCTGCGGGCAGCTTATCAGGAGCAGTTGCCGCTGTTAGGGCTGGTGCTTGGTGCGTCTGCACCACCACGATTTTGTCTTGATCGCCGCGCAGTTCCGTGATCACGACGCTGGAAACGCCCAAGACATCTCCTACTGCTTGCGCGGCGTTCCGCAGTACGTCGGCGCGTTCCAGACTCGAGGAAATAGCGCGGCTAGCGCCATACAGCGACGCCATCTCATTGGCGCGGCGCTCGGTTTCCTGATACAGTCGCGCGTTATCCAGCGCCACCGCTGCGCGTGCTGCCAAGCGTTTGACGAAGGAAGCATCTGCCTCACTGAAGCTGTCTTCCTGATCGCCCTCCAAGCTAATCACGCCGAGCACCCGTCCACGCATTTCGATGGGCGCGGCGATGGCACAGCGAATTCCATCCGCCATGGCAATATAATCGGGATCATGGGCGACATCGGGCACGAACTGTACTTTCTTGGTACGCGCTGCCCTTCCTGATACACCCTCCGAGATCGATACAGGATTCTCAATGCTTTTGCGGATACGCTCAGGATCGTAGCCGAGCGACACCAGCGGGATCAGATTGCCGCCGTCCAGCGTCGTCACCGCCATAATTCCGGCTGCTGCTCCGGTGCGACGCATCGCCCAATCTAGAGTCAACGTCAGCACATTTTCCAGATTTAGCGTCGAGTTCAGTTCCTGATCGACGCGCTGGAACATGAGCAGTTCTTCCAGTTGCTCTTCGCGGTTATCGCTTTTACTATTCTTGTTCGTTCTGTGACTGTTACCGTTCATCATTCAGTCCTAAAAACTGACTCAACGCTTGATCCCGTTCCTCGCTGGGTATGGTGATCACGCTGGTGTGTCCGGCGGACTCGATAGTAACAACTTTAGCGGCGGGCATGCCGGCTTGCATCTGGCTGATCACCGGATCGGGCAGCACCTGATCTTCTTTCCCGATCACGCCTTGCCCTGCCCGTAGGATCAATACCGGACAGCGCACATCGCGGTACAGCGAAGGCAACTGTTCCCACATGGCGTTATCTTCGCGGCGGCGATCCGCCTCGACAACGTAACGCGGCACGTTGCGAATGAAGGTGTCATCTGGCTGCTGACGAAGGTTGCTGCGGACAAGTGTTTCCAGTTCGGGCGTCCATGGTTGGTACAGCGGTGCAGCTTGAAAGCGGCTGACGTATTGCTCGGCAGAGGGGTAGCGGTAGGTTAAATTGCCATAGTAGGCGGCGAGCGATTGCTGCGCTTCTTCCCCCGGCAGTGCCCCACCATCAACGAGGATCAAACCGGAGACGCGCTCAGGATATTTAGCAGCCATGAACAAACTGAGCGTCGCGCCGAAGGAATGACCCAGCACCACGAAGCGCACCAACCGCAGCCGATCCATCAGCCCGATCAGGTCGTTCAGGTGTGTTAGCAATCCATACTCGCCAGCGGGCATATCGGAGCGCCCGCGTCCGCGTAAATCGGGAGCGAGCAAGCGCCGTCTGCCATTGAGCAGCTTGCCAAAAGTTAATGATGCCAACCCATTCGCAGTAAAAGCATGCAAAAACAGGATCGGCGGTTCAGTACTGTTACTATCCCAGTCGAGCACGTTCAAACGCACGCGTCCGGTGGTGATGCGGTAAGATTTATAAGGTTTAGTGCGGGCTTCGGTCTCAAATACAATCATATGGTGTCGCCAGACAAACAAAGACACCCGACGTAGTTGCCGAGTGTCTTTGATTGTAGTTGAAGATTGAATTGTGAGCGAGTGCTAAAGTAGCATTGGCATCACTTTTTTATAGATTAGACGAGCAGGGACTTCTGTGACTTAGCATCAAACAGGTGCATGCTGTCCACATCGATCAACACCTGCATCCGCTGACCAATGGTTGCCGCCGTACGCGGGTCCATGCGCGAGATGAAGGTCTTGCCGCCGTCTTCCAGATAGACGATCTTTTCGTTGCCCATCTGCTCGACCACATCGACGTTCGCTTCCACCGCCGCTGGATTGATGTTGGCAGCTTGGAAGTGGGGGTCGTAGATGTTCTCGGGACGAATGCCCAGTACAACGTCGCTGCTTGGAGCGCGCTTGAGGGCTTCGGCGTGGCGGGCAGGCGCGGGCAGTTTGAAAGTCGCCGTTTCAACCACCCATTTGTCGCCTTCTTGCTTCAACTTGGCGTCGAAGAAGTTCATTGACGGGCTGCCAATGAAACCAGCGACGAACAGGTTGGCGGGACGGTTGTACAGCGTGTCGGGCGTATCGCACTGCTGCAGTTCACCGGCGCTCATCACGGCGATGCGCGTACCCATCGTCATGGCTTCCACTTGGTCGTGGGTCACGTAGATGAAGGTGGTGCCGAGGCGCTGGTGCAGTTTGCTGATGAAGGCGCGGGCTTCTACGCGTAGTTTGGCGTCGAGGTTGGACAGAGGCTCGTCCATCAAGAATACGGCTGGTTCACGCACGATGGCGCGACCTACTGCTACACGCTGGCGCTGACCACCGGAGAGTTGGCGGGGCTTACGATCCAGTAGTTGCTCGATACCCAGACTCTTGGCAACTTCACGAACACGCTCGTCGATCACGTTCTTCGGGGTTTTGCGTAGGCGCAGACCGAAAGCCATGTTCTCGTACACCGTCATGTGCGGGTAGAGGGCATAGCTCTGGAATACCATTGCAATGTCGCGGTCTTTGGGAGCGACGTTGTTAACGACGCGATCACCGATCAGAATTTCGCCGTCGGAGATTTCTTCCAATCCCGCCAGCATACGCAAGCTGGTGGATTTTCCGCAACCTGAGGGTCCGACCAGAACGAGAAACTCTTTATCGGCAACGTCGATGTTGAGGTCTTTGACCGCCACGACATCACCCTGATAACGTTTCCAAACGTGCTTAAATGATACGCTTGCCACAGGTGTATTCCTCCAAGATATATTTGTGCCTGTCGGTTCACGATGCTCTCAAAAAGTCCGGACAAAACGGCACACCACCGAAAGGTGAAGCCATTATGTCACTTTTCACACACCCAAACAACAGGTCTGCGTTTACTTTCGCTCCATTTTACAACAGCTTTTGTTCAAAGTGCTAATTTTGATAGGGCGATCTTTTGTAAATTTTTCGACTTGTTTGCACATCATAAAAATCGCAATAATCTCTCAACGCATCTCAATGCTTTTAAGGATTTAGCGTTTTTTCTGAACTAAAGTGATAACTAAGCAGCGCTGCCGTCGCTGACTACCATCGCTGACTACCGCCACCCCACCGATGTGGTAAAATGGCAGCTTGATTTTGCATTTACAAGGGGATTTCTGTGTCCAATAACTCAAATTCATCCGGTTCATCAGGGTTCGGAATACCCGCTTCAAGCGCCTTATTCCTAATTGTCGCATTGGTTATCGGGGCAGCAGTCCTATTCGGATCAACGAACATTGATCCTCGATCTGGCGTGCGTGCACAATTTACCGCCACACCGATAGATCTGTTCGCCAATATTACCTACATCCCCTTTACCAGCAGCGACGGCATTGTCCAATTTGAGCGCCCTGCCGCGTGGACGGAAATCCCCATTCAACAGCCACTTACCTACATCTTTGCGCCGGTAAATCCCGATGGCAGCACCAACGACATTTCGCGCTTCGATGTGATCCTAGGACCTACCAGCGGCATTGGTTTGCCCGGAATAACGGCAAACTCGACACCCGAAGACGTGATCGGTGCGCTGGTGACCTCTAGCCCTGATGCGCAAGCCTCCGATCTTGTACCCGAAAAGATCGATGGTTTGAGTGGCGCGTCGGTCAAATTGACACAGGTGGTCAGCAATCAGGGTGTTAACGAGCAACGTGTCGCGGAGTTCGTCGTATTGAGTCTGGGTGATGGCTATATGGTCTTGTTCGAAGCAGTCACTACCAGCCCCAATAGTGAACGTATGGATCGCGTCATGCAACAGTTGAAGGATACCTTTAAGCTCAACCGTGATGCAGCGCTGGCAGGGTTGAAAGAGACCTATTCAGGCACCGTTCCGCCCACCCCAACCTTAGCTGCCAGCGTCACTCCGGCTGCGACTGCGCTTCCGGCTGCCACAGCGGATGTGACCGCAGAGATGACAGCAGAGGCAACAGCCGAGGCGACTGCAGAAGCAACAGCAACGCCTACACAATAGTCGATTGATTACCACTAGAGCGATACCGCGAAGGGTTACAGAGGTTCGTATGAAGGGGTTCAGATTGACGCGCCGTATAAAACACACCGGAGTCAGCGGCATGATCCTGCTGGCAGCGGTGATTCTGCTGTGCATTTCGATGACCAGGCCGATCCAGCCGTTGTACGCGCAAGCGCCGCAGGAACTGCTGTCCAATAACGGCATGGATAGCTACTACGGGATCGGTGGCAGCAACGTGGTGCCGCTGGGCTGGACGCTCACTTCCAGCATTCCGGTTGCTACCGCCAAGCAGCAGTGGCAGTTTGAAAATGAGCAGTTCGGCGGTTCATGGCATCTGTCTACAATCGGAGCAGCATTCACAGCGATAGGTACGCAGTTTGTGGCAAACGTGAAAAAAGGCACGCCGCTGCGCTTCTCCGCATACGCCAATCTGTTCACCTGTAATCAGCAAACCTCGTGCATCGAGCAGTCAGTGGGCAGGCGCGTCTCGGATCGGGGATCGGGCGCAAAGGTGCGGGTAGGCATCGATCCGACTGGTGGCAAAGATGCTAACGCAGCAACCGTCAAGTGGAGTGGCTTCGCGCAACCGTTCGACGCTTTCGGGCAAGTCGTGATCGATGCACGCTCGGAAAATGACGCTGGTGTAACGGTATTTCTGTACGCTACACAAGATGTCGGTATGCTGCTGAACAACGTTTACTGGGATAATGCCAGTTTGCAAGTGTTGGGTCCCGGCTCCGGTGGCGGCGCAGGTACAGATGTTCCACCTCCACCTGCTTTTGCCGAATTCGTCACGCCACAAGCTACACAGCCTGATGGCAGCATCATCCATATCGTCCGTGAAGGTGATACGCTTTCCAGCATCGCGGTGGCGTACAAAGTCACAGTGACGCAAATTCGCGAACTAAATAAACTGCCCGTCGGCGCGGTGATCTTTCCCGGTCAGAAACTGCTGATCAAAAAAGCCGAAGCGATTTACTTAATCGTCACCGCAACCCCGACAGGAGCAGCAGGATCGGCGACGGAGACTCCGCGTGCCTTACCGACTTCGCCAGTCCGCCCGACGTTCGGACCGGTGATCATTACTAAGACGCCGACGCCGTGACTGGGAATACATAGTAACGAGTGGAAAGTGATGAGTGAAGACAAGCTAGCCGTACTGATCACTCATCACCCGTTACTTTCTACTTCTTTCTGCTTGTTGTTCAACCTGCACAGATCGGTAAAAGGCGCAAGCCACAGGACATAAATAAACATGGCGCAGACCATTCTCGGCAAAATCCAAATTCTGATCTCCGCTACGCTGCACAGCATCGTCGATAATGCGCTGAGACAAAATTCGCTAGCGGTGTTCGATGATTACATCCGGCAGGCAGAGAACAGCATGGCGACGCTGCGCGCGGCACTCTCCGACATGACCGTATCGGTCAAGACGTTGAAGCGCAAATATGATGAGTCCGCCAACGAAGCCGCGTCGCTCGACATCGCTATTGATCAGGCGCTGAAGCAGGGCAAAAATACAGTGGCGAAGGCGCTGCAAACTAAACTTAACGCACAGCTAGACATCGCCCGTACTTATCAGGATCAGTTCGAGAAGCAGCAGCGCACCACGGCGATCCTGCTAGAAGTGACGCAAGTACTGCAAGCGAAAGTTGATGTGCTGGAAGAACAGCGCGATCAGGTGAAAACGCTGCTTGAGCTGATCAAGAGCAAGCGCATCGTCGCCAAGTCGATCAAGGAAGTGCAGGACATCACGGATGGTCGCACGCAAGAGATCATCGAGGATGTGCGCAGCAAGCTGGATCAGGCAGATGCGCGGTTGGAAGTGGCAACCTCGCGCCTGTCTACCGAGATCGAAGAAGAAGTCGATACCGCTGGCGTCGAGGCGCAGCTTGAGGAACGTCGCGCACGCCTAGGTCTGTCGTAGCGTTCGCTGCGAGCAAGAGGGTGGGTTAACAAACCCATCCCTGCAAGGTCGATCATGCAGAATATTTGTCGTGTAGGGGCAGGTTTCCAAACCTGCCCTGTGCTTTGATTACGGCACCATCGCCGCGAGCAAGAGCGTGGGTTATAAACCCACCCCTACAAGGTGATCATGCAGAATATTTGTCGGGTAGGGGCAGGTTTCCAAACCTGCCCTGTGTTCCGAGATGAACAGATGCTGCCTGAATAAAAACACGGACTAACGAGGTGAAGTAACACGGATCGTAATCAGCCGCTACAATTACGCTGACTTATGCTAAGGCGCGGTTGCTAAGGTGAAAGACAATGGAGCGTGTTCGCACGATCATCGTTGGTGGTGGGCAGGCGGGGCTGTCGACCAGTTATTTCCTGAGCCAGCAGGGGCATGAACATGTCATCTTGGAGCAGGCGACACAGGTCGCTAACCCTTGGCGCAGTGATCGCTGGGACTCGTTCACGCTGCTGACGCCGAATTGGGCATCGCAACTTCCGGGCTTACCGCCGCACGCGGATCGTGATGGTTTCTTGTCCAAGCACGAGATCATCGGCATGTTCGAGCATTACCTACAGGCGTTCCACATGCCTGTCCAATTCAATACGCGGGTCAGCAGCGTTAATCATGCCGATCACGGCTTTCAAGTGATCACGACGGCGGGTAGTTATCGTGCCGATAATGTGGTTATTGCCACCGGATTGTTCCAGCGTCCACGTTTCCCTGCGATCAGTTTCAAGCTGCCACCGACTGTCTTTCAGGCTGCCTCTGGACAGTACCGCAATCCCGATGCGCTGCCTGATGGCGCGGTGCTGATCGTGGGGGCGGGACAATCCGGCTGCCAGATCGCCGAGGAACTGCATGAGCATGGACGTAAAGTCTATCTGAGTGTTAGCGGTGCTCCCCGCGCTCCCAGACGCTATCGCGGCAAAGATATTTTCGAATGGGTAGCGGTCAATGGGTTTATGGATCGCACACCGAATATGCTACCCTCACCGCGCGCACGATTCGCGCCCAATCCGCAGGTTTCCGGCAAAGACGGCGGGCACGATCTGAACTTGCATCTGTTCGCCCGTAATGGCATGGTACTGCTTGGTCATCTAATGGATGTGCAGGACAACAAGCTGATCTTTGCTGATGACCTGAAGGAAAGCCTCGCCAAGACCGATCAACTGGAAGCGATGCTGATCAAAGGCGTAGATGCCTACATCGCGCAGCAGGGAATCAATGCGCCTGTACAGCAGCTTCCGCAATTGCGCGATGGTTACGAGGTGCCGCTGATCCGCGAGCTGGACATTCAAGCGGCAGGGATCAGTGCGGTGATCTGGGCGACGGGCTACGACTTCGACTTCAGCATGGTCAGGATGGCGAAGTTGGACGAGTTCGGCTACCCGGTGCAGCAGCGCGGCGTCACCAGCGTCGAGGGCTTGTACTTCATTGGACTACCGTGGCTGCACAAATATAAGTCGGGTTTGCTGCTCGGCATTGCGGATGATGCTGAGTATCTAGCGGATCATATCGCGGCGCGGGGCTGATCCATCTCGGATCAGCCTGTAATTAACTCAATTATCCGCGGGTTGCGCGACTGGCGCTGGTTCGTAAGTTCCCGCTACATCGCGGAAGGGGATGGCAAGCCGATTCCAGCCGTTGATGACGATGATCGCCACCGTCAGATCCACCAACTCCGCCTCGCTGAAATGCTGATTAACCAGTGCGTATAACTCATCGGAGACATGATTGTCAGAGATCAGCGTGATCGCTTCCGTCCATTCCAGCGCCGCTCGTTCACGCTCGGAGTAAAAAGGCGTCTCGCGCCAAACGCTAAGTGCATACAGACGTTGTTCGGTTTCGCCGCCTGCTCTGGCATCTTTGGTGTGCATATCGACGCAATAGGCGCAGCCGTTGATCTGTGAGGCACGTACCCGCACCAATTCCAACAGCGGTTTTTCGATGATGCTGCTACGCGTGAAACGGCTGAAAGTCAGCATCGCATTGTATGCCTGCGGATTTACCCGATCGTATTCGAGACGTGGTTGCGTCTGCATCTTCGCATGTATCCTTGTGTTAGCTGATGTCTCTACGATACGACCAGAATGGTACTCTACCAAGTGCCACTTCTTGATCAACCGATGATACCACTTTAGCCTCAACTCGATTTTGCCAGCCGTAGGCGCTACAAGTTAGCGCTGTGGTTCGGTTCCCCTTCTCCTAAGCTGTACTCGGATTGGTGAGAGGGGCAGGGAGTGAGGCTAACAATGCCCGTCTGAGCTTTGGGACGCCTGCACGGATATCTGCCTCAGGGACGGAGGCGTATCCGAGCAGCAATCCCTGACGGTGCAATGGCAAAATGCTGAACTTCGAAACTGCACTCGCTGAGATTCCCTGCGCTGCCGCCCGCTGCGATATCTGCTGATCATCGCTGCCATCTGGCAGCCAACCGACAAGGTGCATTCCCGCTTCCGGCGCATGGATCTCCAGCGGGAGTTCGCGCCGCGCCAGTTCGACCAGCAGTTCCCGACGTTCGGCATAAAGCGTGCGCATCCGGCGGATATGCCGCGTCAGATGCCCTTCCTCCATAAAATCGGCAAGCGCCATCTGCTCCAGCATGGAGGGATGAACATCGATAAAGCGGCGTGCCGACTCAAACGCCTCGATCAGCGATTCCGGCACAACCAGATAGCCCAGTCGCAGCGCAGGGAACAGCACCTTACTGAACGTGCCGATGTAAATCACACGACTACTGCTATCTAACCCCTGTAACGCCATCAACGGACGACCAGCATAGCGGAATTCACTGTTGTAGTCATCCTCAAGAATCCAAGCGTTCGTGCGCGTCGCCCAATCTAGTAACGCCAGTCGCCGCGATAAGCTCATGGTGATGGCTAAGGGGAACTGATGTGACGGCGTGACGTAAGCCACTCTGGCATCAGGGCAGCGCGCTAGCCCAGCCGCGACGTTCAGCCCTTCGTCATCGATCGGCACGGGGACGATCTTCCCACCAGCGCCGACGATTGCGCCTCGCGCTCCTAAATAACCGGGGTCTTCAAACCACGCTGAATCGCCGGGATCGAGCAGAATCCGCGACGCTAGATCAAGCCCGCCCTGCGATCCTGAGACGATGATCACCTGATCAGCGGAGCAGCGCACACCCCGCGCTACGATCAGGTAATGGGCAATCGCTTCTCGCAGTGGACGATAGCCCGCCACCTCTTGATAACTGTAAAACTCTGAAGCTGTGTAGCGTGTACGCCGATTTACGCAGCGATGCCATAGGTCAAAGGGGAAAACATCCAGCGCGGGCTGACTGAGCCGGAACGCTTCTGAGTCTTTGCCTACCACCACGGGACCGCTGGACATTGAAGGTGTCTGCATGTAGGCACGTCCACGCTGCGACAAGCCCAGATCGGGCAAGGGTGCAGGCTTACTTGTAGCAACAGGGGTTACATCTACCGAAAGCAGCGTTTCCGGCAACAGCGACGCCACTACCGTGCCACTGCCCTCCTTGCTCACGATATAGCCTTCCGCCGCCAATTGATCGTAGGCATTGAGGACGGTGTTGCGCGAGACGCCCAGCGACTCCGCCAGTGTGCGCGTGGAGGGAAGACGCGTCTCCGCCGCGATCTGCCCGTTCAGGATGGCATTACGCAGCCGTTCATAAAGCTGCTGATACAACGGCGTCGCCAGGCTCGGGATGATCTGTAAGTTGGCGAACAAGAAGTCGCCAGCGGGATCGAAGTTAGTCATGGTGGCTCTACTCCGACGATCCTAACAATGCCACAAGATTACGAGCGGCGGACGAAAATGTCTGCGTCTGACGATAGGCATAGGCGTAAGTGCGGCTGTCATCGCCGCCACGCAATCGCAGCGCACACAGATGCCCCGCCGCCACCTCTCGCTCCACGGCGATCCGCTGGATCAGCGCGACTCCGAGTCCTGCTTCCACACTGCGCTTGATCGCCTCCGTTTCGCCAAGTTGGATCACCTGATCGCTTGCCAGATGCGCCGCACCTAGCAGCCGTTCTACACTAGCGTGCAAAGCAGAACCTGATTCCCGCGTTAACAAACGCCGCTGGGGCAGTTCCTCTAGCTCAACCTCGGATCGCGTCGCCCACCCGTCGTTCGGTGACACAATCACCACCAGATGATCGCGCATGAACGGCGTTACCGAAACGCCAGCAAGTTCTGCTGGAGCGCCAACGAGCGCGAGTTCTATTGTTTCCGCTGCCACTTGCGCGAGGAGTTGATTGGTATTCCCCACGCTGATGTGCAGCGGATGATCGGGATACAGCGTTTGATAGCAGCTCAACAACTTGGGCAGTAAATAGATCGCCAGCGTGTGCCCTACGCCTAGCCGCAGCGTGCGATCCGCCAGTCCCGCTGCTTCCCGCGTTGACTCGATTGCCTCCTGTGCGAGTGCCAACATTTTCTCCGCGTAGGGAAGTAGAGCCGTTCCCGCTGGTGTGAGCCGCAGCCAACGGGTATCGCGCTCGATCAGGCTAGTGCCGACCTGAGTCTCCAGCATGGCAAGCTGCTGCGATACCGTTGGCTGAGTCATGTGCAGATATTCCGCAGCCCGCGTAAAACTCATCAGCCGCGCAATCGTGGCAAAAATCCTGATTTTATGTAGGTCGAGGGTCACAACAATACCGTTAGTCTTTTATAGATACTATCTATGGAATTTATTGAATTTATCAGTTTGAATGATAACCCGATTTCACATAAGATGCAGACAGTTAATTCCACACGCTGCTCTGAGAAAGTGAAATCATCATGTCCCGCCCGCAAGTGCAAGATCGCTTCGCCGCCCGTTCGACCCTCGATACGCTCCATGGTTCTGCTTATTACTTTCGCCTCGCCCAGTTAGAAGATCTGGGGATCACTACTCTGGCTCGCCTGCCCTACAGCATCCGCATCTTGCTGGAGTCGCTGCTGCGTCAGTGTGACGGCGTCCAGATCGCTGAGGACGATGTGATTCGGCTGGCGCAATGGAACGCACAAGCACCACAGCAGAGAGAAATCCCCTTTAAGCCTGCCCGCGTGCTGCTGCAAGATCTGACCGGTGTTCCCTGCCTCGTTGATCTCGCCGCGATGCGCGACGCGATGCAGGCACGGGGTGGCGATATCAACCTCGTCCAGCCGCAAATCCCCGTTGATCTAGTCATGGATCACTCTCTGCAAGTGGATCATTTCGGCAGTGATGACGCGCTGATGCTCAATTCGCGCATCGAGATGCATCGCAGCCGCGAACGCTATGCCTTCTTGCGTTGGGGGCAAAGCGCGTTCAACAAGCTGAGGGTTGTGCCTCCCGGTGTCGGCATCGTCCATCAAGTCAATCTTGAGTATCTAACACAAGGGATATGGGTAGTTCCCGCAGGTGATGGCGACACGTCGCTAGTTTATCCCGATACGCTGGTTGGTGCGGATTCGCACACCACCATGATCAATGGCTTGGGTATCGTCGCTTGGGGTGTAGGCGGGATCGAAGCTGAAGCTGCGATGCTTGGTCAACCTGTTTACATCCTCACACCCGAAGTGATCGGCGTCAAGATCACGGGCAAGCTGCCAGAGGGCGCAACCGCCACCGATCTCGCGCTGACCGTGACCCAAACGCTGCGTAAGCGCGGTGTGGTCGATAAGTTTGTGGAGTTTTACGGTCCCAGCCTGAGTCAAATCGCGCTGACGGATCGTGCCACCATCGCTAATATGGCTCCCGAATACGGCGCGACGATGGGTTATTTCCCCGTCGATGCTGGTTCGCTAGATTATCTACGGCGTACAGGTCGCAGTGCAGCGCAAGTGGCGTTGATCGAGCAGTATTATCGAGCGCAGGGATTATTACGCAGCGATGAACTCCCCATTCCCGAATATACCGATACGCTAGAAATCGATCTGTCAAGCATCGAGCCGAGTCTGGCTGGTCCCAAGCGCCCGCAGGATCGAATCGCACTGCGGCAGGTGAAGTCAACGTTCCAGAAGGCGCTTGTCGCGCCGATCAGCAGCGGCGGCTACGGGCTAACCGATCTGAAGCAGCGGGCGGCAGTGCAGGCTAATGGCAGCGGTCAGGATCACGGCGAACTGGAAATCGGACACGGCGCATTGGTCATCGCGGCGATCACGAGCTGCACCAACACCTCGAACCCGTCAGTAATGATCGGCGCGGGGCTGCTGGCGAAGAAGGCAGTCGAACGGGGCTTGCGCGTTCCTGATTACGTCAAGACCAGTATGGCGCCGGGTTCGCGCGTGGTTACCGAGTATCTCAAAGAGGCGGGATTACTAGAAGCGCTAAACACACTCGGCTTCAACGTAGTTGGTTATGGCTGCACGACCTGTCTGGGGAACAGTGGTCCACTGCCGCAGCAGGTTGCCCAAGCGGTCACCGGGAGCAATCTAGTCGCAGCAGCGATCTTAAGCGGCAACCGCAATTTTGAAGGGCGCGTCAATCCGCTGGTCAAGGCGAATTTTCTGGCATCACCGCCACTGGTAGTCGCCTATGCGCTGGCGGGCACGATGGACATCGACCTCGTCAATGATCCGATTGGTAGCGATCTGGACGGCAATCCGGTATACCTGCGCGACATCTGGGCAAGTCAGCAAGAAGTTGCCGACGTCATGGCACAGTCTGCCAAGCCAGAAACTTTTGAACGGCTGTACCGGAATGTGGAGTTCAGCAATCCCGACTGGAATGCAATGTCCGGTGTGGATAATCTGTTGTATGACTGGAACGCGGACTCGACCTACATTCAGAAGCCGCCCTTCTTCGACGACGCTGCGCCCATACAGGACATATGTAATGCCCGCGTACTCGCAATCTTCGGGGATAGCATCACCACCGATCATATTTCTCCGGTTGGCAGCATCTCCGCCGACACACCAGCAGGACGCTATCTACTGGAGCAGGGTGTCGAGCGTAAGGATTTCAACCAGTATGGAGCACGACGCGGTAATGATCGCGTGATGGCGCGCGGTACCTTCGCCAACATCCGGATCAAGAATCGGATGCTTGGCGAGGTTGAAGGTGGGCTGACTCTGCACTATCCTGACGGCAGTCTAACCACGATTTTTGAGGCTGCCATGCAGTATAAGCAAGAAGGCACGCCCTGCGTGATCATCGCTGGCAAGGAATATGGCACGGGCAGCTCGCGCGATTGGGCGGCAAAAGGACCTCTGCTGTTAGGGGTGCGGGCGGTACTGGCGGAGAGCTTTGAACGCACGCATCGCAGTAATCTGGTGGGCATGGGTGTGCTGCCCTTGCAGTTCAAGTCGGGGCAGAATGCGCAAACATTGGGGCTGACAGGAGAGGAACTGCTGACGATTGAGGGCATCCATGCACAGATGCAGCCAAAGCAGGATGTTATCGTCACCGTCGAAAAGCCCGATCACAGCCTGTTCAGCTTTGTGGTCACGGCTCGTTTGGATACCGTGGTTGACATCGACTATTACGCTAATGGCGGCATTCTGCCTACCGTCTTGAACCGTTTATTGGCAAACGGTCACTAAAACTCTCCTACAACAGCGCCAGAGAGATAGATCTGTAGCTAAGCGTGTACATCTAGCTATCTCTCTGGCTCGCTTCATTACCTCACAGTCCTGTTTCAAATTGTTGCCAGCAATCGTGAATGCCCGTAAAGTACGCACATCAACAGGCAATGGCTTTCATTTGGAAAAGGATCTGACGGTGAATCGACCACGACCACACCTGCTGCGAGTGCTGACGATTGGCTTAGGTCTAGTTCTCGCGCTGATTAGCGGTTTCGCCACGACAACGCCCACCGTTTCCGCGCAAGCACCGACTCCGACTCGCGAATTGACGCAGGGCGTGGAGATGTGGACGCTCTATCCGATTCTGGTTGGCGGTGGTTACATTGACGTTAGCCAGATTGACCGCACTACCGTGCCACCTAAAAGCGTGATCATCCACTTCTCGCCAGACGGCAAGCAGTTAGAGCTGACCAACTTCCGCTACTTCCGCTACGACGAAACATATACTGATCCGCTCGATAACGTCAATCCGTTGATCCTGCGGCAGATCGCGCCGGATTTGTACTTCTTCAAGGCTGAAGGACGCAGTTTGGAGCAGTTCGATCCCGGTGGTCCGTGGTGGAATTTGCTGATCCGCGTCGTCTCGGCAGATCGTTTGGAATTGATCTCCTCGATCACCTATTTCGAGGGCGGTTTCTACGCCAAAGACGTGTTGATTCGCAATGATCCCGTCGCGCTGATCCAGGACCCACGCCTGACCGAACTGCCCTATCCGCGTTGTCCGGGATCGCCCGCGCCGCGCCTGCTACCCAATCAACTCGCCACTGTGACGCTGGTAGATTGGGAAGGTGGTGGTGTGAATATGCGTGACAAGCCATCTAAGGGCGGTCAGCGTTTGGCGGTGTTGCAGCCGAACGAGAAGGTATTGATCACGGGCACGCCCACCTGCGCCGACGGGCTGACCTACTATCCCGCCAAGTATCAGAACAATACGGGCTTCGTGGCGGAAGGCGATCTGGATACGTACTGGCTAGAGCAAGAAAATCCGCCGCAGCTTTTCGCTCTCAATGTGCCGCACTCGTTGGGAGTTGGAGGGATCGCGCCTGAAGGGGCGAACATCCCGATACTGGTGCTGATCAATGGTCAGCAACCGTATTACGAAGATCCCGCTGCCCCAACGGCAACACCGCCCGCCAACGCGATGACCTGCCCCGGATCGCTGCCTTCGCGCTTGGTGGTCGGTCAGGTGGGGCGCGTTTCACCGGGCGACGCCAACAACATGCGCGATAACCCCAGTCGTTCTGCCAAGAAAGTCGGATCGATCCCGGCGGGTGCGGAGTTCATCGTCCTCGATGGTCCGGTTTGCGCTGATGGTTATGCGTGGTGGCAGGTCAACTACAACGGACTGATCGGCTGGACAGTGGAAGGCGACGGTGCGGTCTACTGGCTAGAGCCGCTGTAGCCATAGTAACCATATCCTCTTATCCCCTCTGACGGCACAGAGTTGGAGGGGAAAACCGCCTATTTTTTGCCATTTTTTAATGGCGAAAATGGCAAAAAAATGGCACTTGGTAGGCCAGAATTGGAAAAGGGTAGTAATGGAACAAACTATTGGTAATTGCCCTAGTCCAGTTCTATTGTGCAGTACCCAAAGTGCCCAAGTATCAGTAAGATAGTGTTGTTGTGAGATGAAAAGCTGCTTTAGAGGTTGCCATGCAGGTTAAAGTGATCATGAGTTGGGATATTAAGCCGGGGCGCGATCAGGAATATTTCGAGTTCGTGGTACGGGAGTTCGCGCCCTCACTGCAGCGGATCGGGATGCAGCCCACCGAAGCGTGGTATACCGTTTACGGTGAGCGCCCGCAGATCATGATGGCGGCAATCGCGGACGATCTGGAAAAGATGAAAGAACTGCTCAACAGCGCCGATTGGAAAATGCTGCAATCCAAGCTGATGGACTTCATTATCAACTATTCCGAGAAAATCGTCCGCGCCACGCCCTTTTTCCCCATGACCTAAGCCGATTCCCGCGATCTGCTGCAACTGCATTACTGCGATGCTGCAATTTACAGTTGGTAATTCAGGCTTTAACGCCGACGATGATGATCATCCAGCGTGTGAAGTACCACTCAGCGCCGTCGGGCGTTTCCGGCTCCAACCATTCTGCCACCGCTTGAGGCGCTTGTTTGAGCATCACGCGGAGGCGCATCACGGTATCGGCGTCGTTGTTCTGCATGCGGTTCCACCAGTTGAAGTTGAGTCGTTCGCGGTGGAGTTCGCTGTTGATCACGCGCAGCCCGTTATCACGGAACAAATCTTCCCACTCTAGCTGGCTTAACTCGTAGCGATGGCTCGGATCGCGCAGCTTTTCGTAGGCATTGACGTACTTGCCGACCTCTACATCCGGCGCACCCGCATGATCGACCAGCCCGTAGACACCACCCGATTTGAGTACACGCGCACATTCCTGAACGTAGCGCGGCACGTCGGGGAAGTGATGCGGCGCGAGGCGCGTGGTCACGATGTCGAAACTGGAATCGATAAAGGGGATATTCTGCGCGTCGTTGCAGCAGTAGAGCATATCGAGGCCTTTTTGCTGATGATTGGTGCGTGAGGCTTGCAACATCTTCATGGTCAGATCGCTGGCGACAACATCCGCACCGTGCTGCGCCATTGCCAGCGCCACATGTCCGCCGCCTGTCGCCAGATCGAGAGCGCGTTTGCCCGCCGTTGGCTCTACCAATTCGATCAGGCGATCCAGCGAGTAGCCGCCGCCATGCACCACGCTGCTGACGTAATTCTGGGCGTTGCCGCCGAAGCGAACCTGCGGAGATTGTTGATCGTTGTTCGTAGTCATGAGAGTGATCCTATTCGCTAAGATGCCCTCATTATAGGAGCCTGTTGGATCGGCTGCGTGGTAGTGTCTGTACCTGTGTGAGCAAAGCAGTCTTATCGGGTGATGGTTGACGATACAAGAGACAGGGCGAGGCACGCCCCGCCCCTACACCCAGACAAGAACCAGATTGGATTATGTAGGCGTGTGCCTCGCCCTATCTCCCCAGTTAGGCAAAAAAAGAACCTATCAACGACACGCTGATAGGTTCCCTGTATTGCTGTGACTTGAGTTACGGTCAGCTACGACGTGAGCTGCCACCCATAATCCGCAGGATGAACATGAACAGGTTCACGAAGTTGGTGAACAAATGCAGCGCACCTAACAGCGCCACACGCTGCGCCATCATCGTATCGCCACTGTTGGCGACCTGAACCGCCGTGTTCTTGATCCAGTTGGTGTTGTAGGCGACGAAGCCCGCGAAGATTACCACACCCGCATAGCTGATCAACCACTCGATCATCTGGCTGTTAGCGAAGATATTCACGATGCTGGCAATGATCAAGCCGATGAGCGCCATGATCAGAATATTGCCAAACTTGGAGAGATCAGCTTTAGTGGTGTAACCCCAGATGGACATTGCACCGAACATGCCTGCCGTTGCCACAAACGCCGTCGCAATCGTGCCCAGTTCGTAGACAGCGAAGATGGACGAGATGAACAGTCCGAAGATCGCCGTGAACACCAGATAGCCCACGATAGCTAGGGAAATGTTAGCCCGCATGATGATCGGGTTAATGGTGAACGCCAGTATCAAGTAGGCGACCAGTGAACCGATCATGAAGACCGGATTCAGCAGGATACTGGAACGAGCGGCGACAGGATTGTTGATCAGCGCGATGTACTGCTGACCGATCACCCATGCGACGCCGAAGCAGACGGCGAGTCCAATCGCCATCCAGACGTACACCTGCCGCATGATCGCGCTGAGGTCGATTGCCCCATAGGAACGTGAATCAGCAGTGGTGCTATTGTTCGAGTAAAAGCTCATTTTTCCCTCCAGATGCCGAATTGTTGGAATCTGTCTTAGTCTGAATTATAGGTGCTATCCTGCTCTACCACAAGTAAATCTCACGTTAGAGTTACGGCGTCTAAGTTAATCATGTCGCTTAAAGGCGTTGGATATAACTACGCACCATCTGCACCGCAGTTGCAGGATAATCGCTGATCGCTGGACGGGCGTACTGCTCAGCAATGTCGATCAGCGCCAGCGCCGCCTGCGGGATCGGCAGCAGCAACGCGCGGTTGATCTGTGCTCCAGCGTCGGGGAATACTGCTTCGAAGCGCCGGAAGGGATCGAGGTTATCCAGCTTTGCACTGGTTTTCGCCTGATCTTTGAGCACGTGTGCCAGCAGCGGCAGTAGATGATGCAGCAAGTAGAACTTGACGAAGGCGTGGGCGCTGAGTTGCTCACCGCGCCGATAGCGTCCTGTCCCTACGAATGACAGCGCCAGCACCATCGAAACCGCACGTCGCGGATCAAAGGTGGTGGCGGCTGCTTCCGGCTGCTGGATCGCCGCCATCTGCGCGGCGATGTCTGCCCGATCCAGCAGTACGCGGAAATCGTTGACCCGTGCCATCGTCAGATCCGCGATGGAGAAGACGGCAAACTCCAGCAGATGCCCTTCTTCATAGAATACCTTCAAGCCGTGTTCCGTCTCGCGGATCGCTAGCACGATCTTATCGCTATCGGGCAGCCAGCTTAAATCCTGCCGGAACGATTCCTGCACACCCTCGACGGTAATCACGAAAAAGTCATGATCTGACCATACATCGGGCGTGCGTCCCTGCTCCGCCATCGATCCCAGCGCGACCAGTCCGATCACACGCGGATCTGTTTCCAGATTCTGTTGTAAATGTTTGGTGAAATCACGGAAATTTTGCAGTTCCAACTAAGTTTCTCCCTGAGTCGTGGTAGTGGGCGAAGGGCGAAGTTGGATAGTTATAACATGATCAAGCCGCTGCGCGTGGCGCGGACAACCGCGTCGGTGCGGCTCTGCGCATTGAGTTTGCTGAGGATGGCGTTGATGTGGAACTTAACGGTGTGCTCGCTGATGCTCAGCCGCTGCGCGATGATCTTGTTAGGCAGTCCTTCCGCCATCAGTTGCAGCACTTCCTGTTCGCGTGGCGTCAGATCATCAACAGGCGGCGTGATCGGGCGTTCGCGGGCGGGCATCACGGCAGCCGCCATCTGCGGATCGAGCGCTACCAGTCCGCGTTGCACCGCCTCCAGCGCTGCGATCAAGGTATCGGTTGAGGCATCGCGGCGCAGCAAGCCACGTGCTCCGGCTGACCATGCATCGGCAGCGGCGCTGACATCGCGCAGCAGTGCCACCACAGGTGGCAGAGCATCGCGCACCTCCAACAGTCGATCTAGCGCGGCGGAGTCCCAGCCCCAATCCCATAGGATCACCTGTGGCTGATAGATGCTGACCGCATTCACCAGATCGGAATCGGCGCTGACCTGCCCCACCACTTCGCAGCCGGGCTGCGTCTTAAGCAGTGATGCCAGCCCCGCCCGTGCCAGCGGATCGTCGCCAATAATCAGCAGTCGTAGATCGTTCATCGGATCGGTCATGTTCCCTAGAGCCGAACAGTTACTGCTATCTTACAGGCGGGATGCCGATCTGATGTAATTCTTATACAGCGAAAAGCGGTGTTCCATAGCTGAGACATGAATCGAGTAAATTCTTGAAATTTTTAGATTGTTTGTCTTAAAGTTGTTACGAACTAGTGTATGATTGGATGGACACTACAGCATACCCACTCCCTACACAGCAACAACATCGTTCACGCTGGTTATAGTGTCAAACCCATAGCTCGAAAGCTGATTATGAAATCACAACACTTCAAACAACTACTCATAAGCGGCGTCGTTCTCGGATTACTGACGACTCTCTCTCCCCTTTCTGAAACGGCGCGTGCGGGCGCTGCGACTTGTGCTACGATTTTGCAGCGTGCTACCGATACGCTGAAGCTGTCTTGCAGCGACGTTGGTCGCAATGAGGCATGCTACGGCAACGATGACGTCACCGCCGAACTACGCGAGCCAGCGCTGAATTTCAACACAGTTGGAGCGCGAATTGCTGTCCATTCGATCAGCCGCCTCTCGGCATCCGCGCTGAATTTACAGGCTCAAACGTGGGGCTTGTCGCTGCTCAAACTGAAGGTCAATCTACCGGATGCTCTGCCCGGTCAGAACGTCACCTTCCTCATTTACGGCAATACCTCCGTCGAAAACGCCTCCGAGGATATGCAGGCGTTCTACTTTACGACGGGCTTAGGCGCACCACAGTGCAAGGAAGTGCCTAACGACGCGATTCTCGTCCATTCGCCTAAAGGAACAAAGGTCACTTTTAGCGCCAACGGCGTTGATATTACCATCGGCTCGGTGGCGCTGATCACGGCGGAACCGAATGGCAGCATGAGTTTTTCGCTGATTCAAGGTAGTGCAAGTCTCAAGACGGCTGGTGGCGAGGTCAGCGTCAAACCGAATCAAATGTCCACGATCCCGTTAGGTGGGCTAAACGGATTGCAGGCTGTCGGCGCACCAAGTACACCAGTGGACATCACCTTTGACGCTAACGTGATCTCGCTGCTCACGTCGGTCAGCAGTCTGTTCGACGGTAACCAGATCGAAGAAGATGGTGCGACGCCTGCCGTGACATCGGAGAGTCAAGCTCCCACCGCTACCAAAGCGGCGAAGACCAAAACTCCCAAACCGAGTAACGATCAGAACGGCAGTGGCAACGGTAACAACGGCAAAAGCCCCAACAGCAACGACAGCAACGGCAGCGGTAATGGCAACAATGGCGGCGGTGATAGCGGCGGCAAAGATAGGGAAAAGGGTAAAGATAAGGGTAAGGGCAAAAGCGGAGAAGACGACTAACTGTTAGCGTTATGCCAATATCTGCAGCTAATTCCGTACAGGTCGGTGCATACCTCTCCTCCTACCGCCTGACCGAAGTCCTCGGCAAGGGTGGGTTCGCCACCGTTTTCTCTGCATGGGATACGCGCCTCAACCGATTGGTTGCGGTCAAAGTGATGCAGCGTATCCAAGAGGACGGAGACGAGTACAGCCCCGAACAATTCCAGCGCGAAGCGGCGATGATCACGCAGCTTCAACATCCCTTCGTCATCCCGCTGTACGATTTCGGTGAGACGGCTGATCTGCGCTTCCTCGTGATGCGCTATGTGGCAGGAGGCACGTTGGAGCAGCGTCTCGCCAAGACGCCCAAACTGCCGCTCGATACGATTTTGCCGCTAATGACGCAGATTGCCTCGGCGTTGGATTATATTCACGGGCAAAACGTCGTTCACCGCGATCTCAAGCCCGGCAATGTGCTGCTGGATCATCAAGGGATGTCCTATCTAGCTGATTTCGGATTGGCGAAGTTGATGGATCGGAAGTTCAGCCAGCATACCATCGCCGGAACGATGCATTTCATGGCTTCCGAGCAAATGGTCGGAAGCAAAAACCTCTCTACCCGCGCCGACATCTACAGTTTCGGCATCCTGTTGTATCGTCTGTTTACTGGTCAGTTACCTTTTGACGGCAAACAGTCGCTGGGAATTTTGCAGCTTCACGAGAACGCCGAACTGCCCGACCTAACCACGCTAGACCCTACCCTGCCAACGATACTCACGGATACCCTGCGCTGGGCGACCCACCGTGATGAGCAAGCACGTCCTGCACGCGCATCCGAGATCGCCAAGCATGTGCTAGCGATCTTCGATAAAGCGACTACCGCTTCCGTACTGACGCCGAGCGTCGATCTTGAGCAGTGGCGCAGCGTTGAGATGGAGATCGCTTTACAGCGCGCACTGGTAGCTTGGCAGGAACGCCGCGCGATCCCTAGTTTGATTGATTTCTTGCTGCTGCACGATGCCTTTCAGTCTAATCCGGCGCTGCTTGATGCCGAAGGTTACTCGATGATGCTGCGCGCCGCACTGGAGTACAACCAATTCATCGACTACTGGTCGCCGCGTATCCGCGTCGAGGCACAGCAGCAGGTATACGCGCACGTCCTGACCACTGGCGGTGAGGAGGCGGTAGGTCGGGCGCTCGGTTTGCTGACGACGCAATCCGCCAGCGATGCAGTACTGGAAAAAGTCGCGGGACGTCTCTACCCCTCGACTGTAACTGCCGCTGCCAGTCTGGACGTATTACAACGACTGCTGCCACCAGAGGATAAGTGGACGGAAGTGGATGGCGTACCCGCAGTAGTCGATGCTCAACTAGCGGCTCTGGCTGCCGCGCCATCCCCATTAGCGGAATCAGCGGCACGATTCATCGGTGAACGACGACGCACCATTGCTCTGCGTCAGCTCATCTCAGGGGATCATCTGACGGCGGCGCTTTCAGCAATGGACGCTACTTCAGGGAAGCCACCAGCGCTGGCGAGCACACCCAATCGCTGGCGATTCTGGCTGCGCTTGGCTGGACGGCAGTTGTACCGTCGCAGTCTGCGACGCTTCCTGTACATTATGCTCGGCAGTGTAATCGGCATGATGGTGATGATCTACGCGACCTACCCTGATGTGCCGGATAGACCGCTGCAGCGCCCTTTCAACGCGGTGGGCATCGGCGTGCTGTTTGGTACACTGTATGGCGCGGGGGTACTGCTCTCTCAACAGATCAGCGGCAGCTTGCGCGTCCTCGCTCCACCGCTCCGCAGTTTGCTGGCACTGCTCGTTGGCGGCGCGTGGATGATTTTCTGCTTTTCCCTGTATCAGCAAGTGGTGCTCAATGATGTGCTAGAAACTGACATCGCCATCATCTGCGGATTGTTGTACGTGGCTGGCTTCTGCTTTCCGCTGGATCGGCGGCTGAGCGCGTTGGCGGGCACACTTGGCATTTTTCTAGCGTTGTACCTGCCGTGGGCACGCTACATCAGCTATTTGGACGGATACGTCGCCGTCGATTATGCTACCGCACCTTTTATGTTCGTTGACATTTCGACGGCAACAACAGCCATCCCGCTGATTCTGTTCCACGCCGCTATTGTCGGCGGTGCTAGTTACTTAGCGGAATGGCGACGCACAACAGCCGTTGTTACTGCGCCTACGGCAGTGCCCAATGGCAGTGATACCATCATCTTCAGCAAAGAAGCGGTGCTGACATACCCCGAAGCGGATGCCAGTAAACACAAAGCGTAAGCGTCACGATTGCGCGCTTTCCGTCTCCCGCATGTCCAGCCGATCCAGCACATCGAGCAAGTGGGTTTGCCAATCATCGCTTTCGCGGGGCAACCAGACGGCGGTACGGCTGACGCGCACGTTGTTCTCCAAGTAGCGCTGCAAACCGCCGCGATCCACTTCCGCGAGATAGGGCAAACGGATGCTGATCTGTCCCTCGTTGAAGCTAATCGCGGAGACGTTGGCAGCGGCAGCTAGTAGTTTGACGCGCACCTGAAACAGCAGACCGAGCATCTCTGGCGGCAGTGCCCCGAAGCGGTCCGTCAGTTCTGCGGTGATCTCATCCAGCGCCTGCACGCTGTTGATGTCGGCAATGCGGCGATAGAGTTGCAAGCGCATCTGCATCTCAGGGATGAACTCCACCGGAATGAATGCTGGAACGGGCAGATCGATGGTCAGGATCGGCGCGGCAACGGTGGCGGCTTTGGCGTCTTCCGCTTCCAGTTTCTTGCCTGCCTTCAGCTTGCCCACCGCCTGCGAGAGCATCTGCGTGTACAGATGGATGCCAACGGAATTGATGTAGCCACTCTGCCGCAAGCCCAAAAGATCACCGGTGCCACGTATCTCCAGATCGCGCATGGCGATGTTCATGCCCGAACCCAGATCGGTCTGCTCGGCGATGGTGTCGAGCCGTGCTTTCGCTTCCGGCGTCAGATGGGCATGGCGGGGATAGAACAGGTAGGCATACGCCTGATTCACGCTGCGTCCGACGCGCCCACGCAACTGATATAACTGCGCCAGCCCGAACATATCGGCGTGATCCACAATGAGGGTGTTGGCGTTAGGGATGTCCAAGCCACTCTCGATGATCGTCGTACACAGCAGCACATGATACGACCCCGACGCGAAATCGGTCATCACCCGTTCCAGCTCATCCTCCGGCATCTGTCCATGCCCGATGATGATCCGTGCTTCCGGCACCAGTTCACTCAGCTTGTGCTCCATGCTGTCGATGGTGGAAACGCGGTTGTGCAGGAAATAAATCTGACCATCCCGATCTATCTCACGCAAGATCGCCTGCCGGATCATCTTGTCGTCATAAGCGCCGACGTGCGTTAAGACGGGTAAGCGTTCTTCCGGTGGCGTTTGCAGTAAGCTGATGTCGCGTACGCCCGCCAGACTCATGTACAGCGTGCGCGGGATCGGCGTAGCGGTCATGGTCAGAATATCAACTTCGGTGCGCATCCGTTTCAAGCGCTCTTTGTGCGTGACGCCGAAGCGCTGCTCCTCGTCGACCACCAGCAAACCGAGATCGCGGAACTTGACATCCTCTTGCAGCAAGCGATGCGTACCGATCAGGATGTCGATCGCACCCGCTGCCGCCGCGTCGATGATCTCTTTCTGTTCTTTGTGACTACGGAATCGCGAGAGCATCTCTACTTTGACCGGAAACGCCGCCATGCGCTGACTGAAGGTGTTGTAATGCTGCTGCGCTAATACCGTCGTGGGTACAAGGATCGCCACTTGCTTGCCCGCCATCACCGCTTTGAAGGCGGCACGCAGCGCGATCTCCGTCTTGCCGTATCCCACATCGCCGCAGATCAAGCGATCCATCGGCTGCGGACGTTCCATATCCGCTTTGACCTCACGCAGTACACGCAGTTGATCTTCCGTCTCGATGAAGGGGAAGCTGGCTTCCAGTTCCGCTTGCCACGGCACGTCCGGCGGGAAAGCGAAGCCACTAACACTGGCGCGGGAGGCGTACAGCTCCAGCAGATCGCGTGCGACTTCTTCGGCGTTAGCGCGGGCATTTTCTTTAGCGCGTAACCATTCCGTGCTGCCGAGCTTGCTGAGTGCTGGCTCCTGACCCTCCACGCCGACGAACTTGGTCAGCCGATCCGCCTGATGGATCGGCACGTAGAGGGTATCGTTACCCGCGAACTGGATGACCAGATATTCGCGTTCGCTTTTATCCAGCGTGCGCTTGATCATGCCTGCGAAGCGTCCGATGCCATACTCAACGTGGACGATGTAATCGCCTTCCACCATGTCGGCAAAATACGCTTCCGGCGAAACAGCGCGCGGCGTCAGATGGCGGCGCGGTTCGGGGCGCTTCCAGCCAAAAATCTCGGCATCGGTGAACAGATGCAGCGGTGGATGTTCTTCCGGCTTGAAGGTCCAGCCTTCCGCCATCGCACCTTCCACGAAGGTGATACCGCTAACGCCGTCATCGATCTGCGAGACGGGTGTGATCGCGCCACCGCCGTTATCCGTCCATAGCTCCGCCAACCGCTGTGCCTGATTGCTGACCACTATGGCGCGGTTATCGGCGCTGTAGAAGTCGCGCAGACCGTCAAGGAACGCCTTCAACTGTCCGCCGTAGCGATTGCCCGGCGCGAACAAACGACCCAGCGACAGCGGATCGCCCGCGAAGATGTCGCCATCCTCGGATTCCTCACCTGTTGGCGCGGCGAGATGCAGCGGCTTGTGGTCGCGCAGTTGATCGCGCAGTTCTTCCCATGTGAAGTAAGGTAGCGGGTAGTCAGCGGGGATTTGTCCTAACGACAGCTTTTCCTCGCGCTGCGATACTGCCTGCGTTTCCAATTCTTCCAACGCCGCCGCCACGCCCTGCCAATCTTCCACCACAACCAGCGAGTCAGATGGTAGATAGTCGATCAGGCTGACGGGCTGGCTGTAGAAGTAAGGCAGATAAAATTCCAGCATCGGAAAGGCGGATTCAGCGTAGAGTTCAGCCTCGTCGGGTGCTGCGGAGGTCAAGTCCTCGTCGCCGGGAGGCAGGATGCTAAACCACTTGGAGAGGCGCTCCGCCACTGGTCGCGCAAGCTTGGGCAGTGATTCACGCGCAGGCACGACCACGATCTGCTGCAGATTGTCGGCTGATCGCTGGGTGTGCGGATCAAAGGTGCGAATGCTCTCGATCTCGTCGCCCCAGAATTCCATCCGTACCGGACGCAGCGCGTTGATCGGGTAAACATCAATGATGCCACCGCGACGGCTGAACGTCCCCGGTTCAACCACTACCGAAGCTGGCTCGTAACCGATGCCTAGCCATGTCCGTAACAGCTTATCAGGATCAGCGGGCTGGCGGAGCTTTAACACCCGCGATGCTGCCTTGAACTCGCGCACTGGCAGAGTCCGCTGCATCAGCGCCAGCGCCGAGGTGACGATCACGGGCGGAGTCAGATCGCTGGCGGACATGCCCACCGCCGGACTGAGTGATGCCAGCGCGTCCAGCCGTGACCGGATAGCGTTCTGCGCCCACGGAGAGCGCTCGTAAAACAGGGCGCTCGGCTCGGCAAAACGCAAGACGGGTGTATCCGGCAGCCACGCGGGGAGCTGCTCGGTGATGTTGTAGGCACGTTCCACCGATCCGGTGACCACCAGAACGGGGCGTTTAAGCTGCTGCGCTAATGCCGCCACCACAAAAGGGCGGGCGCTGCGCAGCAAATGTTGATCGGGTGTGGGTTTACTGCTGGTGATGGCATTGACCAGTCCAGCGAAAGATGATGATTCGGAAAGAAGCGACAGCAAGCCACGTAGTTGCAATTGCATCCGGCTCGTAACCTCTTGCCACTATGCAGAACGTTTTATTTTACTAAAGGGAGCGCAGCCTGTGAAGTGTGGATAACGCCTCAAAACTTGTAGTCGCAGGCTGGTCGTGCGTTCAGCGAAGGTTGGAGTTCAGTGACTTCATATATAGTGGAAGGCGAAAGGGAACTCCTTATGACGACGTGGATTGGACATCTTCGGATCGCAGAGCAGTTGTTGGTGGAAAATCCGGCGCTTGATGAGGTTGCTTTTACTCTCGGCAATCTCGGACCTGATTCGGGGAAACCAAATGCTGATTGGAGCGAGTTTGATCCACCGAAGCATGTGACGCACTTCCTGCGCGAAGGTGACGGCGAAGATCGCATTCACGACTTAGATTTTTATCGGGACTATCTGCTGAAAGTATCTCCCAACGAAAACTCAGTCTACAGCTATTACTTGGGCTATTTTGTCCATCTGCTCTGTGATAATCTGTGGACGCGCTGGGTATGGCAGGCATCGAAAGTGCAGTTTGCAGGGGAACTTGCCGAAAAAGGAAATGGCTTTGTCTGGGAACTCAAAAGAGACTGGTACGATCTCGATCATAAATATGTGCGAGATCATGAGAACTGCTTATTCTGGCGCGTGCTGATACCTACCCCTAACCCCGCAACAGTTCTCCCCTTTATACCCGAACATGCCATGCGCCATTCGCTAAATCACATTCGTGCCTTTACAGTGAGCCTGATCCAACGCATGTGCTTGATCGCGCCTATCCGTTCCTCAATGAACGCACGATGTCACGCTATATTGATGATTCAGTTGCCACTGTACTCAAAATCCAAAGGAGATTAGCGACAAATCCCGATCTCAACGGCATCGCCTCAGCTTTATTTTTCCTAGCTGAAAACGACCTCGCTCCTTACAATCCGCCCTTAGGCGATGCATCATAGATGGCTTACAGTATCCGACTTAGCCTCTACATTCAGATCGTTTACCTAATGGCGCTATTCCCCGCCTAAAACAGGAAATAACCTTACCTCGAATCGAATATTACGCATTAGTGTTTAGCTACTTAGAGATACACACCGATGGATTTGTGCGAAGATTAGATTAAGATGATTACAGCAGGCAATTAGTCGAGCATAAGCAACCTAGATTGGGCAAATTCGTATCTGGAAAAGTAGCTTGGGGGTTTGTAGAATCGATAATCCGCATTTCTTTTTAGTGATGCGTAGGATGGTAGAGTACATATGGACTGGACAAGAGATGGCTTTCGCCGTGTAGTGGTAACAGGGATGGGCGCGTTTACGGCGCTCGGCACGGTGCAAAGCATGTGGGATCGCTTGAAAGAAGGCATCTCAGGTATTCATCGCATCAGTACATTCGAGCCTAAAGAGCTGCCGATCAAAGTGGCGGGCGAAATCCCTGACTTCGAGCCGACGCAGTACATTGATCGCAAGGAAGCGCGGCGCATGGCACGTTCCTCGCAACTCGCGGTGGCGGCGGCGAAGATGGCAGTTGATGACGCCGGACTAACCGAAGAAGATACCGAAGCAAAATCCGAACGCATCGGAGTCGCTGTCGGTACAGGGCTAGGCGGCTACGAAATCCTTGCCACGCAAACGCATGAGTTCTTATCCTTCAAGAAGCGCATCAATCCCTTCGGTTTGGTCAGCGGCTTACCGAACATGCCCGCCCATTACGTCAGCCGCTTCCATCACGCCACCGGACCGATCACCGCGATCTCGACGGCATGTGCGACGGGTACGCAGTCGATTGGTGCAGGCGCGGACATGATCCGTTTGAATCAGGCGGATGTGGCGATTGTTGGCGGCGTGGAGTCAGTGATCGCGGATTACGCCTTCTCCGCCTTCGACGCGATGACGGTACTGGTTCGCGGTTACGAAGATGCGCCGGAAAAGGCAAGCCGACCATTCGATAGAGAACGCAACGGCTTCGTCTACAGCGAGGGTGTCGGCATTCTGGTGCTGGAATCGTTGGAGAGCGCGGTCAAGCGCGGCGCACGTATCTACGCGGAGCTGCTCGGCTATGGCGTCTCCTCCGATGGGATTCACGTCGCGGCATTGGATGAAGAGGGCAAAGGTCCGGCGCGGGCAATGCGCTGGGCGCTGCAAAGCGGGCATACCAATCCCGATGAAGTCGATTACATCAACGCGCACGGCACGTCCACTGTCGCTAACGATGCGGTAGAGACAACGGCGATCAAATCGGTTTTCGGCAGCCACGCTTACAATCTGTGGGTCAGTTCGACCAAGAGTATGCTCGGTCATGCGATGGCAGCTTCGGGCGCGATTGAAGCGATTGTCGCCATCAAGACGCTGATGGATCAGGTGGTGCACCCGACGATCAACTTGCTGACGCCTGATCCGCAATGCGATCTCGATTACGTACCCAACACAGCGCGTGAGGCAGGCGGCAAGCTCAAGCGCGTCCTTTCCAACAGTTTCGGACTCGGCGGTCAGAACGCTACCGCGCTGTTCGGCACAATCTAGGCAGATCAGAATCCAAAGGGTGGGTTAGAAACCCACCCCTACAATGACGACTGCGGCTATTGACGCCGCCGAATATACGGGTAATGTAGGGGCAGGTTTCTAACCTGCCCGTTTTGTTTCATAAATTCCTTTCTCGCTATGGAGATTAGCTGAAATGACTCGACACACCATTTCGACGGAACACGCGCCCAAAGCGATTGGTCCGTATTCGCAGGCAATCGTCGCCAACGGCTTCGTCTTTTGCTCTGGTCAGCTCGGGCTTGATCCAGCGACGGGCGATATGGTGCCGGGCGACATCAAAATGCAGGCACATCAGGCAATGCGGAATATCATGGGGGTTCTGGAGGCGGCTGGCACTGATTTAGAGCACGTCGTCAAAACCACCATTTTCCTCAGCGCGATCAGCGACTTCGCGGCGGTGAACGAGGTCTACGCTTCTTACTTCAAGGCAGCGCCACCCGCCCGCAGCACCGTCGGCGGTTTGCAGCTTCCCAAAGGCGGATTGGTCGAGATCGAGATGGTGGCGATGCTGCCGATCCCGCGCACCTATGAATCGGAAGAAGATCAGTGACCAGCCATTGATCAGCGGATCAGGGCGCGTCGATCAATCGTTATGCACAGGGAAGTCGGCTCGTTGTACAATGCCATCATCTCAGTACGCTGTATCAGCATATGAGCTGATGCAGTAATAGGTGTACAGTGAATGGATGATTTGACAATCCCGGCTTCCTCCGCAAACAACGATTTCGAGCCAAGCCGTTCCATGCCAATTGAACCGGAGCCGCCGGAAATAGACGACGTACCTGATATGCCACCGACCATGCCCGCGATTCGGCTCTCAGACGTGGACAAGGCGAAGGATAAGGACAAAGGCAAAGAGAAAGCGCCACCAGCACCAGCGCCCAGCATCAGCCAATCGGAGCTGACGGTTCCGGCTCCGGCGCGGGAACGTGATCATGCTGCTGATGTTCCCCGTTCGCTCGATCTGACCGAGCCTGCACCAGCCAACCGCGATCGCTCTCAAGAGAACAAAGATAAGACTCGCCCCGCGCGTTCGCAGCCGCCGGAAGTGGCACGCCAGATCGTTGCTTCGCCAGCAAAACCTGTAGCAACGCCGCCACAACCACAATCACAGCCAAAGCAATCAGCGACAACGCCACCGATCCAGCAGGTGCGTCCGCAGCCGCCGCAAGTTCCAGCGCAAACGTACACACCAGCGCCGATCTCGCAGCAGCCACAACTACAGCAGCAGCCTCCTCAGCAACCAGCGCAGCCCACTGTCCAGCGGCAGATCGCGCCCGCAGCGCCTGCGCCTGCACACGGACAGTCGCAGCCACAGTCGCAGCCACAGCCACCCGCAGCGCCCGCGATCCCGCCGACGGCTGTCGCCAGCGAGAGCGACTATGGCAGCTACCGACGCCCGCGCCAGAATTGGGCGGTGGTGGCGCTGGCGGTCCTTGCGCTGGTCTCCACCGTGATGTTTGGCATTGCCTCGCTGATCGGCGTGCGTCTGGTCAATGCTGGACGGGAAGTGGCAGATGCCGCGTCGCACACACCGGCAGCTACCTCCTTGCCCACTTTCGATATGCCGCCGCCAACAGTGGGCGTTCAGATCGTGCCGTGGGACGGTCAGGAGCGCTTCACGGTGTTGATGATGGGCTTGGATAAGCGCCCCGGCGAGAACGGCACCGCTTTCCGCACCGACTCGATGATCATCGTCAGCATTGATCCGGGCACCAAGTCGGTAGGCTTATTGAGCGTGCCGCGCGATCTCTATATCGAGATTCCGCCGGATACGGTGGTTGGCTATGGCTACGGCTTGCAGCGCGTCAACTCCGCCTACGTGATCGGTGAATTGGCGCGCACGGGCTATGGACCGCAACTTGCCATGCAGACCGTCCAATACAATCTGGGGATGCGCATCCACGATTACGTGGTCTTCGACTTCAGCACCGTGATCGACGCGGTGAACGCGGTAGGCGGCATCGACATTGACGTGCAAAGTGCGATCAACGATCCGTCGTATCCCAACATGTACTACGGCTACGATCCGCTGTACATTCCGGCTGGTCACATTCACATGGATGGCGAATTGGCGCTCAAGTATGCGCGTTCGCGGCACGGCTCCAGCGACTTTGACCGCGCTAAACGGCAGCAAGAAGTGATCACCGCCCTGCGCGACAAAATCCTCAACGGCAACATGCTGCCCGATCTGCTGGTGCAAGCGCCCAATCTGTGGACGAACATGAGTCGCAGCCTCAAAACGGGCTTGTCACTGGATCAAATCTTACGTTTGGCGGTCTATCTCAAGGATGTTCCGGCGGAAAATATCAAACACGGCGTGCTGGATACCAATTACGTGACGCCAACGATGTGGGATGGCGCATCGGTGCTGGTCCCCAACCGCGCCACGATTGGTCCGCTGTTGGTGCAAGTGTTCGGCGCGAACTACAATCAGTAAATAGTCGATAGCTGAGTTTCGGACTAGCGCGACGATCCTGTTTGCAGCTTGTCATATCCGAAACTCAAGGCTGTGATGTAGACTGATGTAGTCAGTAATCAGCACTAGCAGGAGAGCCGACGCGCGTGCAAACTCCACCGCCAGCATCTTCACGGCGATTAAGCATCGACGTGCGATCCCGTTTGCCCGTCTGGGGACTGCGCTTGATCGCGGGCATGATCATGCTGTTCATGTCCGAGATCGTGATGTGGCAGAATCCGCCCTCGCGCCAGCCTGTAGATTGGATCGCTCTCTACATCCTCTATGTGATGCTTGCCGCGCTGCTATTGGATTTCGTGGTGCGTTTCCAAGCGCGGGATGTGGCGTCGCTCTTATTGGTCAGCGGTGCCTATGCCCTGATCCAGTCGGCGGTCTTAAATCCCGGTGCACTCTCCAACTTACCGATCAGTCTGGTCGTACGCGGGCTGGGTTTGCAGACAGCGGCGGCATTCTACGGCTTGCTGTTCTTTGTGCTGGTGATGCGCGGCAGGCAGCCAGACGCGCTGCAAGTGATCGGCGCGCTGGCGATTGGTCTGCTGTGGGGCGCGTGGCTGCATTGGTATCCGATCCAGCAGTCGGTGGCGTGGGGTGAGGTGGCGCTGCAAACCGCACAGCTTTACGCGCTGCTGTTCCTCGTGATCATCGGCGTGTTGTTCTTCGCCATCGGTCCGCGCTTCCGCGTGGTCAGGGAAAAACAGTTCGAGCTAGTGTGGTGGGAACAGATCGTCGCCATTGTGCCGCTGTTCATCGCCCTGCTGATCGGCATGGTGCAGAATGTGATCCCCGCGATCCCGTTGATAGTAGTCGTGGCGATAGGCGCATTCGTCGGTTGGGCGCTGTCTTATCAGCGCGGCGGCTACGAGCCGTCGATCCTCGCGGAGATGATGTTCGCCGCTCCGAATCTGATCACGCATATCGTGCTGTCGCTGATTTTCCTCGGCGCGGGCACACTCGCCTACAGCTTGATTCAGGATAAAGATTCAGTTGTCGGGGTGATCCTATATTTTCTGGTGCTCGGATTCGGGGTGCTGTGGCTGCCCGCCGCTTCGGTGCTGATCTTCCTCAAGTATCTGAACAACCGTAATCGGGAAGTGGTTGTGGATCAGGGCGATGATGGCGAGCGGGAGTGAGCCTAGTTAGCATTCTGCCAGATGATCAGGTGACTCACGCGAGTTTCAGCGTCAAAAAATTCATAGTAGAGTGCGAGTAATCGTGAGCCGTCGGGACTCCATTTGAGATAGGAGGCGGGCAGCACAGGCTCTAAGTCATCTGTTTTCGTTAGAGAAAAATTCCACACCCCTACCTGCGATTGTGAGTTTGTCGTTGAGAACGTTGTGCCTGCGATCAACCCTCGTTCAAATTGGAAATCGACAGTTTGACCAAACGGCACATACTCACAGGCATTTCCAGATTCTCCATCGACATAGCCTGCATCAGACGTACTCAGGTTCACGAGCGATTCACCTGTGAGGGCATTGAATCTATACATACAATTGAAATCATTGATGGCGATGATCTCATCATCATGCCAAAACAGTGTCATTCCGGATCTATTCGTCGTCCCGAAAGACCGAATTACTTCACCAGTATCGGGGTTCCTCACCTCAATGCCACCGGAATAGGAACTCAGGTGATACTTACTGTCAGGACTCCAAACCATTTGTGACCCATCGGTGAAGGTCTTTATTAGTTTACCGTTTGCCATGTCGTATAAATGGTAGTTGCTAGCCAATATTTTGCTGTTTGGACTAAACGAGACAGCTCTATCGGAATTCGTTATGGTATAAAGTGGAGTAAACCTTTCGGCGTCCCACACTCTTATAACTTTATCTCCCGCCTCTCCATCTTCACCTTCTAATACTGCGGCGATATATTTGCCATCAGGACTCCATTGGAGAGCATCACCGAGTTCTCCGTCGTATTGGAAGATAATCGAGAATTGTTTGTCACTTTCTACCGCAATATCAAGGGTAGCCTCGATCTGCTGGCTTGCGATGTTCCAAACTTCCAGTGCATCGTTGTGTGCGATGACGATGCGTGTACCATCAGCACTCCACGCCGCTTCCTTAACGTACTCAAGCGTGAACTCGACTCTATAAGTTTGTGCCTGCGTTAAGATGGAATTACGTGAAATGAGGAATAGGCTAATCGCCATACATAGGACGAAGACTCTAACAGGTTTTAGCACGCTCATTTGTAGCGCCTAACTACACGACTACGTTGCTTGACTATTTCAGCCCGGAGCTTAAGCTCCGGGTCTTTTGGCATCAATAATGGCGTGGCAATTATAGGTGCTAAGCCTTCACCACTGGCGTTTTGTTGGCTTCGCGCGAGGTGCGGATCACTGCTTTGGACATCCAGCCCTGCTGAGTACCAACCTTGACCAGCCACCAGCCGCCATCTTCGCTCTGCCCGATGATGGTGACTTCGGTGCGGCGCACATAAGAACCGATCTTCTCACCATCCAACTTCGGAGTCGCTCGCAATGCGCCTGATCCCGCGCTGACCGTGCCCGCGAAGTCAGTAGAAGTCGATTCGACGACGGGGGCATTGCGATCCCAATCTCGGGTGATCACGTAATAGCGGTTGATCCAGCCCTTGCCCGCGCCTGTCTCGATCAACAGCCACGAGGCATTCTTGTTCTGCCCGATGATGGGAAATTCCGAGCCGCCAGACAGCTTGATGATGCTGGCATAGAACGCGCCGGGACCTGTACGCATGTTCAGCGCATAGACATTAATGATCACGCGCGGCTTGGACTCAGCGCGAACGGGCGCAGCAGTCAGCAGGACACTAGTTAGCGCCATGATTAATGCCAGCGCCAGCAAATGCAGCTTTTTCATGTCTTCCTTACCCCCGATCAAAGAGCTATTAACAGTTAATTCCGCGTTTCAGTGTACACCGCACTATTCGGATAGGTCAACTTCCCACGTGTGCGCCGATGAAGGCAGGATAGCCGTTGATGAAGGCGCTGATCGGCATGGCTGCTTTGCCCGCTGGCTGCACTTGCCACAAGACGTAGACGCCATCGCCCGTAACAACTCCGATCATGCCGTCGTTGGTTTTGATCACTTCCCCGACTGCGCCGCTGTGCTTGGGCAATACGCGCGGCTGCTTCTCGGCGGCGGGCAGGATCTTCAGCGGCTTGCCTTGCCACAGCGTGAAAGTGCCGGGCCATGGATCGTAGGCGCGCACCTGTCGCTCGATCTCGGCGGCGGATTGTGCCCACTGGATCGCGCCATCTTCTTTCTTGATCATCGGCGCGTAGGTTTGCAGCGACTCCTCTTGTGCCTGCGGGATCAATTCGCCGCTGAGATAACGCGGCAGCGTCTCCAGCAGCAGATCGCCACCAATCGCCGCCAGCTTGTCGTGCAGTGATCCTCCGGTGTCCGTCGGCGTGATGGGGATCGCCTGTTTGTTGATCATTGGTCCAGTATCCAAGCCCGCGTCCATGCGCATGATGGTGATTCCCGACTCGGCATCGCCAGCGCGGATCACCGCCTGAATCGGCGCAGCGCCACGCCAGCGTGGTAGCAGCGAGGCATGAACGTTGATGCAGCCATAGTGCGGCAGATCGAGCACGTTCTGGCGCAAAATCTGACCGAACGCCGCCACCACAATCAGATCGGGCTGCCACGCTTGCAATTGCTCGAATGCTCCCGGCTGGCGCAGTTTTTCCGGCTGCATCACAGGGATATTAGCGGCGACGGCAGTTTGCTTGACGGGCGATTGCTGGATCGCGTTACCGCGTCCGGCGGGGCGATCCGGCTGCGTGACCACGCCAACCACCTCGAACTGTGGCGCATCGATCAACTTTTGCAGCGGCGGGACGGCGAAATCAGGCGTCCCCATAAAGACGACACGAGTCATCTGATGTTCATCCCTCATCTAGCTTTGAAGCGTGCATGTCGACTGGGAAATGATAGCGAGAACTAGTTGCAATTATCTATGAAGATTTTAGTTATTAAGTTAGTAGACTGAGCTGCCTCATGGTTGAATGCTCCAATAACTAGCACATAACTGCATAGGAACATTGCACCCGGACACATAAGACCATCGCCCTGTGATGCAAATGATAATGTTGCTATTCCAAGAATAATGCAACAAAGGATTAAATAGGCACCCGCTAGAGGCAATAAAGTCATTTTGATCGTAATTCGCGTTCCCGTTTTCGTCGCTACAAAATGTCCATATAACATGGGTTTGAACCCATTCGGGGCTAATCGACTAATTTCAAACGTATCTGCGGTTACGTTACCCTCGAATCGCCCTGCACTTACTGCTGCGGATCGAGACCATCCAGAACCACGTTTTACTATAGCATTGGATAGTGCTGAAACTGCCTCATCAACGGTTAGCGGGAAATGGAGCGAAACAACGCGATAGGGTAACAAAGAGAACATGGGGAGTCTATCACCGATCAGCACTCAGATACACTGAATAACGATGCTATCATGCATCGCTCGTTAACAACCTCCTTTGAATTGGGACTCATAAAGCTCTGTCTAACGATGCGTCGCGCGATACAACACTGCACTCAACGCCGCGCCAATGCCAGCGATCACGAGGGTGACGACGAACGTTTGTACATCCGTCCAGTGGAAAACCTGACTGAGCAGCAGCCCGATCATGCCGCCAACCACAACCGCGATGGTTAGCCAGCGGCGCGGCACATCAGCGAAGGGGCGGCGATCAGTTTCGATTTTTGTGTTCTTAGCGTTCTTAGTTTTTTGCTTGGTCATGCCTTGAACATACCACGAGCGCGGCGCTTTTTCATGCCCATTTTTACGCAATTTTTACGAATACCTTGACGGCGGACATATGTTCGCCCTATAATCGCTAAAAACCCGAACGTTTGGTCTGAAAAATTGTTAGGTCTGTGAGATCGCAACAATAAAATGACCGGGAGACAGCACATGAACCCAAACTACGACACACTATCGGATCGCCAGCGCGCGATTCTGGATTTTATCCAGACGTGGCTGGACGAGCACGGCTATCCTCCAACCATTCGTGAGATTGGCGAGGCGGTCAATATCAAGTCCACTTCGGTGGTCAATTATAATCTGAACAAGCTGGTCAAAGAAGGCTTCATCGTCAGGTCGAAGGAAGTCTCGCGCGGGATCAAGATGAACAGCGTGCAAGAGACACCGATCAGCATTGTTTCGCGCAGCAACGATGTACGCGGCATCGTACCCGTCGCCCTGATCGGCAGCATCGTGGCTGGCAATCCGGTGAACGTGCCGGAATCCTCCGCTTATGTGGATGAAGACAAGATCATGGCAGTGCCACAGGAATTGATCGGTGGTACTGATCCCTCGCAGGTATTTGCGCTGCGCGTCAACGGACAGTCGATGATCGACGCCTATATTGATGATGGCGATATTGTGGTTCTGCGTAAACAGCACACCGCCAGCAACGGCGAAATGGTGGCAGTCTGGCTGATGGACCGCAACGAAACCACGCTCAAGCATTTCTATGACGACGGCGAGCGCGTGCGTTTGCAGCCTGCTAACCCGTCGATGAGCGCCATCTACGTGGATAAGGATCAGGTACAGATTCAGGGACGCGTATTGGCGGTAATGCGCCGCGTTCACTAATCAGCAGCGCATCGCAATTAGTAGTTGAGTCCCGCAGGGATTTCGTTCGTTCAGCCCGATAATTCATTATCGGGCTTTTTGTTTGGCGTTGCGGCGGTGGGTTGACCGTTGGATTAAAGAGTGCAGAGATTCAACTGAACAGGGCGAGGCAGCGCCTCGCCCTGTGTTTCTTCTCCACTAGAACTCGCGCAGCAGTGTCTCAAAGCTGAGATCTGCCAGCGAATTGAGTGTGCGCGTCAACCCTGCCGGACGTTCCAATTTGCTGGTGATCCAGTTGGGGATCGCCACCGTGCGGATGCCAGCCGAGATCGCCGCCTGCATCCCGACGGGCGAGTCTTCAAAGGCGACGCACTGCTCGACAGGAATATTCAGACAATTCGCCGCGCAGGTGTACATATCCGGCGCTGGTTTGGGGTTGGTTACATCATCGCGGGTGTAGACGCACTGAAAATAGTGATCCAGATGATGAAATTTGAGCCAGTATTCCACCCATGTGCGATCCGAATTGGACGCCATGCCCAGCTTGAGGTTGTGTTTGGTCGCCTGCTCGATCATGTCCATCACGCCCGGTAGGATCGGCTGGCGTTCGCAGTTGTGCATGTATTCTTCGTGCAGGTGCTTCAATTCATCGTCGCTCAAAGGTTTGCCGATCACTGCTTCGAGATGTTTGGCGGGATCAAACATCGCCAGATTCACCCAACCTACTCGCAGCGCCCACATATCGGCGGTCAATTCAATGCCGTGTCGCTCGTAGACTTTTAACCACGCATCAAAATCAGCTTGTTCGGTGTCGATGATAGTGCCGTCGAGATCGAAGATCAGTGCGCTAACCGCCATGCCTATGCTTTTCCCCCACAATTGAACGAATGATTAAAATGATATTGTCACTAGAACCGTTAATCTGCGCTGCTGAACACCTTATGCGGATGCCAGTGCCCTTCACGGGCTGCCAGAATTGCTAGAAATTTACCATCAGCAGTGTAAGCGCGGCGCAGTGTACCGTCAACCGCTGCATTTTCACCGATGAGTCGCCCCTGCTGCACAAACTGCGTTTCCTCATCGCTCAGATGCAGCGCCGGAATACTGGACAGCGCAATGGTCTCATCCCACAGGAACTGTCGCCAAGAGCCATCATGGAACGCCGCCAGCATCGTACCCCACGGCGTCATGTGCTGGAAGCCGCCGATGATGCGCCGATGCAGCGCCACCAGATGCGCGCCGACGCCGAGCGTCTCCCCCAGATCGTGAGCAATGCTGCGGATGTAGGTGCCTGATGAGCACCAGACAACGATCTTGGCGTCTAATACGTTAGGGATATCGTGCGGTCTTTGCGTCTCATAGGTGTGGATCGCGTGGATGGTGATCGGACGGGGATCGCGCTCCACGACTTGCCCTTCACGCGCCAGTTCGTAGAGCTTCTTGCCGCCCTGCTTGATAGCGCTGTACATCGGTGGCACTTGCAGGATCGCACCGCGAAAACGCCCTAAAGCACGGTCAATCTGATCTTTGCTGATGTGGCGGGCGTCGGCAGTGGAGATGACCTCACCCTCAGCGTCGTAGGTGCTGGTTTCGATGCCCAGCCGCACCGTTGCCATGTACAACTTGTCGGTGTGCATCACATATTCGCTCAGGCGGGTGGCTGCGCCCACGCACAGCACCAGCATCCCCGTCGCCAGCGGATCAAGCGTGCCGACATGCCCGATGCGCTTGATGCCCGTCCCTCGCCGCGTTTTCGCCACAACATCGTGGCTGGTCATGCCTTGCGGTTTATCCACCACTAGAAAACCGAATGGCTCAATACTCATAGCTGTCTCATACCGTTGTTGTTCAATGAAAGAGTGGTGCGCCTGCCTGTGCCGCCGCTTTCAGCAGCGGGATTATCTTGGCTTCGACCTCATCTATGGTGCCATCAAGTGTCGCGCCGGATGCCTGTTTATGTCCACCGCCGCCCACATTGAACGCCACCGCGCCGACATCAAATCCGGGCACAGAGCGCAGGCTGATCTCAACCTGATTGTTTTCTTTTTCCTTGAAGATACAAGAAATATAAGCGTCATCTGCTTGCAGCAAGAAGCTGACCAAGCCACCATCACTATTTTTATCATCGAATGCCGCCGCTTGCTTATCCGCCAGCGTCAGCCGCGCCCACGTCACCTGATCTTCAATACGTACGCTGGGCATCACCTGTTTCCACAGCAGCAGCGCCGAGGTAGGCATCCGTGCGATGGTGTTCTGCACGATTTCGCTCAGGTTGGCACCCGCCGCCATCAATTCTTGCGCCACCGCGAAGGTTACAGCGGTCACGCTGCTGATGCGGAAACACAGCGTATCGGTGACCAAACCACAGAGTAAACATTGCGCCACATCGGGGGACAGCGGTAGGTTGAGTTTGTGCAGCCAATTAAGTACTGCTTCAGAGGCGGAGACGAAAGCGGGATCCATGATGTTGGCGTCGGCATAAGCGACGTTGGTGACGTGATGATCGATGTTGATCCACGGGGTCTGCAATCGGCGGGCAGCTTCTCCCACCTTCCCAACGCGCCGTTCGTCGCTGCAATCCACCACGATCACTAGATCGGTGGTCACGCCAGCGAGCGAGGGAAGGACCTGGGCTGATCCGGGTAAGAACTGGAGGTTCGGCGGCACGCCTTCATCAACAGCCATGATCACCTGCCTACCAGTGGCGAGCAGCGCATGCCCTAACCCTAGCAGCGATCCGATGGCGTCTCCGTCCGGCGAAACGTGGGTCAGAATAACTACGCGGGACGCGGCAGCGAGCAGCGTCCCGGCTTTATCCCAATCATTCAGAATGGTAGTCATTGATCGCTATCTTTGTCGGTGCCTGCCGCTGCCTTCGGGAGATCAACCCCTTTTTCTTGCAGTTCGGCGCGAATCTGATCCAATTTTACTTCCATGGCTTCCGCGCGGCTGAGAGTCACATCCCACTGAAAGTGTAACTGGGGAACGCGCCGCAAGCGCAGCCGTTTGCCCAATTCCCTCCGCAGGAAGCCGTTTGCGCGCTTCAAGCCCGCCATTACTTCTGGCTGCCGCGCCTCATCACCGAGCGCATTGACATAGACTCTAGCATATTCCAATTCTCGATCCAGTTCCACCTCGGTGATAGTGACACCACCCAGCGCCGGATCGGAGACTTCCATCAGCAGTAAACTGCTAAGGATTTCGCGGATGCGCTCCGTCATGCGTTCTTGCTTGATCGTCATTACAATACATCCTTATCCTTGACCCTGCTTCCACCCTAGCAAAGAGAACTTACAGCGAACTCAAATGCCCGCCAACGCGGAGGGTTCAAAACCCCCCGCTACAATGCTCTAGAAACCCACTGAAGTGGGTTAAAAGAGGAACAGTCCGTTGATGTTTCGCTAAACTAAGCTGATAGCTGATAACACGGCAATTCATTGCCGTGCTGAACGAACGAAGTCCCTTCGGGACTCAAGTCTCAGATCAAATACTGCAACCCCAACAGTGGATTCACAAGAGTTCATCTTCTGCTCTTAACCCACTTCAGTGGGTTAACAAGGTTTTGTAGCCGGAGGTTTTGAACCTCCGGTCTACGACTACCGTTGCTGCTCTACTTAGCTCACGCGCTCGGTGATCACGCATTCGATCACATCGCCGGGGACGAATTCCTCAAAGCCGTTCACGCCGATACCACACTCGAAGCCTGCGCGCACTTCGCGAACATCTTCGGACTCGCGCTTGAGCGATCCGATGGTGGCGTTTTCGATCATGGTCTGACGACCACGGGTCACACGCACTTTGGCGTTACGGCGGATTTCGCCATCGCGCACCATGCAGCCCGCGATCTTGCCCAGCTTAGAGATTTTGAACACTTTGCGCACTTCCGCACGTCCGATTACGCGCTCCTCGTAGACGGGATCGAGCAAGCCCTTGAGCGCCTTTTCGACATCTTCCAGCAGTTGGTAAATGATCGAGTAGGTGCGGATTTCCACCGCGTTCGACTCCGCCAAGCGATGCGCCGCGTTATCAACATCGACGTTAAAGCCGATGACGATTGCTTCGGACGAGATCGCCAGATTGACATCGTTCTCGGTGATGTTGCCCGTTTCCGCCAGCAGGATTTTTACGCTTAAGCCACCGGTGGGAATATCGTTGATCGAATTGACCAGCGGTTCCAGCGATCCTTGCACGTCCACCTTGAGGATCAAGCGCAGTTCTTTGGCGTGTCCAGCTTGGAACTGCTTGAAGAAATCCTCCATGGTCACCTGCGGGCGCGCACCGCGCACTGCGGCTGCCGCCACCGTGTCCTTGCGATCTTCGATCAGCGCACGACCTTCGCGCTCATTCTTGGCGACGGTGAACAGATCACCGACGATGGGCAGTGTGTCCAAGCCCATGATCTGCACGGGTGTCGAGGGCGGCGCTTCCTTAAGCTGCTTGCCTTTTTCGTCAAACATGGCGCGGATGCGACCAATCGCCGTACCGACTATCACCGTATCGCCGGGGCGCAACGTGCCGTTCTGCACCAGCAGAGTCGCCAGCACACCACGTGCTTTCTCCATACGCGCCTCGATCACCGTACCCGCCACCTTCTTCGATTTCGGATTGGCGACGATAGGCGCTTCCTCAGAAGTCAGTACGATAGCTTCCAACAGGTCATCGATACCCGTTTTCTGCGTGGCGGAGACGGGTACAACCATCGTCGTGCCACCCCATTCATCGGGCACTAGCCCGTTGTCGGAGAGTTCTTGCTTTGCCTTCTCAGGGTTAGCATTGCGCTTATCGACTTTGTTCAGTGCCACCACGATAGGGATACGCGCCGCGCGTGCGTGCGCCAGCGCCTCTTTGGTGGTGGGCATCACGCCGTCGTCTGCTGCCACAACCAGAACCGCGATGTCCGCTCCCTGCGCTCCACGTGCACGCATCGCCGTGAATGCCGCGTGACCGGGTGTATCGAGGAAGGTAAGCTTTTGTCCGTTATGCACGACCTGATAAGCACCGATGTGCTGGGTGATGCCGCCCGCTTCCCCTTCCGCTACATGAGCGTTGCGAATGGCATCCAACAAACTGGTTTTACCGTGATCGACATGACCAAGGATTGTCACGACGGGTGGACGACGGACTAAATCCTTGGGGTTTTCATCGGAGTACAGGCGCCGCCACTGCGGCAGGTCGGAATCATCAACAAGTTCGGCTTGTTCAGTGTGGATAGGCTGGGCTTCAAAGCCGAGACTGTCGATCACAATAGCGGCGGTATCGTAGTCGATCTGCTGATTGATCGACGCCATAATGCCGCTGCCAATCAGCTGCTTCATGACTTCGATAGGGCTGACGGAGATTAAGTTCGCTAGCTCACGTACCGTCAGAAAATCGGGGACTTCAATGATTTGTCGTTCTTTTGCCATAAATTCCCTCCATGGCGGTTGAGCCTCACCACAGCAGGAAAGATGGCGCTAAGAACTAGTGGGCGCAGAGTTTGAGGAGAACGCCCTGACTGTCTCGCCGTCGCCTTGCCGTGCGGCTCATGGTTAGATGGTTCATCGTCTTATCGACACATATACAAGTAGTAGCGTGCAAAGATGCCTCGTAGCCATTGCACTGACTAACGTAACTATTCATTAGACGCATCCACCGCAGCAAAACATACGGTTTTCACTGCTGCCGCTGCTGCTCTTGTGCTGGTGTTGCTGCTAATTCTGGCATCTTCAACATAGCCTCTTGAAGTCGCTGCCGATCCGCATCGGTGAGTTCGGTGCGCAGCGCCTTTGCTAACACATCCGTTTCTATGGCACGTTTCCAGCAACTGCGTTTATCGCAGAGGTACGCGCCTCGTCCATTCATTTTACCAGTCGGATCAATTTGCACCCCTACGTCTGCCGTTCGCACGATCCGCGTCAGTGTGCGCTTGGCATTCGTTTCCCGGCAGACGATGCAGGTGCGCTGAGGCACATGCTTACGGCGGGGTGGTTGCTGCTTACTCATAGCTTGAATGACGACTATTACTCGTCTTCTACGCCCCAATCGTTGCCCTTGCGCTTGTGCTTGCGCTTGGCGACGACTTCACCGCGACGCTCATCAAAGACCAATTCGCGTCCACGCTTGTTGGTCTTCTTCTTACCCTTGTTGCGTGGCTGACCCCATTCCTCGGCTTCATCCTCGGCGGTTAAGGTCGGCTCATAACGTGGCTGCCCCTGTGCCGCCGGTTGTGCCTGTGCCTGTGGCTGCTGGCGGATATTGTCGCGGCGCAGTACTTTGGTGGGTTCATCGGAGAGCGGTGCATCTCGGCGCGGCGCCGGGCGATCTTCGTCGATGAAGGCGGGGGGTACAAACTCCTCCTCACCCTCGCTCACCTCAACTGCAGGCTGCGTCTCTACCAGCGCAGCGTCGGCGCTAACTGGCAGATCAACGACTGTCGGGGCGTTGGCGCGTGCTTCCGCATCGGCAGCCGCCAATTCATCCTGTTTCGCCAGCACCAGCGAGTCAATCGCCTCGCGGATCGCATCCATCGCATCTGTACCTGCGTTACCTGCCTTGAGCGTGGCTTGCAGATGTTCTTCATCCGCCAGCACGCGCACCATCAGTTCACCGACGTTAGGTAGGAACTTGATCGCTTCTTCGATGTCGCGCGCCAGTTCCAGTTCCGAAAGCGGCATGTTGAAGGCGAACGCCGGAACGGTGGCGCGGGCACGTTCCATGATCTTGCGACGCTGTGAGCGCTGCGATTCGCGGTATTCCAGCAGCTTCTGCTCGGCAAGCTGCACGAAGCGCGTAAGAATCTGATATTCCTCAGGCATCACGGCGCGGTCAGCCTTCTTCTTCTCCAGAATGCGCTCGACTTCCGCCACCATTTCGCCCTGATCGCTGCTCAGTTTCGCCAGTGCAGGTTCACTCAGTTTGCTGTAGGCATCGGTAGCGGCTTCGGTCACGCTCTTGATGTCGATGCGCCAGCCCGTCAGCTTGGCGGCGAGACGTGCGTTCTGACCCTCACGCCCAATCGCCAGCGACAGTTGATCATCAGGGACGATCACCGTCGCGGTGTTGCCCTGATCCAAGTCTTCTTCCAGATAAACACCCGTCACACGGGCGGGGCTAAGCGCCTTGGCGATGAATATGGAGGGATCATTGTTCCACTCGATAACATCGATCTTTTCGTCTTTTAGTTCCTTGACGATGCTCTGGATACGCGCACCACGAATACCCACACAGGCACCCACCGGATCGACTCCGGCTTGCAGGGCGGCGACGGCAACTTTGGAGCGGTGTCCGGCTTCGCGGGCGATGTTCTTGATCTCCACCTGCCCATTATAAATTTCCGGTACTTCGTATTCCAGCAGACGGCGCAGCATGTTGCGATGCGCCCGCGAGACGATGATCGAAGGACCGCGATTGCTTTCCTTGACTTCCATCACGTAGGTGCGGATGCGGTCATGCGTGTGATAACGCTCACCCTTGATCTGCTGATTGGAAGGCATGATCGCCTCAGCGCGTCCCAGACTGATCGTAATGTGCTGGTTATTGACGCTCTGCACCTGCCCGCTGACCAGATCGCCTTCACGATCCTTGTACTCGTCATAGAGTGCCTTGCGTTCCGCTTCGCGAATCTTTTGCAGGATCACTTGCTTGGCGGTCTGCGCCGCGATGCGTCCGAAGGAGCGCGTGTTGGTGTCCTCAGGAGCCATGATCGTGTCGCCCATTTCAATATTGGGGTCGATCTTGCGGGCTTCACCGAACTCGATCTCGGTGCGCTCGTTCATCACCTCGTCAACCACTTCCTTTTCCACCAGCACATTGTATTTGCTGGTGTTGGGGTCAACCTCGGCTTCGATCTTCTGCGCGGCACTAATCCCGCTATCGCGTCTGTAGGCAGAAACCAACGCCTGCTTTAACGCTTCAATCACAATTTCGCGCGGCAGATGATGGGTTTCTGTAATTTCGTTGAACGCGAGGAATAAATCACTCTTTGCCATTGCCCTAACGACTCCGCTTTTGCTCTGCAATACTCAATTCAGAAGGCGAGAAAGGTAACGTAATTGCCTCAGATAACAAGAAAAGTGGGGGAACCCACTTTTCGCACGACACCTCTACAGATAGCAGTAGGATACCATGACTCAGATGGCTTGACAAGGTAGTTTGTTTGTGGGAGAACCCGCCTAGATGTGGTAGCATCGGCGCGTTGGTTGTCAACGTTCAATTGTTCAATTTTCAGTGTTTCATGGTAAGTAAGTCGAGGGGGTCACAGTGGCGGGAACCATCCTGATCGTCGAAGATGACGATCAACTACGCGAACTGCTGAAGATCGTACTGATGGAAGAAGATTTCAACGTGGAAATCGCGCCGGATGGTCAGGAAGCAATCAATTTTCTGACCAAGGCAAAAGCGGACGGCAAGCTGCCGAATATGATCCTGCTCGATCTGAACATGCCCGTCGTCGATGGCTGGAAAGTGGCGGCATGGCTCAACGGCGATCCTGATCTGCGCGACATCCCGCTGGTGGTTACTTCCGCCACGCAGGAGCACGGCGAACGCGCAAAGGCACTGGGCGCCGATGCCTATCTGGTCAAGCCCTTCTCAACGGATGAAATCTTGGGTGTTGTCAGTTTGCTATCATTTCTTAACGGTTAAAGGTGTATAGTAAGTTACATTGATGTAGGTAACGGGTTGATAGGTATTCTACTGTAATGAGCAAAGATGATTTGCCACGCATTTTGATCGTCGAGGATGATGAAACATTCCGCGAAACCGTGCTGGAAGTGCTGCGCGACGTCGGCTACCGCGTTAAAGGGGCGCGCAGCGTCAATAAGGCGGAAAAGCGGCTACGTAAGCACAAGTTCGATCTGGTCTTGAGCGACGTTCACATTGGCGATCAAAGCGGCTTCGATGTTCTGCAAATCGCTGCGGAGAAGCGCCCCAACGCTAAACTGGTGCTGATGAGCAGTAAAGCCGATCCTGACATGATGGAGCAGGCGATCTCCTCCGGCGCATCCAAATTCCTGCCCAAGCCCTTCCGCGTCAAGGAACTGCTGACCTTGATCGAGGAAATGACGGAGCAGGAAGCAGAGGATGATGGCACTGCGGCAGCGGACTCCTCTGCGGACACGTCGTCTGCCAGCTAGAAAAGCCAACGATCAGATCAGCCGCCAGCGCCGACCACTTCAGTAATCACCTGCGTGTAACTGTCGATCATCTTTTTGTAGGTATACAACGTGCTGCGTTCCTTCGCCCGCTGCCCGTATGCCTGCCGATTGGCGGGATCGCGCAGTAAGTGATCCAAGCCCACCGCCAGCGCCTCCGGATTTTCCGGCTCAACCAGCACCGCCGCCTCTTTCAACACCTCGGGCGCTGCGCCCGCCCGCGCCGCGATGATCGGCTTGCCTAGCTGCATCGCTTCCAGGTAGACGTAACCGAACGTCTCCTGATTGCTCGGATGCGCGAATACATCCGCCTGCCGCCACTCCCGCGCCATCTGGCGATCATCGCTGATGTGTCCCAACCACGTCAGGTTGTCACCGAGCCGCAGTTCCTTCGCCAGCGCGTGCAGCCGATCCCATTCCAAGCCATCACCGACTACGCGCAGTTCCACATCAGAATGTTGATCGCGCAGCAGCGCCAATGCCCTTAACAGGATGTTGGTGCGTTTGCGCGGGTACATCTTGCCTACTGCAAGGATCACCGGATGATCGTTGGGCGCGGGCGGTTCGGAGTCGATATACGGCATCCATGTTGGCGTCAACATGCCATGCGGGATCACGGTTACCTTTTGCGGATCGATTCCATACAGCGTCACAATGCGATCCTTGGCGTACTGGCTACCGATGGTCACGCGCCGCGCCTTCTCCATCGCAACGCGATCAAAGAACGCCTGCGCCTGTACCATCGTCCGCACAGGCTCCGATTCCCACTGGATCACGTCAGCGAACACGGCATGTGCGGAGGTGATTAGCGGCGGACTCGTCTGCGCGTCGATGCCATAGCCGTCATAGTCGAAACCGATGATCAAGTCGGCATTTGCGAGGCGCGGATCAGTGCGTAGTTCGGTATTAAATAGAAAGCGTTCCAGCGTGATCTCAACGTAATCCGCGCTCTTGAATGGCGGCGGGGTGATGATCTCCAGTTCATAGCCGCGTTCGCGCAGCCCAGTCGTGAAGGTGTTGAAAAAAACGGCGGTGCCGCTGCCACCGACGACATCGGTGAACCATGAGGTGACGATTGCTAGGCGCATGAGGGGTGATCTCGTTAAGTTAGTGATGAGTAATGTGTTATTGATGCGATGGGGGTAATTTACCTCACGACGAATGAAGTGAGTTAACGCACACCGGATGCTTTAGCGTCCAGTGATCGCTGACTTCCATATTCTCTCAGCCAAAACGCGATTCCAGCCAGCTTATAGCAAAGTCTGCCAAATCTGCCGCCTCGAACAGATAGGATTGAGCGCTGCCCACCGTCCCGCGCCGACCTTTGCCTTGCGCCAGATAATCCAGCACGATCTGCTCGAAGCTGTAATCGTCATGCGGATCGCCAGTGCTGTAATCTTCGATATCGACCCACACCGTTTTGCCATCACGCAGGATCGGGCATTGATAGTGGATCACGTTCTTTTGCCGCATCTTGGCGCGATATTCTGCGTAATGCAGCAGCGTGATGTTGTCTAACGGCGATCCGAGCAGCAGCACCGATCCCTGCGCTTCGACTAATTTCGCCAGCGGTGATCCCGCGCCGTAGCCGTAGTTCAGGGGATGATCGGCAGTGATCCACGCCGCGCGTGCGCCATTCGCTACCATCGACGCTTCAGGATTCAGGCTGCGTTGTGTAGCAGGGAACGTCCGCAGAAATTCCGCTAGAATGCTGTAATCACGCACGGATCGCGCAATTGCCGGATCGAAGGGTGGGTGTTCCTGATAATACACCTGCCGCAGATCGGGTGGCAACTCCAGCACGAAATCGGGGATGTCGTTCCAGCCCGCGTACATCATCAGCGTGCCAGCGGGAGTTAGCGCCTCCAGCAGCGCCTGCAAGATCACGTTTGCGCCGCCCATCACCTTGCCCACCGCCCTGACCGAGGCGTGCAGCATGATCACCTGACCGCGCTGCACACCCAGCGATCTGACGTCGTTGATCAGTTGGCTGCGTGTGTGGAGAGGCGCGGAGTCGGTAGTGGTCATGGTTTTCCTGATCGAATTCACGGCAATAAATCGGCTGGCTGAACGAAGTCCTTGCGGGAAGTGGGTTTAGAAGGATTTGTAGCCGGAGATTTCAATCACCGTCTACTGATTGACGCCGATCTACCTCAGCAATCAACCGTCCGACTCCGGTTTAGATTTCGACTTCGGTTTACCCGTATCCTCGGTACTCTTGAGATTCTTCGCGGCAGCATCCTGCTGCGCCATCCGCGCCGCGCGAACCTCCCACTGACGGCGCTTGAACACCGTCAGCCAGTAGGCGATCTCCTGCGTGCTAATCACAGGGTTGGGGTCTTTCTCATAGACGAAGGCAATGCGCTTCTCGGTTTTGCCGTTCGCTTTATCCGGATCCTCGACCTCGCGCTCCACCGGACGGAAACCGATCATCAGCGCGAATTCTTCCGACGCCATCGTGTCGATTCCGTAAGCGAACGCCAGCCGCAGAATCCGCCGATCCGAGGTGACCAGCACCATATCGTCATACTTGCCTTTGATGGTGCCGTGTTCGCGGGCGCGGCGCATCAGCAGTGTATCCGCCTGCTGACCGGGCGAGGCAAAGATCACCGTCACATCGCTGTTGCTCAGTTCGCGGGAGGTTCCGCCGATCACGCCATTGTCGAAGATCACCGTCGTCTTGACGCGATGCCGCATACAAAAGCGCCGGATTGCCACCGTGAGCTTGGCTTCATCCTGCGGATCGTCGAGGGACAAATCCTGAAGCTGCCCGATCAAGTTATGTCCATCGACCAAATACACCGCGTCTTGTACCCTCTAGCACTCATTGAAGCTATCACTATTCTAGCAAAAGTAGCCGCTAGTCCCCTCAGCCAATGTGCCACATTTGGGAGGAGGTAGGGGTGAAGCTACAATTCTTCGATCTGCCGTCGGGCTACCGCTTCCTTACTGCTTGCCAGCGGAATTGTGAAGTGGAACGTTGAACCGACGCCGACAACACTCTCCACCCAGATTTTGCCGCCCTGCATCTCCACCAGCCGCTTGGTGATCGGCAAACCAAGTCCGGTGCCGCCTGCTCTGCGCGTCGATCCACTGTCGATCTGACGGAACTGCTCGAAGATCACTTGCAAGTGCTGCTTGTCGATGCCGATGCCAGAGTCGCGTACACTCAGATGCGCCATACCACGATCCTGCTGCGCTTCCGCCGTGATCAGCACCTCGCCGCGCTCGGTGAACTTGATCGCGTTACTGACCAGATTGTTGAGAATTTGCCGTAAGCGCACCCGATCCACATACAGCCACGGGAAATCGTCAGCGATGTCTACCGTCAGCGTGACCGGCTTCTGTTTGAGCAAAATGCGGCTGAGACGCTGCACTTCATCCATCACCGTATCCAGCGGAGTCGGTTCGAGATCAAGTTCCATGCGCCCGGCTTCGATCTTCGCCAGATCGAGGATGTCGTTGATCAGACTGAGCAAATGCTGACCACTGTCATAGATCGCCTGCACATCTTCCACTGCCGACTCTGGTAGTTCGCCATCGATGCCATCAAGCATCACTTCCGAGTAGCCGATGATCGAGTTCAGTGGCGTGCGTAGTTCGTGGCTCATCGAGGCGAGGAAGTCGGACTTCAGGCGGTCAATTTCGCGCAGCCGATCCGCCGTCGCGCGTTCCATGTTCGCCTGTTCTTCCGCCTGCCGCAGCATCTGATCGCGGTGCATTTCCAGCGTCTTGCGATCCGTGATGTCCTGCTGAATACCGATGTAATGCGTCAATCTGCCCTTGTTGTCGATCACAGGCGAGATCGACAGCTCGATCCAGAAGGGCGTACCATCTTTGCGGTAATTGATCAATTCCTGCTGGATCGGATGCTGGTGCTCAATCGCCTCGCGGATCGCGTCTAAACGATCCCGCTGTGTCATTGGACCGTGCAGCACACGCGGCGACTGCCCGATCATCTCCTGCGGCGCATAACCGAACAACTCGGAGAAGCGCGGATTCACGTAGATCGTCTTTTCGTCAATGTCGGTGATGATCACGCTGTCATTGTTGTTCTCGATCACTGTTTGGGTCAGCCGCGTCTCCTGAAACAGCCGCGCATTCTGAATAGCGATAGCGATCTGATCGGCGAGCGCGGTTTGCACCATCACGGTGCTATCTGTGAAGAAATCAAGCTTGTCCGACTGCACATCAAGCACACCGATTAGCGCGTTACCAACCACCATCGGCAGCGCCATCTCCGACTGTGTATCTGGCAGCAGCGGGTTAGGCATCCAGTCCACCGCTTGATGCACGTCGTTGACCACCACCGTGCGGCGACTGCGTCCAGCCCGTGCCACCAACGATCCCTGATTGCGTAGGGCAATGCGATGCCCTTGCGTCTTCATGATCCGTCCGGCTTCGCCCGCTCCTGCTGCCAGCACCAGATATTCAAAACGTTCGTCCAGCAGATAAATATGCGTATGATACAAGTCGAAGGTGGAGTTAGTTAGATCTGCTACGCTTGGCAGCAGCGTTTCGATGTCGAGGATGGCGGAAGCGGCGGCGCTGACATCCGCCACTAGCTTCAATTCGTCAGCGCGGCGTTCGCTGTCTTGCAGCGCCGATTGTTCCGCCCGTCGCGCCGTCTGCACCTGACCGTGCACGCGCGCATTTTCGACTGCCACCGCGATCTGTTCCGCCAGCGCGGCGTGAATACGGGCATCTTCTGCGGAGAAGTGATCCTTTTCCTCGGACTGCATATCCAGCACACCAACCAGCGTATTACCGATGATCATCGGTACGGACATTTCCGATCTGGTTTCGGGCAGTAAAGGATTGGAGAGGAAATCCGGTTCGTTGGTCACATCGTTGCTGATGGTCACGCGGCGGTTGTGTGCAGCACGGGACACCAGCGAACGCGGATGGTCGAAGGGAATATAATGTCCGTTCGCCTTCATTTGCCGACCCGCATCACCCGCGCCTGCTGCCAGCACTAACTGCTCATTCTGTTCATCTAGCAGATAGATATGCGCGTGATACAGCTTGAAGCTGGACTTCGCCAGATCGACCACGTTTTGCAGCAGTTGATCAGGATCGAGTGTGGTGGCGGCAGCGGCGCTGACTCTGGATACCGTCTCCATGGCGTTGGCACGACGCTGTAACTTCATCTCCGAGTCGCGCAGCGCAGACACTACCCTCAAATAATCTTTGCCACGCGGCATGAACACAAAGAAGCCCATCGCAAGGAAGGCGACGATCATCATCGCGCCGAGCACAAGCTGGACATTACGCAGGCTGTTCACCCGCGTGTTGCCTTCCTGCTCAAACTGATCTGCGATCTGCTGTGCGCCCTGCAAGTAAGCCTCAGCATGATCGCTGACGGTTGCTGCATAGGTCTGCTCGTTACCACTACACGCAGGATCGGGAGTGGAAGCTACGTAGACATTGATTAAGCAGCTTGCGTTCTGCCGCATCGCCTCGAAGTGCGGTTCGATCTGCTCGAATAATAGTTTAACAGCGGCGCTGTTGTTGCCGGAAAGCCCTAGATCGGCGTCACCGTTACGCAGCCCGTTGGCAATGCGACTCCACGTATCTAGCGTGATCTTGATTTGTCCCGCTAGTGTTGCCTGTGCTTGTACCCGATCAGCATCCGAGCTGATGCGACTGCTAACGTTGCTGAACAGCACAACATCTTTAGTCAGTTTCTGACTTAAGACGCTCTGGTCGGCGGCAAGGTTAATGATGTGCGCATCGTTCTGCTGCTGCTGCGTCTGGATCTGGATGAGAAACTGGCTGATCAAGGGGATGATCAGCAGCGATAACCCGATCACGAAATTACGCGACAACAGATGCCGCTTGGGAGTCGGATCGACGGAAACTGGCGATGCACTTGAGGTGGTCTGCATACCAGCGCCTCACTTCATAGCTAATAGGCGGTCACTAGCCGTGACTACACACGGGAGGAGTCACCTCCCGGATCAGGGCGCGCAGAGTTTACCTCATACTTTACTGAAGGGTTAGGTTTTGGTTTGTACACGATGGCAACGGTGACAAACGTCACTAACTCAAGATTCTATTGAGGACTACGATTCAAGTAGCCGAATGCTGATGTTAGGCTGGAGGGTGCGAAAGTGACCACTACTGTACCAGTAACTCGGTTGCATTATTTAGACTGGCTCCGAGTGCTCGCTCTGGTTGGTATTTTTCTGTATCACAGTGTGCGCCCCTTTGATTTAACGGACTGGCACATCAAAAATGCCGAACTGAGTTTCCCGCTTACGGGCGTGCTAATCTTCGTTGGGCTGTGGGGTATGCCCTTTTTCTTCCTGATCGCTGGCGCAGGAGCGCGCTTTGCCTTGGCGCATCGAAGCGGACAGCAGTTTTTGGTTGAAAGGCTGCAACGGCTGCTGCTACCCTATCTCGTCGGTTGCCTCCTGCTTACACCGATCATGCTTTATACCGAATGGAGCCACAAAATTCAATCTGGCAAGCTGACAACTTCTTTCATGGAGTTTGTCAGCAGCCGCTCGATTCCCCTAAGTCCCGAAATTTTCGGGTGGGCTGGATACCATCTGTGGTTTCTTGGTTTTCTGTTTGCCTTTTCCCTGTTTGGGCTGCCGATCTTTAGTTGGTTGGCACGGGAACGCGGGCAACGGTTCACCTCGTGGTTAGCGGGGCTTTGCCTGCATCGCGGCGGGATACTTCTGCCGATTATTCCGCTTTTGATAGTGCAGTTAGCCTTGCGCCTCTTCTTCTACGAAGGAGAGCACAACTGGGCAGATTTCTTCTTCCTGATGGTGTTTTTTATCTTTGGCTATCTGCTCTATAGCGACGAACGGTTTACACAAGCGATCCGGCGTGACTGGTGGCTGATACTGCTCGTCGCCATCACGGCGGCGGTAGTGATCATCGCAGCCTTAGTAGGCTTTGATGCTTACAACTGGGTCTCGATGCCATGGCATCCGGGTTTCTATATCGCTTGGACATTGGTAGTCATCAACGCTTGGTGCTGGACGCTGTTAATGCTGGCTGTGGGTATACGCTTTCTAAATTTCAGCAACAAGTGGCTGAATTACGCTCAGGAAGCCACGCTACCATTCTTCCTCTTTCACCAGCCCGTGATTATGATTCTCTCTTATTTCGTCGTGCAGTGGGATGCCGCAATCTTGCCGAAGCTGCTAACCATCCTCACGGGGACTCTTGTGTTGACGCTTGGACTGTACATTCTGCTGATCCGGCGGATCAAGGTGCTGCGACTGATCTTTGGTGTGAAGCCAATGCGCGTCCAGTCGCGCGCAGCGCCTTCAACCTGAAACAAATACGGGCACCAACTTGTGCCCGTATCACAGTTACTCTAGCCTCAGCCGGACGTTGGAGTCTGCTAGTTGCCCTTGTGCGTTTGCTGGATCGCCGCCAGCATCTCGCCAACATCGCTGAACTTGACGCGAGGACGACCCTGTGCCGCGCCACGTTCCGTCTCGATGCGGTCTAGAACGCGCCAATCCTCGAAAGAGACGACCTGCGGCTGCTTCTGGCGCAGCAGCGGCTCAATATCTGGCAGCAGCGCTTGATTCAACGAACCGAGATCAGCAACCAGCGAGTCTACCGTCGCCACTGAATCCGGCTTGTTGGTGCCGATGATGCCCGATGGTCCGCGTTTGATCCAGCCGACCACGTACTCACCGGTGACCACGGTGTTGTTATTCGCCGGATCGATCACCCGCCCCGCCACGTTAGGGATCACCGCCGCCTTGGGATCGAAAGGCACATCGGGCAGCGACACGCCCTTATAGCCTATTGACCGGAAGACCAAGCCCACTGGCATCGTCTCGAACTGATCGGTAGCTTTGGCGCGTAAGGTGCCATCGCTTCCCGCTTGCAGTTCGTTCTTGACCAGTTTGATCGCCTCGACGTGATCAGTGCCCAGCAGTTCGGCAGGAGAGACTAGAAAACGCATGTGGATGCGGCGTGGTTTGTTACCTGCAGGTAACTGCGAAAATTTCTGCAGCAGTTCGATGTTCTTCTTGGCGGTGTTATCGGGATGCGCGATCAGGTCTGCCTCACTCAGCGGATCGATCTGCGCTTCAGCGGGAGGCACCACAATATCAGCGTGACTCAGTTCGCCAAATTCCTTCAGCTCGGGATTGGTAAACGCCGCTTGCGCCGGACCGCGCCGACCAAACATATAAATATCGGTCACTTTACTGTTTTGAAGTGCATCTAGCGCATAATCAGCGATGTCGGTGCATTTCAGTTCCTCATAGCTGCTGGCGAGTATGCGTGCAACGTCCATTGCTACGTTGCCGTTGCCGATTACCGCCACGCGCTCCTGCGACAGATCGAAGGTCAGATGCCGATAGTCGGGATGCCCGTTGTACCAGCCGACAAATTCCGTCGCGGCGTAGCTGCCGCTTAAATCCTCGCCGGGGATGCCCAAACGACGATCCGTTTGTGCGCCGACGGCGTAGATGATGGCGTGGTAATGCGCCTTGAGATCAGTGTGCGACAGGTCTTTGCCGAATTCTACATAGCCAAAGAAGCGGAAGCGCGGATTCGAGGCGGTTTTCTCGTAGACTTTAGTCACCGACTTGATCTTGTCGTGATCGGGTGCGACACCGCCGCGCACCAAGCCATAAGGCGTCGGCAGGCGATCATACATATCTACGAAGGCGACCAGTTCATTTTGTCTGAAGAGATGTTCGGCGGCGTAAAAGCCAGAGGGACCCGATCCGATAATTGCTACGCGCAGTGGCAGTTCAATGGTACCAAGTTGAGGCATCTTCGGCAGCGCCTTTGTTGCACTTCAATTCACAAAACCGCTTCAGTATACTACGATTTAGCAGCGGGCTGTAGCATAGAACTGCCTAAAAGGATGTTCGGCGGATGGAGGTCATGGTTGAGGCAACACCACTGGGCGAGACACGCCCCTACAAAATCAAATCATAAGCAGGAATGGGGTAGGGGCGGGGCGTGCCTCGCCCTGTATCCTTAATCAATCCAGCGCCAGCCGAAACACGATCATGTCGCGGATCGGGATGCCATCCTCGATCACTGGCTGCGTGAGATAGCTGAAGTAGTCGCGCCGGATGTGATCCATGCGAAAGCCGCATTTCTGGTAGAAGGCAATATTCCCGATGCTCGAATTCGCTGTTCCTACCAGTACCGCTCGCATCCCCCGCGAACGCGCCTCCGCCATCAGCGCCACGATCATCTGCTTGCCCACGCCTTGCCCGCGCCGATCCGCTGCCACCGCGATGTAGACGATCTCGGCTTCATGTTGATCCCAGCGCAGTACCGCCGCGCCGATCAGATGATCGCCCTCCGCCGCCAGATACGTCGTGCAGGCAGGATCAGCCATTGTCATGAGGGTACGCGCATCGTCCTCATCCGCGTCATGCAGCAGCGATAAACACTTAGTTCGCTCATCCGGTGTGGCTTGCCTTAGCTGCATGGGCATTTGTAACTCGAAGAATTTAGGCTGTGACGAGAATCAAGGGCAACTAACTAGAGATCGTCATCGTGCAGGTCAAAAGATTGTTTGACCAAAAACATGACGTCCTCTGTTTGGCTGATGTCTTGATAAGATATTTCCACCTCACCGTTGCCCCATCGCCCCAGATTTGCAACGTTACGAGATATTCCTTTAGGGTCGTTAATGGCACTAAAGGGCATATTTAGCACTAGGTTCAATCTGCTTTTCTGAGGAATGATGTCAATGAAGTTCGTGGTTGTTTTGTAAGCGATATAGAGCTTTTTGGGTTCTTCACGAACAGCCGGATCGAGATTAAGGATGTGCCTTCTGAGATGGGTGAATAGATCGAGAGCATTACCCTGCATATCAAAGTGATCGACGGTGTATTCTTGAGGTTCCTCCATCGCGGCAACGCGGAAAGAGGCGAGAATATCGTCGGGTAGTGCTGGATAAGCCCAAACGCGCTTGGCGAGTTCGGCTAACTCCCTCGCACGAACCTCGATAGTCTGATGATGCCAATCCTCAAGATTACGAAGGTCTCTGTTCAAGCGAATGGGGCTATCGCGGAACCCGCCTTCCATGTCACGCTTTTCGGCAAAAGAACGATCACTGAGTTCCGAGTTATAGCCAGTGAGGGTTAGATTTCCGATGGTGTGAAGGTATTGCGTTTGAATGTCTTTCCAATTTTCTCCCAGCATCAGTTGCCATTCCGCAGATAGCGACGGATTTTGAGGCATGATGTGTTCGATAGTGTAATCTGATAGATTGACTGGCTCTTTTCGATCTAGGTTTTCCAGTTTGCTCAATAGATATGTGCGGCTGCGGAAGTTGTAAACATCCTTCTTCACAAATTCCTGTTCAAACTCGTGATCATCTGGGAAACGACGATACGAGTCCTGTAACAAAAAGGCAGCTTTCACGCTTTCCAAATAGCGATTTTTATCCAGCGTGCGGGATAGCGTGGCAAATGTTTTGTTCATCGAGTTTGTTGGAATACCAACAATAGCGCGGCGAAAAACGTAGCTCTCGACTATTTTCAGTATTTCAAGCACTTCATCGCGGGTTAGAAGTCCTCTTTGTTGGTCAAGAAACACTTCTAAGAGAAAAGGGTAGACGACATCCATTTTGAGGGTCTTAATATCTTCTAGGGCGGTTTGGATGCTCCTATCTTTCTCTATTTCTGGCGAGATAAAACGCAAGTAAACCATGGCATGGTTATACACGTCTGCTACAAGGTCATCGACCGATAGTTCCGGTGTTTGCGTATAAGCCTTGAAGATTTTATAGACATCTCTCAGCGTAGGTATCTGACCGTTGTACTTCAGAGTAAGGTAATCCCGCATGAAAAAATCAAATCGACTGGCATTCTCGTTTTGACCAAATTGGCTCTCGATTGGATACCAGTAGCGGTTATAAAGCTGATTCTGATGTTCCGGCGTCAAGCCCATCAGTACAAAGTTGCGAATGAGGTCGGATTGTGAGAGATCAAGCCCTGTCGAGTTAAGACTTTCAAAAATGAGCTGCGGATTGTCATAATTTCGATCAAGAGAAACGTCCACGATAATCAGCTTACTGATACCGCGATAAATATCATCAACTGACAATTTGCTTTGCGCGATGCGTTCTTGAAAAAAACGTAGATTTTCAGCTAGGCGCGGCGATGGTTCAGTTGGCTGAGGGCAATCTTCGTCTATCAGCGCAAGGAGCGTATCGCGGTCTCCGCGCGTGAGGATGAGCTTATGTCTGTAATCCCCAGTCTCATCATTATTGATCAGATAGTAATTCCTGATTTGCATATGGTTAACGCTACCCCCTGACACTTGCTTAATTCGCTGACCAAGTGCCGCGAGTAATAGAGACAAAGTAGTGAGGCGCTGTTGACCGTCAATTATTAGTAAACGAGGAACTGCCGAAACCTGATAGATACCCTCGTTAATATAGACTACAGAACCTATGAAATGGGCAGGGATATGCTCGTCTTGGGCAACGCGACTGATGTCATCCCAAAGCTGCTGACATTGGGTAACAGTCCAACTATAGGTACGTTGATAAACCGGAATAATGTACTGTTTGGGGCCGCGCAAGAAATTCAACAAATTAGTCTGTTTAGCTTCCATGAACTGGCTATGCCCTTATCTAGCTTGCTTGACTTAGCTATAAGTTGCTCACTTAGTCTATTGCTGAATTAATTATCCCAAACTTAAGCCTGTTGAGAATTTATGTTTCGTTACAACGTCCAATCGTCTGGCAGAACTGTGTAATGTGCAGATGATCGTGGCGGGCGGTGAAGTGGGCCATCTCCAGCAGCGTGGTCGGACCGAAAACGCTGTGCCTCGCCGGACGTGTCCACGCTTCGGTAGGCAGTTCGTAGATGAAGTTCAGAGTCTTGCAGCGTTCGTTCCAGAATTCCTGCAGGATCGCATAGCCGTCCTCGCCGCTGAGATCGAGACTGGCGGGCGCGAAAGGTGTACGTGGCGGCGAGATGAAGGGGTTATCCTCGGCGGCGATGCGCTGCAAACGCGGGCGCTGTACGGTGCGTTCGCTCTCGCGCAAATGATAGGCGATCTCCAGTGGCGACCATTCATTAGGATCGGGACGCATGTTCCAGAACTGTGGCTTCATGGTATCCGCCAAGCCGAAGATCGCCCCGACGTTACCCATCAAGCGGGCGTGAAGCTGTTCACTGGTGCGCGGCAGCGGCTGCAAGCGGTTCAGCGATCCGGCAGCGACGTATGCCTCAAAATCCGCCAGCGATCCCGCTGCATCACTGGGTACGGTAGTTCCATCCGTTGGCAGTCCCAGATCGATCCAGAAGGTGTTCATGCCCACCTGTCGCGCGGGGATGATGTCATTGCCGATGCCATCGCCCACCATGATCGCTTCATCCGCTTCCACGCCGACGCGGGCGAGAATTTCTTCGTAAAACTGCGCATTAGGCTTGGTAAAGTGGACGTTCTCACTGCTGCTGACGAACGCGAAATCGAGATCATCGACGCCCGCCCACGCCAGGCGCCGATAGATTGCTGAGCGCGTGAAGATCGGGTTGGTGGCGATGACAACGGCGAGTCCCATCTGCCGCAAGCGCTCGATCAGGGGACGGGCGTTGGGGATCGGGCGCACGATCTCGCGCAGTGACTCGTGGCTCTCCTGATGAAAGTTATCAACGAAGCGGTACCACGTCTGAGCATCAATCCCGGTGAGTTCGTGGAAAATTTCGCCTTGAATATCGAGGTTACTGCGTGTTGGGTCGAAATTGGCGACGCTGCCACGTACGGAGTCGCGTACTGCCAGCGCGATCTGCTGCGCCGTCAGCTTAAGATCGGGAAACTGCTGCGCTGCCTCCTGACTCAATAAACCCATATACCGCCGCACGTACAGATCAGTATCTGTTAGCAGCAGTGTATCGTCCATATCCAGCAGCACAGCTTTGATCATTCAGGTAAGTCCAAGTTCTCTAGAGCATCGGCAAAGGCGCTGGATCCCGGACGTTCGGCATTGCAGCGCGGACAGCCAACGAACGGATCATCGATCCGTAGTTGATGTTTTTCGCAGTAGGCTTCCACAATCAAGCGCCGTCCCAAACCCAGAAAACCACTCTTAATGGTCAGCTTCAAGCGCATATCGGGGCTGGCGTTGGCGCGGACAATGTCGGGGACGCTGCACAGCGTACAATCAGCGGGACGCCATGGCGCAGACTCAGGATTGCGCGAGGCAAGCCGACATTCCTGAATATTGCGCCCCCGGTGAAAGTCAGCGTAATACTGGGGGCACTCTTTCCCGGCGGGCGTTTTCATCGGTTCGACTCAACAGTGAACACTAGACGCGGGTGATATAGCCGCCGTCGCGGGTATCCACGCGGATGGTATCGCCAACGTTGACGAACAGCGGCACGGTGACTTTGAGTCCCGTTTCGGTAGTCACTTTCTTGTTCGCGCCAGTGGCGGTATTACCAGCCACCGCGACCTCAGCATCAACGATCTTCTGCTCCACGTTGGTGGGCAGTACGTAATCGATGATCTCTTCTTCGTAGCGGCTGAGATCAAGCTGTGTATTTTCCTTCAGATAGAGGAGATCGTCGCCAAAGACATCAGCGCGAAGTTCGTACTGGTCATAAGTGGTAGTATCCATGAAGTGCAGAAACTCGCCGTCGTTGTAGAGATATTCCACCGTCAGCGTTTCCACGCGGATGTCCTGCACGCGGTCACCGGAGGTGAAAGTGCGCTGAATATTCGCGCCTGTCCGCAGATCGCGCAGTCCTACACGGATCGTCGCGTTGCCACGTCCCGGCTTGTTGTGCGAATATTCCAGTACCTTGTAGATACTGCCATCCACGGTGAAAGTTACGCCCTTGCGTAAGTCGTTTACGTCGATCATGCGCTCTAAAATTTCCTTCGTTCGTCTGATTTCCAATTTACCTAACCTGAATTATAAAGGTGGGAGAATCGAATAGCAACGGTGGAACAGATGAACAACAAGCGAACCGATACCGCTGCTGCTGCGTACAGTGGAGTAACGAGGGGTAGGTTGAACGTACAGGCTGATGTCGTGGATCGTCATCCTTCCACCCATCTCAACATCAGCCCTACTTCCTCCTACCACTCATCACTTTTACCTTCGACTCGATACTTTCCGCGTATGGGTACTTTGCCTTATTGAGTTGATACGTAAACTTCTGTACACTTTTCATAATTAATGTCAACTATTGTTTATCAATGGTCTTTGCAAGTCTCCGTGTTAGAATTGTGAATATTGGAACGAGGAGGAAGGCTTGCCATATCAGTCTAGCGGTGAACGTAAGAGCAGTGTGCAACTCGGCGTGGGTAGATCGCTGTGGTCAGGTTCGATTGCACCTTTGATCCCGGAGCGCGTCTTTGACGGCATTCCGGGTTTTCTGGCTTGGGTCAGTCTTGGCTTAGTGATCTATGGTACGTTTGTAGCCCCGCAAATCGTTTTTAACGTCGCGGTGATCATCGGCGTCTATCTGGCTGCTCGGATGGTCTTTGGCTCTATTGCTACACTGTACGGACTGCGGCTGATCCGCAAGTGGGAGCGCACCAACTGGCGCGAGGATTACGAGACCAATGTGGCTGCTAACAGCCTGCCGTGGGAAGAGGTGCTCCACGTCATCGTGATCCCCAACTACAAAGAAGAACACAGCATCCTGCGGCAGACCTTGCAGCGCCTCTCCGAAAGCCACGTAGCGCGGGAGCAGGTGTGCATCGTGCTGGCGATGGAGGCGGGCGAAGCGACGGCAAACAACAAAGCGCTGGCGCTGAAAGAAGAGTTCGCCGCTTGCTTCAAGGAAATCCTGATCACTTTCCATCCGAAGGGGTTGTACGGCGAACTGCAAGGCAAATCCGCTAACGAAAATTGGGCGGTTCGCAATGCCAAACGCCATTTCGTTGATGAGCAAGGTTACAGCATGGATCAGTTGGTAGTCACTATATGCGACGCTGACTCGCTGCTGCATCCGCTGTATCTCGAATGTCTGACGGGTCAGTTCGCTAACAGCAAGCTGCGCCATTCGACGGTCTGGCAAGCGCCAATCCGCTATCACTCCAACATCTGGAATATTCACCCTGCGCTGGGTCTGGTGCAAGCATATTCAGCGGCGTGGGAATTGGCTTATCTGGCTGCGCCGTGGTGGCATCCACTGCCGATCTCCACTTACTCGTTGAGCATGCGCTTGGCGGAAGATGTCGGCTACTGGGATACCGATGTGATCGCGGAAGACCTGCACATGTTCATCAAGTGCTTCTTCCGGCGCGGTGCGAAGCTGCACTTGGGACGTATCTATCTGCCCTTCTCCGGCAATTCCGTGACGGGTAACACTTTCTGGGAAGCCTGCCAGAATCGCTATCAGCAGACGCTGCGTCACGCGTGGGGCGCAAAAGAGATCGGCTACACGCTGTCGCAAGTTCTGGAGCGTCCAGAGATCGCACCGCTGCGTGGTTTGCAGATGTTGTTCCGCGTCACGCACGACCACATCATGGCGGGCGCTGGCTGGATCATCCTGACCTTCGGGCAATTGCTGCCCGTGCTGGTGCATCCACAAATGGCAGCGCAGATCACCGCACAGCCGCAATTCCTCGTCTTGCAGGTCAGCTACGCGCTGGTGGCAGTGTTGGGTGTGGTCTTCTGGTGGATCGACCTGCGACTCCGTCCCGCCCGTCCGCATCCGTGGACCAAGCGCGAGATCGTGACGACCGCGTTCAGCTTCGTGCTGCTCGCCCCGCTGACTGTGCTGTTCGTCGCCCTGCCCGTGATGCAGGCACAAACCCGACTGCTGCTCGGCATGCCGATTCAGTACCGAGTCGCACGGAAAATCTAACGGGCGAACGACTGTAAATAATGAAGGGCGCAAATGCGCCCTTTTTGTTGTGTTGTATTGGGAGTGTCAGTTTTGCCGCGATCTCCGGCGCTGCAGGGTCTTTTCCACAGTTATCCAAGTGGTAGCGAGCGTAGACCGGAGGTTTCAATTTCCGGCTGCGACACCTGTAACCCACCGAAGTGAGTTAAGAGCAGAACGTGACTTCTGGTGAACTCTTTCGGGTAAATTGTCGAATTAATCCGCTATATCGGCTAGACGGTACACCGTGCAATTTTGATGCTCTGCTTTAGAGAGTCTTGAACCCTCTCGGTTTGCAGCAAGTAGGAATTACAATTCGGACAAGCCTTGTAGCTCCGGCAACACCGTTTTGCATAGCGCAGCGCCTAGAACAAGTGTTATAATCAGTACACTTCCGAGCAGCGGAATTGGGTTTGGTTGAGCAATCACACAGCAAGCAGGAATCAAGAGCAACATGGAAATTACGTGGTACGGACAAAGCTGCTTTCGCCTATTTGAGCGCGGTAAAGCCGTGATCGTGACCGATCCGTTTAGCGATACGATTGGGCTAGGCGTGCCGAAACTGAAAGCCGATGTCGTCACCATCAGTCACGACGCGCCGGGTCACAACAATCTGGACGCGGTGAAGGGCTACGGGCGCTACATCGCTGCCCCCGGCGAATATGAGATCGGCGGCGTGTTCATCGTCGGTGCGGCAATGAACAACATCAACGTCGATCCGCCTAAGCGCAACGTCGGCTACGTCTTCGATTTTGAAGGGCTGAACGTCGCCCACCTCGGTGATCTGGATCATGTGCCGCCGCAGTCGGTGGTGGAAGGCATGGGCACGGTACACATCGCGCTGATCCCCGTTGGCGGCGGTGGCGGTCTGAATGCCACGCAAGCGGCGGAGGTAGTCAATCTGTTGGAACCGCGCATCGTGATCCCGATGCACTACAAGACCGACGGCAGTCTGGTCGATCTGGAGTCAGCGGAGCGCTTCCTCAAAGAGATGGGTGTGAGCACCGTCCGCTCGGAAGATGTGCTCAAGGTGACGCCCAACAGCTTGCCGGAGACCACACAAGTGGTGGTGTTGAGCGTGGGCAAGTAACCGTACGCCCGCCCATTTAGCCACAAAGATCAGTACTCGGCGCTGAAGCTTCAGCGCCGATTTTTGTTGTTGAAGCCCCACACAGCGTGCTGATTGAGCCGCGGCTGCTACCCCTTGGCGTGATAGAGCTTCTCCTGCGGATCGAGCGCTACTTCATCGACGTAGCACCAGACCCAATTTTCGCGCGGCTGGAATGATTGGATCAGCGGGTGACCGGTCGCCTGAAAGTGCTTGGTGGCATGCTTATTCTTGGAATCGTCGCAGCAGCCAACATGCCCGCAGATCAGGCAGATCCGCAGGTGTACCCACGTATCACCGATCTTCAAACAATCTTCACAGCCATTGGCGCTCGGCGTTACGTCTTGAATTTGATCCAGATGTGTGCAACCAGCGTTGTCCATCCGTATGTCTCCTCAGCGTAATACACTAACACGATTGATAACGGTATCGTTGGATTCTCAAAACTACTTCCCAACAGAGCACCTACCAGAATCCTGATCAGCCTCCTGTTTCTCCTGTACATATCAGGCGGCTTTCGAGGCGGTAGATCACGACAAGAACGGCACTAGCAGTTCGTTATCATCTCTGATCGCTAGACTGGAAATCGGCTCGTGCTGGTAGAATGCTGCCCCCTGACTGATGCCGAGCACAAAGCCATCATGATCGGAGCGAATCAAGCCATCCTCCGCGCCGATGGGACGCCCATAAATATCGGTCAGTCGCCCGACTGCCATGCCCTTCTTCACCGGATCGCCGCTCTTGAGAAAGTGATCGACGATGCCGCTTTGTGGTGCGTAGGGGTGCGCCGTGCGCCGAATCGGATAGCCGGGGTTGAGGATTTGTACGCCCGTGATCGGCTCCATCGTCTTATCTTCCAGCATATTCGCCCAGCGCAGCACATTGCGGATGCCCGCGCAGCACGCTGCCACAATCGCCGGATCAACCGTCAGGAAGCCGCCCAGCTCGACGGTAAAGGCGGGAATGTGCGCCGTATTCAGCACCGCGCCGCTAACCGAGCGATGCAGATTGCGCTTGAGGTAATCGGCGGTGGCGAATTCGTTGATCACGGTATGCCCGAAGGCGCTTAACATGCCATCAAGTACCAATTGAAGCTGCCGCGCTGCGCCCTTATCTTCTTCGTCGTGGTAGCCAATCGGATCGCGGAAGGCGAAGGGCAGCGAATTGATCGAGTAGTTGTGCAGATCGATCAGATAGTCGGCAGTTTCAACGATGACTTCAAAAAGCCGTTGATAACTGTGTTCGACAGCGGACAGCGGTTCGGGATCAGCGGGCAGGCTGTTGGGCGCGGTAATCACCGCCTTCTTCAATGGCGTCGGGAAGAGGCGGTTGGGATCTTGATTCTTGAGGTAATAGGGACGCCTATCGCCTACGCGCAGCCCCGACGGATTGAGCGTTGGTACGCAGACCAAGGCACCGCGCAGCCCGTTCAGCAATTCGCGCTTGAGCAGATGGTGGATGGTTAGGATGCCCGTGTATTCGTTGCCGTGAATCGAGGCGGTGACCCACAGCACCGGACCAGCATGTTTGCCCTGCGCGATGATCACCGGAAAATCGTCGCTGCCGCCAGTTGGTAAGCCGATGCCTTCAAACACGCCGTAAGTGATCTCGCCCGGTTTGCCCTGTGCTGTACCGATTTTGAGTGGTGCTGTCACGATCAAAGTCCTGTCTTGTGCTGTGCTGATGGTCTACAATGGTCATAGGGTCGCTGTACACTATTCGATTATAGTAGTTAGCGTGCCCGCCGCATACCCTAACTGAACTCGCTAGTTCAACTACCACGACGAGAGAACCATGTCCATCGAATCGATCAGCACGCCCGCTCAAATCGCCGCTTCGTTCCGCGCTATCCACGAACTACGCCCGCACGTCACCTCGCCCGATCAGTTGGTGCAGCAGGTTGAACGCCAATTCAAAGTCGGCTATACACTGGTAGGCATCCGCGAAGGCGAGGAGTACGTCAGCGTAACGGGATTCCGTTTGATGGAGTTTCTAGCGTGGGGCAAGGTGATCTACATCGATGATCTGGTGACGCTGCCGGAAGCGCGGGGTAAAGGTCACGGTGGGATGCTGCTCGATTACGTGCGGGATCGCGCCATCGAGCACAACTGCGATGCGGTACATCTGGATACGGGCTATGCGCGGCATCTGGCGCACCGTCTGTACTTGAACAAGGGTTTTCAGTTCAGCAGCCATCACCTCGCGCTCAATCTGCGAAGCAAGTAGAAAACGGGAATCTGCCAATGAACCTGACTTACCGCCGCATCACCTTTGATGATGCCGCCACCGTCACCTATCACCGCCGCTCCATGTATGAGGCAATGGGCAATACCGATCCCGCTATCCTCGACCCGATGGAGGCAAATTTCATCGGTTGGGTAAAGCGCCGCCTTGAGGATGGCACCTATCTCGGCTGGTTCTGCCTTGATGGGGAAAAGATCGTGGCGGGTGTAGGCATCTGGCTGCAAGATTGGCCCCCGCACGTCCTCGATCCGCAGGGACCACGCGCCTACATCCTGAACGTGTTCGTAGAGCCAGAGTATCGGCAGCAGGGCATCGCGCGGGAACTAACGCAGCACTGCATCGATTGGTCGCGCGAACAGGGGATCAAAGTGATCACGCTGCATTACAGTGACGCGGGCAAGTTTGTGTACGAGAAGTTGGGCTTCCAAGAATCGAATGAGATGCGACTGCGCTTGGGATAGCCCGAAGAACTGAACTCATATCAAGGCAAAAGCCCGCCGAAGCGGGCTATTAGTGACTCTGCCTAGTGCCATTGTGGTGGCGAGAGCTAGACCTTCAGGTTGATCAACTGATTGATGGCGTCGCGGAGGATGTGCTCCGGCAGTGCGCCCGCCTGCTGACCAACGATTTTGCCGTTCTTGACGAACATCAGCGTGGGGATGCTCATGATGTTGAAGGCGCCCGCTAGCTGCTGATTCTCGTCGGTGTTGACCTTGGCGATGCGAATCTTACCCGCAAACTCGCCCGCTAGCTTGTCGAGGACGGGCGCGACCTGACGACAGGGACCACACCAAGGTGCCCAGAAATCGACCAGCACGGGCAGTGTGCTCTTGATCACATCGCGCTCGAAGGTGGCTTCCGTCACCTTGACAGGCTTATTCTCGACAGGCACTTTCTCTACCACCTGCTCTGGTTGTGGCATGGCGACTGCACCTGCAGGTACGTGTTTGGTCAGTTCTTCGACCATACCCATAATGTCCGTACCCCATGGACTAGAGCGCCGCGCGATCACTTCGCCGCAAACCCAACCGACCAGCAGCGGACGATTATCCACCTCGAAGCGTTCCGCCAATTCCGGCGCGTTGCTGGTATCCAGCTTAACCACCCGGATGCGTCCGGCGTTTTCCTTAGCAGCCTTTTCCAACTCGGTCTTAACATCACCACGCAGCGACTCGCCCTTATAAACATAGAGAAGCACGGGATGCTCGGTATTCAGTACTTTATCAAGGTCTTGCGCCGCCCCCAGATTCAGCGGCGTATCCATTACAGGACTTGCCATTGCTTATAAACTCCATTCGATTTCGATATTTTGCAGTTCATTATTCCGCAATCAACTATAACAGATGCGATCAGAGTGTTCTGATCTTACCCTGCCGTAAAGAGCCGAATCTGCGACGTTACTGTGATCGTCTGAATACGTTTACACCCTTTGTAAATTTATAAGAAGCGAGTATATTCTCCCGTTGGCTTGTTTAGTTGTTTACGCCTTAGTCTCTTAAGATCTGAGACTATTTTCTACTAAGAGACTTGCACGTTCGGGGGGATCATGCGTGTCCATACCAACGCCCATCTTCGTCGCAGCGTGAGGGGTGCAATCTTTTGCGCCATCACCATCATTCTTGTACTCGGTTCGTTGGTGAATGGCAATGGTAGCGCGAATGTCGCACTTGCTGCCGGGACGATCACTGGTCATGTGTACCGAGACTACAACGTTAACGGTACACAAGATACACGCGAACCCGGTGTCGCTGGCATTACCGTCACTGGCTATGATGATGCCGGACAGGTAGGAACTACCACCACTCTGGCAGATGGTTCTTACTCGCTGGCGCACACTGGCAACGGTACGATCCGCGTCGAGTTTTCTGGCTTGCCCGCCTACCTGCGCAGTGGTCCGCAAACAGGATCGTCACTGTCGTCCGTGCAGTTCGTGGATGCCAATGCTACTGGCGTTAACTTCGGCGTTCACAACCCTTCGCAATACTGCCAGAACAATCCCAACGTAGTGACGACTTGCTACGTGCCGGGTGAGGACACTGACGTAACGGGCAGCAATGTCCCCGTGATCATCAACTTCCTGTACGATGCGGGTAACGCCTCCACGACCTATGTGGCTGGCGCAGGTGGTCATGACGACTCCGGTTACGGTGTGTTCACGTGGCCCATCGCCGTTACGCACGGACAGGTCGGCGCTGTTTACGGCGTCACCTATCAGCGCAGCACAAGTCGCATTTTCTCGGCAGCATCGCTGAAGCGCAACACCGATTTCGGTCCGGGTGGTATTGGCGCTATCTACATGACTGACGCCAGCAGCGGTTCGGCAACCACAGGCTCACTGTTCTACGATTTCGGCGCGGCTGCCGGTTCGACGGCAGGACGCGGCACCGTCGGCGGCGGCGGCAACGTAGATACGTGGGCGTACGGGTTGATCGGTAAGACTTCGCTTGGTGATATGGACATCTACGAGGATATTAATAACCCCGGCAACGATGCCCTGTTCGTGGTGAATCTGTTCAACCGCACACTGAACCGCATTAACATCGTAGCAGGTGCCACGCCCACCGCAGGTACGGTGACCAGTTACACCATCCCCGGTTCGACGGCGGCGCTGCCCGGCGCAACGCAAGGCTGCCCCACTGCTGATGTGCGTCCCTTCGGTTTAGGCGTGAACGATGATCGTATCTACGTTGGCATTGTCTGCTCGGCGGAAAGCACGCGCACGGTAGCCCTTCCTGCTGGCGACTTCACGCAAGTACGCGCTTACGTCTATTCCTTCGATCCGGCTGCTGGCACCTTCAGCGCCGCACCCGTGCTGGAATTCGCGCTCGGTTATCCGCGCGGCTGCGCCAATGCGCTCGGTACGGTTTGCGCGGCTGATCAACGCCGCTTCAATCCATGGGAATCAGCTAACATCGTCACCACTGGCTTGGCAATTCGCATTCAGCCAGTGCTGACCGATATTGCCTTCGACAATGGTGACATGATCCTCGGCTTCCGTGACCGCTTCGGCGATCAGTACCGCGATGCCCGCACCGCTGGCGATGTCGTATTCGCCTGTTTGCAAGCGGGTGTCTACGTGCTGGAAAATAACGGTACCTGCGGCACACGCACGTCCTCCGGTGGCACGGTCAATGGTCAGGGTCCGGGCACTGGCGAATTCGTCTGGCGCGATGATTTTGTTAACTATCACTCCGAAGTCGGCAACGGCGCGGTGATGATGCTGGCTGGACGCAACGACCTGCTGACGACAACCTTCGACCCGGTGTATGCCGACGTCGGCAACGTAACGGGCAACATGGTCTTTGACGGCGGTGTTCGTCGCTTCAATGTCACAACAGGCGCATGGTCGCGTGCTCTCCGCTTCTATGACAGCACCTACAACGGTGACCTGACGCGCTTTGGCAAGAACAACGGCGTCGGTGATCTGGTGCCGCTGTGCAACAACGCTCCTGTGGAGATCGGCAACCGTTTGTGGGTCGATAACGACAACGATGGTGTGCAAGACCCCAGCGAACCGACTGTGCCCGATGGTGTGGTAGTACAGCTATACGACAACCTCGGCAATCTCGTCACTTCAACCACTACCGTCGGCGGGCGATATCTGTTCACCAACGTGACACCGAACACCAGCTACTATGTGGTGATCGCACCATCAAACTTCCAGACGGGCGGCGTACTGCAAGGCTACAATCCCTCGCCCGCTAACGCTGTACCTGAAGATCAGCGTGACTCGGATGGCGTGACCTTGACGGGCGCACCGGGTACGCTCAACGGTCAGATCGGCGTGCCAGTGACGACGGGCGGACCGGGCGATAATGCGCATCTGTACGACTTCGGCTTTAATCCTGCGCCAACGCCGACACCGACGAACACGGCGACAGCGACACCTACCAATACGCCGAGTAATACCCCGACGGATACGCCAACAAATACACCCACCGATACGCCGACCAACACGCCGTCGAACACGCCCACTTTTACCCCGACGGATACGCCGACAAATACGTTGACCTTTACCCCAACGTTCACAGATACACCAACCGAGACATTTACGCCCTCAGCGACACTGACACCATCGGATACACCGACAGGTACGCTGACGCCTACCGATACGCCAACCAACACGCCGACCTTCACGCCGACGGATACGCCAACGAATACCGCGACGGCGACGCCGACGAACACATCAACCAATACACCAACATTCACGCCCACGGCGACCAATACTGCAACCAACACTCCGACGGCAACGCCGACGCTGACGCGAACGCCAGCGGCTACACCGTACAGTTTGGGCAACCGCGTGTGGGCGGATGATGGCAGCGGCGGTGGTACGCTCAATAACGGTTCTCAGGAAGTTGGAGAACCCGGCATTGATGGCGTGCTGGTGATCCTGCGTGACGCTGGTACTAGCACCGTCATTGATAGTACGACGACAGCCAATGGCGGTTACTATCGCTTCGACAATCTGCCTGCGGGCAACTACGTGGTCTGCATTGCCGCCAGCAACTTCGGGACGGGCGGCTCGTTAGAAGGTTCGCGCAGCAGCGCTAGCGATGAAGCGAATCCCAACGCTGACACGGACCGCAACGATAACGGTATCGGCAGCACGCCCGATCCGACGAATGGTATTTGCAGCGGCACGGTCACGCTCGGTCCGGGCGACTCCGAGCCGATAAACGAAGGCGATCTTGGTCCGGGCGATCAGGGCGCACCAGACATCCGCGCCAACATGACCGTTGACTTCGGCTTCTATCCGGTCTACAGCGTGGGCAACCGCGTGTGGCTGGATAACGGCGCGGGCGGCGGTACTGCCAACAACGGCGCTCAGGAAGTTGGTGAAGCTGGAATCGCTAACGTCAGCGTGATCCTGCGTAACGCGAGCACGCTGGCACAGATCGCTACCACCAGCACCGACGCCAATGGTTACTACTGCTTCGCGGGCTTGCCAGCAGGCGATTACATCATCGAAAACGCCGCCAGCAACTTCACAGGCGCTGGTGCGCTTCTCGGTTTGGAGAGCAGCGGCACGGATGAAGCAAACCCGAACGCTGACACTGACCTCAATGACAATGGCATCGGCACCGCGCCCGATGCGACCAACGGTATCCGCAGCGGTACCGTCACGCTCGGCGGCACGGAGCCGACTGGCGAAGCGGATCTGGGTACTAACGGCAACTGCGGTCCCGATAATCGCGGCAACATGACGGTTGACTTTGGTTACGTCACACCAGCGCCCTACAGTTTGGGTAACCGCGTGTGGCTGGATAACGGCGCAGGTGGTGGCACTGCCGACAACGGCGCTCAGGAAACTGGCGAACCGGGCATTGACGGTGTGCTAGTGATCCTGCGTAATGCTGGCGGCACACAGATCGACAGCACGACGACTGCGAACGGCGGTTACTACCGTTTCGACAACCTGATCGCGGGCAACTACAGCGTCTGCGTAGCGGCGAGCAACTTCACGGGCGGTGGTGCGCTGGTTGGTTATCGCAGCAGCATCACTGATGAAGCCACGCCCAACAACGACGTAGATCGCAACGATAACGGCATCGGCACGACGCCCGATGCAACCAACGGCATTTGCAGCGGCACGGTCACACTTGGTCCGGGCAACTCTGAGCCAGCGGGCGAAACAGACCTTGATCCCAGTGGTCAGGGGGCTGCCGATCAGCGTGCCAACATGACCGTTGACTTCGGCTTCGTACAGCCCAATCCGGCGCTGGTCAGCTTGGGCAATCTGGTGTGGATTGACAGCAACAATAACGGCGTGGTCGATGGTGGCGAGTTGGGCATCCCCAACGTCCCCGTAACGCTGTACGCCGATGCTGATCTGAACGGTGTCCCTGATGGCGCGGCGCTGGCAACGACCAATACCGCTGCTAACGGTACGTATCTGTTCCCCAATCTGCAACCGGGCAGCTATCTGGTCTGCGTGGTCACGCCAACGGGCTATACCAGCAGCAGCGACATCGCCTCCTCCGGCGATCCTAACAACGATACCGACAATGACGATAACGGCGTCAACGTCAGCGGTGGCACGGTGTGCAGCAATACCGTGACGCTGAGCATCGGTGGCGAACCGATCAATGACGGCGACAGTGATCCCAACTCGAATCTGACGGTGGACTTCGGCTTCTTCCCGCTGACGCAGGCGACGCCGACTCCAGCACCGCAGGGAACTCCGGGCGCGGTCATCGTCGATCCGGCGATCACCAAGATCGGTGATCCGCGCTTCGCACTGCCGGGTGAAATCGTTACGTGGCAGATCACGGTAAGCAACCCGAATCAGGTCAACGTCACCAATGTGGTGGTGGTCGATCCAATGCCTGATCCGTTCATCGTCCAGAGTGCCACGACGACGCAAGGCACGTTCTCGATCAACGGGCAAACCGTGACCTTCAACATCGGTACGATTGCGCCGGGACAAACGGTGTCCATGACCATCGTGACCCGCGTGCGCGACGACATCGTACCACCCGTCGATGGCATCAATACGGTCACGGTGACGTGGGATGGCGGCGGTGCTGGCACAGCTACGGCATCGGCACAGGTTGGCGTGCGGGATCGCTTGTCGCTGCCCGCGACGGGCGAACAACCTGCCGATAACGCGCCGACATCAGTGGCGATCACGCTGCTGCTGATCGGGCTGGCGGGCGCGGCATACGCGCTGTACCGACGCAGCGCGATCACAGGACAGCGCCACAACTAGCCGATCTGCACATACGTTAGCAACACGAAATGAGAGGATAGCGATTATCGCTATCCTCTTTTTGTTTTACTTTTGTTTGATCCATAGTTAAGTTTCCGTTTGTGCGCTGCTTATAATTAAGACGCTTTACGTGAGTTACCTCGATCCGTGCTCCGTGTGCTGAAAATTGTTGAGGAGTTTTCCCAACATCGATAACCGGAGAGAAGTGAAAGTCTCTGCTGTCAATCATGTCAGGCGATGTTACCAAGAGAGCTAAACAGCTAGGCGGAATCATGCTCCGCGCCTCTCGTGCCGGACGTAAAGCTGTTGATCAGCGACGATCTCGGTTCAACCTTATCACCTTGTTGCGTCTCACCTTGATCAGTTCGCTGCTCCTCGCGTTAGCTAGCAATGGCTTCACGACGGTCAGCGCGCAAGCCGTGTTCGCCGCGCAGATCAATAAGAGCTTCTCGCCAACGGTGATCACAGCGGGCGGCACTTCCACAGTCAGCATCACGATATTCAATCCCAATACGTTCGTCCTGACCAGCGCCGCGCTGTCGGATACCTTCCCGACGGGAATGCTGATAGCTACCCCCAACAACCTGAATAATAGCTGCGGTGGTACAGCAACGGGAGCAAGTGGCAGCACTACGGTGACGCTGACGGGCGGCACGGTCCCCGCGCAGGTGGGCGCAGTGCCCGGTCAATGTACCATTTCAGTCTCGGTGACCTCAACGGTATCCGGCAACCTGATCAACGACATTCCAGCGAACACGCTGTCCTCGACGGGCAACGGCAACTCAATCACCAACACCACGCCCGCCAGCGCCACACTAACCGTCAACGCGGTGGCTAATCCCTCACTGTCGAAGAGCTTTTCACCAAATACGATATTCGTTGGACAGACTTCGACGCTGCAAATTCGCATCACCAACAACAGCCCCAGCGTCTCTCTGACCAACGTCAACCTCACCGACACCTTGCCCGCCAATGTGACCGTCGCCGGAACACCAACGCTGAGCAACTGCGGCAGTGGTACCGCCAGCACCACGACAGGTAGTATCACGCTTTCCGGCGCGTCTATTGCACCAGCAAGCGTCGTTTGCACGATCAATGTGCTGGTCACTTCAAATACCGCTGGAGCATACACTAATACGATTCCGGCAAACAGCTTGACCGCGCAGCAGGGCGTCACCAACGCTTCGGCAGCGACGGCAAACCTGAATGTGCAAAATCTGGCTCTGCAAAAGGCATTTTCGCCCACAACGATTGCGCCCGGCGGCACCAGCACCGTGACGATCACCTTCCAGAACCCGACCTCGACCTTGTATACGGGCGTATCGCTGACCGATGCAATGCCTACTAACGTCACTATCGCCAATCCGCCAAATGCGGCGACCACCTGCGGCGCTGGCGTGGCATTGGCAACGGCGGGCGGCACTAGCGTTACGCTGACAGGAGGATCGATTCCTACTGGTTCGCCCACTACACCGGGAACTTGTACGCTGACGGTGAACGTCACTGCGCCCGCAGGATCGTACACCAACACGATCCCGATTGGCAGCGTGGTCACGGATCAAGGGGCAACGAACGGCGTGCAGCCATCAACAACGCTCACGGTGGTTACAGGTGGTGGTAACGCGACAGGCAGCAAGGCGTTCTCACCAACTTCGATTGCTATCAACGGCACCTCCACCCTGACGATCACACTGCGTGCACCCGCGGGCGTAGCGCTGACAGGTGTGGGCGTCACCGATACACTGCCGACCAATATCGTGCTGGCGGCTACGCCCAATCTCTCGACCACTTGCACCAGCGGATCGGTGACCGGGACGGGAGGTGGCTCGACAATTACATTATCTGGTGCGAGTATCGCTGCTAACGCCACCTGCACGATCACGGCAACGGTAACGGGCGCGATTCCCGGCGTCTATACGAATAGCATTGCGGCAGGGACGATCACCAGCACACAGGGCGTCACCAATAGCTCGGCGCTCACCGCCAACATCACGGTACTGAGTGGCTTGACGGTGGCAAAAGCATTTTCGCCTACCATCATCACCACTGGCGGACGAACACGCCTGACCATCACCCTGACCAACACCAACACCTTCCCGCTAACGAATGTCCAAGCCATCGATCCACTGCCCACCGGATCGCGCACACTGCACGTCGCCAATCCACCCAACGCCACGACTACCTGCGGCGCGGGGACGGTAACAGCAGTGGCAGGCAGTGGGACGGTGACCCTGACAGGTGGAACGGTTCCGGCTCAAGTCGGCGCGGTGGCGGGAATCTGCACGATTGCAGTCGATATAGTTCCAGCAGGCAACTACACTACTAACAGCGCCACCAACACAATTCCCATCGGTAACGTCACCTCTGCCGAAGGTGTCAGCAACATCACTACGGCTACTGCTACGCTCTCGTTCTCAAGCTTGAGCATCGGCGTAGTCAAGGACTTCAACCCCCTGCTGGTCACTGGCGGCGCGTCCTCTGTGCTCACCGTGACGTTGACCAATCCGAACAGTGCAGCACTGCTAGGCGCTTCCTTCACTGACAACATGCCGACGGGCATGATCGTGGCGAATCCGCCTAATCCAGTTACTACCTGCGCGGGCGGTGTAGTCAATGCAACGGCGGGGGCGACCTCCTTCAGCTTCAACGGCGGTACCGTGCCTGCGACGGGTAACTGTACGGTACAACTGCGCGTGACCTCGCTGGTCAATGGAAATCTCACCAACATCATCGCGGCGGGTGCTGTCACTACTATCAATGGCGCGACCAATCCGCAAAGTGCTGAGGCGACGCTAACGAATCTACCCGGTGCCAGTGTCAGCAAGGCGTTCTCGCCTACCACCATCGTATCCGGCACGACCACGCAGTTAGTGGTCAGCATCACCAATACCAGCAACTTTAGTCTGAACGGCATGATAGTCACCGATACCCTGCCATCAGGATTGACACTAGTGACGCCCCCCAACGTGAGTAATACCTGCAACGGCACAGTCACGGCTATAGGTGGTGCGACTTCCTTCACGTTATCGGGCGGATCATTGGCGGCAAACGCCACCTGCGCCGTTAGCGTTGACGTGACGGGGACAACACCGGGGAATTATGACAATATTATCCCGGCAGGCGATTTGCATACGGATGAGGGCGCGACCAATACCAATCCCGCCACCGCGACTCTGGTGATCGTCGCCCCGACCTCTACACCGACACCGACGCGGACTCCAACGATCACGCCGAGCAGCACTTCGACGCCGACATTTACACCATCGGCAACCTCAACACCGACATCAACTAGCACGCCGACCAGTACCGAGACACCGACAGCTACTTTCACGCCCTCGGAAACTGCGTCAGCGACGCCAACCGAAACACCATCGCTGACACCGACTTCAACGGAGACTAGCACCGAGACACCAACAGCAACCTTCACCCCTTCGGACACGGCGACTAGCACGCTTACCGAAACACCATCGCTGACACCGACGGCAACGGAGACTAGCACCGAAACTCCGACAGCAACCTTCACGCCGTCAGAAACAGCCACCGAGACGCCAACCGAAACGCCTTCACTGACGCCGACGGCGACTTTCACACCGTCGGAGACGGCAACCGGTACCTTCACCGAAACCAGCACGGAAACGCCGACAGCAACGGCAACCGAACCTGCTGTCGTCACTGTCACTGCCACCGTCACCGAGACGCCATCGGGATCGGAGACGCCGACAGCAAGCGCGACCTCCACGCCTGACGGTTCAGCTACGGCTACCGCGACAGCAACGCCCACCGATCCCTCTGGTGGAACGCCCAGCGCTACGCTGACGCCGCAGATCGCCATCGTCGATCCGGCGGTAGTCAAGTTGGGCGATCCTAGCTTGGCGCTGCCCGGTGAGATGGTGACGTGGCGGATCACCGTGACTAACCCGAATGCGGTAAATGTCGATGATGTGGTGGTGGTCGATCTAGTGCCGCAGCCGTTCATCGTTCAAAGCGCTACGACTTCACAAGGCACGTTCTCAATCAGTGGTCAGATCGTGACCTTCAATCTCGGCTCGATTGCGCCGGGGCAAACAGTGAGCATGACCGTGATCACCCGCGTGCGTGATGACATCGTGCCGCCCATTGATAGCCTGAATACCGCTACCGTGACGTGGGTGGGCGGTGGTACCAGAGTTATCTCTGCTTCGGCTGAGGTCTTTATCCGCGACAGTGCAATGAACTTGCCGCGAACGGGTCAACCGCCCGCCAGCGAGAACTCAGCGCCGATCCTGCTATCGCTGCTGCTGATCGGTGTGGCAGGCGCGGCATACGTGATCTATCGGCGCAGGAGTAGAGTGGTGGATTAGCCTCACCCCCTGCCCCCTTCTCCAATCCGAGTACAGATTAGGAGAAGGGAATCCGGTGGATAACCACTGCCACGCAGCTAATTGAACTTGCTACCAGCGGAGCGTGATCAAGGTTGATCGCGCTCTGTTCTTTTGTCCTTCCAGTCTACGCTCACAACGTCTATAATGAGTGCAGATTAGCGTAATATCAGGACTGGGCATGGATTCCTCAAAGATTCGCAATTTCTGTATCATCGCGCACATCGATCACGGCAAAAGCACGCTGGCGGATCGCTTGCTGCAAATGACTGGCACGATCTCCGAACGTGAGATGCAAGAGCAAGTGCTGGACAGCATGGATTTGGAGCGTGAGCGCGGAGTCACTATCAAGGCATCAGCGGTGCGGATGGCTTACACCGCCAGCGACGGCTGCACCTACGAAATGAACCTGATCGACACGCCGGGACACGTTGACTTCGGCTACGAAGTTAGCCGCGCCTTGCAAGGTTGCGAAGGTGCGCTGCTGGTCGTTGATGCTACACAAGGGATCGAGGCGCAAACGCTGGCGAATCTCTATCTGGCGCTGGAATCCGATCTGGAGATCATCCCCGTGATCAACAAGATCGATCTGCCTTCGTCCCGCGCCGATGAGATCGCGCAGGAATTGGAAGACTTGCTCGGCGTCCCCAAAGAGGACATGATCCCTGTCAGCGCCAAGACAGGTATGAACGTGCAGAATGTGCTGGAAGCTATCGTCAAGCGCGTGCCGCCACCCAAAGGCGATCCTAACGCGCCATTACAAGCATTGATTTTCGACAGCCACTACGACTCCTACAAGGGCGTGATCGCTTACGTGCGTATCGTCAACGGCACGATTGGTCACCGCGATCCGCTGCGGATGGTGCAAACGGGAGTCATCTTCGATCCGGTGGAGATCGGCATCTTCAGCCCGACGATGAAGGCTGCCACCGAAATGACGGCGGGCGAGGTTGGTTACATCGCTACTGGCTTGAAAACGGTGCAGGAATGTCGCGTTGGTGACACCATCGTGATGAAGAACGATATGGCGTCGCCCGCGTTGCCCGGTTATAAGCACGCTAAACCGATGGTCTTCGCGGGCTTCTATCCCGTCGAAGCAGATGATTACCCCGAACTGCGCGATTCGCTGGAAAAACTGCAACTGAACGATGCTTCGGTCACTTTCCAGCCGGAAACCTCACAGGCGCTCAATTTTGGCTTCCGCGTGGGCTTTTTGGGCTTGTTTCACATGGACATCGTGCAGGAACGTCTTGAGCGCGAATACAACCTCGATATTCTGGCAACTGCGCCGAGCGTAGAGTATCAGGTCGCGCTTCGCAACGGCGAGGAAATGGTGATCGACAGTCCGGCGCAGCTTCCCGACGAAAGCACAATCCTTGAGATCCGCGAACCGTGGATGAAAATCTCGATCTTCACGCCGGATCGCTACATCGGACCGATCATGGAGCTGGTCACCAGCAAGCGCGGTAAGTACATAAGCACGGAATATCTGGATAAGGTACGCGTGCTGCTGACGTATTCGCTGCCGCTATCCGAACTGGTTACCGATTTCTATGATCGCCTCAAGTCGATGACCCAAGGCTACGCCAGCCTCGATTATTCGTTCGAGGAATATCGCGCCGATGCACTGGTGAAAATGGATATTCTGGTCAACGGCGCGCCACTTGATGCGCTGTCGATGATCGTGCACCGCGATCACGCCCATACGAAGGGGCAGAAGCTGGTCAACAAGCTGAAGGAGTTGATCCCCCGCCAGATGTTCCCCGTACCGATTCAGGCGGCGCTCGGTGGCAAGATCATCGCCCGCGCTGATGTGAAGGCGGTACGCAAAGACGTTCTCGCCAAATGCTATGGTGGCGACATCTCGCGCAAGAAAAAGCTCTTGGAGAAGCAGAAAAAGGGCAAGAAGCGCCTGAAGATGATCGGCAACGTGGAAGTGCCGCAGGATGCCTTCATGGCGGTGCTGAAGCTGGACGAAGAAGATTAACGAACAATAAACCCTAGCACAAATCGTTGCTAGGGTTTTGTTTTGGAACGACGCTGCGATAGGGAATGTAGTTAAACTATAAGGTTGTTGGTAGTAGTCAGAGGGGCTAGGCAATGCAAGTAATGGCGATCCTGTTTCTGGTCCTGTTCGCAGTGGCGATGATGTTCGAGTATGTGGCAGTTCGGCGCGGTTGGCTCAAGTTACCCGTCGCTCTGATCGGCGGTATGCTCGTCAATTCCCTATGTTTCATCATCTACAGCGTGGCGAGTGGTACACCTCTGCTCAACGCCCTCGCTGTCGGCGCGTTCATCGGCAGCTTATTCACGATCATGGCGATGATCGCCGCCAGCTACTTCAACAATCAGCAGCAAGCGCGTGTCCTCACCATGACCGATATGCAGCAAGTGGCAAACGCCGAGTCCGAGTGATCGCGCGGCTGACCGCTATGGCAGCTTGACTAGTGACGCCACATCGAAGCGATAAATCTCATTGATGTTCACGGCGGCAAAGAGCTGATCTTTGGCGTTGAATTCCAATTCGGTGATGACGCCCTTATCGTACTCGAAAGAGGTCAGGTATTTACCCTCAGCGGTAAAGATGTTGACCTTGCTCCAATCCGCCACATAGATGCGCCCTACGCTGTCGATAGCGATGGCAGAAGCGCTGGTATCGAAGTCGCCGGGGTCTTCGCCTTCCTGCCCGAACTTATCTTTGTACTTGCCCGTCTCATCGAAGATGTAGACGGCATTCTCGCGCTCACTGAGCACGTAAATATCGCCCACGCCGTTTACCGCCAGATCAAGACCGCTTTGCTGTACGCCGGAAATCTCGTACAGGAAATCCTTGATCACGCTGATCACTTCGCCTTCAGCATCGAAGAACACCAGATCGTCGTAGGAAACGGCGACTAGTTCGCCGTTGGGCATGAAAGTGACTTCCTCGTAGTTGTAGATGTCCTTGACCTTGATCCTGTCGATCTCTTTGCCAGTCTCGGCGTTGATCCGGCGGATCTCACCTTCGCGGCAGACATAGAGCACGCCCTTGCGATCCGCGCTGATGCATAGTGTCGGTGCGCCCTTGATGTCCATCTTCAAGAGGAACGAGTTGCGGAAATCGCCCGCTTCGGAGAACTGCTGCACACGCCCATCGGTGTAATTCGCGACGTAAATATTGCCTCTGCCATCGAGCGCCATCGAGCGCGGATCCTCGAATTTGCCATTGCCTTTACCCTCGCCGCCGAAGCGCAGCGCCACTGGATCGGGCGTTGGTGTGCGCGTGGTCGCCGCGTTCAATGCTGGCGCAATGGCGGTATTGAACTCGCCCATGAAGCTGGAAACGCCGTTTACAGGATCGAGGACAAAATACGCCGTGATCCCAATCCCGAAGACCAGCGCGACGATGCCAATCAAACAACCCATCACGCCACCGCAGCCAGCCGTGCGCCGCGCCGTTTTCTGGTAACCGCTAACATCGATTACCAATGGTGAGACGTAACTGGCGTCAAAGCCAGCGAAAGCAGCGGAATCTGGCTTTTGTCGCAGCTTTTCGGGGATGGTGATTGTCTGCCCGCAGTAGACGCATTTTGCTGTTGGTTTGGTGAAATCGACGTTATCCAGTGATGCGCCGCAGGATGGACACTCGAAATGTTCAGGCGACTTAGCCATCTTGGCAGATTCTCCTCGTGCTGCAGGTTTTGCTCAGTTTTCCTCTGTTCAGGGCATTTGTCAATTCAAGGGTCATAAAAGATTTGTGCATAGATATAGTTGCCATACCATACCACCCTTTCGGAGGATGTATTAACCTGCGATCCGCACTATCGTCACTGAAGCACTTCAGGAGGGTTATCATGCCGCAGATCAGCTTTTTGACCATTCAGGTACATGATATGGACGTCGCCCTACAGTTTTATGTCGATATTCTAGGATTTAGCGTGCGTATGAAGGAGGACTATCCGCATTACGTCTTGCTGGATCACGATCCATTTCCGATTGCGATCCACGCACCGGGAGAACGCAACACTGCCGAGTATGACAAACATGCCAATACTGTGATCGGAATCGGCGTAATTGATATCGTCAGCAAACTAGCGGATTTGAAAGCGCGGGGTGTCGATCTGATTCATGATGCGCCGAAACGCTTCAAATTCGGCTTGTACGCCGCACTGCGCGATCCGTCGGGAAATATTATCGAGTTGATCGAGTTCAAGCAGAAATAGCGGTGAGCATGAAAAAGAGCGAGGAGATAATGGAAGCGGAAGGTAACAGGAGGAAAAAGTGGAGGAGAAGAACGACGACGCTGCATTGCATTGGCAGTAACAGAGAAGAAAAGACA
>JAHBVK010000027.1 GCA_019637555.1 Anaerolineae bacterium
TGGAAGCGAATGCTTGCGTGACGACGAGCAACGCGGCAAAAAGCGAAAAGACAATGACAGCAAAACGAGCATTGTGGAACTTGTGCATGAGGTAGAACCTTTCAGTGTGAACCGAGGCAACCAGCGAAATAAGACGCCGCGGAAACGCAAGAACGGGGAATGCTATGACCCGCGCGTGTTCGTCTTTCAGGTTCATCCTAAAAGCAAAATACGTATATTTCATTAATTCAATGCAGATTTCATATTCTTTTCACAATTCTTTGTCAATTAAATTTAGTGTCCGAAGTGCGCCATAGGTCAATAAAACAGGGGCAAGGGATTTCCCCTGCCCCTGCTCTCTGAAGTTTAGCTTTAGGGTGCTGCGGCTGAAGCTTCTACTCCCACTCGATGGTGCCGGGGGGTTTGCTGGTGATGTCGTAGGTGACACGGTTGACGCCGCGCACTTCGTTGACGATGCGGCTGCTGGCGCGGGCAAGCAGGTCGTAAGGCAGGCGCGCCCAGTCCGCCGTCATGAAGTCGTCAGTGGTGACGGCACGCAAGGCAATGACTTCTTCGTAGGTACGGTTGTCGCCCATGACGCCGACGCTCTTGACGGGCAGGAGCACCGCAAACGCCTGCGATGTGCCCGTGCGGAGCATCCCCGCGTTTTCCAGTTCTTCGCGGAAGATGGCATCGGCAGCACGCAGCGTTTCGAGACGTTCCCACGTAATGTCACCGAGGCAGCGCACCGCCAAGCCGGGACCGGGGAACGGCTGCCGCCAGACGATCTCATCGGGCAAGCCGAGTTCAGTGCCGACCTTGCGTACTTCATCCTTGAACAGATAGCGCAGCGGTTCGACCAGCTTGAACTTCATATCTTCCGGCAAGCCACCGACGTTGTGATGCGTCTTGATGCGATGTGCGCCGGGGCGATCCTTCGCCGCGCTCTCGATTACGTCGGGATAGATAGTGCCTTGCGCCAGAAATTCCACGTCACCGAGTTTGTTCGCTTCCGCCTCGAAGGTACGCACGAACAATTCCCCGATGATTTTGCGCTTCCGTTCAGGATCGGTGACACCTTCCAACGCGCCGAGGAACGTCTCCGTGGCATCCACCGCCACCAGATTGATCCCGAACTGAGCGCCGAAGGTGTTGATGATCTGCTCCGGCTCGTCTTTCCGCATCAAGCCGTGATTGACGAAGATGCAGGTCAGTTGATCGCCAATGGCGCGGTTGAGCAGCGCCGCCGCCACCGCCGAATCGACACCGCCGCTGAGTCCTAGCACCACGCGCCCGCTGCCTACTTGATCGCGCACCCGCGCTACGCTCTCCTCAATGATCGACGCGGCGTTCCAGTTGGCAGCGCAGCCACAGATGTCGATCACGAAGTTGCGCAGGATCGCTGTTCCTAATGGTGTGTGCGAGACTTCAGGATGAAACTGTACGCCGTAACGCTGCTTAGTGGTATCACCCATCGCGGCGAATGGCGAATTGCCCGACTGTGCCAGCGATTGCCACCCTTGCGGCAGCGATTCGATGCGATCTCCGTGACTCATCCACACATCCAGATGCGTCGGCAGTTCCTTGAACAACGGAGAGTCCGTCGCCGCTACTTCAACACCAGCAGGACCGTACTCGCGTTCCTGTGCACCGACCACCTTACCACCGAGCGCCTGCGTCAGAAGCTGCATGCCGTAGCAAATGCCCAGCACAGGTACGCCAGATTTCAGCACATAAGCGGGCAGTGTTGGCGCGCTCTCGTCATAGACGCTGTTCGGTCCACCGCTGAGGATGATGCCGCGTGGTTCCAGCGCCAGCACCTGATCGGCATCGGTATCCCAGTGGAATAACTCCGCATAGACGCCAGACTCACGCACGCGGCGGGCGATCAACTGTGTATATTGCGAACCATAGTCGAGGATGACGATGCCGCCACCGTGCGTGCTGGTAGCCAAGTGCTGAGTGTTGAGTGCTGAGTGCTGAGTCATGCGATCTACTCCGCAAAGGTAATCTGACCGTTATCCATTGAAGTGATCGTCGCCAGCGAACAGATCGGTACGCCGTAATGCTCCAACAACGCCCGCCCGCCCTCGAAATTCTTTTCTACTACGCAGGCAATGCCGACGCAAGTACTCTTTGCGCCGTGAATGATCCGCACCAGACTGCGGATTGTACGTCCTGAGGCGAGGAAGTCATCGACAATCAAAATGCGCTGACCGGATGGCATAAACTCCGCTGCAACCAGCAAATTCACATCTACACCTTTGGTATGCGAGGGAGCTGTTTCCAGAAACACCGGACCGTACATGGTTATCGGCTTGACTTTACGAGCATAAACTACGGGCACGCTGAGTGCCATGCCAGTCGCCAGCGCTGGAACGATGCCGGAAACCTCGGCGGTCAGAATGCGGTCAACACCAGCATCACGGAACTGCCGCGCGATCTCTTGCCCGCAGCGGGCGATCAAGCCAGCGTCGATCTGGTGGTTAAGGATGCTGTCAATCTTGAGGATACCATCGCCGAGGTTTTGCCCTTCCGCGAGGATACGGTCTTTCAACTCTTGCATCGAGTCTCCCTGAGTGCAGAATAATACGCTCCGATTCTATCCCTGCGCTTTGGAGATGACGACTCGATACAGGCTTAGCTAAGCGGGCTTTGGGCAGATTGCTTATAACCTATGTTCGCTTGGCAGCTTCCTCTTTGCGGCGGCGGGATAGCTCCTGCGCCGAGTTGAGATAAGTACGCAGTTCATCAAGCTGCTCGGCGCTCGGCGGGGCGAGGTCTAGTGCCTGCTGATAGTTGATCGCCGCCTCATCGAACTGGTTGACTGCAAAATGGGCGCTGGCAAGCATACTGAAAACACGGTAATCGGTAACAGGATTCTCGTCCTCCTGCGCTGCGTTCAGCATCTGACCGACAGCGGCGATAGTTTCCTCGTATTCCTTCTGCCGGAAATACGCCCGCGCAATCTGATAGTGGATCAGCACTTCCAGCGGATGATAAGGGTTGAAGGTCAGCGCCGCTTGATATGCCTCGATAGACTGATCGTAGCGTTCCAGCTTGAACCACAACTCGCCTATCGTTTCATAGACGCGCGACCATGTGACGTCAATCCCTTGCGGGCGGCGTGTGCCGCTGAGAAATTGCAGCAAATAGTCAATTGCTTCGCGTTCCCGTCCGGGCATAGTGGCTAAGGTTTCGCCCACCGCAAGATTGATCTCAGCCAGCGAGTAGCGATAGTCAGGATCGAGCAGCCGCACGCAGCGCAACGCCTCTTGTGCCGCCTCGATAGCACGCTCAAGCTGCTCCAGTTCACGGAAGGCGCGGCTGCGCATCAGATGTAAGCGCACCAGCCAGCCGCGTGGTTCTCCACGTGGATAAGCAAGCGCCGCACGCGAAAGCAGCACTAGCGCTTCTTCGGGATTGCGCTTCTCCATCAGTTCAATGAAGCCCAACCGCTCATAGCACAGGGCGGTCAGACTGGGATCGGTGGTTTGTTTGAACAGTGCCTCGTGGAATTTGGCTTCTGCTGCCGCCACCTGATCGCGGCTGAGCAGAATGCGCCCCCACTGATAGAGCACCCAACCGAGATTCTCATAACCCGATGTTTGCTCCGCTATGACTTGATAGAAGTGCAGTGCTCGATCCGTATCTGCCCGATCCGCGAAGCCAGCGGGTGCGAGTTCAAAACGACTGAAATGCACGTCGCCAAGCAGCGAACGCACATCAGCGCGGTCTTGCATGGTGGGAATAATCTCGCTCGCTTCTTGAATATCGGTCAGTGCTTCTTCCGGACGCGCGGTCAGCAAACGAGCGCGAGCACGGCGCAGCAGCAGTTCCGCCTGCTGTTCTAGCGTCGGCTCCTCACGCATCAAACGAGCGATGTGCGCTTCGACGCGCTTGACTTCGCGCCGCGCCAACCAGCGATCCAGATTGAGGATGTGGCGACTAAAGCGTTTTTCAGGAGATGGGAAGAAGTCTGTCACTATTCGACCTCATGCGTCTCAGTTACAAATTGGGTCATGCCCTCACGGATTGCAGCGATCAGATTGCCTTGCACCGCCTTCCGTGCCTGCCCGATAGCATTCTTGATCCCTTTGGCGTTGCTGCGTCCATGTCCGATGATCACGACGCCATTGACGCCGAGCAGCGGCGCGCCGCCGATCTCGAAGGGATCGGCTTTGTGGTAGATACTGCGCAGCGCCGGGCGCATGAGCAGAGCGCCCAAGATCGCCAGCGGATTTCTTTTCACCTGTTCTTGCAGCAGTCGGAATAACATCGATCCTACTGCTTCCATCGACTTGATGCAGATGTTACCGACGAAACCATCCGCCACCACCACATCGATCTTACCCGCCATCATGTCTTTCGGCTCAACGTTACCAACGAAGTTCAGCGAGGTTTGCCGCAACAGATCACCCGCCTCTTTGACCAGTGCGTTGCCTTTGGACTCTTCCTCGCCATTGGAAAGCAATGCTACGCTGGGGTTATGTCGTTCCATAACTCGCTGAGCGTACACATTCGCCATGATTCCGAACTGCACCAGCCAATCTGCTTTGCAGTCGGTGTTCGCGCCAAGATCGACCAGCGCGACGGTTTCTCCGGCGGTGGGGACGAGTGAGGTCAGCGCGGGACGCTTGACGCCGGGAATGCGTCGCAGAGAGTGCAGTGTAGCGATTGCCAGCGCCGCTCCCGTGTTGCCCGCTGTGACGAAGGCATCCGCTTTACCGTCGCGCACCAGATTCATGCCTACTAGCATGGACGAGTCTTTCTTGGTGCGCCCAACGTCGCCGGGGTGATCTTCCATTGTCACATTTTGCGTGGTATGGACGATCTCGATCTTCAATCCTTGCGTATCATACTTCTTCAGTTCATTCTGGATTCTGGTCTGATCGCCAACCAGCACGATGTCATCAGCCGGATAGAGTCTGGCTGCTTGTACCGCGCCTTCGACATCAGGCATAGGGAAGTTGTCACTACCCATCGCATCTACAACAATTCGCATAAGTGTCTTGTGATCGCTTTTGTGATTTCGGTATCAATCGTCGCCTAATGATAACGGAAGCAGCCCCGCGCCCCCAAAGATATATCCACCAGATTCCCTGTGTCGCGCTTGTTTCTGCTAAGTTCAGATTAAGGCTATTGTGTACTCATTTAACGCTATGTTAAGCCTTTACATTTACTGTTGATTAACGCCCTGCTCTACCGTATAGTAATGGGACATCAGGAAGGAATTTAAGTAATGCCAACGCGGACTGCGCTAGATCGTTCATTAGTTGAGGTCATTGACGACTTGCTGCGCCTTAGCAGCATGACCGAACAAGCTATTGATAGCAGCATGAAAGCGCTGGCAGAACGTGATGCAAATCTGGCGACTCAGGTCAGCGCCAATGACGGTATGCTCAATGAAATCCGCTATACCATCGAAGAGAAGTGCTACCGGATGATCGCCACACAAGCGCCAAACTCCACTGATCTGCGGATTGTGGTAGGCGCTGTCAGCGTGGCTACCAATCTGGAGCGCATCGGAGATCACGCCGCTGGTATCGCGCGTCTGACACTGCGGATGATCGATCAACCATTGCTCAAACCGCTGGTCGATCTGCCTCAAATGGCGGAGATCGCGCGTGGCATGGTGCGCGATGCGGTCAAGGCGTTCTCCGAACGTGATGTGGCGCTGGCGGAAGCGGTCGTTAAGCGCGATGACACCATTGATGCACTGCATCGTCAGGTTTACAACGATCTGCTTGGCTACATGACTCGCGACACCTCGACCGTTGAGCGTGCTACCTTCCTGCTGTGGGTATCGCACAATTTGGAGCGCATCGGTGACCGCGCCTGCAATATCTGCGAACGTGCTATTTACGTAGCTACTGGTGAGTTGAAGGAAATTTCCTGACGTCTCCGAAGCACCAACCAACGATTTCCTACGCTTTTTCGAGTGCCGCCCTCAAGCACTATGCCCTTACGCTCGGCTTCAATCTGATCGGCATCGTACCTGCACAGCCATCGACGCGCTTGGACGCTTACCTGCGCTGGTTACAAGCCGAGATGCACGGCACGATGGGTTATTTAGCACGACCAGATCGGCAGGCGCGCCGCCGCGATCTCTCTGTGATTTTGTCGGACGCACGTTCACTGATCCTTGTTGGCGTGGATTACCACACGCGCTCACTGCCACCTGAGATAGTCAATGATCCTTCGCGCGGGCGGATCGCCAGTTATGCGTGGAACAGTGATTATCATGAAGTGCTGCTGCCTAAGTTGGAGCAGTTAGCGGCATGGTTGCAGGATAATTCGCAGCAGCAAGTGGCGCATCGCGCTTACGTCGATACGGGCGCGATCCTCGAACGCAGCCACGCGCAGCAAGCCGGACTCGGTTTCATCGGCAAGAATACGATGCTGATCCATCCACGACGGGGCAGCTATTTCTTCCTCGGTGATATCGTGACGGATCTGGCATTTGATGAGTACGATCAACCGCAGCGCGAAACAATGTGCGGCAACTGCACCCGCTGCCAATCCGCTTGTCCTACCGACGCTTTTCCGCAGCCCTATGTACTCGATGCGCGGCGCTGCATCAGCTATCTGACCATTGAACACAAAGGTTGGATTGATCGGACATTGCGTCCGCTGATGGGCAATTGGATTTTCGGCTGTGATGTCTGTCAAGACGTGTGCCCGTTCAATCGCTTCGCCCTGCCAACTGGCGAATCCGCGTTCTGGCAGCCGGATATGGAACGGATCGCGCCGTCACTACTTGATCTGCTGTGGTTGGATGGTGCCGATTTTCAGACGCGATTTGGTGGTTCACCGGTGCAGCGCATCGGGCGCGAACGGTTAGTGCGTAACGCCGCCATCGCCGCTGGCAATTGGGGCGACGCAGCAGCAGTCGATCCGCTGAACGCACTGCTGAGAAGTGATCCCACGCCGCTGGTGCGCGGTCATGCAGCGTGGGCATTGGGACGGATCGACGGCACACGCGATCTGCTGGCGGCGGCGCTGCTGCGTGAGACCGATGATCAGGTGCGCGAGGAGATCAAGCTGGCGCTTACCGCCAACCCTAATATTTGTTAAAGCTACATCGCCGCAATCTCCGGCATCACCTCGTTCACCAGAATTTCCAGCGCGGAAATTTCGTGCATGTTCGGCAGCATCAGCATGGCGTGTGTGAAGCCGAGCTTACCGACTTCCTTCAACTGCGCCACGATTTCCTTGCTGGCTTGTTCACCGGGATGTACCGTTCCCGCCGCCGTCAACGTGATCTCGCTGAAATCGCGTCCTACTTCATCGCAGTGCCGCTTGAGGACGTCCAGCTTTTCTTGCAGCGCTTGCGTACCCATGCTGAAGAATAAGTTGCAGGCATCGCCGTACTTTGCCACCAAACGCAGAGTCTTTTTCTCGCCGCCACCACCGATCAGAATCGGGGGATGTGGCTTGCTGATCGGCGCTGGATGGTTGATCGTCTCGGCAAGCTGATAGTGTTTGCCCTGATATGGCTTAGCTTCGCCCGACCACATCTGATGAATAACTTGAAGTGCCTCCTCTAGCATCTCGAAGCGATCTTTGACTACTGGGAAGGGAATGCCTAGTCCTTTCGCCTCGCGCTCGTTCCACGCCGCGCCGATGCCCAAGATTGCCCGCCCGCCGGAGAGTACATCCAGCGTAGTCACCTGCTTCGCGAGAATTCCCGGATAGCGGTAGATCACGCCCGTAACCAGCGCCAACAGTTTGATCCGTTCGGTAACTCCGGCGATATAACCGAGTGTGGTGTATGCTTCCAACATGTTCAGTTCCGGCGGACCGACGATCCCGATCTGGAAGAAGTGATCCATCACGCTGATGTCATAAAAGCCGTTAGCATCGGCGTACTGCACGATGTCCTTGAGTTGGGTATTGAGCGCCTTGCCGTGCTGCTCGAACTCGATGATGTGTAATCCGAGATCCATGCTGTGCTGTCCTCTACCTCTATTGAGCGAGCCAATCTATCCACTGTACAACTTAGAGTGTGCTCTAAGTCAAGAGATCAGATTTCGAGTGCCTCGTCGACGTTCCGATGGAGTGAGGTATTTTTCTCGCTGACTGGTAGAATACGCTAACAACTAGACTGCGCTATCGGGTAATAAAGCACAATAGGACAAGCCACATGCACATCGGAATTATCGGGGCGGGTCCCGCGGGGATGACCGCCGCCTACGATCTCGTCAAAGCTGGACATCAGGTGACGATCTTTGAGGCAGGAGATCGCGTTGGCGGGTTGGCGGCAGGCTTCAAGGATGAAGGTTGGGACTGGCAACTAGAGAAGTTTTATCATCACTGGTTCCAATCCGATCATGACATCCTCAACTTGATCGCGGAACTTGGCTTGAGCGATCAGGTATTGTTCCCACGTCCCAAAACCTCAATGTGGTCGCGCGGCAAGATATTCCCCTTCGATAACGTCCGCGCATGGCTGAGTTTCCCGCATCTGCCGTTGATCCCCAAAGTGCGCTTCGGGTTGACGGGCTTATATATGCGGCTGACGCGCAACTGGCAGCAAATGGAGAAGTACACTGCCCAAGAATGGCTGATCCGCTACATGGGTAAAGATGCCTACGAAACGCTGTGGCGTCCAATGCTGATCGGCAAGTTCGGGGACTTATACAACCAAGTGACGATGGCGTGGTTCTGGGCACGCATCTACACTCGCACAGTTAATCTCGGTACTTTTGTCGGCGGCTTCCAGAAGTTTCTGGACACCTTCGCGCAAAAGCTGATCGAAATGGGTGTGACCATTCGCTTCAATGCGCCTGTGCAGAACGTTCGCCGCGAAGGATCGCAGTTGCAAGCCACTGCCAACGGTGAGACGCTCACCTTCGACGCCGTAATCAGCACTACTTCACCGCTCGCCTTACTCAAAATCGCTCCCGATATTCCCTCTCCCTACACCGATCAGCTACGCAAACTGCGGAGCATGGGCGCGGTAGTGCTGGTGGTGGCGCTGGATCGGCAGTTCATGACTGATGGCACTTACTGGCTAAATCTGCCCGCCAGCAGTCCCGATAAATCCAAGAGCGATTTCCCATTCCTTGCGCTGGTGGAACACACTAATTACATGGATCGGGCGCACTACGGTGGCGATCATCTGCTGTACTTAGGCGACTACGTACCCGCTGATCATGAATACTTCAAACTGAGCGAGAACGAACTGGCGGATCGCTTCATCGGCGCACTCGCAAAGGTTCGTCCTGATTTCAAACGGGAGTGGATTCGCCGCTGGTGGCTATACCGCGCCCCCTACGCGCAGCCGATCCCCGAAGTCAACCACTCACGCAACATCCCCGATCTGGCAACGCCAATCAAGGGATTGTATCTTGCCAGCATGAGCCAGATTTATCCGTGGGATCGCGGCACCAATTATGCCGTGATGTTAGGGCATCAGGTGGCGCAGCGCGTGCAGCAGGACGCCAATAAAGCCTCATGAGAGCCGATCTTGATCCTCGCCCGCCGTTTCATGCCTTCGTCACGGGTGCGGATCGAGGTCTCGGCTTGGCGTTGTGCACCGGACTTCTGCGGCTAGGCTGGCGCGTCTTTGCTGGTCAGCATTTGACTGCATGGCATGAACTTGCTGAGTTAAGAAGCGCATACCCCGATAGATTGCACCTGATCCGGCTGGATGTTACCTCCATCGAATCGGCGCAAGCAGCGGCGCAAGCGGTAGCTTCGCTCGCCGATCACTTGGACTTGCTGATCAACAACGCAGGCGTGAATACTCCGACCAAAACACGTCCGATTCGCGAGGCTCAAGACTACGACGAGATGAAACGCCTCTACGATGTCAATGCGCTAGGATCGCTGCGTGCTGTCGAGGCGCTGCTGCCTCTGATGGAGCGGGGGACGTTGAAGCGGATGTGTTTCGTGTCTTCGGAAGCGGGGAGCATTGGTCGCGCCCAGCGCAAAGCGTGGTACGGCTACTGCATGTCCAAAGCAGCGCTGAATATGGCGACCCGCCTACTATTCAACTATCTGCGCCCTGATGGTTACACCTTCCGCGTCTACCATCCGGGATGGATCAAATCGTATATCAGCGGCAGCAAGGGGACAGTTGGCGACATGGAACCAGAAGAAGCCGCTGCCCCTGCCTTGAACTACTTCCTTGAACCACTGGCAGACGAGGATCAACTCGTGATGCGCGATTGGCAGGGACAGCTTTGGGAGTGGTGATCAGCTGTCAACACTGGAGGCTGGAGTCCCGCAGGGACTTTGTTCGTTCAACCCGACAATAAATTGCCGGGATTCTAGATAACCTAGCTACTTGCTCTAACTGCTTTTACTCTCAGCGGCAGTTTCCTTTTCCTTCTTGCGGTTGTATTGGAATAACTGCCACTGGTTCAGTTCGGGATCGGAGAAATACACGAATTTACCCCAAGCGCGGGTCTGTACTTCCATGTCGAAGTTGACACCGCGATCTTTCAAGGTTGCCACTGTCGCGTCTAGATCGCTAACATTGAAGCCGATCATCAGATGATTCTGGCTGGCGAGTAGCTGCTCGGCATTGGGCTGCTGTGCAGCATCGAAAATTTCGATCTGAAAGCCGTTTGCAGTTACGAACAACGTGCTGTCGTTATCTTCGCTCTGTAACTTCAACTCCAGTGTGTCGCGCAGGAAAGCGACCATTTTCTTCCAATCTTTGACGTAAAACCCTAACCAGCGGTATAGCAAATCCATATTTCCTCTTTCCTTGTCGCCAGTACTCATGGCATTTCTGGCACTCTGGTACTATCTTCCATCAGCACTCAGCACTTGTGGCACTCCAGCACTATTTTTCCAGCTTCTGCCGCGCCATCATAATGGCAGAGATGGTCTTGGCATCCTGAATTTTGCCTTCCGCGATCTGTGCGATAATTTCGCTGAAACTGAGGCGCTTCACTTCGATGAACTCATCTTCGTCCATATTCAGCGGCGACTCGACCAACTGGGTCGCCAGAAAGAGATGGATCAGTTCGGTGGAGTAGCCCGGAGCGAGGTAGATCGCCCCCAGTTTGACCAGTTTCCCCGGCTTATAGCCAGTTTCCTCTTGTAGCTCACGTTCAGCACAAACGACCACATCTTCATCGGGTTTCAATGTACCAGCGGGGATTTCCAGTGTCATTTTTCCGATGGTATAGCGGTACTGCTCCACCATGATGACGCGACCATCCGAATCGATTGGCACCATCGCCACCGCGCCCGGATGCTTGATCACTTCGCGCTTAGAGGTCTGACCGTTGGGCAGTTCGACGGAATCAACTTGCAGCTTGATCACGCGTCCGCTGTAGATTGACTCACTATTCAATGTTTTCTCGGTGAAATCTGGCATGTTGACATCCGCTATAAACAAAACTCCCCTCTCCACTGCCGTAGCGATGGAGAGGGGCTGAGAAGCGAAGCTAACTTTGTACTTACGGAATCCGCAGCGTCTGACCCATGTAGATCAAGTTGATGTTGCTGATGCCGTTGAACTGCGCCAGAGCGGTGACGGTGACGCGGAAGCGCATGGCGATGCTGAACAGGGTATCGCCTTCTTGCACCACATATGTTTGACCGCTGCCCGCGCTGCCGCTTGGCGTTGCCGTGATGATGATCACAGTGGCGTTCGGATCAAGCGTCGCGCCCGGAGCCAGCGTAATGCCAGCGGGCGGCACAACTGGCGGCGGAGTCGAGGTGACGTACGCGCCGGGGATACGCAACCGCTGTCCCGGTACGATCAGCGTCGGATTGGTGATGCCGTTCGCTGCTGCGATAGCGTTAGCGGTGGTATTGAAGCGCCGTCCGATACTGTATAGTGTGTCACCGCTTTGCACGGTATAGATGCCGTTGGCGTCAATTGGACCGGAAGCACCGGAACCCGGTGCACCCCATGTCCCCTGTGGCGTGGTGGTGATCACGATCTCACCTGGACCAGCCGTTGCACCGATTGGTGGGAACACATCCGTCGCGCCGGGGACAGAAACCATCGGTGTGCCAAGTGCCACCGAAGTCGCCGTCAAATTAATGCCTGCTTGCGCTGTCACAGTGGCAATGATCGCCGTTGCCTGTAGGTACAGTGCTTCCTGAGTTTGCTGTGCCGGATCGAGCTGCGCGACAGCGGTCACGGCGGGCTGAGTCGCAGCCGCGATAGAACCGGGCACCAGCGCTGGATCAAGCGTCGGGATGTACAGCGTTGGCGTCGGGAAACCAATCACCAGTGGCGGCTGCGTGGGCAGTTCCGCAATCAGAGTCGGGAATGGTGTGAAGGTCGGGAACGGCGTATAAGTCGGAAGCGGCGTTTGTGTCGGATACGGCGTCTGAGTAGGCTGCGGAGTCCATGTCGCTGCTTGGATAATCACCACTTCCGTCGCTGTTGAGGTTGGTAGTTGCGCTACTTCCTGCGGCGTATTGGTAGGAGCATCGAACGGCGGCAACGTTGGCAAATCCGGTGTGGCAGTCTCAGCAAAGGTATCGCCCACTGGCGTTTCTGTGGGAATAGGAGCCAATGCCGTTTCGGTCAACGCAATGTTGGTGGCGTCAAGCGCTGCTTGATCTGCCGCCTGTGTCTGCTGCGCTGCTATCGCGGTGTTGGTCGCGTCGATGGTCAGCGGATCGATGGTGGGGATGGTGTCGTTACCCGGTACGCTGGTGGCTAACAAAGCCGCGCCAACAGCTTGAAAGCAGCCGCTAGCGCACAGCGCAAACACTAACAATCCGGCGATCCGGCTTAATTGACGAAAAAGCGTTCGACGCATGTAGTTGTCCTCCACTGCGCGTAGATACGGCGTTGTGTTCTGCTGCCTTGCAGCGCGTTCTCAGCACAATAGCCGTAAATGGGGATCAGCCTCACTTCACACTACTGTGGTTCAGTTTAGCATCACACCCGCGAACCAGCAACCATACTGTTACTACATTGAGGTACACTGTGCAGACTGAGGATGGGTGCTGTAACCGATGAGACGTTTGAATCTTCACACAATCGCTGTAATCTTCCTGTTGTTTTTCAGTTTCTCCGCTTCGATTTTCGTCAACCGCACGGTCTTCGAGCGGTTGCCACATCTGGAAGATGAGTTTGCCTATCTCTATCAGGCGCGGATTTTTGCCCGTCTGCAGGCATGGGTTCCCCGCAACGAACCTGTCAAGATTTTCTGGCAGCCCTTCGTGATCCAGCCGGAACAAAGCAGCGATGGCGTTGCCAAGCGTTTTGGCAAATATACACCCGGCTGGCCCCTACTGCTGGCAAGTGGAGCCGCTATCGACAGCCCTTGGATCGTGAATGCGTGGTTCGCCATGCTCAACGTCGCCTTAACCTACCGCTTGGGACGCGAAATATTCGATAAAACGGTGGGCTTGGTCGGCAGTTTGCTGCTCGCACTCAGTCCGATGGCGCTGCTGCTCAACGCCACACTGATGAGTCACCCTTCCGCCATGTTCCTGACCTTGCTCTTTGTCTACGCCTATTGGCGCTTGCTAAAAACGGATCGCTGGCGCTATCACTGGGGCTTAGTGGCAGGAATCGCCTTGGGCTTGAACGTCATCTCGCGCCCGCTAACGGCGGCAGCAATTGCCTTGCCCGTCGCTCTCCACGCTCTGCTCTATCTGATCGCCACGCTGATCCGCCAATCAACGCGCCAGCGTCTGCTCAAACTATTCGTGCCGCTAGTCGTGCTGACGATCTGCGCCGCGCCAGTTGCCGCGCTGTGGCCCCTCTTCAATTACATCTGGACGGGAGACTGGCGCACCAATGTCTACACACTTCAATGGTCCTATGACCGCGTCGGCTTTGGCATCGGCTACGGACCGAATCAGCAGGAAGGGCACACGCTAACCAAAGGCTGGCGTAACGCTCGCAACGATCTGCAATTCTACTTCCGTGATCTTAATGGCTTCACACTAGATCCTAGCTTAGAGCGCATCATCGCTAAGATGACGGGCTGGGGTGCTGGTGCAGGCTTAGCGTGGCTGCTGATCGCCCTCGGCTTGCTGGCGGGTCATCGGCGGGTCTGGATCTGGCTGCTCTTTGCACTGCTGGTTAGCATTGTGATGGCACAGATGGCGTACTGGATCGGCTCATCGGTCAACGGATCAGCGGCATATAGTGTGCGCTATTACTACGAGGCGACTTTTGCAATTTGTTTGGTCTCCGCCTATGGCATCGTGGCGCTGGCACGGCTATTGAATGGTAAGTTGGCATCAACCGCCGCCAATGCAGCTTTTGTTACGAAATTGAAAGCGGCTTGGCAGAGTTGGAGTCCGGTCTACGTTCTGCTATTGATCTGTTGTGGACTGAGCTTAGTTGGTTTTACGCCAGCACGCTTGCGCCAACCTCTGCCACCCGAATGGAATGACGGCTTATGGCGTTATAATAAAGTAGGCGGTGAACAGATCGCGCAGATCGAGGCGATGCGCCAGCAGTACGGACAGCCGGGACAGCAGATTTTGATCGTGGTACTGCGGAATCCTGATCCCACGATTAAGGATAACTGGCGCGATCATGCGACGGCAATGGCACTGACCAGCCCCTTCCTCGATAGTGATGTAATTGTCGCCCGTGTCTTTGAAGTTGCGGATATTTCCGAATTTACGCGACGCTTTCCGCAACGTTTGGTGTTATATCAGATAGGGGAACACCTTTATTCGTCAGTCGAAGCCGCATTGCGCGGCGCAGCACAGGATACAGCGGGTTCATGAGTGCGCTTGCCATTACCATCAACGATAAGGACAGGGACAGGGATGCAGGCTCTAGCTTTTCTCCAAGCGGGCGCATCCTTAAAGTCTATAAACCATCTTCAACGCTCGATCCTTACCATGATCGCTTAGCCTCAATCGGCTACGACGTGATTGAAGCAGATAGTTACGATCAAGGTATTGAACTGGCACATCAGCATCACCCGGATTTGATCGTTGCTTACGACGATCCAGAGACTGGTTTCGATGCCTTATTGTGGTTGGAAAAGCAGCACAACGACAGATTCTCGTGGCTTGCCACCACACCTTTGATGATCCTCGCGGACGTCAGCCGTTTATCTCAATTGCGGTTGGAAGAACTGCCGGATCGTGTAGTCGTCTTGCAGCGTCGTGCTGATACCCTGAACCAACTTACGCGCATGGTGCGACGCTTATTAGTGGCGAACCGCTGGGATTGATCGCGCCGCGCAACCTTCCGATATTTTTCTAACGCTTCTCTGCTACAATAAATAATTCTGAAGTCCAGTTCGTTCAACATTAACGTGGTAATGGTGGTTCAACTATGCCGGTTTATGAGTATCAGTGCAAAACTTGTGGAGTACGCTTCGAGCGCACACAATCATTCAAAGATGCTCCGATCAAAGTTTGCCCGGAGTGCGGCGGCGAAACTCACCGCGTAATTGGTGCAACGGGCATCATCTTCAAGGGATCGGGCTTCTACATTAACGATAGCAAGAGCAAAAGCGTATCCTCTAGCCCTGCCAAAGCCGAAAAGTCGGAAAGCAAGACCGAGGGTGCGTCGGAAACGAAAAGCGAGACCAAGACGGAATCCAAGTCGGAGAGCAGTACCGCTTCGACGACCTCTACCTCCTCGACATCAACTGCCGCCACGTAACAAGCGGTTAGGATGAATAAAGTGTGCAAACGCAGCCGGAAGCTAACTTCCGGCTTTTTCGTTCCAAGCTGCTCACGACGTTACAATCGAGTCATGAAAACACGATTACTCTTGGTACTGCTTCTGCTTTGTGCGGGTTGCGGATCGGGGATTCCCGTGCCAATGACTTCCTCGCTGATCCGTGCGACGGATGATGCCACCGGACTCGCATTGCCAGATGGCTGGCACGCTTCGATCATGGTCCGCGACTTGCGCCAGCCAACGCACGCTGCCTTCGCCCCTGACGGCACGTTGTACATCACCCAGCTAAACAGTGGCGAGAATGATGCCGCTGGTCAAGTGCTGCGCCTCAATGCGGATGGCACAACCACTGTCGTAATTAGCGGATTGCTCAAGCCGACGGGGTTAGCATGGGCAGATGGCGCGATCTACATCGTCTCGCGTGAGTACGTGTTAATGAGCCGCCCTGATGCGTCTGGCGCGTTTAGTGCTCCACAGCAAGTGACTGAAGCGCTGCCCTTCAATGGTCGCAGCAATGGGCAGATTGCCATTGGTCCTGATGGCTTACTCTATTTTCAAAGCACTGGCAACGAGAATTTTCCTGATAGTTCTGGTCTGATCTATGCTGCCAAGCCGGACGAACCGTCGCTGCAACTGGAACGTGTGGCACGCGGCTTGAAGAATGCCTACTCTTTCGCGTGGAATCCTGACAACGGGCGTATGTATGCAACGGAAATTGGTGATGGAGCCATCGCAGGAGTTGGGCAACCGCCGGAAGAGTTGAACGTGGTGCGGCGCGGCGGCAATTATGGCTGGCCCCGCTGCTACGACAATCAGAAAGAGAATGCGGCATTCGGTGGCGAACGTACGTATTGCGCCGATACCGATGTGCCACTGGCGACCTTTCCGCCGCAGTCAACGCCCACTGGATTAGCATTCTACGACGGCAACCTGATCGTGTCATTGTGGGGCTTGCAGAAGCTAGTCAGTGTCGATCCCAAATCTGGCGGCGTCAGCGATCTGGTGCTGGGCTTCCAGCGACCTGTCGCCCTCGTCGTGACGCCGGATCGCGCGGCGTTGCTAGTCATCGACATTGATGCCGGTGTGATCTACAGTCTAAACCGATCTTAGCTATGGATCGGTCCCGTAGATCGCCGGATGATCAAGGCGGTTTCGACAGTACGTTCATTCTCGGTCAAACAGCCGTCGATCAAATCCCCAATCAAGTGGGCTGCTTGCCTTGCGATCTCCTCAATCGGTTGACGTATCGTGGTTAGCGGCGGATTACTCTCCCGCGCGAACGGCATATCATCGAATCCGATCACCGAGACATCCCTACCCGGCTCTAGTCCCCGTGAACGGATCGCTGCCATCATAGCAAGCGCCGCCGTATCGTTGAAGGCGATTAATGCGGTGGGCGGATTAGGTAGCGACAGCAATTCTAGCGCCATCTGGTGACCACTGTCCCAATTGGCGTCACTATAACGACATAACCCAGGCTCAAAGGGAATATGGGCGTACTGTAAGCCGTGTTTATAACCCTCTAAACGCTGCTGTGCGGCGGGATTCTCAGGTCTTCCTGTTACCATCCCGATCCGTCGATGTCCGATATCAACAAGATGATCTACTGCCGCTAGTATTGCGCCACGATTATTGATCTTTACTGTAGGGCAAGCATCCTCGTCGGATTGCTTGTGGTGATCAATTTGCACGCAAGGCAGCCTGCTCTGCTGACACAACGAGACCACACCAGCATAGTTATTGCTGGTAATGTTGACGATGCCGCTGACAGCAGATTTCTCAATCCATTCACGTAAGCCGGGCAAATCGATCAGTTGCTCGGCGCGCAAGAATAGCAAGACTTTGCGTCTTGACAGCGCCAGCTCATTTTCTAGCCCGCGCAGCATCCGAAGATAGTAATCGCTATTGAGTGCCTCGCCCATATAATCCGGCGCGACAATCCCCACAACCGAACTGTACGGCATAACATCACGCTCCCACGAACTCTATCATAATAGGGATGCTGAGAAAGTTGACGCCGCAGACACCGAAAACTTTGTGAATTGTGTGTTGTTAGCTATCTGCCCACATTCCCCGCTTATTTTCTCTGGCTTCTTTCATCAATGCAGTGAACTCTGCCTGATGCGCCACATCCGGTGGAAAAGTGGCAGCGCTGGCGAGTCCCTGCCGCACTAATTCGGCATTCACGAAAATGCCGTCGGCATAGACATAACGTAGCAAACGCCCATAGCGATCCGTTTCGGAAACATCACGAACTAGCAGCACTTGCCTGCCCTGCACCAACGACTTATTGAACTCGTAAGCCTCATGTGCGAACGGCTCATTCTTGCCGAAGGTCATCTCTGGCGTATCCATACCGATGTAACGCACTGAGTACACCTGCCCATTCAGATTGACTTTGATCGTGTCTCCGTCGACCACATCAACCACTGTCGCATACGCCTCATTGGGATTGCTGCCAACAACTGGTGGCAGTGTCGGCATGTCAATTTGGATCGTCGGCGCTATCGGTTGACCGGGCTGCGGACTAGCAGAAATATCCACGCTCACGTTACACGCAAGTGAAACCACCAGCAGCAGGAAAACTGACAGTACAGATTTACGTTTCATAATCGCTTCAACTCAATCCAATAATGATCACCAATACGCTTGAAAAGCGGTAATGCAGCAGTCAAGCGTTCTAGCCTTAGCAAGAATTTAGCAAACGCGGGGCGCTTCGCCACCACAGGCTGAATGTCGCTTGGCGGCAGAAAGACGCCGAGTCCGCGCAGACTCTGTACTTCAAACGCCGATCCCAGATCGCGCCTCAAGCGCTGTGGCGCCGGATAATATACCGGAAAGCGGACACCCTCGATCTGAGCCATGCTTTGCCCGCGCCAACGCCTAGTTGCCGTCTTGAGATCGCCGTGCGTGGCGTGCCACAGGCTTTCCCAAACACAAAATGGTGGCATCACCACAAATCCGATCTTTCCGCCCGGACGCACCGCCGCTGCCAGCGCCACACCGAGATCGCGCCACTGCTCCACGCAGTTTAATGCACCGAAGTTCGAGTATGCACCGTCAAACGAGCTGCCGGGCAACTCCCAGTGAGCCGCCTGTGCCAGATCAAGTTGCAGAAAACTGATTCTATCTGCTACCTCTTCGCGTTCTGCTTTGCGTTGCGCCTGTACCAACATCTCCGTGCTGACGTCGCTAGCGGTGACGTGGACACCCTGCTTCGCCAGCCAGACTGCATCTTCGCCCGTTCCGCAACCAATCTCCAATACGCGCGACCCCGCCGGATATAGGCTTGCCAGCCATTTCCACACGCGACCCCGCAGCCAGCGACTGATCAGCGGATCGGTTGCTTCGCTATCGTAGCGTGCAGCTACGGCATCAAACGGGCTTGCTGGTGTGTTATCCATCTGCCCGATCATACTCCAACTTCAGCTATCGCTAGAACTCCCCTCGTTTTTGGGGGTACAGTCTGTCTACTGCTTTTGCTAACTTTTGTACAGTGAATACCGAGAGCTTTATCGTATGTTTCAATGGAGGGATGTTAGATGTTGTGTCCGGTCTGTTCAACGGTGGATTTAAAGATCGCCGATCGTCAGGGCGTCGAGATTGACTACTGCCCGCAGTGTCGCGGTGTATGGTTGGATCGCGGTGAACTGGACAAGATTATCGAACGCTCGGCGTCTCATCTGCGCACCGCAGAGGTGGATGATGATGATGACGACTATCGCCGCACCACCAATACCAGCTACCCCGACTCGGAGTCACGTAGCTATCCTTACAAAGAGAAACGCAAACGTGGATTTCTCAGCGACATCTTTGATGTCTTCGACTAAACCTCGTTGACCGTTTACCATCGTTTTTAAGACAGGGCTGCTCTATCGGTAAAAATAGAGCAGCCCTTGATTTTTAACCGGAATCCACCCGGAATTCATGAAAAATCATTGCTTTTACTCTAGAATTTATGCAAAATCAGCTCGTTTTGAGTAGTTTTTCTGTGATTCGGTACTTTACCCGAAAAACTCCGACTCTTTTTCTGACAGGTTATCCCAAGTCAAACCCCATCGCTGCTTCTTATACTAGGCATTATCCCGTTCTTTACGGACTTTGCAGCGATTTTTTAGGAGCAAACTTAGATGGCACAAAGCACGCTAACACCCGGTTCGAGCGTCAATACGCCTACCGAGCTGCTCACATGGGCATCAAATCAGGGCATTGAGGAAATTGATGTCAAGTTCGTAGATGTGCGTGGCGTATGGCAGCACTTCAGCATCCCCTTTAGCAGCTTTGATGCCGATGCGTTTGACGAGGGAATTGGTTTTGACGGCTCCTCGATTCGCGGTTTTCAGGACATCAACGAATCGGACATGCTGCTGTTCCCCGATGTCAGCAGTGCCTTCATCGATCCGGTGATGGCAACCAAGACCTTAAGCCTAACTTGCGATGTGCATGACGTCAGCAAAGTTCCCTACAGCCGCGATCCGCGTGGTGTCGCCAAGCGCGCCGAAGCCTATTTGAAGTCGACGGGTATTGCGGACACCGTATTTTTCGGACCCGAAGCGGAGTTCTTCATCTTCACGGGCGTGCGCTACGGTAATTCGATGCACAGCTCGTTTTACGAAGTCTCCTCTGACGAGTCGCCGTGGGCAACTGGCGATATGGGTTTAGGCTTCCGTAACCGCGTCAAAGAGGGCTATTTCCCTGTTCCGCCCTCCGACAAGCTGCAAAACCTGCGCTCCCTGATGGTCAAAACGCTGATGTCCGTCGGCATCGAGGTGGAAGTACATCACCACGAGGTCGCCGCCGCTGGTCAGGCGGAGATCGACATGCGCTTCAACACGCTCACGCGCATGGCGGATCAACTGTTGATCTACAAGTACATCATCAAGAATGTCGCCATGATGAATGGCTACACCGTGACCTTCATGCCCAAACCACTGTTCGGTGATAACGGCAGCGGTATGCACTGCCACCAGAGCCTGTGGAAGGGTGGCAAGCCGCTGTTCTTTGATAAGGACGGCTACGCACTGTTGAGCAAGTTGGCGATCAACTACATCGGCGGCATCCTCAAGCACGCGCCCGCGCTGCTGGCATTCTGTGCGCCGACCACCAATAGCTATCGTCGTCTGGTCCCCGGCTACGAAGCGCCTGTCAATCTGGTCTATTCGGCGCGTAACCGATCCGCCGCCGTGCGTATCCCGATGTACAGCGATAATCCCAAGGCGAAGCGCATCGAGTTCCGCGCTCCCGATCCGATGGCGAATCCCTATCTGGCGTTCTCCGCTATGCTGATGGCTGGTCTAGATGGCATCGAGAAAGGCATCGATCCCGGCAAGCCGTCTGACTTCGATCTGTACACAGCGGGCAAGAAGACTCCTGTTGCTCCCGGCAGCTTGCACGAATCGCTGGCGGCGCTGCAAAAGGATCACGACTTCCTGCTCAAGGGTGATGTGTTCACTCCTGACCTGATCGATAAGTACTACGAGTGGAAGAAGTTCAGCGAAGCGGATCCCGTATCGATGCGTCCGCATCCCTACGAGTTCGAGCTGTACTTCGACTATTAAATCGACGACCTGTTTATAACAATGCGAGCTTCCAGTTTTCCTCCTGTTGAGGTGAGAGTCGGGCGGTTGAGGGGCTTCCCGGCTCTCCCCTCAGGGGAAACTGATACAAATCATCACGAGGATTGCTGATCAATGTCCGACATCACAGTAGAGATGACCACCCCGGATCGTCCCGATGTGATCACCATGATCAACGAACTCGACCACTACCTCACTCAGCTTTACCCCGCCGAAAGCAATCATCTGCTCGACATCAGCGCCCTAATGCAGCCTAACATCCGCTTTCTCGTCGCCAGCCACCAGAATGAAACTGTCGGTTGCGGTGCGATCCGCGTGCATGATGACTATGCCGAGATCAAGCGCATGTACGTCAAGCCGTCGGCACGTGGTAAGGGCATCGCTTCCCGCGTGCTCGACCACTTAGAAGCGTTAGCGCGCGAATCCGGTATCAATACGCTGCGCCTCGAAACGGGGATCAGCCAACCAGAAGCATTGGCGCTATACGAGCGTCGTGGCTACACGCGCTGCGATCCGTTCGGTGACTACACCCACGATCCTCTGAGCTTGTTCTACGAAAAACGCCTCGACTCCTAGTACAAATTGACGCCCATTAAAACCCATTTTTTTAATGGGAAAAATGGGCGAAAAATGGGTTATGGTAGGCATAAATTGGAATTCCGTTGGGAAGGCACTAACTATCAGCGTTTAGACCGTAACAGTGGGCTGCATAGGCGTAGTGGCAAAACAAAACCCGGTAACGAATTACCGGGCTGAGTGAACAGAGTCCCTACGCGACTCCAGCTATCGCTGAACAATCCTCTATTGCAGTTCGTACTCAAAATCGTATTCAGATCCCTTGTCATCGCGGGCATGCAGCTTCATCTGACCGCGCACGCCAGCATACTCGCCAGTACCGCCTGTGATCGCCAGCACGGAGTCGCCCTTATCAAGGAATGGTCCTTCCACCACGATCTGACCGTCCTCCAGTGTAAGCGTCCAGTTACACTCCCACGAGACGCCTACCGCTACGCGCAAGCAATAGCCTTGATCGCTTCCAACTACGTTTTTGTTGTCGGCATCGTACACTTCATTGGCGAAGGTAAGGACGTCCCCTACCGAATCACCTGTTTCACCAATATCAGTTATGGCGTCGGTGGTGGCGCGCTCGACAACTTTAACTGTGGTGCTGGGCGTCTGCGATCTCCACGCGGCGACGGTAACGACGGCTAGAACGGCGATGAGGATTGGAAAATAGCGTTTCATGATAAGCTCCTGAACGAAATCCCTGAGCGCAATTGAGTGTCGCTCGATTTCAGGAGGAGGGGGTAACATATTTCAAAGTCCGTATACTACTCCCATTTATATCGCTGGAAAGGAAGTGATCGCCATGTCCGAGTCTTCAGATTCCCTACACGCCGTCGCCCACGCCTTCCCACAGGCATTTGCCATAAAGGACGTAGAGCAGATCGTCAGTTTCTTTGCCGATGATAGCATCTCCATGTATCCGGGCTATCCTCTGCCAGCCTATGGCAAGGAAGGGAGTCGGACGACATGGACGAACTACTTCAACAACTACGCCACTCATCCAGTGACGACGGATAGCGTGGTGGTAGCTGACTCAAACGATGTCGGCTATTCCACTGGTCGGTGGGCGAGTGCCGAGCAGGAAGGCGAGGGCGTATTCGCGGGACGTTATACAGCGGTCTGGCGGCACAGGGATGGCAAGTGGGAGATCGTGATCATCGCCGCGCACGTTCATCAGGATATTCGCCCGTTCCCATCGGGAACGCACGGCTAACAGCACGGTGATGGTTTCGCTAAATCCCCCCACAATGCCCGATTACTGTTCTACGAAAACCTCTCGACGCCTCAATGAGTAACAAGCGGCGATGTATTTCACCTCATCACTCGTTTTCCCCATACACCGCCGCCACCCTCTCCACCATCTTGCTTACCGCGAACACGCGTTCCAGCCGATCCCGCCCCCGCTGTCCCATCGTCTGAGCCGCCGTTGGATCGTCCGCGATCCGCTTCAGGCGTGCCGCCAACGCCTCGACATCGCGCGGTGCTGCCAGATAGCCAGTCTCGCCATCGATCACGATCTCCGGCAGCGCGGACACATTCGAGGCGATGATGGGCAGTCGTGCCGCCATCGCTTCCAGCGCTACCAAGCCAAATCCTTCCCACAGCGAAGGCATCAGGAAGGCATCGAACGCCGGATACAACGCCCGCGCATCCTGCCGCCAACCCGTGAAATGAACGCGATCCGCTATACCGAGGGCGGCAGCTTCGGCACGCAGCGAGTCGCGCAGACCGCCATCACCGACGATCACGTAATGCGCCGATCCAAGCTGTGCCTGTGCGAAAGCGCGGATCGCGTAGATCAGCCCCTTCTGCTCGACCAATCTGCATACTGAGCCAAATACCAGCGCATCGGCGGGAATCCCCAGTTCGGCGCGGAGTCTTTCGTGAATACCAGCAATCGCGGGCATCTCGGTGGGATCAAAGCCGTAATGAATGGTCTGAATCTTCGACGCTGGCGCGAACTCGGTGTGGATCAGGAATTGGCGTACTGCCTCGCTGATGGCAACGCCCGCCGTCATCTGCCGCCAGAAGAATGCCTGAAACAAGCGCACAGGCAGCAGTTTGCGGAAACCATCATCGTTGTGGGCGGTGGAGTAGATGCGCTTGACGCCCGCCAGCGTCGCCGCCAACCAGCCGTGCAGATCGGCGTGGATCAGGTGCGTGTGTACAGCGGTGATGCCATCGCTGCGGAGCTTACGTACCAACTTGCGGATCAACGCCGGATCGAAGTCGCGGGCGATGATCATCGACTCGGCAGACACGCCGCGACGGTTCATTTCCGCGAGATACGTCGTCATCGGCTTGTCTGGCTCGGTGAGGACGACTAGACGCACATCTAAGCCGCGTTCACGCAATCCGGGCAACAGCAGCAGCAGATGGTTCTCCATCCCCGCCGCGCCCGTCATCTTGGCGATGTGGAGGAGTCTTGATCCTTGAACCATGCCACCGTCTTTGCCAGTCCATCCTCGAAGGAGATGCGCTGTTCATAGCCGAGCAATTCGCCCGCCTTACTGATATCGGCGCGCGAGTGTTTGATGTCACCGGATCGGGCTGGCTCGAAGATCGGCTGGCAGTCAGTTCCCAATAGAGCGTTGATGCCATCGACCAGTTGCAGTAGCGAAGTGCGATCCCCGCACGCCAGATTCATTACCTGCCCGCTGACCTTCGCGGCATCCGCATGACACGCCAGCAGATTGCCGTGCAGCACGTTGTCGATGTAAGTGAAATCGCGGGATTGCGTGCCGTCCCCATAAATGACGGGGCTTTCGCCGCGCAGCATCCGCGTGGCGAACAGCGGGATCACCGCCGAGTATGGCGAGTTGGGGTCTTGGCGCGGACCAAAGACGTTAAAGTACCGTAGCGCGACGGTGGACAATCCGTAAATGCGATGGAACACCGAACAATACTGCTCACCGATCAGTTTGGCGACGGCATAAGGCGACATTGGCTGCGGCTGCATCGTCTCCACTTTGAACTCGCCTGCGATGTCGCCGTAAGCAGAGGAAGATGCGGCATAGACGAAGCGTTTGACTCCGGCGTCCCGCGCCGCGATCAACATATTCAGCGTACCCGTCGCGCAAGTTTCATGCGTCGCCAGCGGATCGGCTACCGAGCGCGGTACGGAGGGGATCGCCGCCTGATGCAGCACGTAATCGACGCCGCGTAGGGGTTCGCGCAGCGCGTTCAGATCGCGGATGTCTACTTCGTACAGATCGATCTTATCGAGGTTGTGCGCCAGATTATTGAGCTTGCCTGTGCTGAAGTTGTCGATCACGCGGACTTGTTCGCCGCGCCGCACCAGTTCATCGACCAGATGCGATCCGATGAACCCGCCGCCCCCTGTGACCAGATAAATTGCCATTGCTGCTCAGGATTGCGCCTTTCGCTGCTTTTCGCGCACCAGTTCCAGCCAGATAAAGACCAGCAACACCAGCGCCACTACCACCGCGCCGATCCGGTAGGCATCCTCGACGCTGGCACGGCTGACCAATAGCGCCGCCACGCCGAACAGAATGCACGCCAGATAGCAGACGAACACCACTTGCTTGGTCTTTAGTCCGATGAACGCCAGCCGATGCGAGGTGTGATCCTTGCCCGCTTGCGCCGGAGAGCGTCCCTCGCGCAGTCGCGTGATAGTGACTAGAGTGGTGTCGAAGATCGGCAATCCGAGCACCAGCAGCGGGATCATCCAACTGACCGACAGCGGTTGCGTTGGGAAGCGCAGTTTGATCGCGCACACCGCCAGCAAAAAGCCCAAGACATGCGAACCGAGATCGCCCATGAAGGTAGTGGCAGGGTTGAAGTTGTAGAGCAAGAAGCCAATCGCTGCTCCGCACAATGCCGCCGACAAGCTGCTGACCATTTCTTGCCCTTGCGACACCGACAGGATGAACATGAAGAAAGCAGCGATGGCGCTAACGCCTGTTGCCAGACCGTCCATGTTGTCGAGGAAGTTGGTAGCGTTGATGATGCCGACGATCCATACCAGCGAGATCAACCAGTCCAGTGGACTCTGAAACAGATCGACGCGCACACCAGCCAACATCACGCCAAGCGCACCTAAAATCTGAGCGCCGAGCTTCAGACGCGGCGAGAGTTCGTAGCGGTCATCAATGAAGCCCACCACTGCCAGAAAGGTCGTCGCCAGCACGATTGCCGAGAGTTCAAGGATATGTCGGGGCCAACCGTTGAATAGCAACAGTGCGAGGATGAAACCACCGTAGATCGCTAATCCGCCCATCAATGGGATCGGCGTGCGATGAATTTTGCGTGCACTCGGTTTGTCAACCAGACCAATGCGCTGCGCGAGCTGGCGTGTGACGGGCGTCAGACCTACCGATGCCGCGAACCCAACCACGAGAATAGGCACGAAATCGATCATATTGAGAGCCATAATGTCCTTAAGCGCAGCCAAGCGGTGGGGATTGTAATGTAACGACTCTGTGTTTGCCACCCTTAGCCGGAAACGCTTCACCTACGCTACACTGTCCGCCGTCACCGTCACTGGTCAACGTAACCCGGTAATGAATTGCCGGGCTGAACGAACGAAGTCCCTGCGGGACTCAAGCAATAGAATCGCAGAAGCGTCAAATAGAGTATCGTCTATGGCTCTCATCATCGCCTGTGTTCTGGGCTTACTTCTCGGCGTGGTAGTCAATCTTCTAGCGGACTTTCTGCCTGCACGCCGTCACTACGAGATCGCGCGGAGCAGTCCCTTCACTACCGTCAAACCGACACTGCCGGGCTTCTTCCCCCACCGTGCAGATGGATCACGTTGGTCGCCAGTCTATTGGTCAGGCTTGATCACGGCACTGCATCATCAGCCAGTTTACGATCCGCCGCGCACCTTCCGCCGTGTACTGGTGGAAGTAGGCATGAGTGTCAGTTTCGCGTTGATTGTAGCTGCCTATCAGAACGATCCGGCGATGGGATCGCATGTGCCGTTCTTACTGCTCTACTTGCCGCCGCTGGTGCTGATCGCGGTGATCGATCTGGAGCATCGATTCGTGATGATCGAGACGCTGCTTGCTACCGTCCTGATTGTGATTGCCGAGCAAGTGATCAATCCGCGCTATCCACTGTGGCTGATCCTGCAAGGCGCGGAATATGCCTTCATCGCTACCGTTGGCATCTATCTGCTCGGCATCGTCTTCGGTGGACTGATCCAGTTGATCAGCGGACGACGTATCGGGCGCACCATCTTCGGCTTCGGTGATGTGGAGATCGCAACGCTCGGCGGACTGATCTTAGGTACGAGTCTGCTCATTCCTGCACTGTTCATCATGATCTTCAGCGGCGGGATCGGATCACTGCTGTTCATCTTGCTGCGTAAACGCCGACGTGGAAAATATCGCCGCTTCTCCGCGATCCCTTACGGACCGTTCATTTGTCTGGGCGTCGCGGTGGCGCTGTATCTGCCCAACATCGCGGTGATCGTGACCGTGCTGGTGTTCGGGTACAATCCCTTTTGAGTGCTGAGTGCTGAGTGCTGAGTGCTGAGAAGAATGTGTCGGAATGCTGAAGTATGGTGAGAGCTGAGCAATGAAGCTAGGGATCATCTCCGATGTTCATGCCGATCTACCGTCGTTGATTGCGGCGCTGGAACTGCTGACCAAACGCGGCGCAGATCGGATCATCTGCGCGGGCGATTTGGTGGAGCGCGGACCTGACGGCGAAGCAGTGGTGCAAACCTTCAAGAGCCGCGAGATTCCCAGTGTGCGCGGCAATCACGATCTGGCGGTGATCGCTAACCAGCGTTGGCTGCGGGAAGCGTTCTATGCGGGCGATCCGCGTGTCACATCGCGCTTACTGACTGAGGAAGCACTTCAATATTTGCATGAACTGCCGCCCACGATGAATCTGGTTTTGGGCGATGAGGGATCAGAGGAGCAAACGCATCTCGTGGTAGCGCACGGCATTCCCTCCAGTGATGCGGTCTATTTGTACACGCACAGCAACCGCCGCGCCTTCAACAATGCCATCAACGACGCCCGCGACATCGATCCGCAGGTGCGGGTGCTGATCTTGGGGCACACTCACCAGCCGATGATCGCGCAGGTAGGTGATGTATACGTGATCAACCCCGGCTCGGTTTGTGGAGTACACACGCAGGGATCGAGTTCTTGTGGTCTGCTCACACTGCCAGAGTTTCGCTTCGAGGTTTTTGATCTGGTGACGGGGATGAGAATCGTTGCACCCATGATCGAACCTAGCTAAAACCCCGTCTGTATAACAAAGTTTCAGATCAACTTGCAAAAAACCTGTAACGTTTCTACAATGGTCGTTTATTGTTTCGGCATGAGGATGTGCGACAGGCTATGATTGATCGTATCGAGTGGCTTGGTCACGCCAGTTTTCGCATCATCGGTTCGCCGCTGATTTATATCGACCCTTGGCGTGTCACGAGACGCGATACCCCCGCCGACATCATCCTCCTGACTCACGATCACTACGATCATTGCTCTCCCGCAGATATTGAGAAACTGCGCGGTCCCAATACCGTGATCATCGGTAACGCGATGGTGGCAACGCTGGTCGATGGCGTCACGATCTTGCGTCCGTGGCAGGTAATGAACGTGGAGCGCGTCTGCATCAAGGCTGTTCCCGCCTACAACAGCCATCATCCGCAGCAATTCGGCGGCTTGGGCTACGTCATCTCGGTAGATCACTACGACGTGTACTACGCGGGCGATACCGATGTGATTCCAGAGATGCCCAAAATCCGCTGCGATGTGGCGATCCTACCTATCGGCGGACGGCAGACGATGGATGCCAATAACGCTGTCGAGGCGGTACGGGTGCTGCGTCCGCGATGGGTGATCCCTAGCCACTGGGGTAATCCCTCCGAAGGCGGCACGCTGGTGGATGTTAAGCAGTTCCGTCAGGGTGTGGAATCGTTAGCAGAAATCGTGCTGCCAGAGCGCGTGCGCTAAACCACTCCATAGTTTTCACTACTCCGCGATTTATTCTTCGATACGTCTGTTTTGCCTATTGACCCTCTATTGGGGCGATGGTAACTTAGCGGGACTTTGTTTTTTCCAGCCTTTTGCAATGTTATTAAGGGATGAAATTGCCTCATGACCTCAACACTTCCCCGCGTCTTCACCTCGGATATTAAGACGCACATCGGTCAGCAAGTGCGTCTGCTCGGCTGGATGCATCGCCTACGTGCGATGGGCGGCGTCAATTTTCTGCTGCTGCGAGATCGCAGTGGTGTGGCACAAGCGGTGTTGAATGCGGATGAGGTCAAGGTGCTAGAAGGAATGCTGGCGGAGACGGTGCTGGAATTGGTCGGCACGGTAGTGGCATCGGCGCAAGCGCCCGGTGGCGTTGAGCTAACGCAGTGCAGCATTACGGTAATCACACCCGTCACCGAAGCGACGCCCTTCGAGTTGTACAAAAAGAATATCAAGGCGACGCTGCCTGTTTTCCTCGATCACGCAGTTGTCGGACACCGTGCTTTAGAGAAACGCGCCGTCCTGAAACTGGCATCTGGCGTGATGGCAGGCTTTCGGCAGACGCTAAACGATCACCACTTCACCGAGATTCAGACACCTAAACTAGTCGGATCAGCGACGGAAAGCGGTGCTAACGTATTTCCGGTGGAATACTTCGGGCGGACTGCCTATCTAGCGCAGAGTCCGCAGTTCTATAAGCAGATCATGGTTGGCGTGTTCGAGCGCGTATTCGAAGTTGGTCCGGTATTCCGCGCCGAGCCACATGCCACCACCCGCCATATCAACCAGTATGTCAGTCTTGATGTGGAATTTGGCTTCATCCACGATCATTTCGACGTGATGTCGATGGCGACTAATGTAGTGCGCGGCATTCTCAACCATCTAGCGCAGCACTATCAAACGGAACTTGTGCTGCTGGAAGCAGAAATGCCCGCGTTGCCGGAGTCGATCCCGTGGATTTATTTCCCCACTGCGCAGCAGATGCTGCACGATCAATTCGGCGTCAAAGATGCGCTGGGCGAACCCGACCTCGCGCCGGAGCATGAGCGCATCCTCGGTGAGTGGGCGAAGAAGGAATACAACAGCGATTTTCTGTTCGTCACAGGCTACCCGATGGTCAAGCGTCCCTTCTATACACATGCCAATCCCGACGATCCAAAGCACTCCAACAGCTTTGACTTGCTCTTTCGCGGCTTGGAACTGATCACAGGTGGTCAGCGCTTGCACCGCTACGAGGATTATGTCGCAGCCGCACAGCGCTTCAAGTATTCGCTGGATGCCTTCGCTGAGTACTTCGAGGCGTTCAAGTACGGAATGCCGCCGCATGGTGGATTCGCCATCGGTATGGAGCGCTTCCTGACGCAGTTGCTGTGCCTCGACAATGTGCGACAGGCGACACTGTTCCCGCGCGATATTCACCGTTTGACACCGTAACAACCAAGCCGATCATGATCCGTCGGCGCGGGCTGCTTCTCGTATTTGCCGCGATCCTGCTGCTGATCGCTGGACTGACGGTATCGCTCTACCTCAATTGGTTTCTGTTTGGTCTGGCGCGCGGCTATTACAACGAGATCGGCAGTGTGCGCCTCGATCCTTATGAACTGGCGCAGTATCCGCAGACTGAACGTCCCGTTCTTCTTGCTTCTGATCGGCTGGTGTTGTTCTATGGTGATTCCCGTGCCGAAAGCTGGACTCCGCCGCAGATCGCTGGCTTTAGTTTCATCACTCGCGGGATCGTGGCGCAGACGACTGCTCAGGTGTTAGGACGCTTTGATCAACACGTTGTGCCCTTGCATCCTGACGTGATAGTGCTTCAGGTCGGCATCAACGATCTGCGCTTCGTGCCGATCTTCCCCGAACGTGCCGAGCAGATCATCAGTGATTGCATCAGCAACATAGACGCACTGATCGCTCGCAGCCGCGAGGTAGGCGCTATGGTCGTGATCACGACCATATTTCCGGCAGCAGAGACGCCTTTTCAACGCCGCTGGCAGTGGTCAGATGCTGCTTATGAAGCGATCAAGCGCGTAAACGATCACCTTCGCAGTTTGCAGCGTGAGGGGGTTTACGTTCTGGATAGCTACACCATTCTGGTTGATCCAGCGACCGAATTAGTGCAGCCGCCCTATGTAGACAGCTTTATGCACATTAATGATGCTGGCTATAAGGCGCTGAACAATACACTTGCCGCGCTGTTGACGAAACTGGCAAATACCCCTTGAAGAATCCACCCCTAGTGGTAAGGCTAGAGGTGGATTAAAAGGACGGTGCGATGTTATTGAATTAGGGTTTGTGGAATCTCGGCAGTGGGTGTCAGCTCGCTCAGGGCATCAGCCGCCATGGCGACCTCTTCGTAATCGGGGATGTAGCGTTGATATTCCGCTGACATCAGCGGCGAGGTGATGATGAAATCCGCTGAGGCACGGTTGCAAGCAACAGGCACATTCCACACTACAGCAATGCGAATCAGTGCCCGCACATCGGAGTCGTGCGGCTGTGGTTCCAACGGATCCCAGAAAAAGACTAACAGATCGAGCTGTCCCTCGCTGATCTTAGCGCCGATCTGCTGATCACCGCCAAGCGGTCCGCTCCGCAGCTTATTGATCGTTAACCCCAGTTCTTGCTCTAGCATTTTGCCAGTCGAGGCAGTTGAATACAACTCATGCTGCGTTAACAACGCTCGATTGAATTGTGCCCATTCCAGTAGATCCGGCTTCTTGTTGGTGTGTGCGACCAGCGCAATACGCTTTTGCATATTGTCTCTCCCATTCATTGACGATCCACGTCGCAGTTACGCTAAGGTATTGATTACCTAGGCGACAACGCGACAATCAGCCTATCAAAGTTTATTGATAGGTTTCTCAAAAAAGAATTTCTGTGTAGGGAGAAAATCTAAACAGTCGTGAAGGAAGGTGAAACAGGTAAGCGAGCGTTCATTGTCGGCATTATAGAGCAAGCCGGGCGTATTTCCAAATCTACACACCTTCTACACAGGGAAAACCCCTGTTTGTTGTGCGCGTGTTAGGCTATATTCAATCAATAAGCAGAGTTATTTCTAATTATCACTTACTGTACTACTCTGCCGGAGGTCGTTGTGCCTATCCTTTCCGCTGAAGATCGCCTCACTTTACTTGAACCGCGGGACAAGCCGGGTGTGCTGCCCGACGATACGATGAGCGAAGCGGGGCGGAAAATCTTCGCTTTTCACTGCGCGCGGATGATTTCCAAAGAGGCGGGCGTGCGCGAGGGCAGCGATCCCAAGGATGTACACGATATGCGGGTGGCGACGCGGCGGATGCGCAGTGCCATCCCGATCTTCGAGGACTATTACAGAGGTCCGATGATTAAGCAGGCACGAAAGATGCTGCGTCGCGTCGCCCGCGCGTTAGGCGATGTGCGTGATGTTGATGTGCTGCGGCTAAAGACGACGAAATACGCCGAGAAATATGATCAGAATGTTCACGACGGTTTGCAGCCGTTGCTTGACGCGTGGGATCAGCAGCAAGAGGCAGCACGCATTGAATTAGAAAATCTGCTGGATAGTGAATCCTTCGAGCAGTTCTTGATCAATTTCACACAGTTTCTGAATACATCCCAACAGGATGCCGTCGATAACGATCCTGATGTGACCGAACCGCTGCCGATGCTGGTACGGACGGTAGTGCCGCGCGTGTTGTACGAAAAGCTAGAAGCTGCGCGCGCTTACGAGACGATCCTCGACAACGCCACCTTTGATGCCCTGCACGCGCTGCGAATCAAGGCGAAAGAATTGCGTTATGCGTTGGAAGCCTTTGAGGAAGTGCTCTCGCAGGAATCCAAAACTGTGATCGACGCCGCCAAAGCACTGCAAGATCATCTTGGCGAGCTTCAGGATGCGCGTGTGGCTACAGCACGGATGCATAACTATCTGGCGGATGCCGATGAAACACAGCCGATGACGGTAGTGCTGCATTATCTGGCGACGCGGCAAGCAGAAAAGCAGAAATTACGCAACGAGGTCAACCTCAGTTGGCGGCTGTTCAACCGCATTGAGGTACGTCGCGCCCTAGCGAATAGCATCGCCGCGTTGTAAATAGTGATTGTGCCGAACTGAAAATTTACTCTCCCGCCTGTTCGCTGCTCGTAGCGATGGGTTGCGCGGCGGGATCATCCATGTACAGGGTGTCGTCCTCGAAGAAGAATAGTTCGGCGTAACGTCCCCAATTGACGGCGGTATCCAACTGGCGTTCCACTTCATCGGGCGAGAATTCCAACGCCAATGCTGTCTGGAACACATCCCAATGCAGACTGCGATCCCTAGCAGCGCTTAGCATGCTGCGAATCCAGCGGATCACAGGAACGCGGCGGATGCGGGCGGCGAAGATCTCTTTGCGTGCCTGAATACTCGCTTCCGCGAACGTCTGACCAAGTGGCGTCAGAGTCAGATCGCCTGCTTCCACTTTGGCAAAACCGAGCATCTCCGCCGCTTCCACGGACGGCAGCATGTCATCCAACGGCTCATCCAGCTCATCCGCCAGCCGATACAGATCGATGCGATCTGCGAATTCCTCGTTAACGCGCTCCAGCAAACCGGAGATCGCGCTGATCGGCGCGTGCGGTAGAGCGCGAGTTTTGCCCGGCTCGCCCGGTGCGGAGCCTAGTTCTTCGGCTTCCGTCTGCGTCTTACCTGCGATCAGCGCGTAGACCTGATCTACCAGTTGCAGGAAGGGACGATCCTTACGGCGACGCGGATGCGGCAGCTTCACGCTGATGTCACCAATCACATGTCCGGGACTCTTATCCAGCACGATCAGACGATCCGCCATTAGCAGCGCTTCTTCGATGTTATGGCTGACCATCAACACAGATTTGGTTGGCAGCGTGCCACTGACCCATAGTTCCATGATCTCACCGCGCAACGACTCGGCGGAGAGTACGTCCAGCGTCGAGAACGGCTCGTCAAGGCAGAGCAGTTCCGGCTCTACCGCCAGCGCCCGCGCGATGCCAACTTTCTGGCGCATCCCGCCGGAGAGTTCGCGCGGATATGCCGTCTCGAAGCCATCTAAGCCCACGCGATCCAGTAAGGAGAGCGCCCGTTTGGTGCGTTCCAGAGAACTGAAGCCCAATGGTTTGAGCGCCACTTCGACGTTATCTTGCACGGTTAGCCATGGGAACAGCGCGAACGCCTGAAAGACAATCGCCGTGTGCGGATTGACGCCTTGCAGCGATTTACCGCGATAGAGCATCTGCCCTTTGCTCGGCTCCACCAGTCCAGCGATGATACGCAGGATCGTTGATTTGCCAGAGCCGGAAGGTCCTAGCAGCGCCACGAATTCACCTGCTTTGATGGTCAGGTTGATGTCGTGCAGCGCTTCCAGCGAACGTTCACCATGCCCGTAGGTCTTGTCCACGCTGATCAGGTGAACGAGTTCGTCTTGGGTATCCCGCGTAACTAAAGACATAGGCAGCCGCCTCTACTCTTGGCGTGGACATAATTCGTTGATTCTAGCGCGGATGGACAGCGGAGGCACGACTAGAATGCAAAACGGGCAAGACAGTTACTGCCTTGCCCGCCTGAGTTGATGTTTGTTAGCGCGATTTACTTGGCTTTCGGCGCGATGTTGTGATTGCGACGGAAGAAGTTGGTGGGATCGTACTTCGCCTTGATCTCTGCCAGCCGTTCAAACGTCGCATCGGGATACGCTTGGTGAACGCGCGCCTGCCCCTCGTTGGCGACGAAGTTGACGTAGACGCCCGCATCCTGTTCCAGAGCAGCCAGCGCCTTACTTGCCCACGCGCTGTGAATGTCCGCCTCATCGCGGTTGGCATACTCAACAATGAAGTTGACCATCGCGCGGCTGGAGCGCAGCGCGAAAGCGGTAGCATCAGCAGGCACGCGTGCCATCGCCCCACCCAGCACACGGAACTGCGCGATCCGCACCGGAGCATCCGAGCTATTTAGCTGATCCAGCATGATCTGTGCCGTCCGTTCATCGATCTGATTGATAAACTTGGAACGGATCGCCGCCGCTGCAATGTGATTGGGGTCTTCGGGCAGGTACATAGCTGGATAAGGCATCGGATTGATCAGATCGACGATGGGTTCTGCCAGCTTGCGGAAGGGCGCGACCACGCGCAGTCCTTCTTCGACATCGCCCGTGTAGACCAGCAGCGCCAGTGCTACGAGCTGCCCATGAAACTGCGGCGGGATGAACGGCAGCGGTGGCGCGGGCATCACGTTGACAATTGTAGATAGCTCATCCGGCGCAGCTTCAGCCTGTGCAGCGAACGCGGCAAGCACATCTGCCTGCGCGGGCAGCACTAGAATACCGCCGACGATGATATTCACCGGATGCAGACGGAACTTGAACTTGGTCACGATACCGAAGTTGCTACCGCCGCCGCGAATCGCCCAGAACAGATCGGGATCATTGTTGGCGTCCACGTAGCGGATTCGTCCGTCAGCGGTGACGACTTCCGCTGCCAGCACATTGTCAATGGTCATGCCGTACTTGCGGACGAGGAAACCGATGCCACCGCCAGTGGTCAAGCCTCCGATACCGACGGAAGCAGCGTCGCCGAAACCAGTCGCCAGTCCATATTTCGCCATCTCGTTGGTAAATTCGCCTGCTGTTAGACCTGTCTCTGCCCAGACGGTGCGATCTGAAACGTCAATATCCATCACTTTCATCTGCGAAAGGTCGAGTACGATGCCGCCTTCGCTGGTGCTAAATCCCGCCAGACTGTGACCGCCGCTGCGGATCGCCAGTTCCATGCCCGCCTCATTTGCCAGCGTGACGACGTGCGCCACATCGTTGCTGTCCATTGCGCGGACGATCAAGGCGGGACGGCGCACCGAATCACGGCTGATACCGATCCGCACGGCGTCGTAGTCGGCGTCTTGGGGCGTGATCACGCGTCCCTTCAACTTGGAGCGAAGTCGGGAAATCGAAATGCTTGGCGTCGCAACGGGAGTGCCCATATAGATACTGGTGATGAGAGACATGTTAACCACCTTTTTGTTTCTGGCTTAATTGGTAGTATCGAACCATGCCTAACATTGTGCGGATAAACGGGTTTGAGCAGAACAATCGAAAGCCTGAACATGTGCCAGTAAAATGGACGGAGATTTTGTCTCAAACTTTAGTTGGATATGGATTGACTAAGCTTCATCATCATCGAGCAACACTATGCATATTCTGCATTTGACTCCCTACTACGCGCCCGCCATTGCCTTCGGCGGCGTGGTCAGCGCCGTGACCGGATTAGCGATGGCACAAGCGGCACTCGGTCATCGCGTCAGCGTGCTGACTACGGATGCACTGGATCGGGCGACGCGGATCGATAAGCAACGTGAACGGATCGACGGCGTGGAGGTATTCCGCGTTCGCAATCTGCTTCCTGCGTTGCGGGCGCGGGTAAATCTTTCGACGCCCTTGGGTATCGGGCGGATGGTGCGTCAGTTGCAGCCAGACGTGATCCATATTCACGAATTACGCACGGTGGAAAACCTGCTGACCTTGCTGCCGACTTCGCCCGCACCCGTGATCCTCTCACCGCATGGCACTTTGCCCTATTCAACAGGTAGTAGGGCAAACAAACGCGGTTGGGATGCTTTGTTTGGCAAGCCTCTGATGCGACGGATTAACGCTGTGACGGCATTGACGGAGGCTGAAGCAGAAGACGTGCGTAACTTGTGGCAAGAATTGCATCTGCACGTACCGTCGATCACGGTGATCCCTAACGGCGTCCGACTCGATATGCCGACGACTGGTGATCTGCGCGCCCGTTATAGCATTCCCGCCGATGCAGTTGTGGTGCTGTTTTTGGGGCGCTTACACGAACGCAAAGGCATACAGCTATTGATCCCCGCCTTCGCGCAAGCAACTAATGGATCGAACGCCCGCTTGCTGATCGCTGGTCCTGACGAGGGAATGCTAACCGAATTACAGCGGATCGCGTCTGAACAGGAGATCGCAGATCGGGTGATCTTTGCAGGGATACTCACTGGTGCGGATCGGGATGCAGCGCTGCGGACGGCGGATATATTCGCGCTGCCTGCTATTGGTGAAGGGCTGTCGATGGCTTCACTGGAAGCAATGGCGGCAGGCATCCCTATGCTGCTAACGCCCGGCTGCAATCTGCCGGAGGTGGAGTCGCGCGGCGCTGGTCTGCTGGTCGAACGCGAAATCGGAGCGTTGGCGGCGGGACTAGCGCGGCTTCTGAACCTGCCAGAAGCCGCGCGGCGGAAACTTGGTGAACATGCTCAAGCATGGATGCGTGAGTCGTTCGGTTGGCACAGCATCGCTGAACGCACGCTGGAGTGCTATCGACAGCTAATCAGCTAACTCCTTTGGCGAAAATGTAAACCAGATAATAGGTATCGTCTTTGACGGTCATGCCAACACCGATGCTGCTCCAGTCTGCACCGCGAATTAATGCCGCACGATCTCCTTTGCCTAACAGGTACTCTAGGGCTTCGGCTGGCTTTCCAACGAGGAAGATGCTGCCAACCTTGACGTCATCTGTGGAGTAGCCTGCAATTTGAATGTCCGTCCACATGCTGTCGGGATACTTCCGAGTTTCCGCGATATAGGCGCTGGTTGTTGCCGCGATCTCCATCAGCTTCGGATCGATCCTTAAGGCAGCTAAGCCTTCCTTTTCACGTAGTTCGTTTACGAGCGTGGCAAATTCCGTAGCGTAATCATTGCTGCTGATGTTTTCGAACGGCACCGCAAAGACTTGTGTGTAATAGAACTCGTTCAGTTTAGGATTACAGGTGAACGCCAGACCCATTTCCGTCACTTCTTCGCCCAAGATATTCGCTTTATGCAAGGGGCTGTGCCACCATTGATCGAACGCACCCTCAGCACTCAGGTCGTGGCGCATCAGGATATTTTCTCGCACGCCGATATAGTTGTAGCCAGTGCGTCCCACGCGATCATGCGGTTCAGAGCCGTCTGTACCGCGATGGGGAATCTTGGGATAGCCGTTCAGCTTCATATCTTCGCCATAGATTCGCGCGGCTTCGTTCAGCAGCGGATTCAAGGTCAGCGGTGTCAAGCCCTCTTTAATGCGTGCCTCATTGGTCAGTTTTAGCACTGTTTCCGCTTGTGCGAGCTGTACCGCTTGCACCTCTTCCTGAATAGCTGGGTCGCAGGTCAGCGAGACATCAACGGGTTCCGCAGCGATCAGCAGCACGGCGATCCAGTCGGCATCTTGGGCAATGCCGATACCAATTTCGCTTAGTTCCTCATTTCGCCACAGGCGGCTAGCCGCATTGATCACCCGCGCTACAACATCGTCGGGTGTAGCATTGCTGCTCACACTCACCGCCCCCGCGTCTGCGGAGTGATAGAAGTATTTCGCGGTTTGCAAATCATCCCAGATTGTGTTCGGAATTTGATTTTTCTTAAGCAGTGATTCACTCGCCTTGGCTGCCACTTCTGACAGCGCTGGATGAAGCACGAAAGGAGCTATCTTGGCGTCTTCACGTTCATCATTCAAACCTTCCAGAATCGCCTCTACATAGGCATCCTGCGGATCGCTTCCTTGTGCATAAGTAGGGACAGCGAGAGGAGTGGAGACAAACACATGAAAGATTAGGACAAGGCAACAGAACAGCAGTCGCTTGCGCATTATTTCTCCGATGCTACTGATATAAGGCGGGAGTTACCCATACAGTATATGCACATGTCGGCAGGGAGCAATTCGATGAACATCACAAAGCTGAGCGGCATGAGCTAGAGCTAACTTACAGCTATCGCATGCGTGTGTCCTGATAACATCGTAAGCCACTACCATTGATTCTGCTCAATTTGCTCGTAAGCGTCGCTCAAAAGTTGAGCGCAATGCCATCCCCAAATACGGCACTTCGTCCCCATCTGGATGCCCAATGGCACAACCCTGCAAATTCCGTTCTGTTATCGTGGTCACCTCTATGCAACTAAAGTAGTTCTCATTCCAGTTGAGAGTAAAGCCGTTTCCGGCAAAAGCCACTTGTAGCATTTGCGACTGATAGGTGAGGTACAAAAAATCACGCCCATATTGCACATAATAGCTTGAGGGTTGCGGCAAACTCACCGTTTGCGGCGCACCTAATGTCGCCAGTACTCGTTTGAATGTAGCCCGCTGCCAGATAGCGCGGAGTTCCGAGGTCAGCGCTGGAAGCTGATATCCCTTGTGTGGCGATGTCCACATCATTTGATCGTACTGCTGCCGATCCAGCGAATCAAGCTTGACGATCACCACCTGATCGGGATTGTTCATTGGTGGGTCAGCGGGGAAATTCGAGCGTGAAGCATTAGTGTACAACCTCAACAGCACCACCTGATCATTTGCTTCCGCCACGAATAAGCCTACTTCATTGTGGAACAATCCGCCCTCACCCCACGGGATCTGTTTCATGCTGCCCGTCAATGGATGAGTGCGGATCAGTTGAACCGCTTCGGCGAGTCTGGTCACACCGGGGCGAATACCGAACAGACACGGCATTTCGCAGGCTGTGTCGTTGGGATTGGTGAACAGCGCGAGGATAGGATTTGAGCGTGTACCGCCGACCACTCTCACTGTCAACAAGCACAGTGACCCGATCAGCGTCAGCGCGATCATCCGTCGGATTAACCAGCGCATCGGTAACAACTCGGACTATTTGGATCGATGATTCCGAGTCTAGGAGTTGTCGGTCGCGCTGCTGGACGCTTACATGCCGATGGACATTCGCATTACAGACGTTAATCGCGCAGCGGACTCGCCTTCGCCTCGCTGACGCCCAACGCCGACAGTCGATCCAGTGCCCCCGTCAAGACTTGTGTGTCCTCGGTCAGATGATCCTCAACAATCTTGCCCCACTGAATACGTAATATCTGCAAGCCCGCATTGCGATACGGCGTGCCATCGGGCAGCGTGTAGTTCACCTCGAAGTTGGTCACGGCAGTGATGTTCCACGGCAAACCAAGCACGCGAACCTTACGCGCCTCGATCTTCAGTGTGGGGAATAAGCGATGGAATCGTTCAAACCACTGCTGCACGGTGTCGCGCCGATGGAACTCGCCGCCGATCGCATGATTGCCCATGAACGAAAAGTGGATCGAGGGCGAGAACTGCGCTAACACAGGCGCGAAATCCCCGCTGCTGATCTGGCGGAATCCATCTCGGATTTTGGTTTCGATCATGCGCTGCAACATGCTGATTACTCCTACTTTTGGGAATCGTCCGACAAAGTTTGTTCCAGCACTCGGATCGACTCTTCGATCCAACGCACGTAAGTTTCCTCGTACATCACGCCGAAGCGTCGCGCCAAATCCCACAACAGTGCGTGATCCGCGATCTCCGGCTGATCTTCCAGAAAGCGCAGCATTTCTAACGGCGTTTCTTCTTCATACAATCGTTGTTGTTGGCGGTGCAGATCAAGCTGTAAGCGGAGCTGTGTCAGTAATGCCTGTTTGCCTGCGGGCAAGCCGAAAAACATCTTCAGCAGCAGCGTATCCTTCTTGATCTCGTGTTCGATTAGTGGCGCACGAAGCCATGCCATTAGCTCGGCTTTGCCTGCCTCCGTGATCGTGTAGACACGTCGATCCGGTCTGCTGGTTCCCGCTTCGACATGCGACGTGATCAGCGCCTCTGCTTCCATACTTTTCAGCGTGGTGTAAATCTGGCTCAACTTGGCGTGCCAGAAATGCCCCGTCGATGCCTTGATCCACAGTTCCAGATCGTAACCTGTCATCGGACGGTAATTGAGAAACCCGAGCAGTGCGTATTTGAGCATGATATGATTTATATATCAAAAGTTATATATAAGAATATGGAAACATGTATAAATGTCAAGTAACGCATTAGAAAATCCCTGCTGGACTCCTATCACCCTTTAAGTTATACTCTTAACATTGTCCAGGTTCTTACATCACTGGTGTGGTGATGACCATCCATTCGTTCGCCGCCTCTACGTGTAGGTCTTCCTGACGGAAATCCGCCCGCGCGTGGTATCTCACCAATACTGCGCGCCTCATGAGAGTCACCTATAGTTTTGACATTACCTATACTGAGGGAGATTCCATGCCGTCCATTATTCGTGTTGAGGACGCTCGGAAGGTCTATCGCATTGCCCAGAAAGACCCCGGTTTAAAGGGTGCGTTCAAGGCGCTGTTTCGACCACGCTACACTGATAAGGTCGCCGTCGATGGCATCAATTTCAATATCGATGAAGGCGAGATCGTAGGCTATATCGGCGTCAACGGCGCAGGCAAAAGCACCACCATCAAGATGCTGACGGGCATCCTCGTGCCGACCAGCGGCGAGGTGCGCGTGCTAGAACGTGATCCGCATCGGGATCGCGTCGCCAACGCCCGCGACATCGGCGTCGTCTTCGGACAGCGCACACAGTTATGGTGGGATCTGGCGCTGATCGAATCGTTGAACACTATCTCAAAACTCTACGAAGTCCCCGCCGCCCGCTATAAGCAGTTACTAGAAGAATTCAACGAGACGCTCAACCTCAAAGAACTGCTTCATGTCCCCATCCGCAGCATGTCGCTCGGACAGAAGATGCGCGCTGAACTCGCCGCCACGTTGATCCACGAACCGAAGATTGTTTATCTCGATGAACCGACTATCGGACTCGATCTGATCGTCAAAGAACGAATCCGCGAGTTTATCAAGCAGCAGAACCGTGAGAAACGCGCCACCGTGATACTGACCACACACGACCTCGGAGACATCGAGGAATTGTGCAAGCGCGTACTGATCATTGACGCTGGCAAGTTGATCTATGACGGACCATTGAGCACGATCCGCGAACGCTTCGGCAAGTACCGCACCATCACCTTCGAGACAGCGGCAAAAGTTGGCAACTATCATCTGCCCGAAGGCGTGGAAATGGAAGTTGAGGAGGAGCGCAAGCTGGTACTGCGCTTTGATCGCACGATTACCACCGCCAGCCGTGTCGCCGCCAACCTGATGCAGCAGATCGAAGTTAGTGACTTCTCGCTCACCGAACCTGATCTCAGTTCGATCATCAAGCAAATTTACAACGGTGCGCTCAAGCAAGCTGAATCGCTAGTTGAGCCGGTTGCCGCGCCCGTATTGGAGGGTGCGCGATGACTCAAGCCATAAGTCTAATAAAGCGTCGTGCCTCAATCTGGTGGAGCTTTGCCTCTGTGCAGCCAAAATTCTTCCTGCAATACACCAATTGGGTATATATGGAACTATTCACGCGCACGCTAGGCATGGCGGGCATTACCTTCTTCTGGTACGCCGTCTATGCCAGCACCACCTCGATCAGCGGGATGAGCTTGCAGCAAACCATTAACTATATTTTGTTAGCGCAGTTATTTTCTGGTCTGACCGGACAAAGTGTGATGTGGTGGCTCGGCTGGTCGATCCGCGAAGGGGCAATCGCCATCGATCTGCTGCGCCCCGTCGACCTGCAGATCCAGTACTACATGCAAGTGGTGGCACAAACGTGGATCACCTTCATCTTCAGCATACCATTGGCGATAGTGGCGCTGCTCTTTTTCGGCTTGCAACTGCCCACCAATCCGCTGGTCTGGCTCTGTTTCCTGATCGCCGCCCTGCTCGGTCAACTGGTTGTCTTTTTCTTCGATTGGATGATCGGCTGTCTGGCGTTTTACACCACCGAGGTGTGGGGACTCGGCGTGATGCGTAACGGCATCGCTTCCTTCCTCAGCGGCGCGATTGTGCCACTGCAAATGATGCCTGATTGGTTGCGCGGACTGGCAGCGATCTTCCCCTTCGCGCAGGCGCTTTATGTGCCAGTCTCAATCCTCAGCGGCGCGACTCCTCTCGAACAAGTCCCTCAACTATGGGCAATACAACTTCTCTGGATCCTCGTGCTGGCGGTAATCTCTCGCCGCGTCTTTAACTTCACCGTCCGCAAAGTTACGGTACAGGGAGGTTAAAACCTGATGATGACTTCTAACTATCCAACTGAAGTAACCAAGTTGGTTAAACCTGACGCGAGAGATGTTGAGTCCAGCAGGGACTTCGTTCATTCAGCACGGCAATTCATTGCTGTGACATCAGCGGAGCAGCAACTATGAAAACCCTCTGGCGGCATATCAAGCTGTACGGCGTCTTTTTGCGGCAGCACTTCAAAACGCTCATGGAATACCGCGCTAACTTCCTGATCGGCGCGACCAGCACCATCGCGGAACAGAGTGCTGGTCTGCTGACCATCTACGTGGTCATGCGCCAGATTCCCAGTCTGCGCGGCTGGAATTTCGAGGAAGTTTTGCTCGTTTATGGCTTATTGCTGGTATCCAAGTCGCTCAACCACATGTTCGCGGATAACCTATGGACATTGGGGCGCAGTTACATTCGTGCCGGTGGATTCGAACGCTTTCTGGTGCGTCCCGTCAATCCGCTGTTTCATCTGCTGGCGGATCGGTTCTGTCAGGATGGACTTGGCTATTTCTTCGTCGGCACCTATCTGATCATCCGTGCGATGGTCAATCTGGCGATTCCCTTCAGCGTGCAGAACGTTGTTTTTGTGCTGATCGGCGTAATCAGCGGTGGGCTGATCTTCTTCGCGCTCAACCTGATCACGGCGACCTCCTCGTTTTGGCTGATGGATTCGATCCCCGTCACACGCGCGGTGTTCGATAACAACGAGTTCGCCAAGTATCCGTTGACCATCTTCCCTAGCTGGATTCGTGGCGCGCTGACGTGGCTGATCCCCTACGGCTTTGCCTCGTTCTATCCAGCGACGCTGTTGTTGGGGCGAGATCCCGGCATCCTGCCGTATCTCGGTCCTGTGGTGGCAATCGCGCTGTGTGTCATCGGCTATCGCGTCTGGCTAATGGGGTTGCGACACTACAGCGGCACGGGGAGCTGAAGCACCGAACTCAATTATCGTCGAACCTCGAGATCAGATTTCTTCAGCCCGGTACATTAATACCGGGCTTGAAAAATCGCCTATTTCTCCACCACTTTCTTCAGCCCTTCGAGCATCTTGCTCCAATTCTGCTCCGCCTCTTGACGCTCCTCATCCGACGCATTATTGTCTTGTGTTAGCGCTACGATTGTCTGTTCACTTGCTGGAGAAAGATTGATCGTTACAATGTGATAGTTTTGCGGGATGTCGGCAGCACCTGAAAGCGGGCTGAAATGGCTGTACACCAAAAGGTGTTCTTTCTCCATCTTCAGGATTTTGCCCTTATCCTCATATTTCTTCCCTTGCCATTCGCCCTTCCACACAATCGGATCGCCAACGTTCCAATCCGAAACTACCGTCGTTCCAAACATATACTGCTTGATCATTGCGGGATTGGTCAACGCATCCCATACCTTGTTGGCTGGTGCATTGATCGTTGTCGAGGATTTGGCGATCGTTGCCGTGTTTGCTGTACTCATAAGATTCATGCTCCAAAATCACACTACATCGTGTAGAAATACCAACTCGATATTTCCAGTTTTAGCACACTGACGTGAAGTTTCGCCCCCTCATTTTGCGGGTCAAAGAAATTAGGATCAATCTCATCCTCTTAAGCTCCTATAGTGGCTTTGTAACGAGATTACGCGGCTATAGGAGCAAGCTCATGCAAATCCAAGAAGATGTCCAAATTCAAGATGGTCGTCACGACTTCGATTTTCTGATCGGTAAATGGCGTGGGCATCAACGCCGACTGCGTGCGCGGCTCAAAGGATCAACGGAGTGGGAGGAGTTCGAGAGCAGCAGCGAAATGCGCCCCATACTCGGTGGTCTCGGCAATATCGACGAAGTGACCATGTATCGGGAATCGGGCGAATTGCGCGGCGCGACTTTCCGCGTCTTCGATGCCAGTGTACGGCAGTGGTACATCGTCTGGGCAGATAATGTAAATCCCTTCTCACCAGTCCCCATGATCGGCAGTTTTAAGGATGGTCGCGGCGAGTTCTACGCTCAAGAACCATTTGAGGGTAAGGCAATATTCGTGCGCTTCATCTGGACGGTGAATACACACGATTCCTGCCGTTGGGAGCAGGCATTCTCGGAAGATGGCGGCAAAACGTGGGAAACCAACTGGACAATGGATTTCACGCGCTTGGAGTAGCGATATGTGCCATTACGGCGTAACATCCCGAACATCAGATCGCAAGGATCCAAAGGGATGTACGCCGAGCTATGTATCACCCCACTACGCGCGTGCTTGCCGTATTGTCGCTGCTGCAATCACACGGAAGGTTAACTGGCGCACAGTTGGCAGAACGCCTGGAAGTGAATATCCGCACGGTGCGCACTTACGTCACCATGCTGCAAGATTTAGGAGCACCGATCTTCGCCGAGCGCGGGCGCAGTGGCGCTTACGAATTGGAGGCACAATTCAAATTACCGCCGATGATGTTTACTAACGACGAAGCGGTGGCGCTGGCAATTGGCTTGCTTGCTGCACACCGGTTAGCGCCAGCAGATTCGGTAGCGGCAATTGCTAGCGCCCGCGCCAAATTGGAAGAAGTCTTACCTGCCGATCTCAAGGCGCGGGTGCAAGCGCTCACAGCAACGATCAGCCTCGATGTGCCAGCGGTAGAGACAGCCTCCGCTTCTCAAGTGATGTTGACCATGAGCAGCGCGGCGCAATCACAGCATCGCGTCCACATGAGCTATCGATCCCGCCAATATCACGATACCGAACGCGATTTCGATCCTTACGGCTTGGCTTACCATCACGGCGAATGGTACGTGGTCGGACGCTGCCACTTACGGCACGATCTGCGATCCTTTCGACTTGATCGGATTACGCACGCGGCGTTGACTACTACCCACTTTGATCGCCCAAAGAGCTTCGATGCCTTGCGGCATGTGGTAGAAAGCATCGCCACCTTGCCGCGCAAATTTGAGTTTGAACTCCTCCTAAAAACGGATTTGACTACCGCACATAAGGAAATTACAGGCATCTTTGGCTTGTTGGAGCCGGATACCGAAGGTATCGTGTTTCACGGCAGCACTGACGATCTCGATTGGCTGGCACGCCAGATCGCGGGATTCTCATTCGACTTCGTGATCCATGAACCAGCGGCGCTGTGTGAAGCACTGCGGCAGCGCGCAGATCAATTACTCAAGCTGGCAGTTACGGGCAAACAATAAGGCTGATGATCAGCCGCGATAAGTCCGATCATCAGCCTATTCCTACCGATCCCCTAGCTGCGGAAGCGATACACCGAGAGGTAATGACCTTCAACATCCTTCGCCATGAAATAGCGTCCGAACGGCAGATCCAGCGGTTCGGTGATCATCTCTACGCCGTTCTGTTGCCACTGCTTCCACGTCGCATCAACGTCATCGGCAGCGAAGCTCAGTTCCACAGTTCCCGGCTGTGTTTCATCACGCGGCGGCAATTGCGACGCGCTCTTATCTTGCAAGCCAATCATCGCGCCGCTATCGGAACTCAGCGTGACGAATGTGGGACTTGAGTGAGCCTCCACAATGCTCATCCCTAACGCCTCGATGTAGAACTTCGTCATCTTGTTGATGTCATTTGCGTAGACGATGATGTAATTCAGGTTCACGGTTAGCTCTCCCACTTGCTTGTGTTTTTCAACTACAAAATCATTCTAAGAGAGCCAAGTGACAACAGTATGTCAGCAGCGTTTTGGGGTTTTAGAAATTGGTCAGCTATGCTTTTCCAAGATGCCTTGTGCCTCGCGGATCACCATCTGGCGCAGCGATTCCGGCTCTAGCACGCGCACATGTGATCCCCAGCCGAGTAGCCAGTTCAACACATCAGACTCGTGCCGCACCATCAGCGTGATCAGCACGCCGTCCGCCCGATCTTCTGCTGCCACCTGATAGAACGACGGCGACTCCTTCGCCCGTCGCGCCGTATCGTGATCGAACAACGCCCGCACTGTAATCGAGCGGTCGTCTTGATTACCCCGCCGAATCTGGAAAGTGGAAGGTCGCTTGAAGGTTTTATCGAGCAAGCTCACCTCCTCCATCCGATCAAGGCGGAAGTGGCGGCGATCCTTACGCAGGTGACAGTACGCAGCAAGCATCCACACGCCACTGAAAAACACGATGGCATAAGGATCGGCGTCGCGTAGGCTGACCTCACTGGCATTGCCGTCGCCCTGACGGGCGTAATAGCGGAAGCGTACCGTTCGTCGCTGGATGATTGCCCGCCTCAGCAATTGCAGTGTTTCTGGCGACGATGGCGCATTGACGGCAAAAAAGCGAATGCTGCTTTGCAGATATTCGACCTCTTGGCGCAGTTGATCAGGCAGCACAGCGATAATCTTATGATTCGCGGATTGCGCGGCGGCGCGATATTGCGCGTCGAAGTTCTGACCTACGAAATCGCTGCCCAGCAGCAGCATGATAGCTTCGTCGGCGTTGAAGGTCAGTGGTGGCAGAAAGTAACCTTCGACCAGTGAATAGCCTTGCCCCGGAATCGCCACCACAGGCACGCCCGACTCAGCCAGCGCCAACACATCGCGGTAAATAGTGCGCTTGCTCACCTCAAACGTCGCTGCCAAGTCTTCCGCACGCACCTGTTTCTTGGCTTGCAGTTCTAGCACGATAGCAAGCAGTCTATCCGTTCGATTCATGGCGGCGCTCAACCTCACTGGCAGATCATCTCTGACAATTGTATATGATGGATTGCGTTCGTAAGTTCGCTATAATTCAGATCGTCTACGCATCAACACCGATGTATTGTTTAGCCCGGACTTGATTCGCGCCGGGTTCTAAGGACTACCCACGTTGACAGACCTCATAACTCCCAACGACATCGGCATGGTCGAGCCACAGAGCGAGATCACCCGTGATCGTGTGACGCCCACCGAGGCGGTTACAACGGATCGTCCGCAGCGTCGTCCGCCTTGGATTCGCGTGCGTGCGCCAAGCGGCGAAACCTTTGAACAAGTGCGCGGCTTGATGCGCAGCAAAACGCTGCACACCGTCTGTGAAGAAGCCCACTGTCCTAATATCGGCGAATGTTGGGGACGCGGTACGGCGACGTTCCTGATGATGGGTGATGTCTGCACGCGCTCCTGCGGTTTCTGCGACATCAAAACCGGACGCCCGAATCCGCTGGACTGGGCGGAACCGATCCGCGTGGCAGATGCGGTCAAAGCGATGAATCTGCGTCACGTCGTGATTACCAGCGTGAACCGCGATGAGCGTCCCGACGGCGGTGCGCCGATCTTTGCGATGGTCATCCGTCGCATCCGTCAGGTACACCCCGGTTGCAGTATCGAAGTGCTGATCCCCGATTTCAAGGGCAAGGCGGACGCGCTGCAAATCGTCATGAATGCGCAGCCGGAAATCCTCAATCACAATGTGGAGACCGTGCCCCGGCTGTTCAAGAAAGTGCAGCCGCAGGATAAGTATGATTGGGCACTGACTACGCTGCGTAACGCTAAGTCAATGGATCCGCTGGTGTTGACCAAGACGGGCATTATGCTCGGACTCGGTGAAACTTTCGATGAAGTAGTAGAAGTCATGCGCGATCTGGCGGGCGTCGGTACAGACATCCTCACGCTCGGTCAGTACTTGCAACCGAGCAAGAAGCATCTACCCGTCGAGCGTTACTACGAACCGCAGGAATTCGACGATCTCAAGCGGATCGGGCTGGAACTCGGTTTCAAGTGGGTGGAAAGTGGACCACTGGTACGCAGTTCCTACCGTGCTGAGACGCAGGTACGCGAACTCTCTAAGCTCAACTTTATCCACATGCGCAGCGAAAGCACCGCCAGCGTTGGTGGCTAACATCGCTCCACGCAACAAATGATTGTGATTCAGTACATGGCGCTAATGGTTATTGCCGTTAGCGCCTTTGTTTTGTAAGGTGAGGTAATTTACAGCTTCCGTCTCAATCAAAAGGAGAATACACATGACCAGCCAACTCGATCTGGCAACCCAATTTGCCAAGCTGCACATCAAAGGTGATCCGCTAATCCTGTTTAACGTCTGGGATGCAGGCAGCGCAAAGGCGATCCGCGACATCGGCGCAAAGGCGATTGCCACCGGTAGTTGGTCGGTAGCAGCGGCGCACGGCTACGAGGATGGTGAAAAGCTGCCCTTCAATTGGGCGCTGGCGAACCTTCGCCGCATCGTGGCAAGCGTCGATCTGCCCGTCACCTTCGATATGGAAGGCGGTTACGGTGTTTCACCTGCCGAGATCAAGGTGAACGTTGCCGAGGCAATCGAAGCGGGCGCGATTGGTATGAACTTCGAGGATCAGATCATCAATGGCGATGGACTTTACTCGATTGATGATCAATGCCAGCGCATCGACGCCGCGCGGCAAGCGGCTGAGGAGTCGGGCATCCCCTTCTTCATCAACGCCCGTACCGATATCTACCTTCTTGCTGCACCAGACACACACAACGATGACCACCTCGCAGAAGCGATCACCCGTTCCGCTGCTTACGCCGAAGCTGGAGCAAGCGGGTTCTTCGCCCCCGGCTTATTCGACATCACGCGGATCGAAACGCTGTGCCAGCAGTCGAAGCTGCCTGTCAACATCATGGTCATGGGCAACACACCGCCGTTAAAGGAAATGGCGCAAGCAGGCGTGGCACGGATCAGTCACGGTGCGACACCTTATCGCCTCGCCATGATCGCCTTGCAAGAAGCCGGACGCCGAGCGCTGGCGCTGGGCTAACCAAACTTCCAGCATTCCTTGATTGGGAAGATCACGCCGCTGCGTTAAGCTTAATGCCCTTAACACACCAATTGATCAACCGATCAAGGAGTTTTGCACATGGCGGATCCACGTCACGAAAAGCTAGCAAAAGTCATCATCAATTACTCGCTCGGCATCAAACCGGGCGACAAGCTGCAAATCGCTGGCGCAGACATTGCCGCGCCGTTTATCCTCTGCCTCTACCGCGAAGCGATCCGCGCTGGTGCGCATGTACGGGTCGAGGTCGGTATCGACGGTCTCACCCGCATTTTCTACGACGAGGCAAGTGAAGATCAGCTTAAATTTCAGTCTGAACTACGGATGCAGGAGACAGAATACTTCGACGCTTTCCTGAGCATCTGGGCGGATCACAACACGAAGTCCATGACGGGCATCGATCCTAAGAAGATCGCCTTGAGGCAGTCCTCGGGGTCGGCGGCATTCAAGCGGTTCTTAGAGCGTATGCAGAGCAAGGAACTCCGCTGGACTGGCACTTTGTTCCCCGTCAATGCCAACGCTCAAGACGCGGGTATGTCGCTGACGGACTACGAAAACTTCGTTTATGGCGCAGGTTTGCTCGATCACGATGATCCGATTGCCTCGTGGAAGAAAGTTCAGGTAGACCAGCAGAAAATTGTTGATTTCTTGGATCAGAAAAAAGAAATCCACATCGTCGCGCCAGATACAGACATCACTTACCGCACCGATGGGCGAACTTGGGTGAACTGCTGCGGTCACGAGAACTTCCCCGACGGCGAAGTATTCACCGGACCTGTCGAAAACTCGGTTAACGGCACAGTGCGTTTCAGTTATCCTGCCGTCTACAACAATAATGAAGTGGTGGATGTACGTCTCACCTTCCAAGATGGTAAGGTTGTCGAAGCGAGCGCTGCCAAAGGTCAGGATTTTCTGCTGGCGATGCTCGACATGGACGCCGGCTCGCGCACACTTGGCGAAGCGGCGTTCGGCATGAACTACGGCGTTAAGGAATTCACCAACAACACCCTCTTTGACGAAAAAATCGGCGGCACGATGCACATGGCGCTTGGTCAGTCGCTGCCGGATACAGGTGGTGTCAACCAGTCTGGGTTGCACTGGGATATGGTTTGCGATCTGCGCGAGGGCAAAGTCTACGCCGATGGCGACCTCGTTTACGAAGGCGGAAAATTCATCATTTAAGGACATCTCATGAGTGGTGAGCACCTTCATCACTCATGATTACCCCTCAGCAGTAGCCTATCTCGTCTGAACTCGCCCACGAAGCCACCAGAAAGCGGTACAGTAGAGTGTGTGTTCACGCATTGGATCGAAGGGGGAAATCGTAACTTATGAAGCGTGTTGGCTTTCTGCTCAAGGTCAAGCAAGATAAGATCGTTGAATACAAGAAGCACCATGAATCAGTCTGGCAAGAGATGCAAGACGCGCTGCGGCGCACTGGCTGGCACAATTACTCGCTGTTCATCCGCCCCGATGGCTTGATCTTCGGGTATGTCGAAGCAGAAGAAAGTCTGCAAGCCTCACTCAATGGCATGGCGAATGAGCCGATCAACCAGCGCTGGCAGGAGTTTATGGCTCCCTACTTCGAGGGCATCGGTGGCGCGCGCCCCGACGAAACCATGATCGAACTAGAGGAATACTTCCACCTCGATTAACGCGAGGCGATGTAACCCAACTGCCGCGATAGTGCCACTGCCACTCGCATCACCTGTGCTGCTAGCTGCGTTAACTGCTCGATGGTCAGCCGATAGGCGGGTCCTGCGATGCTCATCGCTGCGATCACTTGTCCGCTGCTGTCGAACACAGGCGCGGCTACACAGCGCGTACCATCATCCACCTCGCGGTCATCAAGGGCGTAGCCCTGCCCTCTGATCAACTCCATCTCCCGCTTCAGCACAGTTAGATCAGTGATCGTCTGTGCCGTATACGCCTTTAACGGCGTCGTACGCTCCAGAATCGCCTGTACCTGATCTGCGGTTAAATGCGCTAGTATCGCTTTGCCCATACTGGTGCTGTGCAGCATCACCCGCGTACCAACCGTCGAGCGCATCTGCACGAACACAGGGGAGAGCGAGTTCTGTACGCTCTCCTCCTTGCCAATGTATAGCAGCTCCGTACCATCCAGAATGGCAAGATTAGCGGTTTCGTTGGAAAGCTGGCACAACTCATGCAGATACGGACGTGCCAGTTCTTGCAGGTCGATACTATCCAGCACAATCTTGCCCAATGACAGGAACTTCGTACCCAGTGAATAGTTGTAATCACTATCGCTGCGCACGAATCCCCGCGAGAGCAGCGTAGCCAGCAACCGATACGTCGTCGGGCGTGACATGCCGCAGACTCTAGCGATCTCTTGTGTCGTCATCGGGCGGCGATGCTGCGCCAGACAGTCCAGCACATCCAGCGCCTTGATCACCGTTCCCGAATAATTTGCCTCGCTCACATCACGATCATCGGTCATCAGTGCAACCTATTTCTCTGCTCTAACGTCGTTGACAGACCTATTTCCAGATGCTACGATCTGTTGCTGTTCGTTTATTGATTATACTGTTCAACTATTGAACAGCCCATTGTTCGCATCCGCGCCACGCAAAGAGAATTACATCATGACCAAGAAATTTGAAGTTTACGACAACCGTTTTCTTGCGCTGCTACGTCCCGATTCCACTCTGGAGCACATCTACTGGGGCGCGATCTGGGCAGAAGGTCCCGTGTATTTTTCCGAAGGCGATTACTTGCTCTGGAGCGACATCCCTAACAATCGCATCCTGCGCTGGTCAGCCAAAGACGGCTTGAGCACCTTCCGCGAACCTTCTAACTTCACCAATGGTCACACGCGCGATTTACAAGGACGCCTGATCAGCTGCGAACACGGCGGACGCCGCGTTACGCGCACCGAAGCCGACGGCAGGATCACCGTCCTCGTCGATAATTACAAGGGCAAGAAGCTGAACTCACCAAACGATGTGGTAGTCAAATCCGACGGCACAATTTGGTTCACCGATCCTCCCTACGGCATCATGCAGCCGCGCGAAGGCTATCACGGCTTGTGCGAAGTGGGCGGCAATTTCGTTTACCGTTTTGATCCAGAAAGCAAAGACATCAGCATCGTTGTCAATGACATGGAAAAGCCCAACGGGCTGGCTTTCTCGCCTGATGAGAGCATCCTCTACGTTGCCGATAGTGCCTCTTCCCATGATCAGTTCGCTAATCATCACGTCCGCGCCTACGATGTGATCGATGGCAAGACCACCACCAATGGTCGCATTTTCGCCGTGATCAACCCCGGCTTACCTGATGGCTTCCGGCTCGATGTCAACGGCTATCTCTATATCAGTTCCAAAGATAGCATTCAGGTGTACAGTCCGGCGGGCGAACTGCTTGGCAAAATTCTCGTTCCCGAACCAATAGCCAACTGTACGTTCGGCGGTTCCAACAAAGATCGTCTATTTATCGCCGCTACCTCTTCGATTTACGCCATCACGCTGAATACTCGCGGTATTCAGAAACCTTAATTACGCTTGCATCAACGGGAATAAACATGAGCAACGACAAACTTTTTTTGAGGCAGTATCTGACCGCTACAGGTGTTCAAATTGGCTTGGATAACGGTCAAGAGCTGCGTACACTTGGCGAGTCTTCCAATCCGCTAAGTTTAGACTGGCTGCTCTCTGACCAACCTACTGCGCCGCGCGCCGCTAATTTGCTTGAGGTATTACATCAACAGCCCCAAACGATAGTATCTCCAGCGGCAGCAGAGTTTCGCGCACCGGTCGGCAGACAGGAAATTTGGGCAGCAGGGGTTACCTACAAGCGTAGCGAAGAAGCCCGCGAGTCGGAATCTAACAACAGTACGGTCTACACACGCGTTTACAATGCCGCCCGCCCTGAATTGTTTTTCAAATCCCTCGGTCACGACGCCGTCGGCGCAAACGATCAGATCGGCATCCGCTACGACGCAACGTGGTCGGTGCCGGAGCCGGAACTGGTGATCGTGCTCAATGCTCGCATGGAAGTAGTCGGCTTCACCATCGGCAACGACGTGAGTTCACGCGACATCGAAGGTGAGAATCCTCTGTATCTGCCACAGGCGAAAGTCTACGAGGCAGCTTGCGCTGTCGGACCGCGCATCTGGCTGCAACCCGGCGCAACAGTCTGGCCCCAACTCAAAATCGAACTGCAAATCGAACGTGAGGGGAAAACCGTCTTCTCTGGCGAGACCAGCACCGCCTCCATTCACCGCACCCTCAGTGATCTGGTCGAGTATCTAGGGCGCTGCAAGCGTTTCCCCAATGGTGCATTTTTGTTCACTGGTACTGGCATCGTGCCGCCTGATAACTTCACTTTGCAGGCAGGCGATGTCACCCGTATTCGCATCGATCCGATTGGCGAACTGGTCAACACCGTCCGCGTGATCGGCAAGAGATAGAAAGCATAAGGAGTTAGCCGCACGATGAAGCGTTACGAACTGTTTATTGATGGTCAGTGGGCAGCGCCAAGCAGCGGGAAATATCAGCCCAACATCAATCCTGCCAACACCAACGATGTGATCGGGGAGTTCGCCTCTGCCTCTCCCGAAGATGTCAACGCGGCGGTAGACGCTGCCAAACGTGCATTCCCCGCGTGGCGTGGAATGCCCATGGTCAAACGTGGCGATATTTTGCACAAAGCTGCCAATCTTCTGGAAGCGCGTCTGGAGGAAGTGGCACAGGCAATGACTCGCGAAGAAGGCAAAACGCTGATCGAAGCGCGCGGTGAAACGGCTCGCGGCGTGGCGATCCTGCGTTACTTCGCTGGCGAAGCCTCACAGCCAGACGGCGAAGTCTATCCGACGGCACTTCCCAACCGGATGCTCTACACGCGCCGCGAACCTGTTGGCGTCATCGGCTTGATCACCCCGTGGAACTTCCCTGTTGCCATCCCCGTGTGGAAGATCGCGCCTGCACTGGTTTACGGCAATACGCTCGTATTCAAGCCTGCGGAAATTACACCCCTGACGGCATGGCATATTGTCGATGTGCTCAGTCAGGCGGGCTTGCCCAAAGGCGTGCTCAATCTGGTCAACGGATCGGGGCGCGTGGCAGGAAACGCGATGGTCAGCAACGAGGATGTCAAAGCGATCAGCTTCACTGGCTCAAACGGCGTCGGTCGCGACATCCAGCGCAAATTGCAGGAACGCGGCGGCAAGGCGCAGCTAGAAATGGGCGGCAAGAATCCTGTCGTCGTACTTAACGATGCCGATATGAAGGTCGCTGTTGAGATGGTCACGCGCGGCGCGATGAAATCCACCGGACAGAAATGCACTGCGACCAGTCGCGTGTTTGTGCAGGAAGGCATCTACAAGCAGTTCAGCGATGCGCTCGTTGAGGCGGTCAAATCGCTGCGGATCGGCGATGGCATGGACGCCAACACCTATCTCGGTCCTGCCGTCTCCAAAGATCAGCAGCAATCCGTACTGGAGTATCTGGAGATCGGGCAGAAGGAAGGCTTGAAAGTTGGCGCGGGTGGATCACCACTAAGCGGTGGCACTTTCGATCAAGGCTTCTACGTTCCGCCGACAGTCTACCTTGATGCCGCACTCGACAGCCGTCTGATGAACGAAGAGATTTTCGGACCGGTCGTAGCACTTGCGCCCGTTGCGTCACTTGATCATGCTATCGAAGCCGCTAATAATGTCCCCTATGGACTCAGCGCCTCGATCATCAGTCAAGACATCGGCAAGATCATGCGCTTCATCGATGGCATCCAGGCTGGACTCGTCCACGTGAACGACGAGACAGCAGGCGCCGAACCACAAGTCCCCTTCGGCGGCTTCAAAGAATCCAGTTCGCACTCTCGTGAACAGGGTAAAGCCGCTCGCGACTTCTACACCCAGATCAAAACCGTCTATCTTGACTATCCAGTGTAGTAAGCTCTCACCTCCCGGAATCGCGAAGGGCAGATTTAGAAACCTGCCCTTCATAACGAATTTACCGATACGACGCTGTAGGGGTGGGTTTCAAACCCACCCATTTTGGTCTTATTGCCCCTGAATCCATTTGATTGTCTTGCTCGCCAGCCGATCCAGCGCATCCACTGACATCAGAATATGTTCCTCTTTAGTGTCCTCGATCTTGTTGTGCGAAATTCCGTACAGGCTCTGCACAAATAGCATGATTGTGGGAACGCCTGCTCGTGCCACTTCTGCCGCATCGTGTAGCGGACCGCTGGGCAAACGATATGAGCTACCACTTGCCTCCTTGATCGCTTCATCCGCAAACTCGATCAACTGCGGATCGAACAGAATCGGGTTGATCTCCCAGATTTTGTTCCATTCCACCGTCACTTTTTCTTCAGCGGCGAAGCGTTCGCTAGCATCCTTCGCCTCTTGCAGCATCTTTGCTAGCGCGGCGGCATCTAGATGGCGCTGATCGAGCGTCATGTCGCACTGTCCAACTACAGCAGTGACGATGCCCGGTTTCGTCTCCACACGACCAACCGTGCAAACACCGCCGTTTCGCTTGGCGATCTCGCGGATTTCCAGCGCCAGCTTCGCAGCAGCGCCCAACGCGTCACGCCGTTTATCCATCGGGGTCGAGCCGGAATGTGCCGCTTGTCCCACAAAGCGGATCGCATGACGTTCCACGCCGAATGTGCCCAACACCACGCCTAAGGGCAGATCAAGACTTTCCAGCACCGGACCTTGCTCGATGTGCAGTTCCAGATAAGCCTTAGCGTTCTTTAACTGCTTGCCCGCTTCCTTAGCGCGATCCAGATCGACTCCATACTTGGCAATGGCATCGACCAGTTTGATGCCGTCCTTATCGGTCAAGTTCCGCAGTTCATCTGGATTCAGATAGCCGGATACAGCACTCGACCCAAACAAACTGCGCCCGAATCGCGCACCCTCCTCATCCGCCCAATTCACCAACCGGATTGTGATCGGCGGTTTGCCTTCGCTGGCAATTCGTCGCAACACTTCCACACCTGCGATAACGTTCAGGCAGCCATCCAACCAACCGCCGTTGGGCACGGAATCGAGATGCCCGCCGATCAGCAGTTCCTTCTCGGACTCGCCACGCAGCGTCGCCCACAAATTACCCGCTTCGTCGGTTTCTATCTCCACTGGCAGGTCGGCAAGCGTTTCTTTGTACCAATCGAGTGCCCGCTGCCATACGTCAGTAAAGGCGACGCGCTGCGCTCCATCTTCGTTGCCCGTCAGACGGCGCAGTTCTTTCAACTCATCAACGGTGCGTTGTGGATTCAAAGTGCTCATGATGAATAATCCTAAATGTGTTCGAGGTTCAATAGCGAAAAGTGAAAACGAGATTACAAGAATCGCGCGGGATCGTCAAAGGCTCTGTCTTTCGCGGGAGGCTACAACACCGATTAGTTGACTAACTGAACGAACATGACCGCTTTTCATACTGAGCCTGCTGGTTTTAGCCTCAGGCGCTGCGCCAGTATAGATACTTGAGCTAGAGTGAAAGTGGCATTCCAAACTATATCGCTGAATTCTGTTTCACCAATCAAACCGTGCACCAACAATGCGCCTGAAACCGCCCTGTAATCCCTGCGAAGATCAGGCACTAATTTTTTGTCCTCACCCCATCTAGTCATTGCCTTACAATTCGATCTTCCAGAAGGGCAAATCCTGCATCGTGCGCTCGAATCCGTAGCGTTCATACAATCGCTGTGATTGAACATTATGTTCCTGCGTGTTCACACTCACACTTTCGATGCCACGCCGCACGAAATGCCGCAGCATTGCGCCTAGCAGCGAGCCGCCTATACCATGACCTTGCACCTCAGGTAACACCGCTAGACGTGCCAGATGCCCACCATCACTGTGCTGGGTAGAAAGTTGATAGCCAACCAACTGCCCTTGTAGCTCCGCCAGTGAGAAACTTGCAGCCATGCGCGAGGCGTAACGGAGTGAGCGGCTGCCCATCTGCCACAACGGACCGAACGCCGCGTGATCGATAGCGACAACGGCGGGTAAATCATTCCAGTAGGCGGGGCGAATACGAACATCGTCATGCAGGGGTGGCAAGATATCTGTGCCATAACGTCGCAGCGTGACAATATCTTCACCGTAATTGAAACCAAGCGCAGGCAAATGGTCGAGCAACCAGTTTCGGATTAGCAGCACACCGACTTCGCGTACGCTGTTGACGATCAGCAGTGAACGTAGCGCGGACCATAATGCCGCCAATACCCCGGCAGGTTCAGCCAGATCGGCGACAGCCACTAACCGCAGCCATGTCGCGCCGCCTAGCACCTCCGAAGTAGCGATCACGCCATGCAAAACGTTGTCACGCCATGCCATCAACATCAGCATAGTCGGATCGTCCAGCCAATCATCAACGCTTTGCCAGTCTAGATGGGTGTGCACTAGATAGGCTTCTGTCACTAAACGCATGGTTGCCCGACGATAGCGGCGTGCATACGGCACGATATCGAAGCGAGCAGCGAAGTTGCTGCCCGTTCCCGCTGAATCGTTAGCCATGTTTAGACACCGACCTTAGTGGCGAATACTCTCAGGGCGGCGCTTGCGTTGCCTATCATCGGTTTGCCATGCCCGAAGCACAGTATGTCGATGTCCATATCCGCGATCTTGCGGATCGAGCGTTTCGCCTGCGCCATATCTACCGTTGCGGGCGCAATCGGCAGCCTCATGCGGTCAAATACACCGACGGTGTCGCCGCAGAACATCAGGCGCAGCGACGGATACCAGAAAGCGACTTGACCGGGGCTGTGTCCCGGAGTCTCCACAAGCGTGAAACCGGGCAGCACTTCGTCCAGCTTATCGCCTTCCACTATCTCCCGATGTACAGGGGACGGGTCCATCTTGGGGTTGGGTAGTGCGCTAGCTAGAAATTTGGTTAATCCGGTCAGCGTTTTGGGATCGGGGCGCGTGATTGGCTCATCACCGCGTGTAGCCGCCGCATCACGCGGATGTACATACACTTGAGCACCTGTCAGCTTCTGCACGGCTGCCAGACTGCCGATGTGATCTGGATGAGCGTGCGTGATCAAGATGCGTTTGATCTCTGAAAGCTGCCGCCCGATCTTGCCTAACTCACTGGTGATTTTGCCAACTGCACCGGGTACGGTGGCGTCGATCATGGTCAATCCGTCGCTGCCCACAATGATGTACACGCGCCCGACAAACAAGCCATCCAGCGTATAAATGCCATCCGCGATCTTTTGCATATGTTATCCTTATGTACAGGATACTAGACCTATCGTTTCTGGAATATAGCACCAGTTACGCTCAACGGTGTACTAAATAATCTTCCAATGTTAATAACAAAACACAGGAACTGATCGATGATTCGGATGCTGCACTTCGCTGACGTGCATCTTGGCGTGGAAACCTACGGACGCTTCGACTCGCAGGCGGGCAACAGCAGGGTGCGTGACTTCTTGCAGCGCCTTGATGAGATGATCCGCTTTGCCCTCGCTAACGATGTCGATGTTGCCGTATTTGCGGGGGATGCCTTCAAGAACCGCCAGCCGAATCCCACCCTCCAGCGCGAATTCGCCTACCGCATCCGCGAGTTGGCAGATCGCTGCCCTGTGATCATGATCGCGGGCAACCATGATCTGCCCAATCTGGTCGAGCGCGCCCATAGTTTGGAGATATATCAAACGCTAGCAGTTCCCAATGTACTGGTAGTGGGTAGTGAATATCAGGTCTATCCTGTCCAAACTAAAAGCGGAGGGTTACTCGTCGGCACCGCTCCCTATCCGGTGCGCGGATCACTGCTCAACTTCGAGGAAGCACAGGGCAAATCGATGGCACAGATCGACCTAATGCTGCAAGATCACTTACGCTTGCTACTGCGTGACATGGTGCGGATCGTTGAGGAAGCGCCGGAACCGCGCGTGCTGATGGGGCATTTCACGGTACAGGGTGCCGAGTTTGGTACCGAGCGTAATGTGATGGTTGGGCGCGATGCCATCCTCTCGCTCGGTGACGTGGCTGATCCCGCGTGGGATTACGTGGCGCTCGGGCACATCCACAAGCATCAGAATCTAACGGCGACTATGAAGGGCTACCCACCTGTCATTTACAGCGGTAGCCTTGAGCGCGTCGATTTCGGTGAGGAAGCTGATGATAAAGGCTTCTGTTGGGTGGAATTGGAACGCGGTGCAACGCAGTGGCGTTTTGTCAAAGTTGGTGCGCGTCCCTTTGTCACCTTGCGCGTTGATGTGCGCGGTGATCCCGATCCGATGGCACGGTTGGCATCTGCGATCACGGAGCGCGGCGTGCAGGATGCTATCGTCCGCCTGATTCTAGTTGCTGATCTGGAAAGCGACGCCAAACTACGTGAAGCGGCGATTCTCGATATGCTGCGCGATGCTGGTGCGTTCTACGTCGCTGGCGTGCAGCGTGAGGTCGAGCGTCCGACGCGCAGCCGCTTGGGCGCAAACGTAGAGGGTATGACCTCGCGCGATCTGCTCAAACAATATCTGCGAACCAAGAAAGCGGAAGCTGATCACATTGAAGAGATTCTAGATCGCGCCGCACCTATTCTGGACGACGACGGTAGTTGACTTCAGGTATAATAGAATCTTCAAAGAGTATGGAGGCAAGAAAATTCCATGGGGCGCCTGCTGACTATTCACCCATGTAGTGTATGTAATTATCACGTTGAGGATGAGTTGCACGAAGGTGGCAGCGGCAGCTCAACGTTGTTCCTGCATAATCATTACGTCTTGGCACTGTGTAACAACTGCCATCATCTCGTTTCTGTGCTCGCTCCCAATACCGCACAAGAAACGCAAGATGCGCTGCGTACCGCCCGCAGCGAGATTGTCCAACTGGAAGCGGACGCCGTGTTGGGCGATTTACGGGCAAAAGATATGCTGCCATTCTTCCGCGATGCGCTGGATAACTTCCGCGAGGATGATCCACCTGTCGCTACGATCCTCTGCACAAACTGCGGCAGCGATCAGGTTGAGATGCAACCCATTGAAGGAAATTTGTTCGATGAGCAAGATGCGTGGGTACACTGTCCGCGCTGCGAGGAAGGGCGTTTATTAGTGGAAACCACGGGTCAGTGGTCTTAGCTAGGCGGCAGTGATCATGTCCGCTCAGTGCTGTCGTCAACCAATAATCGTTGTACGTTATCGGTAAGTTTGCTCAACATTTCGCTTAACGTTTGCTTTTCTTCCTCGCTGAAATTGCTAAACAGCCGATTCAGAAAGTTCTGATGCGAGGGTCCAATTTCTTCCAACAAGTTGCTTCCCTTGCGGGTAATCCGGATAACGCGCTTCCGCCGATCATGGGGGTGACGGGCTATTTCGATCCAGCCTGTGCGCGCCATGCTTACGATCAGCGAACTGATGGTATTAGGCATCACGCCGTGGAGCTTGCTCAGCTCCGAAGGCAGCATTCCTTCCTCTTGGCGCAACTGCAACCAGAACAGCAGCCTCAGCTTCGACATCGATAAGCCGTATCGATCTAGATTTTTGTCCGCTCCAGCAGTAATCATGCCGCTGACTTTCATCAAATTGCGGAAAGCATCCATGCTGCAAGCATCTTCGGGTTTCATTTGCTTGAGCAATTCAGCCTGCCGCGAACGCATGATGTCGGTGAATAGCGAATGCTCGGATTGCTCAGCAGCAGCGTCTTCCGAGCGCCCAGACGCGGACTTGGGCGAAAATGGTGTCCAATGGGGTCTGCGCGGTCTAGGGAAACGGGGCATTAGCACTCCGAACGAAGGGTTCAAACCTTCTATAAGTTTATACAGATTTCTGCAAGCATAGATAGTTCTATATAGAACTATATTACTGCCACTTAGTGAAACAGCCCATTTGAATCTGCCGCCTAACATCCTCAATTATCCTGAAATATACCGCGAAATTCGTAAGAACGGAGAAAGCCTGCTACCATAGGATCAAGTGAGCTAGCCCAGAAGTATTAAGCATCTCAACTTAAGGTAAATAATCACCATGGCTGCCGTCACGGTTCGCAAAGTTGAATCCGCCAGTGAATTGAAAACTTTCGTTGAATTTCCGTGGACGATCTACAAGGATGATCCGAACTGGGTTCCGCCGCTGGTCTCGCAGTGGCGCACCCTTTTTGATAAGGAAAAGAATCCCAGTTGGGAGTATCTGCAAGGTGATTACTTCATTGCGTGGCAGGGATCACAACCTGTGGGCACGGTTGCTGGGTTCATCAACCCGCGTCACAACCAGACATGGGATGAGAACGTTGGCTGGTTTGGTGCCTTTGAATGCATCAATGATCAAGAAGTAGCAAACGCGTTGCTGAACACTGCTGCGGACTATGTGCGAACGCGCGCCAACTCCTCGATCCTGAGAGGACCTGCTACGTTTACCTGTAACGATCAGCAGTGGGGATTATTAATCGATAACTTCTCCGAACCTGTATTGTTGATGCCTTACAATCGCCCGTACTACCAGCAACTGATCGAGAACAGTGGCATGGGCTTGAACAAAGTTATGGATTTGTTCAGTTTCTTCTGCGACGCCCGGCGCATTCCTATTGATCATGCGGAAGTGCTAGGGCGCTATAAACGCGTTACCCAGCGCAGCATGGAACGGCACCAGATCACTTTACGCAAGCCAGTTGCCAGCAAGTTAAAGCAGGAACTTGCGCTGCTGCGCGATGTCTATGAACAGGCATGGGAGCGGAACTGGGGCAATGTACCGCCTACTGACCACGAAATGGACCATCTGTTCACCGATCTAAAGGATTATTTCGATCCGGAATTGGCAGTATTTGCTTACGTCAAAGGGGAACTAGCCGGATTCTTCTTCAGTTTGCCCGATATGAATGAAGTGCTCAAACGCGCCGATCCAAATCCCAGTACTCCTGAATTGATCACGTTGCTAAGAGCGCTGTGGCATTGGAAGATCCGACCGGTGATGACCCGACAGCGCTGCTTGCTGCTGGGCGTTAAACCCCAGTATCGCGGGCTAGGCGTGGACGTTGCCATGTTCCTCAACTACTTTGATCAAAGCACCAATTCCAGTTATCCCTTGATCGATGCTGGTTGGGTATTGGAAACGAACGAAGCACTGATTAAGCTACTAACTGGCGTGAGCGCTCAAGTGTACAAAAAGTATCGTATCTACCAGACCGCGCTCTAATTGTTGTAATGGTAAGGGGTTTACCCCAGAGTCAAACAGGATTTATGCAGGTAACGTTACCTATACATGGATAGCTTCGACCACCTTGATCAACAACTGGAGGAGAACATCGGCACTAACTCGCCCGATGAATATCTCGCCACCAGTGACACTCCTGCCGAAGCGCTTACCGTCGCTGCCAGCCTGACTGGCGAGACGCTGCGCTCGCTGCTGCGTAACCGTAACTTTCTACCGCTGTGGGTCGGTCAACTGGTTAGCTATATCGGCGACCAGTTCATCCTGATTGCCGTCGTCACCGTACTCACGATCATCAGCCGCCGTCCGGATGGCACTACAGACGTTCTGCCTTTGGCGCTGTGGGGCATCTCGGTGGCGTCGCCACAGATCCTTTTCGGGTTGATCAGCGGTGTGCTGGTTGATAAAGCGGATCGCAAATGGACAATGATCGTCAGCGATCTGGTTCGTGCTGCCGTCATGTTCACATTTCTGCTCGTCGAGCGCGATCCCTCCCGTCTCTGGATTATCTACTTGGGCATGTTCATTTTCGGCTCTGCCCAAATGCTCTTTTACCCCGCACGAGCATCAGCGCTGACCTCAATCATGGGCAAGCGTTACCTTGCAGGGGCAAACGCACTGTTGGAAGTCGGCTTCGTCGTCGCCCTCATTTTCGGATCGGGTGCTGCCGGTGTGCTGGTTGAGCAGTTGGGCGAGAATGCCGCCTTTGCCTTTAACGGTGTGGCGTTCATCTTCTCTGCCTTGATGATCTACTTGATGCGTATCCCCAGACGTGCTACCGAGTCCAACAGCTCGAACGGTAGCGCTATGGGTACATCCTTCGGGCAGGTCTTGACCGAACTGCGCGCGGGTCTATCCTATGTTTGGAATACACGCTCAATGCGCTATATCATGGGCTTGAGTGTGCTTGTGTCGGCGGCACTCGGTGCGGTTACCATCCTCGTGCTGGACTACCTGACGCAGGAGTTAAACATCGGTCCCAGCGGCTTCGGTGCGGTAATCGGCATTCTCGGTGTGGGTGTCGTGGTCGGTGGAATTTTGATTCAGCGGTTGTCCAAATTCTTGACGACCAACCGACTGGTCGCACTCTCCATGGTCATGGAAGCCATCGCTGTTGGTACGTTCGCCCTCAATCCTCCATTTATTGTGGTATTGTTGGTGACGGTACTAATCGGTTTTAGCCTGATCGTATCTCGCGCAGTCCTTAGCACCCTGACTCAAGCGATTCCACCGGAGGAATTGCGTGGTCGGGTGCAGAGTGTGTTCAATCTGGTTTCACAGGCGCCAATGGCGGCAACTCTCGGTTTAGTCGGTGCACTGGTGCAGCTCACCAGCCGACCCGCTGTGATCATTGGATTTTGCGGCTTGCTCTTGCTCACAGCATGGTTTGCCGCTAACATGCTCAGAGGAATTGACGACGCTATTTATAGCGATGCGTATTAAGTGAACTGGCAGGGTTCCAGTGCTGCTGAGAGCCAGTACGAACGTTGTACTATGCGGATGGCTAACTGCTGCAAGGGCAGGATCATCGGACAAAACAGGCGTAAGTGAGGGATCGTGTTCAAGAAAATCCTAATTGTTGACGACGAAAAAGCTACAGTAGAACTGCTGCAACGCTTTTTTCACATCAAAGGCTATGAGGCAGTAGGAGCGTTGCGGGGCGATCATGGTCTGCTGATGGTCAAGGTGGAATCGCCGGACGTGGTGATCCTTGATCTGATGATGCCCGATATGGATGGCATGGAGGTGCTGCGCCAGTTACGCAGCAATCCCGATACCGTTTCCTTGCCCGTATTGATGCTGACCGCGAACGCGGCACTCGACGGCATGGATAAGGCGCTGCGGGCAGGCGCGCAGGGGTACATGACTAAGCCTGTGCGTTTCCCGGAACTTATCGCCGAACTGGAACGCATCTTCAATCAGGTGCATTCTAGTCAGGGGTAGGAGGTGAACTTTCACCTCCATTCACCATTAAGCATTGCTAACCAAAACTGCCAGCGGGCAGCGGTGTCAATCACATAGACGTACTCGGTATCCGCTGCTACCTGAGTAAATGTCTCATCCACCCGTACCGACCAGCGCAGCGTACCATCTTCGCCAAATACACTTATCCGCATCTCGCGGAGTTCGCCGCCAACGACTGCCACGCCGCCACCTGATAGCACCGCTGGCTCCTGTGTGATTACACTATAAAGATTATCCGCTATCGGCTCGCGCCATTTTTCCGCACCTGTGCGGGCGTCTAGCACCAACAGGAAATTCACCCAAGCGGCGGCTGACTTGCTGCTACTATCATCACCTACTTTATCGGTAGTACTATCCGTATCACTCTCACCATTTGTCTTGCTCTTATCATCTTGAACATTCAGGCAGAAGGTATAGACATTCACCTCGCTGGCGGAAAAGGCTGTGCAGCTAGTTGCTGCCGGTATCGTGTAAGACCAGATCAACGCACCTGTTGTCCGATCTATAGCATCTATTTTGCTTTCGGTATCACTGACATCGTAGCGCTTGAACAGTGTTGTAGTAGTCCAGTATAGCGTAGCAGTGACTGCCTCCTCACTCTGTAGCTCGCCATTCTGTGCATTGAGTACGAGAATCCGATCTACCAGTATATATATTGCCTGATCGACAATCTGCACCCAGCGAAATGCGCCATTGCCGTAACCATCGGTGATAGCTAGAGCACTATTCCACACCACTTTGCCGAGATTGCGATCTAAGGCAGCAACCCGAATCGGACGGCGAGAGGGTCCATCTGCCTCAGTTACTGGTGAGTTCACATCATCACGCAGTACTACTATTACGCGGTCAGCATTGACAGCAAACCCAACTGAGCGAGGCGTGTGAAATAACAAACTGTTCAAGCCCGTGAGGGTACTATCATCAAAATACAGTCCGGAGATCTGACCCTTGAGCGTTCCAGTTGCAGCGTCCAACGCCACGATATGCATATCGTAGGTAGCATCCAGAATGGGCACGTAAATCAGGTCACCACTAGCGACTGGCAGCATTGCCGCTGTTAGCCGCGCCGCCACCTTGCCAAGCTGTGCCGGATCAGGGGTATAGCTCCACAGGATGCGCCCGGTTGCAGCATCCGCCGCCTGAAACTGCCAGGCGTAATCGGGCAGCAAACTAGTTGCTGAAGGGGGAATAACAATGGAGAAATACAGTCGTCCATCAGCGCTAACAGGGAAGCCAATTCCCTCTCGACGCATCAGCGATGGCTGAACTGACCACGCCACACGACCACTTGTTGGATTGAGCGCGACCAAACGTGTCTCTTCAACTGAGGCAAATGATGAGAGCACGAGGGCGAGTAACACTATCGCCGCAACACCAACCCATAGACGTCTGCGCTGCCACCATACGCGGCGAAGTGCTAAGGTGGGAGCGGATTCAGTTACAAAAGTAGACATTGAATAGTTACTCATTAGTTCTCACTCAACCCGATGCGATAGCGCCACGATGGATCAACCTTGGTTAGCCACTGACGTAGTTTTCCTTCCCACGAAGTGACATAGACACGCTGACCGTCAGTAACTGGAGCTTTCAAACGGGTTGGCGCGGTTACGAATTCCCATCGCAGTGACCCACTAGCCGCATCAAAAGCGGCCACCCCGTTGATCTCGTCTCCATTGGCGTAATGAGTTAAGCCCGTTATTACTTGATTACCAGAGGAAACGGCGTTCAAGAAATAAGACCCGGTACTGCCGCCAATGTACTGTGACCATAGCTCCTGTCCCGTTTTCGTATCCAGCACAAAGAGTGTGGTGTCTCTGTCACCATCATCAGCGGCACAGTCGCACATCACGGTGATGGTGCTTTCATCTGCTCGCAGCGATTTGAAGTAGCCGCGTATGCGCTTCTGATAAGGAGGATCGTAGCGCCAAACTTCTTCGCCAGTATGCACATCATAAGCAGCGACATCGGAGAGTTTGCGAACGATCAGCATGTCCTTTAATGGCGAATAGCGAATGTTTTCTCCTTCAATCAAGTATTTTTCGCTGCCTGTTAGCTGATCAAAAGCATGAACGCCTTTAGTTGTGGCGAGGAAAACGGTATCGCTGTTCACCTGCAAGAATGGAGCATCGAAATCGTAAAAGCTTTCATCATCACTGGTAGCAAGCCGCCACAGGTCGCCCACAACGTTGCCCGTTGCAGGATCAATGATCTTAATGGCTACATCTGTAGCATCTTCAGCAGCATTCTGCTCGTCATAAACCAGCGCAAACAGCCGATCTCCGATGCCGCGTATTTCAGGATACATACGCGGTCCGTTGAGGAACATCGAATTCGGAAGCGTCCAACGCAGCGCCCCTGTCTGTGCATCAATAGCTAGAGTCTGGTAGCTTGTACTTTCTACAAGCGGAAGCTGCATAAACACGAGTCCGTTGCTGGCATACGGTGTCACCTGACTCCATATCCAATCCGGCGTACTGGGGAATTGCTCGGGGTCAGGCGTGTAAGTCCACAGCCGAGCGCCAGTCGCGGCATCCAGCGCCACCAAGCTGATCAACGGATCTTTGGGATAAGCTTCTACCTGTGTGACCAGACCAACATAGACTTTGCCTTCAGCCATAAACGGTTCGGAGGTGCTTAACTTGTTCTCCGGTAGTCCGGCTGACCAGAGAACCGCGCCAGTATTAACGTCCAGCGCGTACATTACATATTCGCGTTGATTAACCCAATTCCACCCCAGATAACCGAGTACCACAACTACAAGCACGATCAATAAGCGTCGGGACATCTCTTCTCTCCGACTACACAAACTACATGATGCTGTTGTCCTCATAATAACGGCACAGCAATCCGATTTGTTCCGCCAAAAGTCGGGAATCTCTCAAAAGCTTGCATCGGTTTAGTAAAAATCGTGTTGAAGTGTAATAAATGGCTGATTCTTATACTTCGCATAGCCAATACATACACTTCTCTGATACGCGCTGTGTTAGACTGTACCGACACGTAAAGTATGTAGCGGTAACCATAACCGCAAAGAAGAAGGCAAACAGCCAATGATGCGTTTTGATCGCTTTACCGAGCGTGCGCAGGATGCAGCGGCAAGAGCCTATGAAATCTTGCAGCGCTACGGGCATAACAGCGTTGATACCGAGCACGTCCTGCTTGCTCTCTTAGAGCAGCCAGAAGGCGTGATACCACAAATGCTTGAAAAGCTAAATGTGGATCAGGATGCGTTGCGCTACAAAGTCGATGAGTTGCTCAAGCAGCCACGCAGCGATCCGAGAATATACGGTGGTGGGACAGGTCAGGTGTTCATCACCCCGCGTGCCAAACGGATTTTGGACGTAGCGCAGGAAGAAGCCTCGCGCTTGAAAGATGAATACGTCAGCACCGAACACATCTTCCTCGCTATCCTTACTGAAACCAACACGCAGATCGCGCGTGTGTTGAAAGCAGCCGGAATCACCCGCGAAAAAGTGATGGACATCATCAAAGAGTTTCGTGGTGGTCAGCGCGTAACCGATCCACAGGCGGAATCGCGTTATCGCACGCTGGAGAAATACAGCCGCGATATGACCCGCATGGCGCAGGATGGCAAACTCGATCCGGTGATCGGGCGCGCTGAGGAAATCATGCGCGTGATTCAGGTACTGAGTCGCCGTACTAAAAATAATCCAGTACTGATCGGTGAGGCAGGCGTTGGCAAGACCGCCATCGTTGAAGGCTTGGCGCAGCGCATTGCCGATGGCGATGTGCCTGAACCGCTGATCGGTAAGAAGGTCGTCAGCCTCGATTTGGGCGCAATGTTAGCTGGCAGCCGCTTCCGTGGTGAGTTTGAGGAAAGACTCAAAACCGCCATTGAGGAAGTGCAAAACAGCAACGGCGAGATCATCCTGTTCATTGACGAGCTGCATCAGGTCGTCGGTGCAGGCGCGGCACAGGGTGCGCTGGACGCAGGCAACATGCTTAAACCAGCCCTAGCGCGCGGTGAATTACACTGCATCGGCGCGACCACACTGGACGAGTATCGCCAGTATATCGAGAAAGATGCAGCTCTGGATCGCCGCTTCGCTCCTGTATTCGTTGATGAGCCATCGGTGGAAGTGACCATCGAGATGTTGCAGGGTTTGCGAGATCGCTACGAGGAGCATCACCGCGTGCGCTTCAGCGATGAGGCGATTGTCGCCGCCGCCAAGTTGAGTCACCGCTACGTCACAGATCGTCGGATGCCCGATAAGGCAATCGACCTGATGGACGAAGCGGCTGCCAAGCTGCGCGTGGCACTCTACAGTATGCCGCCGCACGTCAAGGAACTAAAGACGGAACTGGATCGCCTGACTGCAGAGGAAGAAGCCGCCGGACTCGCTCGTGAATATGAGCGCGCCGCGGAGTTCAAAGTACAGCGGTTGCAGGTCGAACAGAACTTCGAGCAGGCGCGTGAGCAATGGCAGCAGGAAAATACACTCGATGAGATCGTGGACGCCAACGACATTGCTGAAGTCATCTCCAAGTGGACGGGTATCCCCCTGAAGCAGATGATGGAGACCGAATCCGATAAATTGCTGCGCATGGAAGAGGCGCTGCACGAGCGCATTATCGGGCAGGATGAAGCTGTCGCCGCCGTCGCGGATGCGATCCGCCGTGCGCGTAGCGGTCTAAAAGACCCCCGCCGTCCGATTGGTTCGTTCATCTTCCTCGGCAGCTCCGGCGTCGGTAAGACCGAGCTGGCGAAGGCGCTGGCGGAGTTTATGTTCGATGATGAGGATGCTCTGATCCGCATCGACATGAGCGAGTACCGCGAACAGCACACGGCAAGCCGTCTGTTCGGCGCTCCTCCCGGCTACATCGGATACGAGGAAGGCGGTCAGTTGACCGAAGCGGTACGCCGTCGTCCCTACTCGGTAGTGCTGTTCGATGAGATCGAGAAGGCACACCCGAACGTTTGGAACACGCTGCTGCAAGTCTTGGATGATGGTCGCCTGACCGATGGTCAAGGACGCGTGATCGATTTCCGCAACACCGTGATCATCATGACCAGCAACCTCGGTACCGAGTACGCCCGCAAGGGTGGACCGTTGGGCTTCGTACCCAATAACGAGCCGGAACTGGTGGCGGATCACAAGAATATCGAGCGTGCCATCCGCGAGACTTTCCGCCCTGAGTTCCTCAACCGCATCGACGAGGTGATCATCTTCAGCCCGTTGACGCTGGAGCAGGTACAGCAGATGGTTGATCTGCAGATGCACAGCATCACCGAGCGCATGGGTGAGCAGGGGCTTGAGGTCAAGTTGACCGATGCTGCGCGTGAGTTCTTGGCACGTCAGGGCTTCGATCCGCAGTTTGGTGCTCGTCCGCTGCGCCGTGCGTTGCAGCGTTTCGTGGAGAGTCCGCTGTCGGTACAGTTGCTCAAGGGTCAGTTCCACAAGGGCGACGTGGTGTTGGTGGATGCTACTCCAGAGGAAGGCATCAAGTTCACGCGGCTCGAGGGCGCGACAATGGAAGTGCCAGTCCATAAGGAGCAAGACGCGGAGTAACCCTCTCGTCTTAAGCCAATAGATCGTTATACTGAGGGCAGGTGTTGAACCTGCCCTCATTTTATTATCTGAAAAGCTGAGCAAGCCGCTGATGACCGATCTGAGTCAAGTGCTTTACATCGATCTGCTGAAGCGATCTTTGATCAACCTGATCTACGACCATCTAGATCAACCGATCAAGCTGCTGGACGGCAGAGTGATCTCCACCTTTCAGGCACGCATGGAAGGCTTGGATTGGCCCTCTAACGCCCACACCATGATCGGCTGGCGGCGGCTTACTAACGTGCAGAACTGTGTGGAGGCGGTGCTCCGTGATCGCATCCCCGGCGATCTGATCGAAACCGGAGTCTGGCGCGGTGGTGCCTCGATCCTGATGCGCGGCATCCTCAAGGCATATAGCATCACAGATCGCACCGTCTGGTTGGCAGATTCGTTTCGCGGCTTACCACCTCCATCGCCTGATGACTATCCCGCCGACGAAGGCTCCGATCTTCATACCTACGCTGAGTTAGCAGTCTCTGTCCAGCAAGTGCAAGCGAACTTTCAGCGCTACAACCTACTCGATGATCAAGTCCGCTTTCTAGAAGGCTGGTTCAAAGATACTCTGCCCACCGCGCCGATTAAACAGTTAGCACTGCTGCGCTTGGATGGCGATCTCTATGAATCCACGATGCAGGCGCTGATCAGCTTGTATCCCAAAGTGTCGCTCGGTGGTTACATCATCGTTGATGACTACGGTGCGGTTCCTGCCTGCAAACAAGCAATCCACGACTACATCGACAGCCACCAGTTGAAGGCAGACATCCAGCTTGTTGATTGGACTGGCGCCTTCTGGCAAAAAGTGGACTAGCCATAAGTCGTCTCATTCGGCGTACTTTAGTCACAACTGACGACTTAATCAGCACACCAAAGGAGAAGATGTAGCTGTATATAACAGAACCATCGTTCGCGGTGGTGGCTACACGACTATAGCGTTAGCATCACTGAAGTCCATTTGCTTTTCGCTGCATCTGTCACTAGAGGAACCTGCAATGAGACTGTTTCGCTTGCTTCTATGCCTGTTAATTATTGTTTTAGGATCTCCCTCACTACTCACTATCAAGGCACAAGATCAACTGCCCCGCCTCGAACCCGCTTCTTGCTGGATGGAACTACCGGAAGGCGTGGTCGAAGGCGAGAACATCACCTGCGGCTACCTCATCGTGCCTGAAGATCGCAGCAACCCCTCCGGTTCGACCATTCAACTCGCTTATGCCGTACTAAGCGCTTCAACAGAGTCTTCCAAATCTGATCCGGTCATCTATCTAGCGGGTGGACCGGGTGGTAATGCCGTCGGCACGATTGCGGATTGGGTGGAAGCGCCGTATCTGCAAGATCGTGACTTTATCCTGCTCGATCAGCGCGGCACTGGCTATTCACTGCCCAGCCTCAACTGCCCTGAATCAGAGCAAGAGGAGGAGAACGCCACTCAGACCTGCCATGATCGCCTGATCAGCGAAGGCATTAATCTTCAGGCGTACAACAGCGTTGAAAATGCGGCAGATGTCGCCGATTTGCGCTTGGCGCTTGGTTATGAGGAGTGGAATCTCTTTGGCATTTCCTATGGCACACGGCTGGCACTCACCGTAATGCGCGATCATCCTGATGGCGTCCGCAGTGTGGTGATCGACTCCGTGTATCCACCGGAGATCAGTTCGTGGGAAGAATACGGCGTGAATACAGCGGATGTGTTCCACCGTCTCTTTGAAGCATGTGCCAATGATCAGGAGTGCAGTAGCGACTATCCCGATTTGGAGGGGCAGTTCTACAGTCTCGTCCAGCAGTTGAACGAATCGCCCGCCAGTTACACAGGCACGAACTCCGATTCAGGTGAGAGCGAGGAAAAAACGCTGTCCGGCGACGAACTCATCGAACGGATCATTCAGGTTCTCTATTCCAGCGAGAGCATCCCCTATCTACCACGCGTGATCAATGAAGTCGCCAACGGTAACTACGCCGCCCTCGACGAACTCGAATCTGGCGCGATGGTCGAACCGGGAGATCGTCAAGCACCGGATGAAGATGTCTCCGATAGCGAGGGCATGAATCTATCGGTGGAATGTCAGGAGGAAGTCGCTTTTCTGGATGAGCAGGCAGCACTTGCCAACGTACCCGCCGATCCGCCGCTGCTGCACGACAACAGCGTTAAAGCTATTGGCGAAACCTTTAGCGATTGCCAGATTTGGAACGTCCAAGCTGCCGATCAGATCGAAACGCAGCCAGTGGAGAGCGATATTCCCACTTTGGTCGTCGCGGGCGAGTTCGATCCGATCACGCCTGCGAAGTGGGCACAAAGTGCCGCCAGCCATCTACCCAACAGCTTCTATTTCCTATTCCCCGGCGGCGGTCACGGCGTAATCGATCTGAATGACTGCTCGAAAGGCGTCATGCAGGCGTTCCTCGACGATCCGACGCAGGAACCGGAAACTAGCTGCATAGCTGACATCGGCGGCGTACAGTGGGCACTGCCTCAGTAGCTGTCATTTCCACAATTCGTTGCCTTAACCTTAGTTTTGGCTAGGCGCTGACGCATTTCGCCTCGCTGCTTCGCCTTACTACCTCCATTTACAGAGAGAGGAAACCGTTGATGAACGAGTTCCCTCTCTGTAAACGGTTTACCGTCCGACAGTCTGAGTGATGGCGGGGTAAGCGCAGGTGAGCGTAGGACAACGAACGACGAAAGCTAAAACGAGTCGCGACAAGCAATACTATTTCAGCCCGGAGCTTCAGTTCCGGGAATACTCGGAGACGTTTGCATAGTTATCACCATAACCCAACCCAGTCAGATGCTTTTTGAATACAGCTCACGACTAAATCGCAAAAGCATATTCTGGTATGGTATTCTAAAGAGCCTGCCGAACCCTCAGAAATCCTTATCTTGAACAGTCGCCATCAAAGGAACTCATCATGCGCCTATTCCGCTGCCTTCTCTGTTTGCTGATCCTACTCATGGCTGCTCCCGTACAGGCGCAAGATGAGCTTCCCCGCCTCGAAACAACGGATTGTTGGATGGAACTACCCGAAGGTGTGATAGAAGGTGACAACATCCAATGCGGCTACCTCGTCGTGCCTGAAGATCGTAGTGATCCTGACAGCCCCACTATTAGTCTTGCCGTCGCCGTCTTGCGCGCGCCCGCCACTGCCACTGAGGTGAAGTCTGATCCCGTAATTTATCTGGCGGGGGGACCGGGCAGTAATGCGATGGCGACACTGCCAATCTGGCTGGAGTCGCCCTATTTGCAGGATCGTGATTTAGTCCTGCTCGATCAGCGCGGTACGGGCTATTCGCTGCCCAGCCTCAATTGCTCGGAAATGGAGCGGCAGGAAGAGGGTGCGGTTCAGCTCTGCCATGATCGCCTGATTGATGAAGACATCAACCTGCAAGCGTATAACAGCGTCGAGAATGCCGCAGATGTAGCGGATTTACGGGTAGCACTAGGCTACGATGAGTGGAATCTGTTCGGCATTTCCTACGGCACTCGGTTGGCGCTCACCATCATGCGCGATCATCCCGAAGGCGTACGCAGCGTAGTACTCGATTCAGTGTATCCGCTGGAAATTAGCTCGTGGGAGGAGTTCGGGCAGAATATAGTAGATGTGGTCGATTACCTGTTTCAAGCATGTGCCAACGATCTACAGTGCAGCCGCACTTACCCCGATCTGGAGCAGGAGTTTTACGCAACCGCCGAAGAGTTGAATGCTAATCCTGCTAGCTACACAACTACGGATTCGACGGGCAATAGTGTAGAAAACGTGTTGACTGGCGATACTTTCGTTCGTCGCATCGTCCAATCGCTCTATACCAGCCAGTTCATTCCTTACTTGCCGTTCGTGATTAACCAAGTCGCCAATGGTAATTACGCGGTCTTTGATGATCTCGAATCCGGCGCGATACGGTCAATGGTTCGCCACCAACTGCCGGATGAAGATGTGAGTGATAGCGAAGGTATGGGTTTCTCAGTGGATTGTCAGGAAGAACTTGCCTTTATGGATGTAGCGACAGCACTTGACAACATTCCCGGCGAACCTACTGCTTTGTATGATATTAGCGTCACCGATATCCAAGATATTTTTAGCATTTGCCAGATTTGGGGCGTTGAAGCGGCTGATCAGATCGAAACGCAGCCAGTGGAAAGCGACATCCCCACGCTGGTCGTAGCAGGCGAGTTCGATCCGGTCACGCCGCCTCACTGGGCGAAAAGCGCCGCCAGCCACCTGCCCAACAGCTTCTATTTCCTGTTCCCCGGCGGCGGGCATGGCGTGATCGAACTTAACGACTGCTCAAGAGGCATCATGCAATCTTTCCTCAACGATCCGACGAAAGAGCCGGATGCAAGTTGCATTGACGACATCGGTGAAGTGCAATGGATGTTGCCGGAGTAAATGTACCGAAGATGAATCTCTACTAACGTGAAGCGTTCATAAGAGATCGCTTTTTGCTCTTAACCCACTTCAGTGGGTTTACTAAGTTTTGTAGCCAGAGGTTTCAACCTCTGGTCTACCACCACGACTATTTGAGGAATACCAGACAAGCCTAATATGCTCCCCTATCCTCATTGATAATGTCATCAATTGATGGCGAATTGGGCGGCAGCGTTATCGGCAGATCGTCGTCAGAAATCATCACATTATCTTGTTCCACATAGTGTGCCGTACTTAACACGCCTGCCGCTAGAAGTTTAGCTCTCGCTGCTTCCCGCGCAGGGTTAGTCGCATCCGCCCCTTCATCAGAATTAGGAACAACGACTAATATCGCTTTTCCGGTAGGAGTTTCAGGCGGTAAATCGATGGCTAAGTGGCGATCTTCGTTTATTTGTAGCGATAAAGTTATAGCATCCATAAATACTCACCTATGGTTATGGACGGCGGATAGATTGTACCTGAGGTTCATTATCTTACTTCATCGCTAAGTCCGTCTACTCGTCGCCGATCTCTTATGCATCGCCTCCTCCCGCACCCGCCACTCCCTACCAGCGAACCGCGACTCGATCAGCGCCCTGATCGCACCCTCGCTCGTCGTCGGATTGATCTCCAGCGTATCCGCCGCCGGATCGAACGCATACACATCGGTGTAACCGCCTAAGCTGGCATAGAACACCTTGCGATCCGCACTTCCTTTCGCCGCCGCGCTCGGCAAATAGATTGCGCCTTCCCACAATGCATCCTTGCGCTCACCACTCCGCAGCTTCTTTCGATTTGCCGCCATCTTCAGGCTCAGGATCGCCTTACCATCTTTCACCAGCCGCGCCGCTGCCCGATTCCCCGACTCGATCTCGATCTGCGCTGGATAATATGGCGTCTGGAAAAATGCTCGTTCCATGAACGCCATCATCGACGATGAGTTGTAGGCGTGAACCAGATAAGCGCCGTCCTGCGTGCCGCCATCCTCCCGCCGCGACACCGCCACCGAGATCGTCAACTCGCGTGAGGGAAATCCCATCCACTTCAGCGCCGTCACACTGATCAGCATCTGCGCCTTGCCCTCCTCCGCATACGGCGTCAAGCCCTCCCCTGCCAACCGATCCCGCCAGTACGCCAGATCAGCCGTACCCGCTACGATCACCTCTTGGACGTTCGGCACTGTCGCTATGTACTTATAGACCCCACTACTCTGTCCCATCGTCCCCTCCCCTATCGTCTACAACTTCACCGAAACACTCCCTACCCGATCCCCTCTCCGCAGCGGAGAGGGGTGACGCGCAGCGTCGTGGTGAGGTAAATCTTTCCCCAACCATCCTCCAACAATGTGCCTGAAACCGCCCTGTATTCCCTGCGGACTTCAGGCACGTTTTCTCGCCTCAGAACAGCCCCACCACAGTCCCATCCTCATCAATATCCACCTGTTCCGCTGCCGGATGTTCGCTCAATCCCGGCATGGTGCGCATCTCCCCGCATAGCGGATAGATGAAGCCCGCACCCACGCTTGCCCTCACCTCTCGGATCGGCAGCGTGAAGCCAGTCGGTGCGCCCTTCAAGCTCGGATCGTGACTCAGGCTCAGGTGCGTTTTCGCCATACAGATCGGCAATTTCCCGAAGCCGTTCGCCTCATAATCGCGGATTTGCCGCTCCGCGGTTGGCTCGTACTCCACTCCTGCCGCGCCGTACAACTTGGTGGCAATCGCCTCGATCTTCTTCTTGATCGGCTGATCCACATCGTACAGGAAGCGGAACTCGTTCGGTTGATCGCACGCCTGCACCACCATCTCCGCCAATTCGGTTGCGCCGCGTCCACCTTCTGCCCAGTGCCGTGCCACCGCCGCACCGAGCGCACCAGCCTGTACCGCGATTCGCTTGATCGCCTCGATCTCCTCAGGATGATCGCTGTCGAAAGCGTTGATCGCTACGACGGGCGTAACGCCAAACTGCCGCACATTCTCGATATGCTTTACCAGATTCGCCGCCCCGATCTCCACATCAGCGACGTTCTTTTCCAGTAGTTCCGCTGGCAGCGGCTTACCTGCCACGATCTTGTACTTGCCGCTGTGCGCCTTGAGCGCCCGCACCGTCGCCACCAGTACCGCCGCATCCGGCTGCAAGCCGCTGGCACGACACTTGATGTTAAAGAACTTCTCCGCCCCGATGTCCGCGCCGAATCCAGCTTCCGTCAGCAGATAGTCACCGCACTTGCTTGCCACCAGATCACCGAGGATGCTGCTGTTGCCGTGCGCGATATTAGCGAACGGTCCCGCATGAACAATAGCGGGCGTATTCTCTAGGGTTTGCAATATGTTGGGGCGGATCGCTTCCTTCATCAGCACGGTCATTGCCCCCGCCGCCCCGATCTGCTCGGCAGTGACAGGCTTTTTGTCGTAGGTCAAGCCAATCACGATCCTTCCGAAGCGTTCGCGCATATCTTCTAGGGAGGTCGTCAGCGCAAGGATCGCCATCACCTCGCTGGCGACGGCAATATCGAAACCCGTCTCACGCGGGATGCCACCCTCAGCCCGTCCGCCCAAGCCGATTACGATGTTGCGCAGCGCCCGATCATTGACATCCAGCACTCGCTTCCATGTGATCGTGTCGGGGTCGATGTTTAGTGGATTGCCGCGCAGCAGCTTGTTATCGATCATCGCCGCCAGCAGGTTATTCGCCGCCGTGACCGCGTGGATGTCGCCCGTCAGATGCAGATTGAACGTCTCCATCGGTACGACCTGCGAGTAACCGCCTCCAGCCGCGCCACCTTTGATCCCGAATGTTGGTCCTTGCGAAGGCTGCCGCAGCGAGATGATAGTGCGTTTGCCGATCAGGTTCATCGCTTGACCCAGACCAACGGCGGTGGTCGATTTGCCTTCTCCTAATGGCGTCGGCGTGATCGCGGTGATGACCACGTACTTGGCGTTAGGGCGATCCTTCAGCTTATCCAGTACTTCTAGGCGCAGTTTAGCCACGTAAGGGCTACCGTAGAGATCGTAATCCTCGCTGCTCAGTCCCATCTGTTCAGCGATGTTGGCAATTGGTTCCAGTGTGGCGCGGCGGGCAATATCGAGATCGGAGAGCATGGAGAAGAACCCTCTTTGCATCTATATATGTTATATGTGCAGATTCCACAAATCACATTTTAGCGTACAACGGTGGATAATTAGTGATGTAGTAACAGAAGGCACTATTAATCTAGTGATTTGTGAGGTTCCTATGTCAGCGAGAACCCGCGCCCTACTTATTACCCTCGTCAGCATCTGCAGCTTGATTCTGGTCAGTCCCACACTTCCGGCATTGGCGCAAAGTGCAGACCCTTCCGCCAAGATCGATGAATTCCTGACTAAACTCACCGAGTCGAATACGTTCAGCGGTAGTGTGCTGATCGCCAGAGGTGATGAGGTGATCTTCAGCAAAGGGTACGGTTACGCTGTGCGCGAGTTCGCTATACCCAACACGCCACAAACGCTATACCGGATCGCGTCGCTGACTAAGCAGTTCACCGGAATGGCGATCCTCCAATTGCAGGAGGCGGGCAAGCTGACAGTACACGATTCGATCTGTGCTTATGTGGAGGGCTGTCCTGAGGCGTGGAAGGCAATCATCATCGAGCAGTTGCTGACGCACAGCAGCGGCATTCCCGATTACGGCGGGTTAGCTGATTTTCAACAAACCACTGCCTTTCCCATTACACCGATAACACTCATCAAGCGATTCAGCAACGAGCCACTGCACTTCCAACCCGGTGAGGGCTGGGAATACAGCAACTCCAATTACATCTTACTTGGCGCAATCATCGCTAAGGTATCGGGCGTGTCCTATCAGGTGTATCTGCGGCAACAGATGACCGAGCCATTGGGGCTAGAGAGCACCGTTTACGATAACAACCTGAAGGTGATCCCGAATCGGGCTGTTGGCTACCGCACGAAGAATGAGCTGGCAGCGTACTTAGATATGTCGATCCCTTATGCCGCCGGAGCACTGCTGTCTAGCGTTGAGGACTTGCATCATTGGACACGCGCACTATTCACGGGCAAGGTGGTTAGCCAAACCTCTCTCGACGCGATGATAGCGGCAGCCGTGACGATTCCCGATGATCCCTATCATGCCAGCTATGGTTACGGGATAAGCATAGAAGCGGATCGATTCAGTCATGGTGGCAGTATCAATGGCTTCCGCAGCGAGTTGGACTACTATCCAGAGGGGGAGATCACCGTGGTGGTGCTGTGCAATCTGGAGAAAGCCGATCCGGAGTATGTGGCTGCCTATATGTGGGAACAAGTGACGGGGAAGAAGCGGGGTAGTTGAGCCGCGCTGAGGTGGGAAAGGTCGCCTGAAGTTCGCAGGGAATACAGGGCGGTTTCAGGCGCTTTGTTGGTGAATGGTTAGAGGATGGTTGGTGTAAATTTACCTCACCCGGCGCCTCTGTAGTCAGCTCTCCGCTGCGGAGAGGGACTACAGAGGCGATCTATAGGTTCTGGTGAGCGTGCAGCAAGAGACAGAGACTCTCACAAAACTGGTTGACGATGGACAGGCGGAATGCGAACGAATCGGAGAGTTGTGCGTAAGTAGTTTGGAGCGGAGCACTGGGGCAAGCAAGCGGACTGTGGCTTGACTAGGGTTCTGGTGACTACTAGAATCGTCCTTCTGATATGGATCGATAGGGTACAGGTGTAGATTCGATGTTTGAAAGTCTGAGCAATCGGCTGCAAGAAATCTTTGATCGGCTCGGGCAGCAGGGCGTCCTCACCGAGCATGTAGTGGATAACGCGATGCGCGAGGTGCGGATGGCGCTGCTGGAAGCGGATGTCAGCCTGCCCGTCGCCAAGGATTTCATCAAGCGCGTCAAGGAGCGTGCCGTCGGCGCTGAGGTGCTGAAGGCGCTTAAGCCCGGTCAGATGGTGCTGAAGATCGTTCATGAGGAATTAGTGGCGACGCTCGGTGAACCGGGCAAGCTCAACCTCAACGGTCCTTCTCCCCGCGTGATCATGCTGGTCGGCTTGCAGGGTAACGGTAAGACCACCACCGCCGCGAAACTGGCGCTGCGAATCCGCAAGGAAGGTCGCCGTCCCTATCTGATCGCCGCCGATACGCAGCGACCCGCCGCCGTTGATCAGCTCAAGACGCTGGCGAAGCAGTTGAATATTGAAATCTACGAGGAAGGAACCAGCGCCAAGCCGCCTGATATTGCCGAGCGCGGATTCAAACTGGCGCGGGATGCTGGCGCGGGCGTGGTGATCATCGACACCGCCGGACGTTTGCAGATCGATGAACGCTTGATGGAAGAAGTGGCGGAGATCCGCCGCCGCGTGCAGCCCGCGGAAGTGCTACTGGTCGCCAGCGCGATGCTCGGTCAGGAAGCGGTCAAGGTGGCTGAAGGCTTCAACGAGAAGGTGGGCATTACCGGCATCATCATGACCATGATCGACGGTGATGCGCGTGGCGGTGCGGCGATCTCGATGCGCGCGGCGACGGGTGTGCCGATCAAGTTCATCGGTACGGGCGAGAAATCCGACGCGCTGGATGTGTTCCACCCGGATCGCATGGCGCAGCGCATCCTCGGCATGGGCGATGTGATGTCGCTGATCGAAAAGGCGCAGGAAGCCTTCGATGAGCGCGAAGCCGAGCGCATGGCGAAGAAGATGATGAAGGCGGAGTTCAACCTCGAAGACTTCCTGAGCCAGATGCAGAGCATCAAGAAGATGGGTCCGCTCTCCGGACTAATCAACATGATCCCCGGACTCAACCGCTTCAAGGATCAGATCGAGCAAGCGAACCCTGAGGAGCAGTTCAAGAAGATCGAGGCGATCATTCGCTCGATGACGCCGAAGGAACGGCGCAATCCCGATACGCTGAACGCCAGCCGTAAGAAGCGGATCGCGCGGGGTGCTGGCTACGTCAATACGGAGAAAGCTCCGCAACGCGAATTGGAAGGCGTGCAGGAGATCAACCAACTGATGAAGCAGTTCCGCGAGATGCAGAAGATGATGAAGGGGCTGCGTAGTGGTCGCATCCCGCCGGGGTTGATGGGGCGGTAGAACACGATCGTATTGCTTTAACTTATCAACTTTTCCGCTTCACGAGACAGAAGTTCAGCACGCTTGCCTACGAAGTCCTGATAATCGTCAGAAAAGACTTCTTTCGGGCATAGTGCGCGAGCCAAAATTTGGCTCACATCTGAAGGCATTTTGCTGCGATATTGGCTAGGAGCAACCCCACCAAGGTCAACATTATCTTTTCGTGCCATAAAACAGAAGTTTGCTAAACAATTGGGTAACGGCGTGGTGATTTTATTGCTATCCAAATAGGCACGGGGATAGATATGGTGGAATTCATGTCGATTATATTGTTT
>JAHBVK010000028.1 GCA_019637555.1 Anaerolineae bacterium
GCTGGATACTGTGGGATTCTTGCTCCCTCTTCCTTCCCCTCATCCTGCCTTCCGCGCAGAAGTATTAAGGTTTTACACTTTTCATGGAAGGTTAGTTTCGTTTGTCTGAAGATGAGAAGAATTAAGGAACAACGATGGGCTATCCCTTAATCCTTTGGAGCACAGATGTTGATCAGGCGCGGATTATCGAAATACCTAAACGTTGATAAGGTGAGAGGATGTCATCGGAAAGGTGTGCTTCGGTGACGATGTGAGTCAGTAAATTGAGGGAACCAACAAAATAGGGAGATGCCGTGCCCAAGCGATCAGCGGGCGCTATTACGGCAACCTCGGCAGAATTGGCAATCGCCGCTCGCTGGACATAGGTTTCGTCAAGGTTCAGCATACTGATCCCGAACTCGATGTGTAGGCTGCACGCGCCGAGCACACATAGATCGAAACGAATGCGCTGGATTTCCTCAATTGTCTCCGTGCCAACCGTGTTCAGGGCGTCCTTAAGGAATCTGCCGCCCAGACTAACTACCTCGATATAAGGATACTGCGCCAATGCAAGCGTCACTGATGGACTGTTGGTGAAGATGGTGGCGCGTAAATCAGTAGGCAGTGAATCTGCAAGTTGTAGCGTGGTGGTGCCGCCGTAGAGCAGGACTACTTGATCTGGCTGAATCAAGGCTGCGGCTGCTTTTGCCAACGCTGCCTTAATCTCCGGTTGCTGCTGCTGGCGCACAGTGAAGCTTTGCACGATGGGAGGCCGCGGCAACGCTCCACCATGAACACGCTGGAGTTTGCCCGTTTCAGCAAGTTCTCGTAGATCGCGGCGTATCGTATCTTCGGAAACTCCTAACGATTCTGCTAGCTCGAGGGAGAGCACCTTTCCCTGTTGGTGCAAGTTGTCGAGGATGAATTGCTGACGCTCTTCCTTAAGCAAGGGAACATTTTGCATGAGCGAAAGACCTTAATTGACATTGCATGTATTTGCACGTATTATCTTGAATATGCATTTATATGCACGTTTTCAATGATACAGGATCATTTAATGAACCGCAAACAGTTCATAACGCTTGCTTGCTATGCCGCCTTCATTGCAATTGGTGTGTGCGTCACCATCTTTGGTCCTGCCAAAGACATACTTACGCAGCGCTTCGGTTTGCCGCTGAAAGATGGCGGTAATTTCATCTCCCTGCATTATATCGGTGCAGTAATCGGCATCGTAGTGACCGGATCATTGCTGGATAAAGTTAATGCTCGCTATTTGCTAGTAGGTGGTACGCTGCTAATGGGCATTGGATTGCTAGTGTTGACGCAAGCACAAAGCCTATGGTTGGCATATGCATCAATGGTTGTCATTGGCTTGGGGTATGGGGCGCTAGATATTTGCCCGAATCTGGTAGTCGCCTCTCTCAACACTGAACGTGCTAGTATCGCATTGAACATCCTCAACATTATGTGGGGGATCGGGGCGGCGTTAGGTCCACAAGTTGCCAACTTTGCTCTCTCGCAGCAGAACATCAATATAGCTTTCCTGCTCACTGGCACGTTTTCACTGGCATTGGCGATACCGTTTGCATTTGCTTCGCTGGAACCACGACATCGTACGCAGGGGACTGAGGACTCCACCGCAATTGGTGCGATAAGTATGTGGTCGCTGATCCCATTTGTGCTGTTGATCTTCGTGTATGTTGGCGCAGAAAATGGCTTTGGTCAGTGGTTATTTACCGAGGTCACAAACGTTACACGTTCAACTGACTCCGTTGCTACGCTGGCGACATCACTGTTTTGGGGCGGATTGACAGTAGGACGGGTAGTGGCAAGTCTGCTGCTGCGCCGGATATCTGATGAAACACTGCTGATGGGAACGACACTGTTGATCGCCATTAGTGCGGCGTTGCTGATTGTGTTGCCCGGTGTGGAAAGCATCGCCTTGATCAGTGCCTTTCTGGTCGGCATCGGCTGCGGTCCAATCTTCCCTACTTCGCTGGCGATCCTCAATCGGCGTTTTCCGCGCGGCACGATCACAGGCACCGTTGTGGCATTCGGCACTACGGGTGGCATCGTGATCCCGTGGGTTCAGGGGCAAGTGGGTGCAGATCATAGTGGTGGTATGATCGTCACTGTGATTCTCGGATTTGTGCTGCTTGCGCTGGCATGGCTGGTTCAGCGAAAGCCATCCACCGCGGCACAGTACGCATAACTTAACTTACTTGGAGTGCGAGCATGTCCAATCAACCCTTATTGTGGTGGCGGCATGGTGTCGTCTACCAAATTTATCCCCGCAGTTTCATGGATAGCAACGGCGACGGCATTGGTGATCTACGTGGGATCACCAAAAAGATGGACTATCTGAGCAATACGTTAGGCATTGATGCGATCTGGCTGTCGCCATTCTACAAGTCGCCAATGGACGACTTCGGCTACGATGTAGCGGATTATTGCGACGTTGATCCAATTTTCGGCACACTGGCTGACTTCGATGCGTTGATCACCGCAGCGCATGCGCAAAACTTGAAAGTAATCGTGGACTTTGTGCCAAATCATAGTTCCGATCAACATCAATGGTTCATCGAGTCGCGCTCGTCGCGGGATAATCCTAAGCGCGATTGGTATACCTGGCGCGACGCCAAACCAGATGGATCACCGCCAAATAACTGGTTGGCTGTATTTGGTGGATCGGCATGGGAGTGGGACGAGAAAACGCAGCAGTACTACTTGCACTCATTTTTGCCATCGCAGCCCGATCTGAATTGGCGCAATCCCGAAGTGAAAGCCGCAATGTTCGAGGCGATGCGCTTCTGGATGCGGCGCGGCGTTGATGGATTCCGCGTAGATGTGGCGCACTATTTGATGAAAGATCCAGATCTGCGCGATAACCCGTTAGTCGATGCCGTCATACTGGCGGAGAACACTAAGAGTTTAGGTGGTTACGATAGCCAACAACATCTCTATGACAAAGGGCATAGCGACAATCATGAGTTGTACCGGCAGTTTCGCGGTGTGCTAGATGAATTCGAAGCGATTAGCCCGCGTTACTCCGTCGGAGAAATCCATATCTTCGACTGGGAAGAATGGGCAACTTATTACGGCGCAGGTGATGAACTGCACATGCCCTTCAACTTCGGGTTGATCTACGCTAAGTGGAAAGCCAACGTGGTGCGGGATGTGGTCGAATCGGTTGAGCGTGTGCTGACTAAACCGGGACAGTGGCCCAATTACGTATTCAGTAACCACGACGAACATCGCATTTCCAGCCGCTATGGCGCAGATGCCGCACGTTCGATCATGATGGTTCTGCTGACCTTGCGCGGTACGCCAACTATGTATTACGGCGACGAGTTGGGTATGAAAGATGTCAGCATCCCGCCAGAGAAAGTGCAAGATCCGTGGGAGCTGCGCGTGCCCGGCGCCAACTTAGGACGCGATCCTGAACGCACGCCCATGCAGTGGGATGCCACACCAAACGCGGGCTTTTCTCCAGCAGGCGTTGAGACATGGCTGCCTATCGGTGAAGATTATTCGACCGTCAATGTAGAAGCGGAGCTACAAGACGCTCGTTCGATGCTCAACATGACGCGGGCGTTGCTGAGACTGCGACGTGGATCGGAAGCGCTGCTCAATGGAAGCTATCGTACTGCAGTAGGAACTCCGGAAGAAGTTTATGCATATGTGCGTGAAGCTAGCAGCGAACGCTACCTGATCCTGATCAACTTTGCGGCGGACGAACGCACTGTTTCTCTGCCGGAGTTGGCGTCTGGTCAAGTGGTGATCTCGACTTTAATGGATCGAGATGATAAGACTGGCGGATCGTTGAAGCTGCGCCCCAATGAAGGTTGCGTCGTCCGTTTTTAACCCAGTCCATTTTGTCGTTGTCCTGCTTGCTGCACAGTTGACTGCTGGTTGGCTGTGCAGTTTTTTGTTTCCGTACCCAAAATGTAGGTCTGATCATAGATTTCGGATTAGAATGCTAGTCAAATAACTATTTCTTCAGGTTTGGAGATGCAGTCATATGCCGTCTAAAACCGCTGTCATCGCCATCGGCGGCAACTCACTTATTCAAGACAGTAAAAAACCTCAGATGGATTTTCAATGGGAGGCGGTGCGCGAAACATGTGAACATATCGCTCACATGATCGAAGCAGGCTGGCGGGTAGTGATCACGCATGGAAACGGTCCGCAGGTAGGCTTTATTTTGCGACGCGCGGAATTAGCAGCGCATGAAGTGCATGGTGTGCCGCTGGATATCATCGTGGCAGATACGCAGGGAAGCATTGGCTATATGCTGCAGCAGGCACTGCGCAATAGTTTGCTGCGACGAGGAATAATCAAAAATACACTCAGCGTGGTGACGCAGACTGTTGTTGACCGCGATGATTCTGCCTTCCAGAAGCCGAACAAACCGATAGGTAGCTTCTTGAGTGAGCCTGATGCCCGCAAATTCGAGGCGCAAGGCTGGACAGTGGTGGAGGATGCTGGACGCGGCTGGCGGCGGGTGGTCGCTTCACCGCAGCCTCTGGAAATCATCGAACTAGACACGATTCGCATGGCGCTTGATCATGAGTATGTGGTGGTGGCAGTTGGTGGTGGAGGCATTCCCGTTATTCGCAAAGCTGACGGCGAACTGCGCGGCGTTTATGCAGTGATCGACAAGGATCGTGCTAGCAGTTTGTTGGCATCGCTACTGAACGTTGATCTATTTATGATCTCGACAGGTGTAGAACGAGTGGCGCTCAACTTCAATAAACCAGATCAGCGCTTTCTGGATGTGATGACGGTAAGCGAGGCACGTCGGTATATGCAAGAAGGGCACTTTGCACCGGGATCAATGCTGCCCAAGATCGAGGCAGTGGTAACTTATATCGAGCGTGGCGGTAAAGAAGCGTTGATTACCGATTTTGCTAACATCGAGCGCGCGTTACGCGGCGAAAGCGGTACGCGCGTGATTGCAGGTTGAGGAGTGTTACTTGGAGTCGCAGAGTCTTTTAACTGTTGGCAACTCGGCAAAGTTGTACTGTTTGAACTGGATAGAGAACTATATTCGCTCAGGTAGCCGCGCGATCACGATCCTCGATTTGGGCAGTGGCACGGCGAATAATTTCCTTGCCCTATTGCAGAAGTATCCACAAACACGCTATGTAGGCATTGAGCCATCACCAGCAGCGTGTAAACAGGCTGAACAGAATCTACGAGGGTTGAACGGAACAGTAATCAACGCTCTCGCCTACGACGTTTACCCCATTGTGAAGCAGAAGTTCGATGTGGTGGTGTCTTTCAGTGCGCTAGAACATGTCTATCAGCGTAAGGCATTTCTTCAATCCGCCAAAGAATGTCTGGCAACAGAAGGCTATTTCCTGATCAACTACGATGCCGGGCATTTCGTGGACGGCGGTTTTCGAGACAGAGTGAAGAATATTGTTGGTCCGCTGCTGGCGCGCTTCGGCAGAGAACGCTACTATCAGGCGTTCGTGAAAGAGCAAGAATTCGAGCAGATCGTTGGATCGCTTGATCTGCGTATCGTTGAAGCGAAATCGTTCAATACGCGGCTAAAGGGATTGTATAAGAGTATCCCCGAAGCATTGCGTAACGACTACATGCAACACTGGCTCGACTTCGAATTGTGGCTGAACCAACAGGAATTACCCTACAACGATAAACAAGCCGGGAACTTTTTCACTCGCAATTTCATCCTCACTCATAGTAACAATCATGCCTAACCCTTATCTGTCCCATCTGCAATGCACGATCTGCGGTACCAGTTTTGATCCAACTGCGGTGACTTACACCTGTCCTCACTGCGGTGAAGCAGGAACACTGGACATTCAGTACGACTTTGATCGACTGCGTGCAGATCGGCAGTGGGAACACCGACCTGATCGCGCTGATATGTGGCGCTATTTGCCACTGCTGCCCGTGCAAGATAGCCGTTATATCCCCAGTGTGCCTGTCGGCTGGAGTCCGCTGATCGATGCGCCGCGCTTGGCGAAATCGCTGGAGCAACGGCAACTCTGGCTCAAGGATGATGGACGCAATCCCACCGCCTCACTGAAAGACCGCGCTAGTGCGATGGTGGTGGCGCGGGCGTTGGAGATTGGCGCACCAGTAGTGACGACGGCGAGTACAGGTAATGCCGCTGCTGCGCTCTCAGGATTGTGCGCCAGCGCCGGACTCCGTGCGGTGATCTTTGTGCCGAGCAAAGCACCGCCAGCCAAAATCGCCCAACTGCTGGTCTATGGCGCGACGGTACTGCTAGTTGAAGGGACTTACGATCAGGCATTTGATCTGTGCGTGCAAGCAAGTGAGGAATATGGCTGGTACTGCCGTAATACTGGTATGAACCCCTATACCACTGAAGGCAAAAAGACCGCTTCGCTAGAAATCGCCGAGCAACTAGACTGGAATACTCCTGATGCCGTTATCGTCAGTGTGGGTGATGGCAGCATCATCGGCGGGCAATACAAGGGCTGGCGCGACCTCTATGATCTTGGGGTGATCACGAAGTTACCACGTTTGATCGGTGTGCAGGCAGAAGGCAGCTCCAACATCGCGCGGGCGTGGCTCGCGGGCAGCGATCCGGCGAAGATGTCAGCAGGTCCAGCAGATACAATCGCGGATAGCATTTCCGCCAGTCTACCGCGTGATCGTGTGAAAGCGGTGCGCGCCGTGAAAGAGTCGCAAGGTGCTTATGTCACCGTGAGCGATGAGGCGATCCTTGCGGCGATCCCTGAACTTGCGCGGCAGTCGGGCGTATTCGCTGAACCTGCAGCGGCGGCGGCACTGGCGGGATTGAAGCAAGCACGACAGAACGGCACGATTCAGGCAAATGAATCGGTTGTGCTGCTGCTTACTGGCAGTGGATTGAAAGACATCAACAGTGCCATGAAAAGCGTCGGCGCTGAAGGTGGTCATCGTGTGGCGGCGGATATGGTGGCTGTGCGGCGCGTGATCGAAGGACTGACACTCTAAAATTCGGGTACAATCATAAGCATGTCAAACGAACTTACCTCCTCCAAACCTATCTACTCCGTAGTTGCACCTGTATACGAGGAATCGAAGGGTCTGCCGGAATTTTACGAGCGCGTCCGCAAAGCGATGGATGCGCTAGGTGAGCCATGGGAACTGGTGATGGTCAACGACGGCAGTCGTGATAACTCGCTGGAGGTAATGCGCCAGCTTCACGAAAAAGACCCGCGCATCAAATTGATCGACTTTGCACGCAACTTCGGACACCAAATTGCGGTTACTGCTGGCATGGATGCCGCTAGTGGCGATGCCGTGATCATCATTGACTCCGACTTGCAAGACCCGCCCGAAACAATTCCTGATCTGATTGCGAAATGGAAAGAAGGGGTCGAGGTAGTTTATGCCGTGCGGCGGACGCGTCCCGGCGAGACTTGGTTCAAATTGATCACGGCGAAATTGTTCTACCGCATGATTTATCAGATCACCGATGTGCAGATTCCGGTAGATACGGGCGACTTCCGACTGATGGATCGGCGCGTGGTCGATGCGATGGTTAATATGCGCGAGCACAACCGCTTTATTCGTGGCATGACCAGTTGGGTCGGTTTCCGGCAGGCAGGCGTGCTCTATGATCGGGATGTACGCAAATACGGAACGAGCAGTTATCCGCTGCGCAAAATGCTGCGCCTCGCGTGGGATGCGGTGACCGGATTCTCCTATTTCCCACTGCAATTGACGCTATACGTCAGTTTGATACTGTTCTTGATCTCCGTACTGGCGATCCCGGCAGTGATCGTGGCGCGATTGGCGACGGGCGTGGTCTGGTTCGAGGGTCAAGCAACAGCTATTGTGTTGATCCTTCTAATCGGCGCAGCACAGTTTTTCTTCTTCTTCGTAATGGGTCAGTATCTCGGACGAATCTACGATGAAGTGCGCGGACGACCCTTGTACATCATCGCCGATACGTTTGGCTTCAATGGTGAGCAGAAGATTCACCGACACCGGGTCAATATGCAACCTCCCTCATCAAATAACGAACCAACCTAAACTACAAAGTGTTATAGAATGTACAAGTAATTAACGTTATAGGGTGTCGAGCGTACGGCTGACAGGGGGACGGGCGGTGTTTGACGATACGCAGAAACGAGTTAATTTTGTACAGGCATACCGCGAGTCGGTGGAGTCTTACGAACATTTACACGAGGAATTGGTGACGCTGCTACAATCGAAGGGTGGACAGACCAAGAACCTCAGCGATGATGAATATGAACAGTATCGTGAACTGGCACACCGCCGCGATCTGGCGTACAACCATATGAAAACGCTGGAACGGGCGCTACTGGATGATCAGTAGAGTCGCCTCTCAGCCATAGCATTTCAAAACTTTCAGGAAAACACATTCAATGATCACAGGTCCCACCTTTGAGGAAATGCTGCATCCTCACAAAATCGATTCTGCTATCCGTGCGAAAGCAAACAACGCTCGAAAAGCCGCCCCACTCGATCCGATCAACTTGTTCAACATTACGTGGCGCGATATTGACAACAATATCTGCCACATCGTGCTGCCAAAAGAACTAACAGGTGTCGATTGCGACATCGTGGTGCTGTACGGACGAGAATTCCCGTCTGGCAGCCACAAAGTTGGTGCAGCGTACTCTGTGCTGCTAGAGAAAGAATTATTCGGAGAAGTCGATCCTGCTGTCCACACGCTGGTGTGGCCCTCGACGGGCAATTATGGCATCGGCGGCGCGTGGGTCGGTGGACGGATGGGTTGCAAGAGCGTAGTGGTGCTGCCTGAAGGCATGAGCCGCGAACGTTTCCAGCGAATCGAATCTTACGGCGCTAGTGTGATCAAGACAGTTGGCTCGGAGAGCAACGTCAAGGAAATCTACGATAAGACACATGAACTGGCACGCGATCCTAATACACGCATCCTCAACCAATTCGAGGTGATGGGTAACTACCGCTTCCACTATCATGTGACAGGCAATACTCTGGTCGAACTGGCGGCGGAATTGCAGCAGCGTGGAATCGGTAATGGTCAGATCAATGCGTGGGTTTCGGCGACGGGAAGTGCAGGTACTATCGCCGCTGGTGATCGCGTAAAGCAGGTATGGTCAGACTCGAAAATCGTCTGTTTGGAACCGATCCAATGCCCGACGCTGTTCAACAACGGTTACGGCGTTCATGATATTCAGGGCATCGGTGATAAGCATGTCCCATGGATTCACAACACATGGAACACCGATGCCTTGATGTGCATCGACGATATGAGCTGCAAGAAGGGTTTGCAACTACTGAGTGAAGAAAGCGGACAGGAAACTCTAGTCAAACGTTACGGCGCAAGTGAAGCAGTAGTGCGGCAGATGTCCACGATGTTTGGTATTAGCGGCATTTGCAACGTGCTCGGTGCGATCAAGACTGCCAAGTATTTTGGTTATGGCAAAGGCGATTTGGTGGCGACGGTGGCGACGGATGCACTGGACCGTTACTACAGCGTGATGGACGATATGCGAGCGCAATTTGGCTGGTTGGACGAGGCATCCGCTTCGGGTCGTGTTGAGGGCATCTTCCATGCCGCTGCTACCGATTGGGTGCAACCGGGTACGCGCGAGAATCGGGAACGCTGGCACAACCTGAAGTATTACACGTGGGTTGAGCAACAGGGCAAGACCGTCGAAGAACTCGACGCTCAGCGCGATCCGCAGTGGTGGCGGGCGCATCAGGCACGGGTGGCTGAGATCGATGCACGGCTGACCGCAGCCAGAAAATCGCAATAAGTGTTTTAAGCCCATGTACCCTGAAGATCGCGTGCTTATTGGCGTCATCAACCGTAAGGTCGATTTCGAAATGGCACGCGAACACGGTTGGTATCGTATTCCGGTTGAGCGTGCGCCCCGCATGATCGAGACGGAATATCTGGGCTTCTTCTTGAGTAGCGAGTTCGGCAAGCGCAACGGCAGCATCTGTTACTACGCACGCTGCAAGGGACACGAATTGGTGCGTCGCCGCGATCTATTACCAGACGAAGCGGATCACAAGCGGGCGGATAAGTGGTACTACAAGTTCAGCATCGGTCCACTGCAAGAGAAGACTCCACCGATTTCGAATCCTACGCGGCGCAGCATTGCCTTCGTATTTAGCACATGGGACCGATTCATCGCTGCGACGAAGATCGCCGATCTGTACAGCACCGCCGATTTCTATGTGGAGCGTGTTAGCCGCGCTCTCAACGCACAAGGTATTGATCTAGCGCCAGATCAGTTATGGCAAGATGGCGATCTACGGCGCAAGATCAGTACTTTGCGTAGGCAGCTTTCCGAGATACTGGCGAAATCAGAGGATGAAGATGATGTCTCTACCCGTGAGGCGCTGCAAGAAGCGATCAAATCACTTGGTGATCTGCCATTTCTAGATATACCGTTCGAGGGTTGAAACCGTCGATTTCTTGTAAATTTCTTATTCTACTGTAGTGTCTTTCCAGTCGATTTCATTGTAGAATCGCCTGATTGATGGTGGGTAAGTACAACAGAGAAACACAGCTACAAACGGAGTTTACGGATGAACCCCCAGAATCTCATAATTCCCAGTGTAATTGAAACTACCGGACGCGGAGAGCGCGTTTATGATATTTACTCGCTGCTGCTCAAGGATCGCATTGTGTTCCTGGGTACGCCGATCAACGATCAAGTGGCAAACTTGATCGTGGCGCAGTTGCTCTATCTGGCGCATGAAGACCCCGAAAAAGAGATCATGATGTACATCAACAGCCCCGGTGGTAGCGTCTACTCCGGTATGGCGATTTACGACGCCATGCAGTTGATCCCTGCGCCAGTCTCCACCTATGCACTCGGTCTGACCGCCAGCTTCGGCACCGTGCTGCTGACGGCAGGCGCAAAGGGTCGTCGGTTTGCTCTACCCAATGCTACAGTGCACATGCACCAACCATTGACAGGTGGTATGAGTGGGCAGGCGTCGGACATCATGATTCAGGCGAACGAGATTCAGCGATTGAAGACCCGCTTGCTGGACATTCTGTCGGAAGCTACCGGTCAAACCCGCGAGGTGATTGATCGTGATGCTGATCGTGACTTCTATCTGGATGCTTATAAGGCGAAGGAATACGGATTAATCGATCAGGTACTGGAACCGCGGCAGGCGGTGCAAGCTGCCAAAGTCGGTCAGATCGCTAGTGGTGTCCGTGTGGTCGGGGCGCTGCCAGATGGCGAGAAGGTTGCCCGGAACTGAGGCAACAAGCTTAGTAGCGAATTATATACGGCTTGGGACTACACCCAAGCCGTATTTGATTCCACTGAAAAGCAAGACGTTAAAACTGCCAATGTTCAAGTTTATTCCTTCGCGCTAGAATCAGCGCAATCTTATCGATCAGGATGTTCTCGAACGTCCGAGGCAGCGCATACCGTTGGTCACCATTAGCGTTGATACCACCCCCAACATTTCTCTGGCAGGAGTGTCGGTCATCATCCCCACATTTCTGGGCGCGGATTATCTGGAAGAGACGTTAGGCGCATTACAGCGGCAGAACTATGCTGCACCAGTCGAGATCATCGCAGTTGATTCCGGCTCAACCGATGGTACATTGGATATCTTACGCCGATTCGGTGTGACGATTGTGCCTATTGCGCCGGAATGCTTCAGTCACGGCTATGCACGTAACCTCGGTGTGCGCTGGGCACGCAATCCGATTGTAGTGTTTATGAGTCAGGATGCGGTGCCAGCTAATCCTGATCTACTACAGAATCTGGTCGCTGCCTTGGAGTTGCCTAATGTGGCAGCGGTATATGCTCGCCAATTACCGCGATCAACAGCGACACCACTAGAAACCTTCTTCCAATTGCATGTATATCCCGATCAGAGCAAGCGCTATGAAGTGCAGCGAGAGGAACGCTTAACGCTAAATCGGGTGTTCTTCTCCAATGTGTGCAGCGCGGCGCGACGTGAGATATGTGTATCCTACCCTTTCAACGAAACGCTAGTAATGAGCGAAGATCAGGCATTCGCGCGGGAATTGTTGTTAGCGGGCTATGCGACGTATTACCACGCTGATGCACAGGTGGTTCATTCGCACCGTTATTCCTTACCTCGATTGTTCAGGCGCAACTTCGACAGCGCTTATTCTTTGCAGGGCGTCACCGAAGATAGTGGAATTGATTTGTTGCAGCAAGCTGTTACCTATATCGGTGCTGAGGTCAGCTATTTACTCGCCCGACATCAATGGCGCTGGCTGCTCTATTTGCCGTTGTATGAGGCAGTACGTATCGCCGGAAGACTGCTCGGCGGACATACTCAGTTGCTCTCTCGAGATTGGCTGCGCAGCCTGAGCCTCAACCGTGCTTACTGGGCGCGCGAATCGCATTCGCGTTCCTCGCTCTCCTAGCCCAATGACGTTACCCAACGCCAGTGTCTGGCAGTACCGCGCGGCGGTTTTTAATCTGGCGCTGCTGCGGCTGCGCGTGCGCTACAATAATTCTGCCCTCGGCTTCCTGTGGAGTTTGGGCAATCCGTTATTCTTTATGTTGGTGTTCACTTTTGTGTTCACCGTGTTACTGAATAACGACACCCCCAACTATCCGGTATTTGTACTCTCCGCCACTATGCCGTGGAACTTTTTCAATACCACCGTACTGGGCATGATGGCGATCCTGCCGGGCGAGCGCGAACTGATCACCAAGCTGTCGTTCCCGCGCGAGATTTTGCCTTTCTCCGTTGTAATCGCTGATTTCATCAACTTTGCTATTGGAATCGCTGCTATCAATTTGATCCTGATTGTGATTGGGCAAGGCGCGGGTTTGCCACTGCTGGCGCTACCACTGGTAATGTTGATCCTGACGTTGTTTGCCTGCGGACTTGGATTGCTGTTGGCGACAATCAATATCTGGCTGCGCGATATGCAAGAAGTGATGGGCATCCTATTGTTCGGTTGGTTCTTCGTGACCCCTATCGTTTATTCATTAGATGTGATCACGCGCGACGTGAATGGCGTGCCCTTGAAGGCGATCATTCAGGTCGTCAATCCAATGGCGGGAATCATCAGCATGTTCCGGCAGGTGATCTATTCACATGAGTTCCCCGATAGTACGACGCTGCTAATAAGCGGCACTATCAGCGTGATCTTATTCGCAGCCGGATTGTTCGTTTTTCGCCGCTTGAGTCCGCGTTTTGCTGAGGAAGTCTAGCGTGTCCGCCGAACCTTGTATCATCCTCAATAACGTGAGCAAGCGCTTCTATATTCAACGAGAACAGGCACGCCGACTTTCTACCGTCATGGTCAATCTACTGCGTTTACGCCGCCCTCGTGCGCGGATGCCATTCATCGCCGTGCGCGAAGTCTCGTTCTCGATCTCGCCCGGTGAGACGGTGGGAATCATCGGCGCGAATGGCAGTGGCAAAAGCACGCTGCTTAAACTGATTGCGGGTATTTACCGCCCGACGGCTGGCTCGATCACTGTGAATCGGCGCTTGGTTGGCTTGCTAGAACTGGGGGCAGGATTTAATGGGGAACTCAGTGGACGCGAGAATATCTTCCTCAATGGATCTCTACTTGGCAGAACGCGCCGCCAAATGCAGGAACAAGTAGATGCCATCATTGACTTCGCAGAAATACGCGACTTCATCGATACCCCGCTGAAACATTATTCCAGCGGCATGAAAGTGCGCTTGGGTTTCGCCATCGCTATTCATGTGGATGCTGAAATCATGCTGCTAGATGAAGTGCTGGCGGTAGGGGATGCCAATTTTCAACAGAAGTGCATCGCGCGGTTGGAGCAGTTTCAAGCAGAAGGGCGAACAATGATCCTCGTCTCCCATGCGACGGATTTGCTGATCAGGTTGTGCCGACGGGCGATCTGGATGCAGCGTGGCGCGGTGATGGCGGACGGGGCGACCAACGAGGTTGCCGCTGCTTACTCCGAGTTCATGAAAAAGCTCGGCTGATATTAGAAGCGCATCAGAAATCCCTCATCTGTGCATCATCGTAAACGAAGTCTGCGTATTCACATGATATAGGCGTAACAATGAGGTGTATCATGTGGTCGCAGTATCGTCCCGTCTATCATCGACATGGGTTTGGCGGGTTTAGCTGGTTCGTTCCTATTGTGTTCGGGTGGTTGTTTATCAGCTTCCTGTTCTGGGGCGGCTTCAAACTGCTCGGCTTTCTGCTTCCGCTGTTATTCATCGGTTGGGTTGTGAGTTTGTTTTTCCGTACTAATCGCCATCATGGCGGTTGGAATCGTGGCTACTACGCTGATCGTGGCAGTGATTGGGGTTACGGCTATGAGAAGCGCAAGAATGACGAAAAGCGGAAGAATGATTGGCTTGGCTCTGATGGTGAGCTGCCGATCTATGATGCCAAGCGCAAGCGTAATGAGGATGGCGACGAGATATTTTACGTCTAACCTTCGATTAGGTGAAAACGAATTTGCAGGGTGCGAGGATCACATCGCGCCCTGTTTTATTATCCCTTGAGGATTTCAGCGATGTCTTTGGCAATGCGTGCTGAAGCGTACAGCACCGGACCGATCTTCTGATCCTTATCCAGCAGCACGGCTAAAGTAGCACGCCCAGCAGGATAGACCACCATCACGCCGTTTTCGCCTTCGATCAGCAAGCGCTCCATATCCCCTTGAGCCAGTCGCCCAAGTGTGCGTTCCGCCAGACCGATCAGGGTGGCAGCCATCGCTGCTACCTGTGGACTGCTGGTGGGATTTGCAAGCACGTCATCTTCATTACCGGGCGGAAATGAGGCTACCAGCAAGCCATCGCGATTAACCACCACCGATGCCTTGACACCCTGAACCGCCGCATGAAGTTTACGCAGCGTTTCGTCGATAACTTCCTGTCTAAATCTGGGCTTGCCCATCTTTTATCTCTCTCAGTAGCTCTCGCGCTTGCGCTGATATGAGTGCTTGAACTGCGAACTATTGTAGCAGCACACATGCTTAATTGTGCAAGCCTTAGCAGGAATTTGCTGGATTGTTATGTGATCGAATCACTTGAATCGCCCGTTGTAGATAGGAATTATCGACACTGTCATCGACCCATAAATTGATCAATTTGCTCGCTAGATCAGCGGTGGCGGCATTTTGCCCAAGCAAGCGGCTCAATGGCGTGTACAGCTTGGTCGCCAGCACGCCAGATCGCGCCAGCGCATGAGCAATCCGCCTGGCAGCATGGGACGACTGTGCAGCAAAGGTGTAGCGCCAAATGGAATCGGTAGGATAGATAGCAGGACGTGTTAAAGATAGATCGGAAAGGGACTCTTGCAACCATAGTGCTTTTTCGTTCCGCTGAGTGACCCGCAGCGGCAGCGTCTGCCAATCCGCAAGTATGCCATTTACGTTCGCGGGTGTATTGTCGAAAGTACGGAGCAGATTCCGCGCGAGTAGTCTTAATTGTAGTTCGTAGCCTTTTGCTGCTGCTGGATCGAGCACAACAGAGAGGGCGCGACGTACTGCTGACCAATCGGGTTCGAGTGTCAGCAGATCCGCGCGAACTAGATCGGCAAGCGAATCATCATTGAGCATTAGCACTCCACCATGTCCGCCGATCATCTTGGTAGGATCAAAGCTTAGAAAGCTCAGATCGCCTGCTGTGCCAACATTGACTCCGCCGAGTCCTTGGACGGCATCTTCGATGATGGGTAGGTGCGGAGCAGCGACACGAATCGCCGGTATATCAACTACATGACCAAATAGATGCGCTACGAGTATGGCGCGAGTATTCGTTGTGATTGCTGCTGCGATGGTCGTTGGCGTAACGGTGTAGCGATCCACTGAGACGGCAGCAAAGCGGGGAACAGCGCCTGCTAGCAAGATGCCGTCGAGTATTGTTGAACAGAGTAGATCGGGAATGACAATCTCGACAGGCTGATCAGGGTATTGACATACGATGGAACGTACAGCTAGCCACAGTGCCGTTGTTCCGCGTCCGCACAGAATTTGATGTCGATAGCCGAATGTGGAAAGATGCGAACTGATCACATCAGACTGCAGCAGATTGTGGCGTGACCAGCTTCGCCGCAGGTGTGATGCGCGAAATGGTAAGCTGCATTAGCGGGACAGTCTGCCGTTTGCCACCGTTTTCCCCGATTATTAGGTAACCGCGATCTCGATCAATGAAGTTGTAGAAACATTTCGAGCCATCATCAAAGCGATGCTTGAGCGTACTGACCAGATGGTTGATATGCGGCGTCATGGTGAAGAGCACATAATGATCTTCGTTATAGACTCCTGCCAGATCATCAATTGTGCCTAAAGTGGCGATGGTTTCCGTCACGGTGTAGCTGAAGAATTGGAGTAGTTGTCCAGTCGCGATGAACCCATAAACATCGTGGAAGTGGCGCAAACCTGCTATGTGAAGATCAATCTCGGTGCAGTCTAAGCGCCGTGATAATGACAATCGATCCGCGTCGATAATTATTTTCGTCGGCAGTCCAGTGTTAGGATCGTAAAGTTGTTCGCGGGTGGCGCGTTCAATCGCTCCACGTACACGCAGCGCCAATTCGCCCAGATCGAAGGGCTTGGGGATGTAATCGTCTGCGCCGATCAACAATCCGGTTACTTTGTCACTGCGACGATTGCGCTCGGTGAGGAACATCATTGGTAGGTGGCGTGTGAGCGCCGTACGACGCAAAGCTCTGGCGACATCGAAGCCATCCATGTCCGGCAACATCACATCCAGCAGAATCAAATTAGGAAACTTAGCGCGCGCTTCGGCAATTGCATCTGCGCCAGTGAGGACATGAAACACTTCGTAGCCCTGCCCACTCAGGAAGGTGACGAGCATCTCGGCAATATCGACATCATCCTCAACAACCAGAATTCTTCGGCGGATCATAACGTTCTCACTCGTCCTCGGGTTCACCCTGCTGAGACTTAATCGAAGCGACCATCAATGGCTTCTGCACGAAAGAGGAACCCTCCTCAACTTCGATATAGCCCTGATCGCGTTCAATAAAGGTATAAAATGCCTGCACTTCTTCATTGAAACGCCGTTCAAGCTGCTCTGCTAATGCAGATCCATATTGCAGCTTGGTGATCACGGTAAAGGTGTGATCGTCGCGCTGACCAATAAAGTCATCGGGCGATCCGACGGTTTGTACCACTTCTTGAATTAAGGTGGCTGTAAAACCGACTACTTCCTCGGCAGCCATAAAACCATAGCGGCTGATGAATGCATCAAAACTCTCTATAGTCAGATCGAGCTTGTACCAGCCATACTCATCTGCCAAATCGCGAATCCGTTCGCGCAATAGGCGTCCTGTCGGCAATCCGGTGCGGGGATGAGTTAAGCCGTCGCGCTCTGTGCGCTGTACAGCATTGCGTATTCGCAGCCCCAAGAGGTCAGCATCGAACGGCTTGGCGACGAAATCGTCCGCGCCCGTTTCAAGGATTTCTTTTTGGAGTTTGCCTTCGCCGTAACCAGCGATGAAGATAATCGGGATGTGAGCTGAACGCGATCGCTTACGCACCATTTCAAACAGATTCATGCCTGAATTGTCGGGTAAATTCACCGCCATCAGGATCAGTGCAGGTGGACGGTTAACCACCTCTTGATACCCTTCCGCAGCAGTGGATGCCTTATTCGTGCCGTAGCCGTACTCGCTCAATATCGGGCGAAGTGACTCCTCAACGCTAGTATCAGGATCGACAATCAACACATGGCGGTGACTCTGCGTCATGGCACTATCCTACTCACCATCACCATCAAGAACGGCGCTGACTCGGAACTGAGCTTCAATTGCGTCCGGTGCGTTGGCTATGACCTGAGCGCGGGTAAGCGATGGTCGCACCACATCTTCACGCATCACATTTTCCAGTGGCAATACGGTAGCGGTAGGCGGAATGTTACTGGTATCCAACTGATCCAGACGAGAAGCATAATCTAAGACAGCGGAGAGTTGCTCGGCGTAGGTATCGATCTCCGCATCGGTGAGTTCAAGTTTTGCCAGTTCAGCGATTTGCATGACTTGTTCGCGGCTGAGTTTCAAAGGAGCCTCCCAAATGCGCTTTTAATCTTACTGAATGATCGCTACCAACACAATGAGCAAGCCAAAACCGATACGCGCTGCAATTGCCAACCGCGTGGATTGTGTATAGGCGCGCACCCCCGAGATGAAAGCTGCCATGAGCAGAGGCTGTGCTACCACAAACCATGATCCTTGCTGCACGGATAAGAACACATTGACGAACATGAAGGCAAAAGCAGTAGCCAGAACTGCTCCAGAATTGTTAGGCGCACGCTGCGTGGCGACTGGATAGAGCAGACCAGCGAAGATTATGGTTTCTACAATAGGCTGAAGGATCAGGGCGGCAACAGCGCCGAGGATCCACGGCAGACTGACCGGCTCGATCAAACCGTTATACAACGGCGGGATCGCCAACCATGCTTTGACACCAAGTAAGCCACCTACCAGATCGAGCGCCCATGCTACGCCTAACCCGATCAGCAAGGCGAAGATGAATTGACCGCCGCGCACGGCCTCAAGGTGTAGATGTCGTTTCCAGTCCGCGCCCAGCCGCTGCCGCGCCCACTGGACGATACCTATTAACAACACTAAATGAGCAAGGAACACTGTCAGCAGGTAGCTGTCTGTTGATACGTTCCCATCAATCTCGCCGCGTAGCGTCACAATTAAGGTGAGGGAGGCGATCCACACAAGGACATAGGCGACCACGAAGAAGGCGGCAGTGCCTAGTTTCCATGCTGGTGTTGGTTCGGGTGCATTAAAACGTTGTTGGAAGGTCTGGGGGTTACGTCCGGTCTGCACGTAATTTCCTTTTTGTTATAGCCGATCTAGTTGAGTTTGCTTTTTACGTGTTGGGCGATGTGATGTGCTACGCCCATGATTGTCAGCATGGGATTGACTCCGAGTGCCGTCGGTAGGGTGCTGGCGTCGGCGACAAAGAGATTAGTTACTTCGTAGGTTTCGCCCTGCGGTGTGAGTACCCCTTGCGCCGCACTGCCGCCCATGCGACAGGACGACATCTGGTGGGCACTCAACAGCGCAAACGAATTAGGTCGCCAGTGGGCAGTGGCTATCATGCGCTGGAATTTGTCGAACCCGTTGCTGCCATTTCCATTTTGGGCTGGCTGGTAGGAAATAGGCTTCGAATGCGGACCGCCGATTTCCGCCGCGCCTGCTGCTAGATGAACCTTGAGTGATTCCAACACACCACGTCGCAGATGCGCCGCATCATACGACGATAGGCGATAGTCGATCAGCGGATTACCGCTGCGACTGACTTTGATCCGACCACCATCACGATCACGGGTGATCACGATGATATTTGCCAGATGCGCGATCTGCTGCATCATGCGTTTGTGCTGTGCGCCATCTGACCACGGCAGCACTAATGCCGCGATGCCGGGATGGATCGGTGCGGTCTGCATGGAAATACCGTAGCCATCATCCAAGTTGCTGAATTCGGAAATGTAGCGCGACATCATCACGCCACTCCAACCACGCACAGGCTGTTCGTACATTCCATAGGTCAAACTGGTCGGATGTAGATGTAAGTTGCGCCCGATATGTGTATTGCCTAGACCGGAGCGCAGTAACAACACTGGCGTATGCAATGCACCAGCAGAGATCACCACCGCGCGTGCTTTGACGGTCAAGCGGCTTTCACGCCCGTCACTCGTACGTATTTTGCCAACGACGCCGATCGCTTTGCCACGCTCGATCAATACGTTCTCAATCTGAGCGTTAACTGCGATACGAGCGCCGCGCTGATGTGCATCCAGCAAATAGGTGCGGAGTGTGCTCTGTTTTGATCCGAATTGGCAGCCGTAATTACAGAAGCCGCAATCTTCACAACCATTTACGTTGCGGGCGATCACGCCTGTTTTCCAGCCGAGCCGCTGTCCGCCGCGCTCCAGCGACGCATTCTGAAAATTGGGGATCGACTCTTTGGTGTTGACGTTAATTCGGCTAGATACAGCATCCAGAGAAGATTGATAATCAGCACCTGTGTAGCCAGTAACGCCGTGAACCTTCTCCCACTCTTCCAATACATGCGGCGGGGTGCGGAAAGAGGCACACCAGTTGATTGTGGTACCACCGCCGAGCGTACTGCCCGCAAGGATGATCACGCCGAGATTGTTGCTGGTCAGGAAGCCACGATTCTCAAACATTTCCGCTGCGCTGTCCATCTCGCGCCCATGAAAATCGCGCTCAGCGTGGTAGCCCCCCTTCTCAATCACAATCACATCGAAACCAGCGGCAGCTAATTCTCCGGCGATCACGCTGCCGCCCGCACCACTGCCGACGATCACCACATCGCTATCGAGCGTCGTATCAGCATTCAACTCCAGCGGCTGGATCAGTTTGGGTGCAGTGGAAGGTGGCGTCGGGGGTCCCGCATAGTCGATCTGCTCCCAGTTGGGATTACGCGACTGTGCGTCAACTACAGTGTAAAACAGGAACAAGGTCAGCCGTTTGAATGCTTGAAATCCGGCGCGAAGCAGCGGTAGTGGGCTACTAGACCATGCACGCAATACTAACGTCCGCTCTGCGGGTGAGAGTTCTAGGAAGGAACGCGCCTTTCCACCGAGCAAGCCATTCACCAGTGGCTGATCCAACGTTTGCAGCGCCAATTTGAAACTACGAATGCGATCCGGCTCCGCGATCTGCGCTAATGCTTCAGCTAATACCTGCGGCACGTTCAGATCACTTGCCTTGCGCACCATAAGGCTGTTCAAAGCGCTGCCATCACCTAACGTCAGCGTATCACAAACGGCAGTCAGCAGTTGCATCTCGCGTTGGGTAAAGATTGTAGTGGGCGCAACCATAGAATGATGTCCTGACGATCAACCAGACAAAATTATAGCAAGGGTTCCGCGCGTCCGTTGATGTCATTGACTATCAGATTCAGCGGTGAAACGATATGATTCCAGGCATGCACAATGAACTATGCTCCCTACTGCACGAACTTACTTCTATACCCGGCATTTCAGGTCATGAAGATCAGATCGCCCGTACACTGGCAGCGCAACTTCGCCTGTACAGTGATGAGGTGACAATTGATGCACTCGGTAACGTGATCGCACGGCGGGGCAGTGGAACAGGTCGCAAGATTGCTATTTGTGCCCACATTGATACCGTTGGCTTGATGATCAAACGCAAGATCGCTGAAGGAATGTTTGGAGTAACACGAATCGGCGGCGTTAACCTTAAGGCAATGCCCGGCACGCGCGTAATTGTAGGTGAGCAAGCAGGCGTGATCGGCGTGCGCTCCCAACATCAGGCACAGGCGAACGATGCGGCAGTGACCAGCGATGAAGATCTCCATGTTCTGGTTGCCGCTGACGCTGAGATCGAGATCACGACGCCTGTACACTACGCGCCGCAGTTCACGGAGCTTTCTGATAACATGCTCGTCAGCCCTTATTTGGATAACCGCGCGGGCTGCGCTGTATTATTAGAAACTGCACGACGATTGCCTGAGTCTTCGCCGCAAACGGTCTATTTTATCGGTACGACGCAAGAAGAAACTACTTGTGCGGGGGCGATGTCTGTCCTGCAGCGGGTTCAACCAGATGCCTGTTTGTTCGTCGATGGCACGGTGAGTTACGACACGCCGGATACTCGAGGCAAAGGCAGCGTTGCGCTAGGGCAAGGTCCCGTGTTAACCAGTTTCCTTTATGTCTCCGGTCTGAATGGCTGGCACGCCGATCCACTGCTGCGCAGCTATTTGAAGCAAGTAGCGATAGAAGCAGGGATCGAATATCAGCAAGATGCTATTCATGGCTTGATGAGTGATTCCCGCGTAGCCGGATGGTTGGGCTTATCCAGTGCGATCATAGGGGTGCCCATGCGGGGCAAACATTCAGCCGCAGAAGTCTGCAATCTTAATGATTTGGAACAAGCGATCAAACTATTGCTCGCCGTACTCTCTACACCACTACCAACTTTACAACGAGGATGAGTCGATGCTACACGAGTTACAACGTGAAATACCCGAATTAGTTAGTGCACTTGATCAACATCCGTACCTCAAAAATACAGCAAAACTATGGTCAGCTTTGCAGCGATTGCTAGTCGCTCACGCTCCTTCAGGCGGCTCATGGCTACCGGGTGCGATTGTTGATGATATTGCCGCGTTGTCACAGGAGTTGGGACTAGCAGATCGATTCATTCCGCATCTTGGATCGACGGGAAATGCGGCGATCTGGTTGGGCGCTGAGAAACCAGTCAATGATGTAATCGTAATCTCGCACATGGATCGCCCATCTTTTAAGGTGCGCGGTGACGGGTCGCTGTACGCGATTTGTGCGAATCGCTTCCCCGACGGGGAGTATCGGGTCGGTGCGAAGGCGCTGCGCTACACCGATGGCAAAATTCAAGTTTCAGCACAAGGAACCCTGATTTCGCAGCGCAACGGGAGCAGTGAGAAGCTATCCTTTCAAGCGAATTCAGGCGCAGCCACTTGGTACGACACAATCACGATGGCTGTACAGCCATCGCTTAAGGATGGTGTCATCCTTGCAACGGCACTGGATAACTGCCTCGGTGTGATCACGATGCTAGGCGCGGCAGCGGCATTGAAAACAATGGAGCAGACTTTAATCAAGAGAGACCGCCGTGTGCTGCTGGTCTTTAGCGATCTCGAAGAAGGCATTCCAGAGGCTTATTTCGGACATGGCGCGCACAAACTGACCTACGCGGTACCACCACCAACAATTGGATGCATTATTGCGGATGCGCATACCGCCGCCGCAGACGGTCCTAAGCTCGGCGGGGGGGTAAGTCATGGGCATGTTTCGGCATGGAGTCGCGGCTCATTCACGCCACCGAATTATCTCGCTTGTGCCATCGATCTGGCGACGGAGGCTAACCAGCAGCGTCCCGGCACGGTGCAACTTAACAGCGGCTATCTCTCCCGCAGCGACGATATGGCGCTCGGACGTTGGACGCAGATTCTGGGAATGGTCGGTGCTCCCATGATCGACGCACATACTGGACACGAATCAGGGCATCTAGCGGATGTGCCGCCTGCGATCTGGTGGCTAGCACACTTCACGGCTGCAATGCTTGGTCTGAGCGACTCGATCACGCAGAAATACATGCCGCATACTTACTAACCACGACTACTGTGACCCGCGTATTGCTTTTCGGCATTGAACCACTGCCAGATGATGGCACGAACACTCATCTGGCAGCGGCGGGATTACGCACATGGCATTTGCTCACTGCGATCCGCGCTGCCGGACACGACGTTACATTGCTGACCAATCGCACTTTTGGCGCATACTCCGAGAATCTTCCTGCCATTGTCGAGCGGCGAGATCGCGGTTTTGTGCATTTGAGCATCGACGATACACGCTGGCATGATCCGCGACGGATGCGTGAACTTGTGACAGCGATTGGTGTCGATGGTGCAGTAGCCACAACGCTAACAGCGGGATCAGCAGCGACGAATACAGTGAGCGATCTGCCGTTGTGGGTCGATCTATACGGCGATCCGATGGCAGAAGCGCAGCTCAAGGCAGCACTGTACCGCGATGACGATCAATTGATTCACTACTGGCAGCAGCTTATCAGGGTGTTACGGCGTGGCGATGTATTTTCGGCAGTCTCTCAACCCCAGCAGTGTTCAACTGTTGGTGCGTTAGGGACGACTGGGCGTTTAAATCAGTGCTCGGTTGGCTATACCTTTGTTCACTGTATTCCTGCTGCCAGCGATAGTTCTCCATTTCCAGTCGCAGCCAAGGTGATTCGCGGTCAGATCGTGCCGCCTGACGCCTTTGTAATTTTACATTCAGGTGGTTTCAATACATGGACTGATGTGGATTGTCTGTTCGAGGCAGTGTCGCGGTTGATGGAAAAGCAGCCGCAGGTCTATCTGATCGCTACAGGCGGCACGATCACCGGTCACGATGATCATACTTATCGACGGTTTGAACGGTTGATCGAAGGATCGCCGTTTCGCGATCGCTTTGTGCTGCAAGGCTGGATAATCACTACCGATCTGCCTGCTTACTATAGCGCTAGTGATGTGGCTGTTTGCGCAGACCGTCGCGGGTACGAGCCACAGTTGGGATCGCGCACACGTGTACTTGATTGGTTGCGGGCAGAATTGCCCTGCATCCTCAGTACTCAACCTGAACTAGCACAAGACTTAGCACAGAAAGGTGGTGCGATGATCTATTCACCTGAAGACGCTGACGCCCTACTGGATCATTTGTGTTGGTGTGTTGAGCATCCAGTAGAACTACGGCAGATCGGCAAGCGCGGACAGGAAGTGCTGAGTGATTGCTACAGCTATCATGCTACTGCACAACCTTTGTTAACATGGTTGCAAAAGCCGAGTCATGCGCCAGATTATGGCAGTTCTGTAATCCTGTTTCGTCCCGCACAGACGTTAGGACGACAGCTACGACGGTCAATTCAGGAACGCAGATTAAGTCTGGCGCTGGGCATGCAGTTGTGGTCGAAGATCGCGCCCTTGACACCACCCATGATCCAGCGGTTTTTAGTGCGAATTGGTTTCCGCGCCTTACGGCTGAAGCAGCGATGACGCCACTTTCGCAGCGACGAGTCTTGATCGTCGTAGTCGTTTTGAGCTTGCTGCGTTGGTGGCTTGGAATGCAGCTTAGTTTGAATGTGCCTGCGTGGGAGGCGTATGACGAACCGGGGCATTTTGCGTATGCCGTGGAACTCAGCAGCGGTATCGCGCCCAACGAACCAAACCCCGAACGCATTCAACCGCCGTTGTATTATGGAATTATGGCGCTGGCACTTCGCCTGTCCGGCAGTGACCTCAGCGTTAACAGTTTTCCTGAGCGTAATCCGTATTTCTACACGGGCGGCGGTGTTAATTACGCGCTGCATCGTTCCACGCCATCGGCACAGACTGTGACCTCTGAACGTGCGTTGCGTTTCAGCCGTCTACTTTCGCTACTGCTGACGCTACCATTAGCTTGTTTTGCTTATCAAGTGGCGAAGCAGTGGCGCTTTCCTTTGCTTGTCGCCACCCTTGTAACATTATTTCCACAGGGCTTATTCAACAGCAGCATGGTTAGCAACGATGGTCTGACATTGATGTGGGGAGCATTATTGACGTGGCTGCTGTTCCGATCAGTGACGCACCACTGGGGACAAAGTTTCCTGACATTGTTACTGCTCGCTGTTGGTGGCTTCATCAAGCTCAATTTACTGCTGATGCTCTTTCCATTTGCGATCAGTATATTATTGCATCAGCGGCGTCCACTGCTGTGGCTCGTATTGATCGCTGTCCTGTCGGGGATCACAATTCTGTCGTTGAGTGCGATCCCCGGTGTGCTGCTGCCCTATCTTCATGCCAACGGCGGTATCGCTACGGCGCTGGAGACCGCGTGGAGTAACCTTACTTCTGATAATGGCAGTCTGTTGCTCGGGGAGGGGTTTGGCTATCTTCTGTACAGCAGTTTTGGTCTATTCGGTTGGGGGACTGTCGCGCTACCGTATTGGTTGCAGGTGGTCAGCCTTGCGCTCATCTTGATAGGATTGGCGGTGGGGATCGTTCGCCGCCAACTGTCGTTATCGGCTCGCGGGTTGTTGATCAGCGTGGTAGTTGCACCAATTGCAGGAGCGCTGGTACTCACACTGTATTACTACAATATCCATCTGATGACAGGACGTTACCTGCTGCCCGCGTTGACTGCTTTATGCATCTTGTTGGCGAATGGCTGGGGACGACGGATCGGTTGGGTATCTGTAGCTGGGATGCTGATCCTCGATATGCTGTTGCCAAGCTATATTGGCAGTTTCTACCAACGTCCGTCTGCTATCGATCTAGTCGTTGAACATCCTCCTGTTGCGCTGCTATCCGGTGCGGAATTGGTGGATTATGCAGTGGACACGCAGGAGACAATAGTCAACGCTCGACTGTGCTGGCGTGCCAGTCAACTTATCAGTCAAGATTATGTCGTTCGTCTCGAGATCATTGGCAGTGACGGCGGCGGTTACGGTTTGCTCGATGCTATTCCCGGCAATGGTAATCATCCCACAACCAACTGGGTAGTGGGAGAAATATTCTGCGATCTTTATAGTCTGCGTATTCGATCCGATGCGCCTAATGGTGCAGGCTATTTGCGGGTTACGATGTTGACCAGTTCGTACTCCGATCAAGCGTCTGTGAATCTAGAAAATGCGGTGGTGAATATTGTCCACAACTGAACGTATTTCGGCAGATCGTCGCGGCATTTTGTGGTTGCTACTGATTGCCTTTGTGTTCGTCGGCACGTTTGTATTTTGTTTCACACTGCCTTACAGCTACGCGCAGCATGGATCACAGCCGCAGCGCACCATGGTGTTGATCAGCAAGACTTCTGCTGAGTCATTCATCGTCTATGTTGTCAGTTTCGCGCTGATGTTTCTGCTTTACGCGCTGGGGGTTCGAATAGCGAATCGATTGGCGGGCAATTGGCAGAATGTGCTATTACTGCTGCTCGGTGGCGCGATCTTTGTAGCGGTATTGCTGCCGATGTATCCCTACGACTCTGCCGATGTTTACGACTACATCATTCGCGGCAGAATGACCGCGTTCTATGGCGCAAATCCGCTGGCGGCAACACCTCAGCAGGTGGCGAAAGACGATCCGTTCTTTCCGTTTGCCGCATGGACAGCAGCTACGGGTGCATATGGTCCGGCGTGGGAATGGATTGCGGCTGGCGCAGCGCGTGTGGCAGGTGACGATGCATTTGCCAACGTGCTGATCTTCAAACTGATCGCGGTGGCGGGCTATCTGGCGACTGGTCTACTAGTAGCGCTGACGCTGCGCCGGATCGCGCCGGATCGCGTTAGTCTCGGTGCGTATTTGTGGTTGTGGAATCCATTTGTGATCCTGATGGTCGGCGAAGGTGCACACAATGATGCACTGATGAGCGCGTTCCTATTACTTGGGGTGTTTTTCTTGCTGCGGCGCTGGTATATCGCTGGCACTCTGGCTGCCCTGATCGGGGCACTGATCAAGTTCGTGCCGCTGGCGCTGGTGGCGCTGATCGCGGTAGTCGCGCTTCGGGAGTTGCGTCCACGGCTGAAACTGCGCTATGTGATCGTTGGCGGATTATCCAGCTTGATCTTGATTGGTGTCATTAGCGCTCCATTCTGGACTGGCGATGTAGACGCGATCCTTAATCTCAATCGACGCTCGCGACTGTTTACTGGATCAACAGCGACGGTGGTGCGGAAATTGCTGGTTCCGCTATTGGATAATAAACCGATGGGTGCAGGTGGATCGGAAACGCCGATCACTAATCTGCTGATTTCGCGTACTGCATTCGGATTGCTGGCGCTGTTCGTGGCGTGGCAGCTTTTGCAGACTTATCGTGATCGAAGTGGTGATCCAATGCGTCCGGTGCGTTCGCTGGCACTGATCCTGATGTTCTATCTGCTGGTTTCATCATTCTGGTTCATGTCGTGGTATGTACTGTGGGTAGTACCACTTGCTGCCCTGTTCGTAGATTCACCACTTCGACGTCTAATCCTGATTTTCAGCTATCTGGTCACGTGTGAGATGGTGATGTATCAGTATGTAGGGCTGCGTCCGGGCAACTGGATGCCCGATCCGTGGCGTGATCTGATCCCCGTGCTTAGCTATATGGGCGTCATTTATGTTTGGCTGGTGGTCGAATGGTGGTGGCAGCGATCACGCTTATTGAAATCACAGCGTCTTCAAGTAGTCGAGCAGCAAGGATAACGCCGCATCGGCTGACTGTTCTTTGTTCTGCACGCGATCACCATTCCAAACGTGCTTGATCACGCGCGGGGTGGCTAATCCTTCTGCTGCCATGCCGATAAATGTCAATCCAACTGGCTTAGTCGCCGTGCCGCCTCCGGGTCCGGCGATACCAGTAACGCTGAGTGAAAGTGACGTATCGAATAATCTCCGTGCACCGATTGCCATTTCTGCTGCCGTTGGTTCGCTGACTGCGCCATGAGCGATGAGGGTTGATTCCTGCACACCCAACAGCTTCATCTTTGCTTCATTACTATACGTTACTGCACCGCCCATAACATACGTGGAACTACCGGCGATATTGGTTAGCCGATGCGCGATCAAACCGCCCGTGCAGGACTCGGCGGTAGAGATCGTGAGGTGATGCTGCTTCAGGAGTTCGCCAATTTGAATTTCTAAGATTTCGTCCATCGTCATTTACCGAGCCTCGAATTCGCTTTCACGCGCTGCGCTAATACCTTCGCCAGATCAGCTTCCGTTTCAACGATGATCAAGTCGATCAGCACGTTTGCCCAGTGTTGCGAGATTTGTTCTTTCGCATAATTTTGTGTGGCTGGTGTCGCTAGGACAGTGACCGCTAGACTGGTCTGATGCGGAATATGCGAAATATACTCGACATCGGTCAAAATTTGTGGGCGAAACTTTTCATAGTAGCTCTTTGCACCATTGAAGAACCAATCAGGGTTAAGGTCAGGCGCAAGCAGTAATGCATGATGATCTGGTGTCCCCTGAACAGGTCCGGGACCAGCGAGTAATGCTCCGGGGTTAACGTTGCCGAGCGCTTCCAATGGTGGCACCGATTTCAGACGCGGTAGGTTAGTTTCCATCAACCCTACTGCTGGCACATGACCACCCGGACCTTCGTAGTAATCATTTTCTTTCCACAGTGCCACTCCGAACATCCACGGCGGAGCTTGATCGGCGATCCAGTTAAACATCGCCAGTGTGCCCTCACCATGACTTTGCCAACCTACCGCTGGATAGCGATCATCGATCTGATGAATCTCGCCGGGAGATTGCGGTACCGGATAAATGCCACCTTCTGTGCCAACTACGGGGATCGCGCCACCACCAAACAATTCGTATGCCTTGATCAGAAAGGCTTCGCCTACGCCGCATAAACCGATAGGGTCGCCACGTGGGAAATCACCAGTGCCACTAACCGTAGTGATACCCGGATGTGTCGCCTGTGATATCGGATCGTAGGGATACTCGAAGTGCCAGCCGCCTTCCTGCGCATTGGTCGAAAAGCGCGGCTTCAGTGGTCCTTCGCCCTCTTGATAGAAATGGTTATAGATGTAGGGATGTGTGGCGACCCACAGCCCGTTATTCATCACGGCGCGGAAGCGATCATACTGCCGCTCTGCGAGATAGTTGAGCATGGCTTGCAACCAACCATTCACATCTACAATGTCGCCCGTTGCTTCAGAGAGTGCGGGAAATGCCGGATAGCAACCCCAACTAACCATCATCTCTGCCCAACTGAGCCAGTTTTCCATAAGCGGAGCGATGATGCCGTCGGTATTGCGATAATCTTGCACCGTGCCGTTGGGCCATTCGTTGCCGAGATTTGGCTCGTTGTAGAACTCAAACCATTTCACACCTGAATTAGCATAAGCGCGCCAGATGCCGATCAATTCGTCAGTGGCAGGCGCGGCTCCCCAATTATGGCGGAACACACGGATGATCGGTGTGATTCCATTCGACAGCATCCACGGCAGATCATCCATATACTCGCCACCGATGCAGACCATCTTGCACCAGCCGTAACGCGCACGAATCATACGCTCGAAATCCATACGAAACGGCGCCGCTTTGTTATGCAATCCGCGCGGATTTCGTGACCATTCATATTCGTCCAGACGCATCGTTCACCCTATCCCTGTCCTGTGCCGCTGTGGATGCACAAGTATAAGCGGACTAATTGCATTGCCAAGCACACGAGTCCTATGATCGCACGACTGTTGACGCAACTGCCATAACTTTTGTTGGCTGAACAAAAACTGAGCATCAAATGGACTGTATAGTGACCAACGAACCGTGATTTCCTCATCGTAGACTCATTTTCAGTTTGCAATGGGGAGTTGGTCATGCAAAATTCATCTCTTACCCGTTGGGGTGGTCTAGCTGCTATTGGTGTTGGACTATGTTCACTTCTGTATGGTGTGCTCTATGTCGCTTTGATTGTGCTAGGTCCGAAGATGTCGCCACCAGATTCCCTGCTGACATTTGGTTCACAGAGTACTAGTCTGCTGCTTGGACTTAGTGGGCTGCTCGGATTGGTGGCTACCGTCGCTTTCTTCGAGAAACTGCGTGCTGCTGGTGAGGGTTGGGCACGCTTGGCACTGTGGTTCGGCATGTTCAGTGCTCTGCTCGGTGGACTGCATGGCTGGTCGGATTTCGTGCGCAATCCGGCGTTAGCCCGACTGTACGATCAATCGAATCTGGCGAGTGTGGCGGATACCATCATTGCGCTGCCATCACCTATCGATCCGCGTGGTATTGGTACGTTTGGACTAGCAGGATTAGGCATGTTGGTACTAGGAGCATTGATCGCCAAAACATCGGATTTGCCCCGTAATCTTGCCACTGTCGCTCGCATTGGTGGGGTACTGCTGCTGCTGATTTTCATCGGTACGGTGTTATGGGCTGATGGTTATGGTCTTGCATTCGCCCGCTATCTTTTTCTCATCCCCGGACCTGTTCAGTCCATTATCGTAGGTCCGCTGTTCTACATCTGGTTTGGGTTGCGTTTGCAACCGTCCGCGTAAATATCGAGGAGTAGAATGGATTGATCGTTGACCATGCCATGAGGTGATAGTACAATGGGCGTTTCCTGTCAGCGGGCAGCGTAACGCCCGCCATCGCCCTACTATTCCTCAGGAGCAAGCCACTATGACTACGGATAACGCGGAGAATACTACTCCTGCCGCGCTCGATACCGTATCTACCGATGCTGAGATCGAGACACCCGTCCAGAGTGTTGCGGAATCAGCAGAAAGCGTTACTGCCGAGCTTAACCAGCCAGCAGCTGCGCAAGTGCCAGCGGAAACTGAAGCTGTTATAGCTGAAGTGTCAACTGAAACCGCAGCGGAAGAAGTTGCAGCGGAGACAGCCGCACCTGCCGCTTCCGCCCTAGCGGACCTAAAACCCAAGCAGGAACTGCGTGGTACGGTCAAGAATATCGAGCTTTTTGGCGCATTCGTTGATGTCGGTGTCGGCGTCGATGGACTGCTGCACATTTCCCAGATCAGTACTGAAGCCGTCAAGAATGTCGGTGATGTGCTGAAAACTGGCGACGAGATCACCGTTTGGGTGCGCAAGGTAGATACCGCGCAGGGTCGTCTCGACCTGACCATGATCAAGCCGTTAGGTCTGGCGTGGAACGAAATTCGTGACGGCATGGTAGTGACGGGTAAAGTCGTCAAGATCGAACGCTTCGGTGTGTTCGTCGAGATCGGCGCAGAGCGCCCCGGCATGATCCACGTCTCCGAACTGGCAGGCGATTACGTCGAGAAGCCAGAAGATGTAGTCAAGGTTGGAGACGAAGTAACTGCGAAGGTGATCAAGGTCAACCGCAAGCGCAAGCAGATCGATCTGAGCCGCAAAGCAATGGCTGAACCGACAGTAACGGCGGAAGCAGATGACGAAGAGGATGACGCCCCCGCGATGACTGCGATGGAATTAGCGTTGCGTAACGCCATGCGCGGCACCGAAATGGGCGATTCTTTTGCTGCCTCAAAGAAGGGGCGAGAGAATAAGAAGCAAGCTCTGAACGACAAGCGGCGCAAAGAACAGGAAGAACTGTTGAACCGTACACTGCAAAATCGCGTGAAGTAGTGAAGGACGCGGTTCGCGTTCATTGAGCGTTAGCGCCGCCCTTCACCATCTCCATTGCTATTGTAACTGCAGGTCGATCCTAGTTACGCTTCTGCTTCGGTAGCCTCTAGATCTGTTGAATCTGCTGTACCCGCCCCGAACGAACGCCATACTCGGATGAATGCGACGACGAACAGCACCGTCATGATTCCAGCACTCACGAGGCAGTACATGCACCATGCGTGCAGTACGAATGCTTCGATTCCCGTCAGGTAAGCAGAGTACAGGAAGCCGAAAAGCGTGAAACCAAATACGATTAACTTTCCGCGTTGGGCGAAGAACGGGACGCGCGTTTCCAACAGCAGTACGCCAAGGATGGCAGCATAACCGAGCAGCCCCAAGTATTGGATGGGGATCGGTCCAATGCGGGAGTAAATCGAACTCTGCACCAGATCACAACTGAAAACTGATCCCGGTGGGCAATAAACTTCGGTATTAGCAAGTTTTGTCCACACCAGATAGCCAGTGTTGAGCACACCAGCGATGGCGAGGATGACGCTGAATACCCACAAGCCGTTTCGTCCTGTTGAGGTAGGAGTGGCGTCAGTGGTTGATGTTTTTCCCGAAACGGTGCTAGTCATGCACATTTCCTTTCAAACCATTCACGGCATTGTTTGCGTGAGCTAACCTGCCTGCATTCTACTGCAAATCGGTAGGGTAGGTCATAAGGAAATGCTAAACGCGATATTTAGTTACGTTGGCGCGGGATGATCAGCACATGAAACAGATCGAAGATGAGCAGCAGCGCGCCTTGTAACATAACGCCAATTCCACTGCCACGCCGGAAACTGTAAGCCTCACTACGCTGTGCCCAGCGCCAGCCGCCGAAAATGTAAACCAAATCGAGCGCAGCGTTAACCCACAGCAGCAAGCTAAGATTGCGACGTTCACGACGGCGTGCCGGTAGTGCATCGGCGGTAGGTTGCTGAGCACGGCGACGGTTCGCCAGACTGCCCACAGACCCAAGCAAGATGTTGATCCCTGCCCAACCTACGGCTTGTGTACCGACTCCGCGCAAAAAGGGGGCATCCCGCTGCGAACTTAACAATGCGCCGAACGCCACGTTCATCAAATTTACGCCGATCAACCGACGTGCTACACGTTGCTGGAATTCCCAGATGTTCATATCTGTCAAGCTACTCCGCGATCCCGGCGCGAAGCGATCATTCCTCGTACAGTCGAGACGAGTCTATTGGTTCGCGCCCTGCTTTCGACATCAAGAATCAGTGTACACCCGAACACGATCAAGATGTTAGTCATCAAAAAGAACAAAAGCTCCTCCAACGGTAGTTTGCCGGGGAGGATGATTCCTAGGCTTTGCAGCGACTGAATCGGATCAATCGTCCACGTTCCCGCGCTGATTGCTAGTTTGTCGGTGATGGCAAGGTACGCCGTCATTGGCAGGATGCTAAGAACAACGATGCGGCGGTGATGCCACAGGATGTCTGCACCAAACGCCGTTTGGATCATCACGGGAAGGAGCGCCCACGTCATTAACAAGCCGAGATAAGTGCCCGGTTTCCAACCGCTGAGCAATATGGTGGCAAAGATCAACCAAACGACGAATACTACCGCCGTCCATACCCAGCGGGTGCGGGTTGATGGCTGAAATAATTGGCGGGGGGGTACGCGGCGCATAAGCAGCAGCAACCACGATCCGGTGAGCAATACTTGCAAAACGAAGAAGGTGTACTCTTCAATCGGTACAAAACCAAGGGTGAGACCAGTCACTAGCGACTTTTCATACCACCATACCCCTGTCGCCACCAGATAGTTATCCCATGGTGTTGTGTAGGCAACGGCAATCAGGACATGGGTAGCAACTGCCGTCCAACCGCTGATCAGGGTGAGGTTCAGCGGCATTCGCACACCACGGCGATGGTCGATCAGTGCGATCAACCAAAGCAACAAGATCGGTGGAACTACAAAAGTAGCGAGGAATCCAAAGTAGGTCATTTATTTACTTCACCGCCTGCCACCAGATACCGGGCAATCGACGCACCTTGCCCAACAACGACACGCTAGCGCGACCTGAGAAGACATCGTAATCGGCTGCTTCGATGCGATCAAGGATCGCTTCGTACAAACGTGCCGCCGCGGCGATGGCAAAACGACCATCACTATTCAGCAATCTGATGCCGTGCGCGGATTCACGATAGAGCTGACGAGCGCGGTCAATTTGTGCGCTCATCAGTTCGCGCCAGCGATTATCATAACAGCCAAAAGCTACGCTGTTAGCAATATCCGTTTCGGAAAGTCCGTGTGCAGCAAGCTCTTCAAGTGGCAAGTAAAGACGACCATTACGCCAGTCCTCAGCCACATCGCGCAGAATATTGGTAAGTTGTAGAGCGATACCAAGTTTGATTGCGAAGGGAATAGCATCGTCACCGCTGAAGCCAATGATATGCATCGCCATAAGCCCCACTGTCGAGGCAACGCCGTAGCTATATTCTGCTAGTTCGCTGAAAGTGTTGTAACGTGTTCGGCTAAAGTCTTGACGCACACCGTCGATCAGTTGTTGGGCATAGCCCGTTGGGATATTGAAGCGCAATTGCGCATCTGCCCATGCCAGCGCAATTGGGTCATCAGTCGGAGGTTGAGGCAGAGTGACCACGCGCCGCCAGTTCTCCAGCGCCGCTTGTGCCCCGGCATGCTCATCCGGCGTATCTACAAGATTATCGGTGATGCGACAAAAGCTGTAGAGTGCGCGCGTTGCTCTACGTTTCTTCTCCGGCAGCAACCCTGATGCAAGATAGAACGTTTTGCTGTGGAAGCGGGTTAAGGCGTCACAATGGCGATACGCTGCTTCAAGCGTCAGCGCGTCGGTCTTGACATCAATGACGGTGCGCTGCGCGTGAAAGGCTTCTCGCGCAAGGCTCAACAACTGGTATTCCCAATTGTGATTGTGTGATGGAGCGTGGACGGTCATCAAAACTCCTTCGCAACGCAGAGCGTCGTGGTTATAGCGCAGGCTGTGGTAACGATGCCAATGTAGGAATACGTTCTTCCGCCGCGTTGCCGATCAGGTTCTGTACGATGATGGACGACGACAGTACTCCGGGTAATCCTGCGCCCGGATGCGTGCCTGCGCCTACAAAGTACAAATTGTCAAAATCCTCAGATCGGTTATGCGGTCTGAACCATGCCGATTGCATCAGGATTGGTTGCACCGAGAACGCTGATCCCATGTAGCTGTTCAGTGTGTTCTGAAAATGCAGTGGATCGATATGATGTTCTGCTACGATATTTGCCTGTAAGTCAGGCAGATAGTTAGCTTCAAGAAATTTCATAATCGCATCGCGATAGGGTCTGGCAGCTTTCGTCCAATCGGTGCCGGAGCCGAGGTGAGGTACAGGCGACAGCACATAGAAGTTCTCATGTCCTGCAGGCGCTATGCTCGGATCGGTCATTGTCGGCATATGAAGATATAGCGAAAAATCCTCAGCAACTCGCTTATCCCTGAAGATTTCGGTCAGTAAGCCCTCGTAGCGATCACCCAGAATAATATTATGGTGCGCCAATCCGACATCGTTGTAGCGTCGTTTCGTGCCAAAGTAGATTACGAACAGCGACATGCTGTATTTCATGCTATCCACTTTGCGATTGCTGTATTTGCGGCGGTACTGTTCGGGGATCAGATAGCGGTATGTCCACATCACATCAGCATTAGAAACCACGTGATCTGCCTGCAAAATTGTGCCATCCGCAAGTCGGACACCAGTCGCCTTGCGACCAGTGACTAGAATCTCGGCAACCTCGGTATTTAGAGAAATCTTGCCACCAATTTCCTCGAATAAACGCCCCATCGCCTTGACCAGCGCACCCGTACCGCCTTGTACGTAATGAATGCCCCACTTGCGTTCAAGATAGTGGATCATTGCGTAGATGGACGGCGCATCAAAGGGATTGCCGCCGATCAGCAGTGGATGGAAGCTAAAGCATCGGCGCAGGAAGTCATCCTTGACGAACTGCGAAACATAGCGGTGAACACTAAGGTAAGACTGCATTTTGATTAGGTCTGGAGCGACCTTCAGCATGTCAGTAAGATGCAAAAATGGTTTATCAGCAAGTTCGACAAAGCCCTTTTGGAAGATAGCTTTAGTCGTAGCCATGAAACGCTGATAACCTTCTCGATCTTGAGAATTCCAGCGGGCAATTTGGTCGAGAATGAACTGTTCATCCCCATTGTAATCAAAGAATCGCTTATCTTTATCGAATATGCGATAGTAGGGGTCGCAAGGAATGAAGTTCACATAATCTTCGCGGCGTTTCCCTGCAGTTTCCCACAAGTCATCGAACATGAACGGGGCGGTAATTACTGTCGGTCCACCATCAAACTTGAAGCCGTCCATCTCGTAGACATAGGCGCGCCCACCTAATTTGTCGCGTTTCTCCAAAATAGTTACGTCATGTCCCTGTGCTGCCAACCGGATAGCTGCACCGAGTCCGCCAAACCCACTCCCGATCACGATAATGCGCGCCATATGAGACTAACTGTCTGCCTTTCTATTACTCATTAACCTATGAAAATGTAGCAATGTGAGTTTGCTCTGCCTAAGAAACTAGATGTCTTTAAGGCAACTCTCATTCGTTCTGCAAAGGTTATACAATCATTCTATAAAAATTGCCAATTCTGCAATTTTTGTAATCTGCAGAGGCAGATATAGTGCACAATGCACTAATCAATAATTGATAATTGGCTGTTGTCAAAGCAGAGACTACTGATTACACTCATATTGATATTCAATGGTTGCCGTTGAATATCAGTATTTGTTTCCACCTGAAGGTTCGAAGGACAAAAGTTTATGCGTAAAATGGTGAAGCTCGTATTTACTCTATTACTTGTTGCCTCCTCCTATGCTGCCTTTGCAGCACCTGCGCGTGCGCAGGAGGGAAGCATCGCGGTGTTGCTACCCGATAGTGCTTCTTCTGCCCGTTGGGAAGCAGACGACCGTCGCTTCTTCGAAGCAGCATTCAAGGAAGCTGGCGTTGAGTACAGCATCGTGAACGCCAATGGTGACGCTGCAACGCAAGCAACGCAAGCTGAACAAGCAATCACTAACGGCGCGAAAGTGCTGCTGCTGGTTAATCTCGATAGTGGCTCCGGCGCTGCTATCATCGCGCAGGCTCGTGAAGCAGGCGTCAACGTCATCGACTATGACCGTCTGACCATCGAAGGTCCCGGCGCAGATTTCTACGTCAGCTTCGATAACCCATCAGTCGGTAAGCTGCAGGGCGAAGGCTTGATTGCCGCCGTGGAAGCTGCTGGCTTGGAAAAGCCTGTGCGCGTTGCCGTGCTGAATGGTTCACCCACTGACAACAACGCCACGCTGTTCAAGAGCGGCTACGATGGCGTCATCAACCCCAAGTTCGATTCTGGTGACTGGGTAAAGGTCGATGATCAGTCTGTGCCCGATTGGGACAACCAGCAGGCACTGGTGATCTTCGAGCAGATGTTGACCGCCGCTGGTGGTGACATCGATGCCGCTATTGCCGCGAATGACGGTCTGGCTGGTGCGGTCATTGCCGCGCTGGAAAATCAGGGTCTGCCGTACATCCCCGTCACCGGTCAGGATGCAACGGTTGGCGGCATCCAGAACATCCTCGCTGGCAAGCAAAGCATGACCGTCTACAAGGCGATCAAGGCTGAAGCTGAAGCCGCCGCTGCGCTGGCAGTTGCCCTGTTGAAGGGTGAGGACACCTCAGCCATGGCGAGTGGCGCAACCAACAATGGTACCAACGATATTCCGTCGGTACTGTTGGTACCCGTTTCCGTGACCAAGGACAACATTGCCGAGACCGTGATCGCTGATGGCTTCCGCACATGGGCGGAAATCTGCGTTGGCGATTTCGCGCAGTATTGCCCCGCTGATGCAATGGCGACGCCGGAAGCAACACCAGCTCAGTGATCTCCCGATAGATCGACAACAGAGTACACAAAGTGTGGGGATGTTCGCATGGACATCCCCACATTGCATCCGCTACACACTAAAAATCTGATTGCGGCTTAAATTTCAGGGTAAAACAGTGGCAGATACACCTATTTTAGAGTTGCGTGGAGTTTCTAAGCGCTTTGGCGCGGTGGAGGCGCTAACCAAAGTAGATTTTACGGTACGCGCAGGAGATGTGCAGGCGCTGGTAGGCGATAATGGCGCAGGCAAGTCCACGCTGATTAAAGGTATCGCTGGTATCTATCCTTTTGACGAAGGGGATTTCTTTTTTTCCGGTCACAAAGTGCAAGTCAATAGTCCGCGCGAATCCGCAGAACTAGGCATCAAGGTCGTTTATCAAGATTTAGCGTTGGCAGATAATCTCGATGTCGTTGCCAATATGTTCTTAGGACGCGAGGAAATAAATCCCCCGTGGCGCTTGAACGAAGCAGTAATGGAGCGCGAAGCAATTAAAACGCTAGCTTCACTCTCAGTTACTACGCTGCGGTCGGTGCGGCAAATCATCGCCGGACTTTCAGGCGGTCAGCGGCAAGCAGTAGCAATTGCTCGCGCGGTGATGGGCGACGCTAAATTAGTGATTCTGGATGAGCCGACGGCGGCACTGGGTGTGGCGCAGACCCGACAAGTGCTCGATTTGGTGCGCCGCCTAGCTGAAAAAGGGTTAGCGGTGATCATGATCTCACACAATTTGCACGACATCTTTGAATGTGCGGATCGAATTACAGTACTCCGGCTCGGTCACAATGTGGCTGAGTACGTACGCAGTGAAACTAATCAACAAGAAGTTGTGCAAGCTATCACTGCGGGTAAGATTAGCAATGTTCCCGGCATGAAGGAAGCGTGATCTATGACTACGCAAGAAGCACCTCAAAATGCGCTGCTGGCGAGTCAGCAACCACAATCGGCGGGCGAATATCTTGGCAACTACCTACGCCGCGTGCGATCCGGCGATTTGGGCGCATTGCCCATCATTTTAGGGTTGATTGTAATCGGCATTATCTTTCAGACACAGAATGCTAATTTCCTAACCCCACGTAATCTGGCACAATTGATCTCTCAGATGGCTGGATTGACAATCCTTGCCTATGGCTTGGTATTCGTACTATTGCTCGGTGAAATCGATTTGTCGGTGGGCTACGTTAGTGCCGTAGCTGGCGTTGGCGTGGCTATTATTTTGCGCCCTCCAGCGCAACTTAGCTTGGATATACTCGGTACGACGCTGATCATCCAGTTCAGTTGGTTAGGAGCGATCCTGCTTGGTGTAGCCGTAACAACGCTCATTGGATTACTTCAAGGTTTCTTGATCTCCTTCTTCCAACTTCCTTCTTTCATCGTCACGTTGGCAGGTTTGCTGGCATGGAACGGTGTCGTACTGCTAATTATCGGACCGGGTGGTACGGTAGTAATTCAAGACCAAGTGATCACAGGACTAGCCAATGCACGCATGACGCCGGAACAGGGCTGGATCGCAGCAGCGGTCTTGGTCGCATTATTCGCTGTTATGCAGTTCTCATCGGTTAACACGCGGAGAAAGCAAGGGTTAGCTTATACTCCGGTGCCAATCGTGATAGCTCAACTCGTAGTAGTTGGGTTAGTGATTGCGGGTGTGGCGTGGATCGGCGCACAAAGCGATCCCAGAAGTGGATTGCCGATTGGCATTCCGTGGGTCGCCATCATCCTGATCATCTTGCTCTTTGTACTCACTTTTGTGGCAGAACGCACCCGTTTTGGGCGCTATGTTTACGCTATTGGCGGCAATAAAGAAGCAGCGCGACGTGCTGGTATCCGCGTGGAACGTATCCGCATTCAGGTGTTCATGCTTTGTAGTGCTCTGGCAGGTTTGGGCGGCATAATCCTCGCCTCCCGATTGCGCTCGGTAGCGACGGATGCTGGCGGTGGCAACATCTTGCTCAACGCAGTGGCAGCAGCGGTTATCGGCGGAACGAGCCTATTTGGCGGACGCGGAAAAGTATCCAGTGCGGTACTTGGTGCACTTGTGATTGCAGGTGTAGATAACGGCATGGGATTACTCAGCCTAAGCGCGGGGCACAAGTTTATCGTCACCGGTATAGTGCTGTTGGTCGCCGTGATCGTTGACGCGCTATCTCGCCGCAGTCAGCAGCATTCGGGCTTGGCTTGATTTTCCAGTTCGTATTACTACTCAACCAGTAAGAAAATGGAGAGTGGATAGACCGCTCTCCATTTTTTATTGAGTTACTCTCTTGGCAGAGTCGCGTACAGGGTGCGCAATTCCTTATCCTTCGCTTGAATCTGGGCATACGTCCCGTTCGCATCAGCCACCAATTTAGCTAGATCAACCTGCTGACCCGTACTGTAGCTAGTTAACTGTGCGATCACTAGCTCGAATAGTCCTTGTACGAGATCAATGGCAGCTTGCGCACAAGCTGGATGTGGTGCCATTTTCACCTGCTCATAGGCAGAACTGACTTGTCCGATTAATCCTGCCATCTGATCCGGCGGCGTGATCAAAGCTTGAGTGTTCAATAAATCGATAAGCGCCCGCGAATGCTGCCCCTCAGCCTGTACCCAACCCTCTAGTTCCTGTTTGCGGCAACTAACATCGACGGTTGCTGTGGGTGGCAAATTCTGATCCGTTGTCGGCTGTACGCTATTCTGCGCGTCTACAGGAGACGATTGATCAGGTGTATTGGTAGGTTGAGGTCCGCTGCTACCACCACAGGCGGCAAGCGAGAGAAGAAGCAAAAGTACGGCGAAATTGAGTATCCGTTTCAACGGCTTTCCCTCTTTGAAAAGTCCTTGAATCCACAGGTAGGGTAGCACTGAAGAAAGGCGGAAACAACGCACAACGTATTAACAAGCCAGAGCTGTCACTACATTGTTATACCTGTTTCTCAGTAACATCCGCTTACAATTACGTGGTTCAAAATGAGCGCATCAGGGGAATAAAAGATAGGTCGAGTCACCTATATGCTGCTCCGGTTTATGCTTCAAAATTGAGGCAATTCGCAAAACCTTAGCGCAGTGACAGATGTAATATTTTGCTGAATTAAAGCGTCGATCACATTGTGTTAATCTAAGTATGCGACAATAACTGTTGTATGAAAAACTATCGGATGGAATGTATGAATTTTCAGGCAAATCCTGACAACCTGTTTGCAGAAGCAATAGCGATGTATCGGCGGCTGCGCGAACGGGGTCAAAATGGTACGCTGGCACGGATCAGCGTAGAAGCACGTTTCAGTTCTTTCACGCCCGCACAGCGGCAACAACTCCGTCAACTCTTCGCCCGCACCGAACTCAACAACTAAGCCACTCCGCGACTGCATCACAACAAACAGAAACTGAATAGGCAAACAAAAAGGGATCGGAACGCAGTCCGACCCTCTCGTTTGTTTGTTATGACCAAGCCTGCTCGACTTAGATTAGGTCAGCCATTACCTTTTCCAGCGCCGCACGTGACGGACGAATCTGGTCGTCCGACAAGTGAGCTAGTGGAGTTGAAGGGACATTCGCCAGTTCAGGCAATGTCTCTCGCGTCTCGCCGATGTAAATCAAGCCCGTGATAAACTGTTTGTTCACTTTAGACTCGGTTAGCAGACGGATAGCAGCAGACTTGTCCCGTGGATCGTGCGTCGCCTTCTTCAGTGTGATCACCGATCCATCGTGCATGGTGACCTCGATTAGCTCTCGGTCATCATCCTCGATCTGGATTTCCTCACGATGTGGCACATAGCCAATTTCCTGAAGTTCGATCTGGTGTGAACGCCCATAATCATAGCTCTTGGTGGAGTCAGGATTATTGTTGAAGGTTACGCATGGGCTGATGATGTCGAGCACTGCCGTTCCCTTATGGCTGAAAGCAGCTTTCATCAACGAGCGCACTTGCTTGGCATTGCCGGAGAACGAACGCGCGATGAAAGTGCAATCCGCGATCAACGCCTCCATGCACATATCCAACGGCGGCATTTCGTTCACACCAGCGTACTTCAGCTTCTGTCCTTCATCGGCAGTAGCGCTGAACTGACCTTTGGTTAGACCGTAAACGCCGTTGTTCTCGATGATGTAAACCATCGGCACATTACGGCGCACCATGTGAATGAACTGACCAAGCCCGATGCTGCCTGTATCGCCGTCGCCGCTGATGCCGATGGCAGCTAAGTGATGATTTGCCAGCGTTGCACCGGTCGCTACGGAGGGCATACGTCCATGCAAAGTATTGAAACCGTGCGACTGGTTCAGAAAGTAAGCTGGAGCTTTACTGGAGCAGCCGATGCCAGATAGCTTAATGATCTCAGATGGGCGGACACCCATTTCGTAGCACACATCAATGATCTGAGCCGAGATTGAGTTGTGTCCGCAACCCTGACAGAGTGTGGTTGGCGCACCATCGTACTCTGATTTGACTAATCCAATAACGTTTGGCGTTCCTGCGCGGGCGGTCATGGGTTATAGCTCCTTCGCTGTAATGGTATCGGTGATCCAACGGGCTGTTAGGGGTAATCCATCGCACTTGGCTATCGAGATCAGCTTGGGAGCCATATCGGGGTAGTCAATGCTTAACATTTCAGCCATCTGCCCACTGTAATTGTTTTCGACAACGTAGATACGCTTGTGATTGGCGACGAAATCACGTGTCTTTTCACCCAGCGGCAGGGCGCGGACGCGTTGATAATCGAGCTTCACACCTTTAGCTGCCAGCAGATCAAATGCTTCCTGCATTCCGGCATCAGTCGAGCCGTAAGAAATGACGCCGATCTCAGCTCCATCGGTCAGTTTTTCCACTGGCTGCGGCGCTATCTTGCGTGCAGTGTTGTGCTTGCGCTCCAATCGCTGCAAGTTTTTCTCCCAGTCATCAGGACGTTCCGAGTATGTTGCTGCCTCAGTATGACCCGTACCACGAGTGAAGTAAGCGGGACCTTGACCGGGGAAGGTGCGGTAACCGATGCCATCACCGTCCACGTCTTTATAGCGGGCAAAACCGCCATTGTTTTTAATGTCGTCCCATGTCTTTACCTTCCCGTGATCAATGGGTTGATCGGGATACTCAAATGGATCGGTCATCCACAAGTTCATGCCCAAGTCCAGATCGCTGAGGACAAAGATCAGCGTTTGCAGCCGATCCGCTAGATCGTGCGCTCGCCATCCAAACTCGAAACACTCCTTCATATTGCACGGAAGCAGCACTACGTGTCGGCTATCTCCATGACCGAGGAAGTATGCCTTGAGCACATCACCTTGAGAAACGCGCGTGGGCAATCCAGTACTTGGACCCATGCGTTGAATGTCCCAGATAACCGCTGGAATTTCCGCGAAGTAAGACATACCCGCGAACTCCGACATTAGAGAGATGCCGGGACCAGAAGTCGAGGTAACAGCACGTGCGCCCATCCAGCCCGCGCCGAGGACCATACCAATAGCGGCTAGCTCGTCTTCTGCCTGAACAATTGCAAGGGTGGTTGTTTTGGTTTCAGCGTCATAACGCAGCTCAGTGGCGTAATCTTTGAGGTTGTCCGCAAAGCTAGTCGCTGGTGTGATTGGATACCACGCTGCGACCGTCACGCCGCCAAAAACTGCGCCCAACGCACCAGCCGCATTGCCTTCGATCAGGAATTTGCCAGCGGTAGAGTTCATGCGTTCGACTCGGAAGTTTGGCGACACACCGTACTTTTCCTGCGTATAAGCAGCCGCCTTTTCCACCACGCCCCAGTTCAGATCAACAGCCTTCTTCTTTCCGCTGAAGTGATACTCCAAAGCGGAGTGAATTTCTGGCAATTCAATGCCTAGCAGCGTCGATACCGCGCCTACGTAAGCCATATTCGCCACGTAGTCACGTAGTGCCGCATCTGCGCCAGATTCTTTGGCGAACTGCGCGACTGGGACTCCGTAGTAATGAATATCAGGGCGTGTCTCGGTAAATTTGATTTTGCGATCATCCACCCATTCCAGCGGATAGATAACCATGCCTCCGGGAGCAAGCTTTTGAATATCTTCCGCTTGTGTAGCGATATTCATGGCGATCAGGATGTGATAATCATCACGACGGGCGATGTAGCCATCCTTGCTGGCGCGGATATTAAACCACGTCGGCAAGCCCTGAATATTGGAAGGAAACAGGTTCTTACCGTTGACGGGAATGCCCATTTTAAACAATGCGCGGACAAGCGTATTATTTGCTGTCTGGCTACCAGACCCGTTCACCGTCGCAGCGATGATGGAGAAGTCATTGACGACCATATGACCCGTACCCGCAATTTGCGGTTCGGTTTCTACATTAACAGCACACATTACTTTTAGGACTCCTTGACTTGTTGAGGGGAAAGCGTGTTCACTCCGTCGAGCGCATCATCGTCAAGTGCAGCCTCAAACCGAGTGCGGAGCAAACGAGTGTGTTCGATAAAGGCTTCTAAGGCACCGATGAAATTCTTCTCATCAATATTCTCTATGATCCGCGCGTGATAATTCCAAGCCTCCTGCCAATAGTGTAAGTCGGCGTAAGTATTCATCTCCACCGCTTCATAAGCATCCCAATACGCCTCAAGCAAGCCCTGAACAAAGGGATTTTCCAAACGCGAAAAGATTAGTAAATGGAACTTGCGGTGTTCGGCGTGGGGAATTTGAATAAAGCGGGTGTTACTGAGTTTCTGCTTAGCGGTATCTACTAGCTGTCGCAATTCCACTTTGTCGTCTTCAGTCAGTAGCACAACAGCATCGTACCAAAAGCTCATCTCGATCTTATTGCGGAGTTCAGTGAACGATTCGAATAGATGCTTGTCGCGTGCCAAGCCAAAGAGAAGACTCAAGCGAATCGCAGGAAGAAACTCGTAGGGGCGAGTGCGAATTCCAGTGCGAGTTCTAACGTCAACTAACCCGAGCGCTCGCGCAACTTCTAGCTGTTCGCGCAGCTTACCGACGTTGATGCCCAATTCATCACTTAGGTCGTTGAGTGACGGTAGCTGATCGCCGGGATTGATATGATGCTCAACAATGTAATTGAGCAAATCTGAATCAAGGGGCTTTGTCATAAGAGGCTGCTACTCAGACAATTAATCACATTAATCAGATTAATTTGATAGGTGGATCATACTATAGAAATACACTGGTGACAAGAGATATAAACAAGACTTTCATAGACCTGATATATCAGCTTTTCGCACATTTTCACACAATGGTTTGCTGAAAATTTGTAAAAAGTTCTTGACACGTTTGAATTTCGTCTTTATACTGTCGCTATAGGTTCCCTAAAGAACCTTTGCACCCCACCCGCAAGATGAGCGCCACCCAGTCCTCACAGGTGGCGCTCTGCGTTTCTCCCTCTATAATCGTCAACGTCTATAAACAGATCAGGTAGCGGTTGTTGTTCACAACGGCACTCAGGCAACTTCGTTTGTTTTTCCTAACCGATAATGGATCCACACTTTCAGTCGTTGGAGTCAGCCTCCTTCTAATCGGGATTCTCTATGCTGCTGTGCGGTTATTGCGGCATGACTCGCAGGCGGGTCTAATCAGCATATTGCTGGCACTGGGCGGTGGGATCGGGTTGGCGCTTTCCAGCATTAGCACCTCACTAGACGGTGAAGTAGATGCCCGAATCTTGGCGCTGGCACTCATCGCAGGCGTAGTTACGGTGCTCGTTGGTGGAGTGCTATGGTTGAGAGAACGAAGGTTTGAATCATACCAACCTTCGCGTTCTTTTGGATTGCTCTATATCGGGGTTGGATTCTTTGTTTCGATCAGCGCGATCATGTTGCCGACTATTCCCGTGCAACTGCACACACCGCCGACAGTCGCTGTCACAGCGACTATCACACCCACGCGCACATTGATACCTACACGTACACCATTGATGACCTTCACGCCAACAGGAATTCCGACGGCGACCACGACACCTACACCACTACCTACGTTAACGCTCACGCCAACGCGCCCACCGTTGTTGCTCCCCACGCGCATCAATCAGACCGCCACTTCAGCCAGCAACGTCACTAATGTGCCTCAAACTCCGTCAAGTGGTTCTGTAGTCTGTACCGTGACAGTGCTGCAAAATGTCAATTTGCGGTCACAGCCAACGACAGAATCTGCAAGAATAATTACGATTCCTTTCGATACTGTTTTGAATGTAAGCGGAAAATCGACGGACGGTCAATGGTGGCAAGTTCGGTACGAAAATCAAGCAGGTTGGGTAAGTGCGGAATTCGTACAGCCGGGTGCTGATTGCGGGAAGGTTCCAGTCGTACAGCCTTAGCGTTGCGGAGTAGCGTGATGGATCGGATTCACCTTAGCCAGTGGTTAGTTATTTTATGCTTGGGGATGGGATCGCTGGGTAATCCGTCGTTGGCTCAGGCACAAGCGGTGGATCAAGTACCACGCTTCGAGAAATCCGAGTGTCCGATGTCCGTCACGGACGGTATCGAGTGCGGCTATCTGCTCGTGCCCGAAGATCGTCAGAGTCAAGAAACAGGCACAATTCGAGTTGCAGTTGCTATTGCACATAGTTTTGCTGACCAACCCAAACGCGATCCAGTTGTTTATCTGCATGGTGGTCCGAGCAGCAGCTTGTTGTGGCGCAGTGCATGGTGGGCGTGGTCTCCCTTCCGCGCCGATCGCGATGTGATCTTGATAGACCAGCGAGGTAGTGGTTTTTCAAAGCCATCGCTTGATTGTCCGGAAATGGACGAAATTCCTGTCGAGACGTTAACTCAAGGTATTGACGTTGAGATGGCAGCCGCCAACCATGCTACCTACGCCTTACAATGTCGCGATCGCCTGCGTGCTGCTGGCATCCGCCTAGAAGCTTACACCAACGCCGACATCGCTGCTGACGTAGAAGATTTACGGCGCTTACTTGGCTACAAGCAGTGGAATTTGTTCGCATGGTCGGCAGGAACACGCGTAGCACTGACGATCTTGCGTGATCATCCACAAGGCATTCGCAGTGTCATCCTTGATTCGATCTACATGCCGCCCTCGGTGGATTTCTATGCAGAACTTATGCCTAATGCTGTCGGCACGTTTCAAATGCTGTTTGATGCTTGTACGGCAGATGCAAACTGTGCCAGCACTTATCCTGATTTGCGCGGTTTGTTTCTGCATACAGTGGATAAACTTAACGACAACCCTCTAACTTTTGATGTTGAGCATCCCTTTACAGGCGAGCGATATCGTGCACGGATGAATGGCGCGGCATTCGTTGGGCTAATCTATCGCTTGCTGTACAACGCTGCCGACCTGCGAATACTGCCAAAGCTGATCCATGATGTATATGACGGCAGCACCGGATTGCTACCGCAGTTGCTGGTGGATCCGTTAATTGAACCAGATCGGTATTTCGTAGGTCTAAACCAGAGCATTCATTGCAGTGATGAAGCGCCATTCACGAGCAACCAAGCGATTGCCCACGCCAAAGCATCCCTCGATCCACGATTCGACGGTTTTTATCATTGGGATGTGGATGTGCGCGCTTTTATGCAATTTTGCGCTCAGTGGGGCACTCGCTCACCAGATCAACGGGAAAACCAGCCAGTAGTCAGCTCTGTTCCTGCGCTGATCTTCGCTGGTACTTTTGATCCTGCATCGCCACCGGCTCACGGTAAGATCGCGGCTCAAACATTAAGTAACAGCTACTTCTTCGAATTCCCGACGTTGAGCCATTTTGTGTGGGTGTCGGGCGGCACATGTCCACAGCAAATCGCGCATGATTTTCTGGATAACCCGACGGCTGCGCCCAACGCCGAATGCATAACGCAGATGCGCCCGCTTCAGTTTGAGGTCGGCGCAGAGCCGCCGCTTATTCGCAATGTTATGCAGCAACCAATGGTGCGCATACTGTTAATTATTTCTGTAGGTGCTGGCATCATCGTCATCGCCCTCAGCGGGCTGATATGCTGGCAGCGTTATCGTCGAAAGTGACAAATCAGGACAAATGTAATGCTGAATTCATACCCCGATGACAGTGGGATCACTTGTGAGGAGACGGTAACGGAGATAAATTTAGTAGAGGTTGATTGCTTAATGAATGAAGGAGACTAACCAAAATGGCAATCCGCGTCGGTATTAACGGATTCGGGCGCATCGGGCGTCAAGTGATGCGCGCGATCCGGGAAAAATACCCGAAAGAAATCGATGTAGTGGCTTTCAACGATCTGGGTGATCTGCCCACGATGGCGCATTTGTTCCGCTATGACAGCAATTACGGTGCATATGGCGGCAAAGTTGAAGTGAAGGAAGGCGCACTAATCATCGATGGCGATGAAATCAAAGCAGTTGCCGAAAAGGACCCCGCCAAGATTCCTTGGGGCGATCTGGGCGTATCTATTGTGCTGGAAAGTACTGGTATCTTCACTGATGGTGATAAGGCAAAGGCACATCTCACAGGCGGCGCAAAGAAAGTGATCATCAGCGCGCCGGCAAAAGGCGAGGATATCACCGTTGTGTTAGGCGTGAATGAGGATAAGTATGACTCCTCTAAACACAACATCATCTCTAATGCCTCCTGCACCACCAACTGCCTAGCGCCGGTGGCGAAGGTGATTAATGATGCGTTCGGCATCGAGCATGCACTGGTCTCGACGGTACATAGCTATACCAATGACCAGAAGATTCTCGATCTTCCGCACAAAGACTTACGCCGTGCGCGTGCAGCCGCGGTCAGTATCATCCCAACCAGCACGGGTGCAGCGAAGGCTGTTTCGCTCGTAATCCCCGAACTAAAGGGCAAATTCGATGGTATTGCCATGCGCGTGCCAACTCCGACGGTCTCGGTGATCGACTTTACGGCAAATGTCAGCAAGTCTGTCACCAAAGAGAGTGTGCTTTCGGCGCTGCGCGAAGCCGCGAACGGCAAGTTGAAGGGGATCCTCGCTGTTTCCGATGAGCCGTTGGTTTCGGTTGACTATAAAGGCAACCCGCACTCCAGCATCGTTGATAGCGAGTTCACCCAAGTTATTGGCGACAAGATGGTCAAGATTCTGGCGTGGTACGATAACGAGTGGGGTTACTCGGTACGCTGCGCTGATCTGATCACCTACATGGGCAAGAAACTGTAAGCGGCAGAGCGAACTTTATCAGAAAGGAGCTTTACGCTTGAACAAGCAAACAATTCGCGATATTGATCTAAAAGGTAAGCGCGTTCTGGTGCGCGTCGATTTCAATGTCCCCATTGAAGGCGGCGTGATCACCGACGACACCCGTATTACAGCGGCAATTCCAACACTACGAGCGATCTTGGAGCAGAAGCCCAAGAGCGTAGTGTTGATGTCACATCTGGGACGCCCGAAAGAAGGGCAGCCCGATCCACAGTATTCCATGAAGCCAGTTGCGGCTGAACTGAGTAAGTTGATCGGTAAGCCCGTCGAATTTGAATCCGATCCACTGAGCGATGCCGCCGTAGAGAAGGCAAGCAAGCTGGACAACGGCGCGATCCTTGTGCTGGAGAATACCCGCTTCTTTGCAGGCGAAACCAAGAACGATACTGGCTTGGCGGAGAAATTTGCCAAGTATGGCGATGTTTTCGTCAACGACGCCTTTGGTTCGGCGCATCGTGCACACAGCTCAACGGAAGGCGTAGCACGTTATCTGCCCGCCGTTGCCGGACTGTTGATGGAGAAGGAACTAAACTTCCTCTCTAATGCTGTCGATAATCCAAAGCGTCCGTTAGTGGCGATCCTCGGCGGCGCGAAAGTCTCCGACAAGATCAAAGTGATCGAGGCGCTGTTGAGCAAAGCCGACAAAGTGTTGATCGGCGGCGGAATGGCGAACACCTTCTTCAAGGCACAGGGGCACAAAGTCGGTAAGTCTCTCGTTGAGGATGCCGCCCTCGACACAGCCAAATCGCTTTTGGAAAAGGGGGTCGGCAAGCTGATCCTCCCTATTGACGGTGTGATCGCAGATGATTTCAAGAACGACGCCAAGACTCAGGTCGTCTCCACTGCGGCGGATATTCCTGATGGCTGGCAGATTCTGGACATCGGACCTAAGACCATCGAAGCGTTCCGTGCGGCACTAAGTGATGCCAAAACGGTTGTCTGGAATGGTCCTATGGGCGTGTTCGAGATGCCGAACTTCGCTAAAGGCACCAACGCTGTGGCGGAGATCTTAGCTGAACTGACGGGCAAGGGCGTCGTCACCGTGATCGGTGGTGGCGACTCAGCAGCGGCAGTGCAGCAAGCAGGCTTGGCAGAAAAGATCACGCACATCTCTACTGGCGGTGGCGCGAGTCTGGAACTGCTGGAAGGTCAGGCACTTCCGGGTGTTGTGGCGCTGAAAGACAAGTAAGTCTTCCACTCCTAATTCGTATCCCCTTCTTCACTGTGGTGTCATAATAGCAGTCGAAGAAGGGGATTTTTTCTGAAAGCACAGGGTGTAATTTACCTATGGATATCACCGCACTGATCAAGGTCATTATTCTCGGCGTGGTCGAAGGTGTGACCGAATTCTTACCCATTTCCTCCACCGGACACCTAATCGTCGCTACCCGTATATTGCAGTACCCGCCGGAAGTGATACGAGATACTTTTGAAATCTTCATCCAATTTGGCGCGGTGATCGCGGTAGTTGTATTTTATGCGCGGGAACTGTTGCAAATGGCACAGAAGTTACCTTCGGATCGCAACACACAGCGCTTTTGGCTGAATCTGTTCGTTGCTTTCCTACCTGCTGCCGTCATTGGCTTCTTGTTCAGCGATCAAATCAAAGCAGCACTGTTCAATCCAGTTGTGGTAGCAATCTCGTTGATCGTAGGCGGCATTATCTTTCTGTTAATTGAACGCGGAGAGCGCACCCCTGACGCGCATAACTTTGATCAATTGACGATTCGACATGCGCTAACGATTGGCATCGCACAGGTCTTTGCGCTGATACCGGGCGTCTCACGATCAGGTGCATCGATCATCGGCGGGATGCTGTCAGGGCTGGATCGTCAAGTGGCGACGAAGTTCTCATTCTATCTCGCTATCCCGACGTTGGGCATTGCTACGCTATATGACATGTTCAAATCACTGCGCAGTGGTGTTGTCACTGGCGCAGATTTACCGATTTTCGGTGTAGGGGCGCTGGTTTCCTTTATTGTGGCGTTGATCGCTATCGCGTGGCTGTTGAGATTCGTCGCCAACAACAGTTTTCGCGCCTTCGGCATTTACCGCATCATTGCGGGCATTGTCATCCTTGCGTTGGTGATCTTCTTTAATCTCTCGGTGACCTGATACCATGCCGGATTTCACAATTCGTCCATTGCAGACAATCGAAGAATTCAACGCCGTTGGCGAGGTGCAACTCAAGGCATGGGGCGTTGAAGATCGCGGTGAGATCGTGCCAACACCAGTTTTGCTGACTGCACAGCAAAACGGTGGCTTGGTCGCTGGTGCGTTCGATCCCCAAGGACAGATGATCGGTTTCGTCTTTGGCTTTGTGGGCATCACCGCTGAAGGTACGTTCAAACATTGTTCGCATATGGCTGGAGTGATTCCTGAATATAAGCGGCAGCACGTAGGCTATGCATTGAAGCTGTTTCAACGTGATTATGTATTGAAGCAAGGGCTGCTCGATCTGGTAACGTGGACATATGATCCGCTAGAAGGGGTCAACGCTACCTTAAACATTGCCAAGCTCGGTGGAATTGCACGACACTACTCAGAGAATCACTACGGTTACTGGACGGATGCGCTGAATCGCGGCATTCCTACGGATCGTTTCGAGGTGGAATGGTGGATCGCCAGTCCACGCGTAGAAAAGTACCTGCATCCACAGCGGCAGCGCGCACAACTCAAAGAACTGCAAGTCCATGGTGCAGAACTCCTGCTGGATACACACTTTGATGAGTTAGGCAATCTACACTTCGATGCGACTCATCTTGATCGTAGCAGCGGAGTGCTGTTACTAGAGATTCCAGCGGAGTATCAACAGATCAAGCGGCATTCGATGGACTTGGCACGAGCGTGGCGCTTGAAAACGCGGGAAGCATTTCAACACTACTTTCATCATGGCTATGCAGTAGCAGATTTCCTTAGCGAGTCGGATGCCAAGTCTGGCTTTCGGCGCAATTTCTACGTATTCATGAAAGATGTCCCGGATTTAGGCGAGCGGTAACAGTGGGCGGCAGTGTAGTCGTTTTGGTACAGCCGAAAACCGGGGCATAGCAGTTGTTTTGAAAGCGCCGCACTGCAAATGCGCAGGTCATTATCAAATAATCGTATTGCACTCAACAGACCTTGCGTTTCTGAACCAGATCTCAACCAAGCAATTGCGCAGCTGTTTTTCGCATCATTTTTGGTTGAATTGGCATTCACCTTTGCTTTTGTTAAAACTCCCAATAATACGCTCACCGTCGCCGTAGTCTGGGCATATCTCCCCACATTTATATACGTCTAGCTCAAAAATAGTCAGAATTCTTAGATATACTAAACCCTACTTCAGACAATAGGATAGTGCGCTATCTAAGGTAAAGTGGAGTTGAACGAGCGTAAGGGTCCGTGAAAATTGTTAAAAAATTAAGTTGAACGTCTTCTGTAATTTTTCCTACATTGACGATTAATGCACTTTGTATACATAATAGACAGCAGTGAGATACAGGGCACACGCGTAATAGGGATAGGTACTGCGCCTTGAACGCTTCAGCTAGGCAACGGTTTTCGATAGTGCGCGTTATTGCGTTCATTTTAGTGGGCGTGGTGCTGTTTCTCGCTGGTATGTTGACCTCCACTGCAAGTGACACCCGTACCATTCTGGCAGGTGTGTGTTTATTGCTGCTGGCTTTGTTGCTGGCGCTTAGCGTGCGAGATCGTAAAGAAGCACGCCGCATCGCCAATGTCGGTGTACCGATGGACAATCGGATGCGTGCGCGGGCGATCTTCGAGATGGCGAATACACTCGGAGAAACACTCGACTATAAGAAAGTGACCGCGGCTGCTCTCGATCTCGGCTTTTTAGGCTTGAAAGATGCCTCTATCGCCACAACGAATGAACTGATCGGTATGGTGATGTTGTTCCACCATGACGAACTTCGGATCATTAGCGCACGTGGCTTGACGCGTCAGGACGAGAAGGTAACGGCGCGGGGTGAACAAGGTTTATTGGCAAAGGCGTTAGATATCGCCGAACCAATTGTCTCTGGCAATGTGCGAAACGATCCCGAACTTGGCTACTTTGCAGGCTTGCAGGATGCCCGCTCGGTATTAATTATCCCCCTACGTGCTGGCTATCAGAATTATGGTGTCCTCGTATACGCGGCGCATCAGGATGATGCCTTCGAGGGCGATCATCTGGCGATGTTGGCAGCGATTGCTAGCCAAGCTACCATCGCACTGCAAAATGCCACGTTGTATCAAAACCTCCGTGCTGAGAAGGAACGACTGGTGGAGGTTGAGGAAGATGCTCGCAAGAAGCTGGCACGGGATCTTCATGATGGTCCAACGCAGAGCATTTCTGCCATCGCCATGCGCGTCAACCTGATCAAGAGTAATTTGCTAGAAAACAAAATTACCCCTCAGAAAGTTGCCGAAGAACTGGTGAAAATTGAGGACATTGCCCGTCGCGCGACCAAAGAGATGCGGCACATGCTCTTCACGTTGCGTCCGCTAGTGCTGGAATCGCAGGGTTTGACCGCTGCCGTTGAGCAACTGGCAGCCAAGATGAAAGAGACCCATGATCTCAATGTGGTGGTAGAAGCCCAACCCAATGTTGAAACCCTGCTAGAAGGGCATGCTCAGGGCTTGCTGTTCTACATCATGGAGGAAGCGGTTAACAACGCCCGTAAGCACGCTCAAGCCAGTAAAGTAACATTGCGCCTGTATCGCGAAGATAATTACTGTATCGGCGAGATCGAAGATAACGGCGTTGGATTCGATATCTCACGTATCAACAACAATTACGAATCGCGTGGCAGTTTGGGCATGGTCAACATGCGCGAGCGCGCCGCCTCAATCGACGGTTTGATCGATATTCAGAGTGAAATCGGCAAGGGAACACGCATTGCTATTGCCGTGCCGATCAAAGTGCGTCCTCAACCGGAAAATAGGGGCATTCAAGAGGCTGCTTCCGCCAACGCCGCGCGACGCATTCCTAACGGTAGCGTTGCCAACAGTAACAACGCAACTGCAGTAGACGCTTCTTCTATGCGTCGTCCCAAGCCCAAACCCGCCGTGACGCGTTAATCTCACCTAAGATTCAAAGCTCGAAGCGTATAATCACTGCCTTCCCAGTATAAGATCGCGTTGCCATCCGGTGATACCGACCAGTCATCGTTGGCGATACTGATCGGCTGTTGAGCAGGGTCGGTCACAATGGTCGATTGTCCAGTACTGATGTCATACATCTGTAGTTGCATCGACTGACCTAAAGCCAGAGGAACATAGTAAAAACTGTTGCTATCGCGCCAGCGGTACGACCCGAAAATCGCTAGCTTGTTGGCAGTGGCATTGGGGACAGTTTCAATCAGATAGATGCCACTAACATTTGGATCTTCTTGGAAGGGCGCGTAGAACAGCACAAATTTACCGCCCGGCGCGACAGCTAACCCGCGCATGTGACCAACTTGCGGAAGCATGACAGCACTGCTACGTGTGCTAATCGTATAGATGCTTAGTTTGTAGCGATTGGTGCGTGCAATTGGTTCGGCAAGCAGTATGCGATCCTCATCCAACCAGTAAACTAAGCCGCCTTGCTGGACCTGCACCAAGACCCGATTGCTACCATCCAAGTCGGAAATCCAGACTTCAGTTGCGGGTGGGATACCACCGGGGATGTCATCAGCAGGATGGCGGTGCCATAAAAGGTGCGATACATTGGGCGAAAACTGCGCCCATGCGCCGCCCGTTGCCAACGGCGTCACCGTACCATCCACCATACGTGTGATCGACATCTGACCATCACGTAGCTCGAGGCGGTATTGATCATCTGGTGAGCGCATTTGCAGAGGATAACCATCGAACGGCTGCGGATCGCCGCCCACTATATTGATCGAGAATATCTGCGCCAATTGCCCATCGGGTCCATCCCAGAAACGTGCTGATTGGCTATCAGGTGACCACCACGCCAGTGTGCAGCAACCGGATCGGGTTAGCGTGACGATCTGACGATTTGTGCCTAGTGGTGCTGCCGTAAACGCAGGACGGGTATAAGGCGATGGTTGATTGCGCGCCAGAGGGGGCCATGATAGCGCGAACGCGTTCAGTGGCGCTTCGTTGAAGTCGATGTCGGGTTGGTTGATCACATTCTGCCAACGATTAGCCGCGGTTAGATCTTTGACGAAGCCACCATACGTGTGATAACCAATGGTCGCCAGCATATCCCAATCGGTATCGATATACGCTGCCGGATTATAGGCAATTCCGTAACTAGAATCGCGTACTTCCAGATGTAGATGCGGGCGCGAAATGCAGGTCAAATCGGGATCGCCGCTATAGCCGATCACATCGCCGCGTTTGATTGGCTGCCCTTTCATTAAGGTCGATTTGACGTTGAGGTGTCCGTAAACCGAAGTCAAGCGTAGATCACGATGAAAAATAGTCAGATTGTGCGGCTCAAGACCGAAGCTCATATTATCGACCTGATCGATTTCTCCGTCACCGATGGCAAGTACTGGTGTGTTGCATGGAGCGGAGAAATCGACACCGAAGTGCAGATTCTGTCCGGCAGCGTACCAATAGCGCCCATAGTTGAACGCGCCTATTGTGTTACCGTACTGTTGATCGAGCAACCATGTCGTTGGACCGGGAGCGCCAGCGAAAGGCAGTCCGAAAGGTCTGAAAGGAGCCTGTTTCGCAGCCGTAGATATGGGGAAGGGGGCAAGCGTAAACAGGGCGCTAAGGAGCAGCGTCGCCGCAAGTAGTGTTTTTTTGATCATGTGGGGATGATAGCGCGAATGCCTGAGAAAGAGATAAAAAATCCCCTTCTCCGCACACTTGAAGAAGGGGATTGAAGTTTTAAGTTAGGTCGAACTTAGAAGCGACGAGGACGTGAGTTGCCGCGCGAATCATCGCGGTCACGACGACCACCGCCGCCGCCACCACCATAACCACCGCCACCACCACGACCACCGCCAAAACCACCACCACCGGAACGCTCCTCGCGAGGACGCGCTTCGTTGACGGTCAGAGGACGGTTATCGAGGCTGAAGCCATTGAAACGACGAATGGCTTCAGCAGCAGCCTCATCGGTTTCCATCTCTACAAAGCCGAAACCTTTTGATCTGCCCGTATCACGATCCTTGATGATTGCCACATCTGTGATCTCACCAACCTGCGAGAACAGTTCACGAATATCAGTCTCTGTCGAGTTGTACGACAGATTTCCAACATACAATTTCTTGCCCACACTAAACTCCTGTGGTTCTGGAACGATCAATCAATAGCGTACAGACGTGGCAAAAACCAAAAAAGTGCCGAACTGTGTGCGAAGTCCGGCACCCGTATAGGATTTCTGAACCCGGTCTATCTCTACACTATCGAATCGTATTATTGACCAGAAATGTGCATTTGTAAAGATGCGCCACACAAGTCATCTTAGTTTTCATCATCTTCTGGTAACAGTCGCTTCATCAAAGTAGAGGCAGCGTGTCTTAACGCTTTAACAACGTTGCCACTCTCACTGCTTGCTCCACCGCTGCTTACGTTACCGTTGCGTCCATTATTGCCGCCGCTGCTGCCACGAACAGGACGGGCGCTCCTACCGCGCCGATCATCTTCCTGATCCATCATCAAGCCGAGGCGCAGCAAGCCAACGCTGGTGCTGTAGCTAGGATTACGCAGCTGATCGGCAACACCACTGATGCGTTCCGGTTGAGCAACACGCACGGGCATCTTCAACACATCCGCCGCTACTTGTTTGATCCCCGGCAATTGTGCTACACCGCCCGTTAACACTGCGCCTGCCGAAAGCAAGCCATCATAGGCGCTGTACTTAACTTCTTTGAGCACAAGCTGAAACAACTCTTCAATGCGTGAATGGATGATATTGGCGAGATCGGCGCGATGCACCTGACTCATCTGCTCTTCACCGAAGGGCTGGACATGGAAAATCTCTTTCGGATCGATGTCGCGGGGGGAAGCGTGACCGTAAGTTTTCTTGACACCTTCAGCCACTTCAAAGGGCAGATGCAGCAGTTGAGCAATGTCGTTAGTGACGTGCCAGCCGCCGACAGGGATGATCGCTGTATGCCAGACAGAGCCATCAATGAAAATAGCGAGGTCTGTCGTGCCGCCGCCAATATCAATGACCATCACGCCCATATCGCGCTCAGTATCACTCAGGACCACATCACCGGAAGCGAGGCAGTTGAGAATAAAGCGATCTACGTAAACGCCTGCGCCTTCGACGCATTTCTGGACATTCTGCAAACTGCTCGACGCTGCCATCACAATATGTGCTTCAACTTCCAAGCGGAAGCCGTGCATGCCAAGTGGGCTGCGAATACCATCTTGCCCATCGAGCGCATAATTGCGAGGAATCACATGGAGGACTTCGCGGTTGTGTGGCAGGGCAACAGCGCGAGCAGCATCCATCGCCCGTTCTAGATCACCGATCTGCACACCACGCGGGCTATTGATCCCGACTACCCCACGGCTATTCTTTGAGTCCACGTGTGCGCCTGCCACACTGACGAAAGCGCGTCCGATCTCATAACCGCTGCTACGTTCTGCTTTGTGTACCGATGAGGAAATCGCCTGCGTCAGTGAGGGGACATCATATACGACACCCTTCTTCATACCGCGCGATGGCTCTACACCGATGCCAACGACGTGCAGGCTATCCGCCCGCACCTCGCCCACAATGGTGCAGATTTTTGTAGTTCCTACATCAATGCCGACGACTAGTTCACCCATGCTTGCTGCAACTCTTGGTCATCTGCGGCGCACTTACGCGATCACGGTGCGCGGCTATAATAAGCTTCATCAGGATTGCTAACATTCACTTCGACGAACTGAATTCCTTGCTTAGTGTAATACTCCTCGACAATACGGTTATATACCGCCATTTTTACTTCAATATCACGCCCATCGCCAAACCAAAGTGTCCATCCACGTCCATCGTGAAAGCCTAAGCCTTTTACAGGATCATACACCAACTCAGTAACATCGGGATAGAGCGCCTTAAATTGTAGCGCTCCAGCGATAGTATCAGGATCTATGCAGCTACCGGGACCGAGTACCTCATCCATGCCTTGCAGCGGACAGCCACCAAGATGGATCGATTGAGATGGTTTCTCCACCACGATACGTAGGAGATTAGATAAGTCTTCGCGCAGTTGCATCACGCGTCCGCGCACATCGACCCACACGCGCTGCCCCGATTGTTCCCAAATCAGCGCGGGTTCACGTTCAGTGACCGTGATCTGGATCATAGCAGGTGGCCAGCCAACATCAACTTGGGCATCGGCAATCGTTGGATCGAGACGAAGCTGCGCTTCTACCTGCGAGGCATCGACCCAGAAAAGATGCATATTAGCCAAGCCACTGCGCTGGAAAATCTCAGCGGGTTCAAGGTAACGTGTGCCACCCACGTAAATTTCACGGATGTAGAAGGCAGGGTTAGTTAGGAATAAGATCAGCACCAAGATCAACAGCGCAGCTAACAACGCGCTAAACCAGCGAGTGCTGACGTAGACTCGGCGCGGCGCGTTACGTGGCATAACGCTAGGCGGCAATCCGCCTTCATGAGCTGCTTTCTCCAACCGGCGCAGTCTGCGCCGTTCCGCTACGTTGATACCGACTTGTAAGCGTGAGACGCCAATCTGTCCACGACTGCTGGTGCGCTCCGACTCAGCTGACTCTTCGTCATCTGTATATGGCGCGGCAATCGGATCGGCTTCCGCGTAACCATAGTCAACGGGAGCATCATAGTCGCTGTAGGATTTCGGCGCTTCTAGTGGTGGCAGATCGTCCAAGTCTTGTGCCGATGGGATCGCATCCAGAGGTGGTTGCTGTGCGATAGACTCAATAGACTCATCCGAGTTGTCGGGAGGATCGCTGACCTCATGACGGAGATCACGGCGCGGTTTGACCCGCGGAGGTGGACGGCGCTGGAAGAAATTCATAGCCTTCGATGATAGCTACGGCGCTAATGGTTGTCTAGGTGTCTTTACCTTCTCATCGGATTATTACCATATTCTCTGCTGTAATTGCAGGCAAGGATCAGGCAAAACAGGCAAAACGGTTATCAATCAGTTGGTTTTTGGTTTAGCCAGCTAAAGGATTTTAGAATCGCGATATGAGACCAATCGATCAACGAAAGCAACAGCAGCAAGAACGTCAACTGCTTGCAGATTTTCTGCGGACTCGTCGGGCGCGAGTCTCGCCAGCGGAATATGGCTTGGATTTTGGCAGACGGCGCACACCCGGATTGCGGCGCGAAGAGGTAGCAGACATCGCTGGAATTAGTCCTACATGGTACACGTGGCTAGAACAGGGACGCGACGTTCAAGCATCGGCGCAAGTGCTAGAGCGGATTGCTTTCGCGCTGAAGCTGGAACCGCATGAGACCCGATATTTATTGACGCTGGCAAACGTTGCCCCAGAGCATGAAGGCAGAGAAGAGACAAATGCGCAGGTACGAGAATCAGTTACTCCCGCAGTTCGCCAATTGCTCAATCATCAGCAACCCTTTCCAGCTTACGTGCTTGGCAGATTCTGGGATTTTCTAGCATGGAACGCGGCTGCGGATCAGTTATTCGGGGGCTTTGCTACAATGTCCGAAGCTCACCAAAATATGATTAGTTATGTGTTCTTGCGACCAGAAACGCGCTCACTGCTGCCCAACTGGGACGATCGTGCTCAAGCGATTACGGCAGAATTTCGCGCTGATTGCAGTCAGTACGCCGCCGATCCCTATTTCGTGCAGCGCGTCGATCAATTCAAGGCGCAGAGTCCTGAATTTGCACAAATGTGGGAACGTCACGATGTTCGTCCGCGTGTTGGTGGAATCAGGACATTCAATCATCCTACCGAGGGCTGGCTGGAATACGAACAGGTGACATTGACCATAAGCAATGTGCCGGGGATTAAGATCGTCGTGTTGCTGGTCAGGTAAGTCATCAACATTTCGTGCAAGTGATAACTTCAGCGCATTCCTGCACAATTTTTAGGAAATTGTTATTTTTCTGTTAGAAGATATAATGACGACTTTCTCGTCGTAACCAAACGTTCGTTTGATTCTCGTAACCTTTAACACTACAACCGAACTCTATTCTCCAATGCGCACTCGGCAGCTATTTGTAGACTGACTAGGGCGATACGGGGCATGGAGTTTCAGGCATATACGAAAGAGGTGATGCTATTTAGGCAAAAAGGATGAGCTGGCACTAATTCGACAACCTAAATTAGTTCCTATTTGCATTTATTCCTCAACTGATCTCTAGGGGGTTCTAATGAAACGAACCAAAATCTCTCGCTTTACCACTATCGTTTTGACGATTACGCTGCTTCTCAGCTTCGTCACCAGTTTCGACCTTCCAAATTCTGCCAGCGCACAGGGATTCCCCAATCGTAACCAACTACAAGCCAGCGGGGTACGTTCATCGCTCGACCTGAGCGCATTGACGGCTCCTGATGCGCTTACAGTAGTCAATGGGCGTGTGCGTGTCTTTCTGAAGCTATCGCAGTCTCCAATCGCTCTTGCTTACGCAGGCGGGGGACAAAATCCAAGTGTCGTAGCCGCGCAGCGGGTTGCCGTCAGCAACGAACAACAAACAGTGGCGGCACAACTTCCCAGCCTCGGCGCAAACGCAGTTGTACTAGGTAAGTTATCAGTGATCGCCAACGGCTTATCTGTTGAAATGGATGCTGCCAAGATCAAAGAACTTGCCAAGCTGCCTAATGTGGTTGCGGTCTATCCTGATTTTGAAATCACCCGCGATCTGAGCACCAGTATCCCGTCGATTGGCGTCCCTTACGGGTGGGATCACGGTTACACGGGCGAAGGCATGCGTATCGCCGTGATCGATGACGGCATCGACTACAAACATGCAGACTTCGGCGGTAACGCCAGCACGACATGGAATCCGGCAACGGGCGCTACTGACAAAGTGGTCGCAGGCTACGATCTGGTTGGTGACAGCTATCAATTTGGTCTGCCCCAAGCGCCTGATCCCGATCCGTTGACTTGCCCTCCCTCCGTGGCAGGTGATCCAACGCATCACGGTACACATGTCGCTGGTATTGCGCTTGGATATGGCGTGAATGCTGACGGCACAACCTATCATGGTCCTTATAATGCTTCGACTAATCTGGGAGTAATGAAGATTGCGCCGGGTGTCGCCCCTGATGCCACACTCTACGCCTATCGCGTTTTCGGTTGCTTTGGCTCCACCAGCAGCGAGATCGTGGCGTCTGCTATCGAACGTGCTGTCGATCCCAATGGTGATGGTGATCCTAGCGACGCAGTTGAAGTAATCAACATGTCTCTGGGTTCCAGCTATGGCAGCGGTTTCGGCGTCTATCAGGAAGCCATCGACAATGCGGTGGCGGCGGGTGTGATCGTCGTCGCGTCGGCTGGTAACAGCGGCGACTCGTACTATACCGCCGGGAATCCCAGTGTCGTCGGCTCGGCAATCAGCGTTGCCAACACGACTGCCTACAATCCAGAAGTAGTGGTCGGTGCGCCTAGTTCCATCGCTGGTACCTACTATGCTGCTGGTGCCGCATTTGGTCCCCGTTTCGATACCGTTGGATTGAGTGGTACGCTCGCGTCGGCAGTGCCGAATATCGCATGTTCGGCGTTGACGTCGGTGGTTGCTGGAAAAATCGCCGTCATTGATCGCGGTACCTGCACCTTTGCTAACAAGGTTTACAATGCACAACTCGCCGGGGCAACTGGCGCGTTAGTCTGTAATAACGCCGCTGGTGCTCCTATCGTCATGGGTGGAGATCCGCTGTTCCCCAACATTACGATCCCCAGTGTCATGCTGTCTCAGGCAGACTGCAATCGGATCAAGCCACAAATTGCCAGCGGAACGGTCACCCTTACAATCCGTGTTGGCGCAAGTTCCGTCGGCATCGATCCTTCCTCATCGCGCGGTCCACGACGCAATAGCGATGGCTCTGGAATCATCTTGAAACCGGACGTTGCTGCTCCCGGTGCAAATATCTTCTCGGCGGCTGGTAACGGCGGTAGTGCGGGTAAATCCCTTAGCGGCACTTCCATGGCGGCTCCGCATGTCGCTGGTATCGTCGCCTTGCTTAAGGAACAAAATCCATTCTGGTCAGTAGCGGAAATCAAAGCGCTGCTGATGAACACTTCGATTGTCGATGTGAAACCAAACCCGGCTTCCCTGATACAATATGGTCCGGGACGTGTGGGCACAGGTCGTGTTGATGTCGCCAATGCCGTGAATGAAGGCGGTATTGGTCCGCGTGTGATCGCCTACGACAAGAATGCGCCACTACTGGTGAGCTTGTCCTTCGGTTTGATCGAAGCAACTGGACCTACCACGGTGACCCGCACCATAGAATTGAAGAATAAGGGCAAACAAGCCGTCACCTACAATGTTGGGCTGCAAAATGTCGTCCAGCAGAACGGTACGACGGTCAGCGTCAGTCCTAACGTGATCACGGTGCCAGCGAATGGCAAAGCTTCGGTTTCGGTGACAATCAACACGAATCCGGGCGCATTCACGCAATCCTTCAAACATGATGCCACTGTCGATGAAGCGCAGGGTGGTCTGCTGCGTGAGTGGCTAAGTGAAGTGGCTGGTTACGTCACGTTCACGGCGGCATCCAAACCATCGCTGCGCGTAGCGTATCATGCAGTACCGCGTCCAGCCGCTTCAATGCACGCCGCCAGCGACACCTTGGTGCTGCCAAGTGCAACTGGTAGTGCTTCGATCCCGCTGGTTGGAAATGGCGTGTTCACTGGTCCTGTCAGCGGTGCGGGTTCTCAGTACAATGTGCTGTCTACCGTATCACCGTTTGAGTTGAAGTACATCAGCGGAGACGAGATCAATGAGACACCTCTGTCCAACGATGCCGATGTTAAGTATGTTGGCATCACCAGCGACTTCGGCGCACACGGCACGTTAGCATCCTCGGAAATCTACTTCGCCATCGCCACGCAAAGTGATTTCGGCACCATGAAGCAGCTCCAGATCCGTATCTGGATCGATAAGAACAGTGATGGTGTTGATGACTTCCTGCTAGATGTCCCCAATCTGACTGTCAGTAACCTGCCTGTAGACGTGTTCCTTTCACGGCTGACGCCACTCTCCGGTACAGGCGGCGGGTTCTATGACTATCCGGGTCCCGTCTATGCAGGTGGATCGTTCCCAATCAACACCTATCGCCTCAACAGCAACGTGATCGTGCTGGCGGTGAGTGCAGGACCGGGCTGGTTGAACCTGACCAACGGCGTGCCCTTTAAGTTCCAGGTGGATGTTCAGAGCGTTGATGGTGCTGATCTCACCCCGTATCTCACCTACAATCCTGCTGCCGCGCCTCTGGACTTCACGGGTGCTTCTGTCGGTGGACCGTTCCCCTTCCTGCCATGGTACGTTGATTTCGCTGGCGCTGATGATGTGCCTGTGAGCTATAACCTCGCCAACTTCAGTGGCGAAGATCCACTGCGGATTTTGCTGGTTCACTATCAGAATGCGGCAGGCAAACGAACTGATGTGGTCACGGTCAAGGGACCGGGCCTGCCGGGTCTACCTAATGACACTATCGGTATCTATCGTGCTAGCGCCGGACAGTTCCAGATGCGCAAGACGAATACGGGCGGTGCACCTGAGATCACGGTGAACTTTGGTCAGATTGGCAAAGTCAGTCAGAACAAACGGTATGCTGTATCCGGCGACTGGAATGGCGACGGCATCGACACGGTTGGCTACTATGAGACGTGGAATGCGCGCTTTGTGCTAACCAATTCGTCAGACGGCAGCGGTCCGCAGATCATCGTACCGTTCGGCGTTTCCGGTGATCTACCCATCGTCGGTGACTGGGACGGCGACGGTGTAGATGGAATCGGCGTTCATCGCCCGTCTGATGGCACATTCTATCTGCGCGATTCTGCAACAGCAGGAGCTGCCGACTACGTTATTCACCAGTGGCTGTTACAAGGCGTCGGCGTAGCTGGCGACTGGAACGGCGATGGCTATGACACCGTAGGCTTGTATCGCAGCGGCAAGTTCTACCAGACAGATGGACTCTGCCTCAATTGTCTGATCGAGTTCGAGCGCGTGGTGACGTTCGCTGGCGCTAATGCCAACGATGTGCCAGTCATCGGTGACTGGGACGGCGATGGCTACAGCGGACTCGGCGTGTATCGCACATCGACAGGTACCTTCTCACTGCGCAATAATGCGCTGTCGGGTGGTGCCGCCGATCTGACGATACCCTTCGGCATGCCGGGCGATCAACCGATTGCAGGCAAGTGGGTGGATACGAGCGCTGGTGCAGTCGAACTCGCACCGGGATTCACACCTAAGAACTAGTTTTACTCAAAACAATCCCCGTTATTTGCCTAGAGCGACTGACGGAGATTGAGCAACCACAATCAACAGTAACAGCGCATTCAGCAATGGATGCGCTGTTATGATTCCTGTGCAAGGATGCTGGCGACAGTTGCTTCCAGATCGAGAGTCTTGCCACGCTCTAGTCCTGCGTTCACTTGTTCCTCACCCAGAGCTTCGCGGATTTCGGCAAGGAACGGGACAGCCAGCACATCACGGACATCCGCACTGCTGCCGGGGTGGTTAACCGCCAAGCCAAGTAGCTCCAACGCGCGATCAGGTTGTTGCTGCAACCATAACATGTAGCCTAGCCCGGCAAGCGAACCCAATACCAACGGAATCGAGGTAATGCGGTAGGCAGTGCGTAAAGCGGCAACAATGTGCCGCTTGGTCTGCACGAGGTCACCACCATGTAGAGAAACAAGTCCAAGATTGAATTGAACATTGGCAATGCTGTATTGGTTGCCAATTTCTTCGCTAATTTGCAGCGCCTCTTCTAGTTGAACATGGGCAGTGGCATAGTCCCCTTCGGTACGGGCAATCTCCCCTAAATTATTTAGTGATTGGGCAATGCGTGACCGATCTCCAGTACGGCGGGCGACAGCTAGGCTTTCCTCAAAGGCGCGGCGAGAATCTTCAAGATCGCCCCGAATGGCGTAGATAATGCCCAGCATATTTAGCGCATTGCCTATCTGCCTGAGATTGTTAGTCGAGCGCGATAGTGTTAGATCTCTCTGCGCGAATGTCATGGCGGCGGATACATCGCCTTGACGCCATAACGCGTCACTGATGCCTGCCAACGCAATCGAGATGGCTGTAGTTTCGGCAATGCTTTCCGCAATGGGTAGCACTGACTGATACTGATCGAGGGCAGTAGAGTATTCGCCGCGCTGGAGCATAATATTGCCAAGCCCATTCTTGGCACGGACGATCCCTACCTGATCACCAGCTTGTTCGGCAAGTTCCAGACTGAGCGTAAAGTTGTAATATGCCTCGTTAAACTCTCCCCGCCAGAAATTCGCGCTGCCGATTTTGTTGGTCAACGCGATGCGCTGGAGTGGCGTAGGATTCAGAACCAGTGCCCGTTCAAATTGCTCAATCGCTGCGGTGTACAAACTGACCGCATCGAGCTGATCACCTGCCAGAGTGGCGTAATGACGCTCTTTATTCTCCACCTCGGCGTAGCGCCAGTGATATGCCAGCGCCATCGTGTAATCGGGGTTATCGGTGTAGACCGCTTCGATAGCTTTAGCGATACGTTGATGTAGCTGACGTTTCTGCTCTGCCGTGAGTGCCGCAATGACACCTTCGCGTAGTTTGTCGTGAGCAAAGCGCCAGCGGTTCTGATATACCTCAAGCACGGCAGCATTGGCACAATCTGCTAACCAGCGATCAATATTACTGTCCGGCATCAGAGCTGCTAATAAGTGTGTATCGATTTCACGTCCGATGACCGCTGCCAATTCGAGCAGCGGACGCCCAGTGAGCGCTACCCGTCTCAGCCGCCGCTGAACGATCTCTTGAATACCACCGAGGAAGATGCGTTCTGGCAGCGTACTATTCCCGATTTGTGCGATACCGCCTGCTTCTTCGGCAAGCGCACGAACGACCTCCACCAGAAAAAACGCATTGCCTTCCGTTTCCTTCTGTAAAAAGCTAACGATCTGTTCATCACGTCCGATAGAGCCGAGCATCGCCTCGCTCAGGGTAGCTACCGCCTCGTCAGTCAGCCGATTCAACTTAAGGACATACATTTCCGGCAGCTCTATGGGAATCTTGGGACGTTCATCGTCGCGATAGCTAGCGATGATCAGCAGCGGCAAGGATGAGGCGAGACTGGACAAATGCCGCAGCACAATTAGGCTCTCGGTTGCCCAGTGAATATCGTCAAGCAGCAGGATAATCGGGCTGTTGTGCCTCTTGAATAGACCGATAATCGTCTCCGCGATGCGTTCAAGCCCTGCTGTGCCATCGAGTTGAAAGTACTCCGTGCTGGTGCGCCCCAATAATGTGGCGATATCCGGCACCACAGCTTGCAGCACACCTAATTCTGAATCAGCAAGTGGGACAGTCAGCACTAGCAGACGAACGATGTCGCGCCATAACTGAAAGATAGCGGCACTGCCTTCAACACTAGTAGAACGCAAGACTAGGTTTCCCGTTTTGAGGGCACGGATGCGTAATTCGTTCATCAAGCGTGATTTGCCCACGCCAGATTCACCCGCCAGCAACCACGCACTGCCTCTGCCTTCCAGGGCGGCTTTCAGTGCCCTCGTCAATGTCGACAACTCGTATTCACGCCCGCATAGGCGCGAAGCTTGTAGAAAACTCTCGCGTATCGATTCCGGTTCAACGACGCCGACGAGACCTAGCACCGTGTACAGGTCATCGATCACGCTAGCGGCATCGGGATAGCGTTCCAATGGATTCTTGGAGAGCAAGCGTCCAATAATGTTACGCAACGTGAGCGGCTGCTGAAGGCGATCTGTGTGAGGTATGACGGTGCGATGCGCCGTTGTTGGTGGCGAGATCAGAGGTACTTCATCTTTGGTCACCGCGCCAGAAACGGCGGTATGTGGAAATGCGTTGGCATTTTCCGATGGCAGCTTCGACTCGACCGTATCAGCCGATAAATCGAGCGTGACGGACTCACCGCGCGATGGGCTTTCTGTTGCCACAAATTCTGGGATTAGTGAGAGATTAGGCAGTGCGTCCATGATCTGGTTGATCAAGTCGATCAGATGCACTTCTTCGTAAGGAAAGAGCACCTGACCAGCGATCATTTCGTAGGCAATCACGCCTGCGGCATATAGATCGCTGCGGATGGTAGCAGACTCGCCCCCCAAAACTTCGGGAGCCATGTAAGCAATTGTGCCCGCAGGGATCGACGCACTACCGATCTCTACAGCCAGACCGAAATCCAAGACTTTGACGATATCACCGTGTTCGACTAGCACGTTGCCTGTTGAGAGATCACGGTGGATCACCCCGCGACGATGCAGATAATGCAGCGCCTGCAGCAACTGAATGAACAGCAGGATCCGTTCGTTCAGCGGTAACTTGCGAGCAGCCTCCGCAATATTAATCGCGCCTTCCAGCAGATCCATCGTCAGATAAGGCTGCTGTTCCTCATCAAAACCGTAATCCAGCACGGCGATGATGTTGGGGTGGCGCAGCGATGCCAGCGTTTCAAACTCACGAGCGAGATCGACACTGGACTCATCCTGTGGTGTGCGCAAACTGAAGGATAAATCCATATTTTCGAGGTTAAGTCGTTTCAGAGCTACGGCTTGACCGGTGAGGAGATCGTTGGCGCGGAACACTTCGCCCATACCGCCCGCGCCAACGCGTGAGACAAGTTGATAGCGCCCGCCGATGATGAATGGAGGAACTGATGACGACTCGGTGCTGCTCTCCAGCGTCATCGGATCTACTGGATTCTGGTCACGTGTGCTCATGCAAGGATTGTACTCTCGATAGCAGTTGCCTTAGTGCCTGCCACATCACGATACTTTCATGATTATGGCTCAGAGAGATGGGAATTCCTCTCATTCTGCTAGAATGGCAACAGAATCGTGATGTGGCGAGAGAAAAGACTGAATCATGTCACCATTGTGGCTGTTGTGGGTCATTTTTATGGCGGGCGTCATTGCCTTGCTGATCATGGAGTTGAATAAACGACAGCGTGCCACTATTCAAACCCCAACCAGTGAGTCGCAGCCTGAGTTTCAATCGGTTCGCTGGCAAGGGTTAAAATTGCGCTTGCCGCTTGGATCATTGATCCAGCTTTGGGGACGACTGCAGAGCGCCGTCGCGCAGCATCCGATCCCGCTTTACGGCTGGCTGGAAACGATCTTCTGGCTGGTGATCTTATTCACACTTCTCGACCACTTGCGCGATCCGCGAGGCAGCACCACCAGTTTCGTGGTCTGGTTGCTGACTATCGGACCACACGAGGTCGGGCATTTCATCTGCAATCCATTCGGCGTATTCATCATGTTTCTCGGTGGTTCGATCTGGCAGTTACTATTCTGGCTGCTGCTCACAGCATGGTCGCTGTTCGTCCGCAAGCAGATCAGTGTGGCGCTGCTTATGCTGACGATCATGGGACACAGTTTCATCAATCTGGCGCAGTATATTGGCGACGCACAGGCGAAACAACTGCCGCTGTTATTCGGACAAGATTCCTCGCATCACGATTGGGCGAACATTCTGGGGATGCTCAATCTGTTGCCTGCTGATCACGCACTGGCGCTGATCTCAACATTGATCGGTGTCGTGCTAGTGATCGGCTGCGCATTAATCGGCATATTGACGGCGTGGTTTTTGCCGCGCGTTGCATTGGGGCGAATGGCGCTGCGCGTAGCGGGAAATCCGATTATCGCTGTACGGGCGAGTATTTTGGGACAGTAGCATCAAAGTGTACCGAATAAGCCAACCAATAAAGGTCAGCTTATTCGGTTAGCAGACGGTGCATCAGGGAGTTGCGGTTGCCGTCGGTGTCGCGGTGTTCTCGCGCTTCACCACTGGTTCATCACCTTTGACTTTGCTCAAGTAGTGATCAACGTATATCTGACCATAGTTAGTCAACGTCAGATAATCCTCGCGGGTGGCGGAGTTGCGATCACACCACGACCATAGCCACAAAAATACGCCGTTATGGGAATTCGGGATACCAACCTCAACCACGTAATCTAGCAGGTCTTGCACATAGCGCGGCGTAGGCGGCGTGACGCCGGGATTCATCTGCCCGATCTCACCGAAGATCACTGGCGTTAGGTTCGCATTATCGGAGACGATGCGCGGATGCAGGATCGAGATGTTGGGATACCAGTGGTTCGAGAAGATCACATTAGGCTCGCCACCGAGTAATTCAGCGTCATGATCCATCACCTGCTGGTAGCTGTCGATGTCATAATCCGCTGCCCACGCACGGCTATCGAGTACTACAACGCCCTTGAATCCTGCAGTGTTGCGAAGAAAATCCAATGTATCATTCTGGGCTTCGATCCACGCTGACCAGCGATCCACTGGTCCGGGTTCGTTGTAAGGATTGAAGATCAAGTGATCTTCCAGACCGCGCTCACGCATCCCCTCGATAATGCTCTGGAACATGGGGAAGATCCGCTGGCGGTTGCCCAGTGATTTGCTGCTGAAGGTGTGATCGCTAGGCATCACGTACATTCCGTGATCAACCAGTGTTTCCGCCAAATCGAGGAATTTGCTCAGGTTATCGCCCTGATAGAGCCATGCCTGATAGTAATTCATCCGCACAGCGTTGATCCCTAGACTACTCATGCGTTCAGCGATCTCGTCGCGTTTTTCGTATTGCTGCAGCGTCACTGCCGAACAACCGCGATCGCGCCACGTTTCCATATTCACGCCTTTGACGATGAAGCGCGAGCCGCTGCCATCGACAAGGGTTACACCATCCACACGCAATGCCGCCGATGGTTGCGCTTGAACAATCGACGAACTAACAGTAAACACTACCAACAAGCCACATAGACCAACAATACGCAGTAAAGGTTGCTTCACTAGTCCACTCTCATCCTACATTCAGAGGTAGCAAAGTCTACAACTGGTACACGGATTATCAATTAAAGGGAGGTTAGTGGTAGGATTTGTGCATCAATATCCGTAGCCGCAGCAGAGAAATTGAAACTACTCTTGCACCTAACCGTAGGCAGTGAGAGAATCGTCGGCAAGTTTCCGCAAGTATCGCGAGTCAGTTTAGTTAAGTAGAGTGGGGATACGCACGTGCAGAAGAATCAGAACGCACGCAGCACTTATCATATTTGGACGTTGGGCTGCCAGATGAACGTGGCGGATACTCAGCGCTTGGCAAGCGAGCTAGAGAAGATGGGGCTGCACGCCGCTGACGATCCCGATGACGCCGATGTGCTGGTAGTGAATACATGCGTGGTACGCCAGAGTGCCGAAGACAAAGGCATGGGACGAATCCTCTCGCTGCGTCCGGTGAAGGAAAAGAATCCCGATAAAGTCGTCGGCGTGATGGGCTGTCTGGTCGGTGTCCGCGATCCGCTGCCGCTGCGTAAAAAGCTGCCGTTCGTAGATGTCTTTATGGCTCCGTCTGAACCAACGGCAATGGTTAATTTTCTGCGTGATCAGGGCTACGAGACACAAGCCGCGCTGCATGCCGAAGCTGAATCGCGGCTGCTGCGTGAGGCGATCCAAGACGAGGATGAGCAGCTCGTACTGCCAGCTCACGAACGCGGCAATTTGATCTCTGCCCATGTGCCGATTGTTTACGGCTGCTCTCACGCTTGCAGTTTCTGCATCATCCCCTTTCGACGTGGCATCGAGCGCAGTCGCAGCGTTGGTGAGATCGTGGCGGAAGTACGCAGTCTAGCGCGGCAGGGAGTACGCGAGGTCACACTGCTCGGTCAGATCGTGGATCGCTACGGCAAAGACATTCCCGATGGTCCTGATCTGGCGGATTTGCTGCGTATCGTTCACGATGCTGGCGTGCCGGAAGGGATCGAGCGCATCCGCTTCCTGACCAGCCACCCCAATTGGATGACTGACAAGTTGCTGGATACCGTTGCCGAACTGCCTCACATTATGCCGCACATCGAAGTGCCTGTGCAGGCAGGCGATGATGATGTGTTGGTGCGGATGAAGCGCGGTTACACGCAAGAGCAATACCGCCGATTAGTGGAGAAAATCCGCGCCCGCATCCCTGATGTGGCGATTAACACCGACATCATCGTTGGTTTCTGCGGTGAGACGGAAGCGCAGTTCGAGCAGACCTATAATCTGCTCAACGAGTTGAAGTTGGATAAAGTTCACCTTGCCAAGTACAGCCCGCGTCCGCACACGCTGAGTTCTCGCTCGATGGAAGACGACGTACCTGAAGATGAAAAGGAACGTCGCCGCGTACTGATCGATGACATGCAGGCGGGCATCTGCGCTGAGATCAACGCTCGCCAGTTGGGGCAGATCGTGCCAATTCTGGTCGAGGAGCAGCAGGGCAATAAGTGGCGTGGACGTACACCGCAGAACAAACTGGTGTTTTTCGAGGACGACAGCCGCAACTATCACGGTGAAGTAGTGAACGTCGAGATCGTGTGGACAGGCCCGTGGTCGATGCAGGGACGTTTGCCCGGTAGCGGCGCACAGCCTAAGCCTACCGAGATCATCGAATTGACGGCGTACTAGTAACTAAGCACACAACGGAGTAAAGCGCGATGCGGCGATTCGTGATCATGCTGGCATTGCTGGCGTCTGCCGCACTCGCCTGCAATCTACCCAGCGATGATGTCCGCACCACTGGCGGGAGCAGTGATCCCGGTGTAGATGACGGCACGACGCCCAGTATCGTGATCGAGTCGCCACAGAATGGTGCGCAATCTTATGTCGGCGGCAAGATCGAAATTCGCGTACGGGCGACGGATAGCATCGGTATCACGCTAGTGCAGATGCGTGAATCAGGGCGCGTAGTTTTCAGTCAGGAGTCTCCCGAACCGACTACAGATTTCACCGCTCTACTCAGCTTTAGTCCTACCAATGCAGGTGCAGTCACACTGGAAGTGGTCGCTTATCGCCGCACTATTGCCAGCTCGCCTGCCACTATCACGCTGGACATTAAGCGCAGCATCAACGATCTGGATAATCCCAACGCTCTCGATCCCACGACAGGCGTATCAGCGGGCGCATTCTGCACAGCGCGAGTCCGCGTGAATAATCTCAACCTACGTTCCGGTCCAAGCACCGACTATCCGAGTTTGACCAAGTTAGGCGTCGGTGAAAATCTCAACGTGATCGGACGCAACGATGACTCATCGTGGTGGCAGATCAAGCGATCAAACGGCGGCAGCGGTTGGGTCAGTGCGCAGTATGTGAATACCGAGGGCGATTGCAGCCGTGCCCCTGTGGTAAATCCATAACGAGTAACAAGTGGTCTTCCCCTCGTTACTCGTTACTCATCGCTCGTTACTATTATTTAGAATTGTCCCATCAGCACAGGACGAACGCGCTCCAGCGCCCAATCAATCTCCTCTTTGGTGATGATCAGCGGCGGTGCGAAGCGGATGATGTGTCCGTGCGTTTCCTTGCAAAGCACACCCTGATCTCGCAGCGCCTCGCAGAAACGACGTGCGCCGCCCGCTTCCGGCTTCAGATCAACACCGATTAGCAGACCGCGTCCGCGCACTTCATTTACGTAAGGGCTGTTGATCTCGGCAAGTTGCTCTTGGAAATACTCGCCCATTTCCGCTGCATTCTCGACCATGCGCTCCTCAACAAGCACGTTAAGCGCCACCCGCGCTACTGCCGCGCCTAAAGGATTACCACCGAAGGTACTGCCATGATCGCCGGGGTTGAACACGCCCATAATCTCGTTGCTGGAGAGGACAGCGGACACCGGATAGTAACCGCCGGAAAGTGCCTTACCAAGTAAGATCACGTCGCCGCGCACATCGTCATATTCTTGCGCCAATAGTTTGCCGGTGCGTCCCAAGCCCGTCTGAATCTCATCCACCACCAACAGTACGTTGTTGCGCTTGCAGATATCGGCTACGCGCTTCAAATATCCAGCAGGAGGAACAATGATCCCGCCTTCGCCTTGAATGGGTTCAAGCATGAAGGCAGCAGTGTTCGGCGTGATAGCCTTTTCGAGGGCAGCGGCATCACCATAAGGTACCGAGATGAAGCCCGGGGTGAAAGGACCAAATCCATCGCGGTATTGATCTTCTGAGCTGAAGCCGATGATGGTAGTGGTACGTCCCTGAAAATTGCCCGCACAGATGATGATCTCAGCGCGTTCTGCGGGGATACCTTTCACTTTGTAACCCCATTTGCGCACCATTTTGATCGCCGTTTCGACGGCTTCCGCGCCTGTATTCATCGGCAGCACACGCTGATACCCTGTCAATTTGCACAGCGTTTCCAGATACGGACCGAACTGATCGTTGCGGAAAGCACGCGACGTCAGCGTAACTCGCCCTGCCTGTTCGATCAACGCTTCTCTAATTTTTGGATGTGCATGTCCTTGGTTTACACAGGAATAGGCGCTCAGGCAATCGAGGTATTGCTTGCCATCCACATCAGTTACCCAGCAACCAGCGGCTTCGTGGATTACCACATCAAGCGGATGATAATTATTTGCGCCATAGTGTTCTTCAAGGTCTATGTAATATTGCGATGTTTGTTGTTGTTCAAGAAAATGCATAACCCCTCAAATACGATAACCCACGCCACGCGGGGAACGGGTGATGGTAGGCATTATAACGCAGGATCGCCCCGTCAGCCGTAACAATAACGAACGTTAGTTAGCTCGTAAGGTTCGGCGTCGGGTAATTGTCTGGTATATAATTTTGTGGGCGTATTTGGGGAGAGGATAGAGTTTTCCATGTTTGACGATTTCATGAAGCGGCGTAAGCAGGAACAGGAAGCAAAGTCATCGGGTAGATTGCCACCGGGGCAGTCATTGACGCAAAAATTCCCTGTGCTGCACTACGGTCCTGTCCCTATGTACGATAATCTGGATAGTTGGACGTTCAAGATCAGTGGGCTGTTAGAAGAGCCGAAAACGTTCAACTGGAAAGAGTTTAACGAACTGCCGCGCCGCAAAATGACGCTCGATATTCACTGCGTCACCAAATGGAGCAAGTTCGATACGGACTGGGAAGGTGTCCATCTCAAAGATCTGGTGGATCAGGGGATCGTGAAACTGAAACCAGAAGCGAATTTCTGCATTCAGCAGTGTGAATTCGGGTACACCACCAACTTACCCGTCTCAGTGATGTTAGAAGATAACTTCCTGCTGGCGACTCTCTACGACGGTAAACCACTAGAACCAGAGCACGGCTATCCGTTGCGCGGCTTGATGGGCGCGGTTGCCGGCACGCATGCTGATGCGGATCGTTACCTATGGAAGGGTGGCAAGTGGCTGCGCGGGCTAGAGTTCGTGAAGATGGATCAACCCGGTTTTTGGGAACAAGCAGGCTACTCCAACACTGCTCGCATCTGGCAAGAGGAACGTTATTGGCGTTAAGCTGATAATCATTCAGTTCAGCGTCATCTACCTCCAAGTTTTCACATACTTTTGTGATCACGGGTGGGTTTGCAGCCCACCTACAGTGCATCTATACTAGGCGCAGCCCTGCAAATTGTGCTTGCTTACTTGTGCCGGGGAGAGTCGCCATAACCATGCTGAAACTGCCCCACGCTCGTAGATTGTGGTTTTTCACGTTCGCTTTCGTCGCCAGCATATTGCTTTCAGGCTGTCGACGTACCGAGATCGTGACGCCAACGCCACTGCCAACTTCAACACCGCTGCCAACACCGCTATCAACCGCACTACCAACCATCGAAGCGCAGCCTACCTATGGCGGTGATGCGCGTCCGTATCAGGTGTCGTTTGTGGCTAGTGGTAGTCAAACGGGCGCTGATTTTGGCAGATTCCTCAATGACAATGCAGGCTTCAACTTCGACATCGTGCGCGGCAAAGAGTCAGCAGATGTTTTGGCGGCGTTGTGCAGCGATGTGCCAACACTGGCATTTGCCGACGGCTGGACACTGCTTGCGGCTCAGGCACAACAATGCGGACGTCCAATTCTGGTATATATACAGGGAACTGGCAGCCGTGCTAAGACCGGCACCAGTGTCGATCTGATTGTCCCGGCGACTTCGCAAGCCGCTAATGCCAGTGGACTTAAAGGCTTGGCATACTGCCGCCTCAATGAATCCGATCTGGTGACGTGGGTACTGCCCGTGCTGCTGATGCGTTCTACCGGAAATTTCGACCCCTTCAACGATTTCGTCAGTATTCGCGATGTCCCTAACATGGACACACTTGTCGCAGAAGTCGCAGCTGGTCAGTGCGTCGGTGCGGTGGAATCTGGCACCTTGGGTGACTACGAAGTGTCTGGTGCACGCGCACTGCAAAGTTCGCCTGAATTACCATTTGGTGGCGTGATCGTCTCTTCTCGCATACCAGTTGCAGCAGCACAACGATTGACTGATCTGCTGCTTGGCAATGAAAGCGAGTTGCGTGGCATCGCTGATACGGATTCTCTGCGTGAACCTGATACCGCGCTGATCGGGGATATGTTGGACTTTTTGCGTGATGCTGGCTTTGATATGACGGTTCATTGAGACTGAATACGCCTCTACAATCAAATCAACTAGTACGTCTTTGCCGCCAGTGTAAAGGAGCTTGAATTGGCTAGCAAGGACGTTTTGTTTTGCTAGAACGGTCAGCGGGCTTAAGCAGGCGCTGTTCGTTGTCTTAATGCTGCATCTGGACTATTATTGAGCAAATGCCTTATTGGTTAATTTGATTAAGTGGTAGCGGTGGATGGGAAGTACACAAATCGTCCGCGAACTGATGTATTACATTCAGGGCGAGACTCATCCTATTTACCGTGCCGAGCTTAGCCGTCGGTCAGCATTCAACATTCCCTTCGATGCGTTGGCTGCATACGCACTGCTTTTGTTACTCCTCCTAGCGCCGATCCTCACCTGCGTAGAGAGTCAGTTTGGTTTCCGTGTCGCCAACTCCATAAACAGCGCCATTCTGTTGCTGTTAATTGCTAGCGGTGGTGTTCTGAGCCTCGGCTGGACGGTACCGCTAACGCTGCTCGGCGGGCAAGGCATTGTGCGAGAACGAGCACACCGTACTTGGGATTTACTATTGACTACGCCGTACAGCACGGAAACGATCTTGCTGGTGAAATCGGCATCGTCGATCCGCAGACTGTGGACGCTGGTGCTGGCGTTAGTTGTTTTCGGCACACTGATCGCGCTGTTTTTCGCAGCACCGGTATTTTGGGCGATGGGTGCGGAAATCAATGGTCATGTGGTGTACGGTATTGTGCTGATGCTGTTTGGCATTGTGGCAATCATCGTTGAGCATCTTCAAGAATTGGCATTAGCGACGACGCTTGGAATAGTGATTGCGCTGTCGACCAGTTCACAGCGAATGGCACTTCTGTTTGGGCTGGCAGGGGGAATTCTCATCCGTATGTTACAAGTTATCCTCACCTTTGCGCTGGTGCCGACATCTCCGGCGATCCAGATGCAGAACGTGATCGTCCTCAATCTGCTAGCTGGCTCAGCGACTATTCTCAGTGTAATACCTGCGTTCCCCGCGGTCCTGTTCGTACTTACCATGATCATCGGACGGGAATTGCTAGTGCGCCAATTGTTCCGCTGGACGGTTCGTCATGCCAGCGGTGTGAGCTAAAGCGCCGATCATGTTGGAATTTCTCGGCTCACTGGGCACATTGGGTATCTTGCGCAAGCTCTTTTACCATTGGGAACTGCCTACCACGCATCCTGTCTACCGCTATTATGATCGCGGATTGGATGCCACCATCGCCAGTTTTCAAGCACTGCGCCGCCGCTTACCAGATCGTCGCTGGTGGTGGATCGGTGGCGTGGTGATCGCGGTTTGGGTATTGTTCAACGTGTTTTCCAGAGCGCAGTGGGGCACGTTCATCAGCGCAACATGCGGCTTCGTTTTAGCGTTACCGTTGTTGGCGGCTGTGCTCTCACTTTATTTCCTGCCTGCCATCGTCGCGTTGCTATCCAGCAGTTTAATCGTGGCGGAGCGCGAACGCCAGACGTGGGACCTATTGCTGACCACGCCGCTGAGTTGGGACGACTTGTTGCTAGCACGCTTGGCGCGGCTATTGCGCGGAATCGCATCTACCCGCGAATTCATCCCCGGCATCTACTTGATTCTAGCGGGATTAGCCTGCTTATTCGCCATCGTCACACTCGCAGATCGACAAAGCGGACCCATTGGCGAGTGGTTGGAGTGGCTAGTCATTGCGCTAGTTCCGCTGCAATTCGTAGTCGAACGTGTGCAAGATTTCGTCCTTGCCAGCCTGATCGGTCTGACTGCCTCTCTGCTCGCTCCTAATCGGCAAGTGGCTGCTGCGGCTGCCATGCTCTCAATGCTAGCGTGGTTGATTCTGCGTGGTGTGATTATCGCCGTGATCATTCGGCTGCTGCCGCCGCAAACCTTTGGTGGCGTGTTGATCTTGCTGCTGACCGGACCAGCCAGCGCACTATCTATGGCACTGCCAGTTGGCTCCGCGATCCTATGTCTGCTGCTACTGCCAATTGCCTACGAGGTAGCGATCCGGCTCTTGTTCCGCTGGTTGGTTCGCCATCTAGGTGAAGGTGGCGTCCGCCTCTAATCCTTAGCGCAACATGAACTTAGGTTGTCCACGTAGCCTCATTCTGTTAAGTTATCTGAATACTGTGGCTAATTTAGTGAAGGGCGGGTTGGAATGCGTCTACGTGGGCGTAGATGGTTAATTAGTTTGATCACAATCCTCGTTGCAATCGTTGCATTCACACCGATATCGCCGCCTGTACTGGCACAAACCTCAACTGTAGATTTCACTGTCGAAAAAGAACTCATAGCCGATGGTTTCGAGTTACCGGTCTACGTCACCGATGCTCAAGATGACAGCGGACGCCTGTTTGTGGTGGAAAAGCCCGGACGCATCCGCATCATTAAGGACGGCGACGTGATCGAGAAGCCTTATCTAGACATCACTGAACTGGTCAAGTCCAGCGGTAACGAGCAAGGTCTACTGAGCTTTGCTTTTCATCCTAAGTATGCTGAGAACGGCTATCTGTATGTCGATTACACCGATCTCAACGGTGATCATGCTGTTGCCCGCTATCAGGTGTCCGCTGATGATCCCGATGTCGCTGATCCCGAAACTGCGAAACTACTGCTTTCGGTTCCCGACCAGTACCCCAATCATAATGGTGGATTGCTGAAGTTTGGTCCTGATGGCTATCTCTATATCGGGATGGGTGATGGCGGTGGCGGCGGCGATCCTTTGGGGTCTGGACAGCGCACCACTAGCTTATTAGGCAAGATCCTGCGTATTGACGTAGATAACGGCGATCCCTATGCCATTCCAACTGATAACCCATTCGCGGATGGCAAAAACGGCGCCCCCGAAGTATGGGCGTACGGACTACGAAATCCATGGCGTTTTAGCTTTGACCGTGACAATGGCGATTTGTACATCGGCGATGTCGGGCAAAACCAGTACGAGGAGATCGATTATTATCCGGCAGGCACGCCGGGCGGTTTGAACTTCGGCTGGAACGTTATGGAAGCATCGCATTGCTTTGCTTCTGCTAGCAGTAACTGCGCCAAGGACAATCTTACGCTGCCTGTTGCTGAATACTCACACGCAAAAGGTAATTCGGTGACGGGCGGCTATGTCTATCGCGGCACCAAGTATCCCAAAGCTGAAGGCTACTATTTGTATGGTGACTTCGGCAGTGCGCGTGTGTGGGCGATGATGAAGAATGCGGACGATACGTTCGAGAGCACCGAAGTGGGCATGCTAGATATCGGCTTGAGTTCGTTCGGTGAGGATGAAACTGGCGAACTTTACGTCACCGACTATTACAACGGCGGCGTTTACCGTCTGGTGCTGGAATAGGCGTATAGGCGTAACTAGCCGGAATTGGTTAATGGCGGAGAATAGCGCATTATGGCGCTATCTCCGCCGTTTTAATTACTTGCCGCCGGATGACCCGTTTGACGAAGGGTGTGGCGCCCCCTGCGCTTCCTCCATTTCATCCGCCTCATCGTGTTCCTGCGCTACGGGGCGCTGGATGATCTGCATCACTGCATTGACTTTATCGTTCTTAGTCAGCGAGATGCCCACAAAGTCGCCCTTGCTGGCACGAGGCCCATGCGGTGCGCCTCTGAATTTCACCACTTTGAACTTGCCGCGCAACGTGAGGATCACTACTAGATCGTCAAGCGTCATGATCGTACCTGCAGAAATGCGGTCACCGAGTCCAAGCTTCATCGTGATCACACCCGCGCCAGCACGCCCTTGCAGCGGATATTCAGCAAGCGGTGAACTCTTCGCCAAACCCAATTCGGTGATCGTATAGACGGCATTACCATCGCGCGCCAGCAGCAGCGCCGTCACCTGATCGCTATCTGCCAATTTGATGCCGCGCATACCGCCAGCAGGTAAACCTGTTGGACGCACTTCCGACACTTTGAAGCGGATGGACTGGCCCTCTGCGGTGACTAACAGCACCTCATCATCTTCGTCAACGTATTTGGCGGCAATTAGGTTGTCGTCGCCTACATTCATGATCGAGAACGCTTTTGCCACCAATCCGGGCAAGTCGGTCACTCGGATGCGCTTAACGTCCCCGCGATCTGTAGCGAAGAACAGAAAGCCATCCTCGAACGAGGGGACAAAGCTGAACGCACCAACGATGCGCTCGTTATTCCGCAGGTCGGAGATTAATTTCAGTTCCGCGCCTGTTGAGGGATCATCTGCCAGCGGCAGTTGCTGTACTGGCAGTGTCACCGCCCGTCCGTCCGACGTGATCAAATAGAGAATGTCGGCGGTGTTACTGCGGAGTAAGAAACGTGGCGGATCTTGTGTCTGCGCGGTGATCTTAGGCGGCGCATCCTGATAGGTACGACTGAGGCGCTGCCCGACGGTCAGTGCCACCCAAGTGCTCTCGTTGTGCGCCAACAGATCGTCCGCCGTTACCGGACGTGCCGGACTGTTCATCACGATTGTGCGGCGCGGATCATTGTACTTCTGCTTGATTGCCAGCATTTCGTCAGCGATGACTTTGCGCATAGCAACAGGTGTTTGCAGGAGAAAGTTGAGATGCTCGATCAGTTTGATCTTTTCGTCGTATTCTGCGTTGATCTTCTCGCGCTCCAAAGAAGCCAAGCGCCGCAGTTGCATGTCGAGGATCGCTGTCGCTTGCGCTTCCGTCAGTTCAAAGCGATCCATCAGGTTGCGTCGCGCGTCTTCCGTGCTGTCGCTCTGGCGGATGGTCATGATTACCCGATCCAGATCGTTCAGCGCGATTAGCAATCCTTCGAGGATGTGCGCGCGTGCCCGCGCGTGCGCCAGATCGTACTCGGTGCGACGCCGTACCACATCGATGCGATGATCGAGATAGACGCGCAGTGCCTGCTTCAGTGTCAGGGTGCGTGGTTCACCATCGACCAGCGCCAGCATGATCACGCCGAATGTGGATTGCAGCGGTGTGTACTTAAACAGATCATTCAACACATCAGCCGGATCGGCGTTGGTCTTGCACTCGACAACGATACGCAACCCCTGACGATCCGACTCATCGCGTAGATCGCTGATGCCGTCAATACGCTCATCGCGCACCAGATCAGCGATACGCTCGATCATGCTGTTCTTGTTAATGGCATAGGGGATTTCGCTGATGATGATGCGCGTTTTGCCACGTCCGAGATCTTCAATATGTGCTTTTGCACGTACGATCAGCTTGCTGCGTCCGGTGGCATAGGCAGCCATCAACAGGTCTTCATTGGACTTGGCGTCGTGGCGGAAAACTAAACCACCAGTGGGAAAATCAGGTCCTTTGATGTACTCCAGCAAATGAGCCACATCGACGTTTTCAAGGTTATCCCAATTCCGCAGCATATAGGCGCAGGCATCGATTACCTCGCCGAGATTGTGCGGCGGGATATTAGTCGACATACCGACAGCGATGCCCGACGAACCGTTGACCAGCAGATTAGGGATCGAGGCAGGCAAGACCACAGGCTCTTGCAGTGAACCGTCGAAATTATCCGCGAATTCAATGGTGTTTCTCTCAATGTCAGTGAGTAGTTCCGTACCCAGCGGCTGCATCCGCGCTTCGGTGTAGCGCATCGCAGCGGGCGCATCTCCGTCAATGCT
>JAHBVK010000029.1 GCA_019637555.1 Anaerolineae bacterium
GCAGTCGAGCGTCATCAAGGATAGCTACGATCAACAAAATCGCGTCTGCTCCAGCGGCGCGTCCCTCGGCGATCTGGCGCTGATCAACGGTGAAATCCTTGCGAAGTACCGGAGTGTTCACCGCAGCGCGAACGTTGTGCATATCCTCAAGACTACCCATGAAGAAATCCCGATCCGTAAGCACCGAGATCGCTGCCGCCCCTGCTTGGGCGTAAGTTGTGCCTAGCGCCACAGGATTGAAGTTTTCGATGAGGACACCCTTAGAAGGCGAGGCATGCTTCACCTCCGCGATCAATGCGATGGTGTCACGTTGCAGCGCGGCAAGGAAATTTCTCGGATCGCTAGCTAGCTTCACATCATGGTTGTGAGGGATCGCCGCGATCTCCTCGATCTCCTCGATCTTGCGCGCCACGATGCGATCAAGAATGGTATTAGTTGTTTGGATTCCGTTCATCGTGCCACCACAGGTTCAGGAATTTCAATTCCTTCAGCGAGTGCAGTTTCAAGCCATAAAACTTTAGCTTCATCGATCATTTCAAGTGCTTCTTCTCGACTAGCACCTTGTGTCATGCAACCGGTCAATAAAGGGATTTGGGCAAACCAATAACCATCCTCATCAGGAATCAGTTCAATGGGATAAGTTAATGAGAGATAATAGTCTAGCATTTTTGGAGTCATTCCTATTTTTCCGCCGCTGCATCCACGATGCCCAATAACTTATCCACATAAATTGATTGAGCCGCCGCTTTGTTCTTGGGCATCGACACTACAACACGTCTTTGTACGCTTTGTTTAGTGAAAGTGTAGTGATTGTTACGCTCTTGCGTGAATTCAAAGCCAGCTTTGTCTAGCACTTTTCGCAAATCGTCAAAGCTTAGATTGTTGGGGTTGGCACGAACTTCCTCAAGGATCGATCTACTCGAATCTACGTGTCGTTCAACCGTTGCTTTCCGTTGCACACTACGTCCGATTAGCCAGAAACGGATGGCGTGATTTAAGCTCGCTAGTGCGCCACCGACGAAAAACCATGAGCCAGTGACAACAAACATGAACATAAGTAGCAATACACGAATTGCGAACGTAATGGCAGATATTTTTAAGGTTAACCAGCGCCCATATTGAAGATTACCTGTAATTCCAGTTGCTCCTTGCGCTAACGCATACATACCCAAGTTTGATAAATGTACTGTGATGGCGAAGACCGATGGCATCACAGCGAAGCCTACTGCTGCAGCATACAACTGTGGCATACTCCACCGTTCGCTAAGTATTGCCCATGCCATTAACCCCACTACGGATAAAACTAGCAATAGCAAAAAGCGCGGACTAATCACCCGTAGCGCATCCACGTCCTTAACAAAGATAGGATTCAGTTCGTAGCTGCCATTTGAATTGACACGTTTGGTATATCCTGAGTGTGATCTTGACCATGACCCCAAAATAGTCAATACATAGTCACTCATATACACGACAATCCACAGTAAGATGCCACTCCATGGCTCGTGGACAAAGATTAAAGGCTCCGATAATGAGGACATCAAACGCACTTTTATGGCGTCCGCATTGGAGCTAAGGAATAGAGCTAAAGCGCCTAGCAGAGCAAGTATGGTTGCTGCGATTATTAGTCTTTTCATCGCGCGGACACCTAATTACATAGGATGTTTTACTGAACCGTCGCCTGCTGTGAACAGCCGACTAGCGCGTGCAGTTTACCCAGCGCCGCACCGGAATCAATGCTCTGTGCTGCCACCGTGATTCCTTCGCGCAAATCGCTTGCCTTGCCGCCTGCCACGATAGCCGCCGCTGCGTTCAACAGCACAATATCGCGCTTACCACCACGAATCGAGCCATCGAGAATCCCGCGCGTGATCGCCGCATTCTGTTCGGAATCGCCGCCAAGCAACTCCTCAAATGGCGCGCGAATAAACCCTAACTCCTCTGGCTCAATGGTGTAGGTGCGTACCTGACCATCGCGCAGTTCGCTAACCCGATTCGATCCGGTGGTCGTCATTTCATCGAGTCCGCCTTCACCATGTACGACAAACGCTGCCTCGCCACCCATTAGACACAACACGTTCGCCATCACTTCGGTCAGATCGGCAACAGCGACGCCGAGTAACTGTCGTTTCGCTCCTGCTGGATTGGTCAGCGGTCCGAGGATGTTGAAGATCGTGCGGACGCCAAGTTCTCGACGCACCCCAATCGCATGTTTCATCGACGGATGGAAATTGGGGGCGAACATAAAACCGATTCCGGCGCTATTGATGCAGTCCGCTACTTGCTCCGCCGTCAAACCGATGTTGACGCCGAGCGCGCTCAGTACGTCTGCTGATCCGGTTTTGCTGCTGACCGAACGATTGCCGTGCTTGGCTACCGGTATACCTGCACCTGCAACCACAAAGGCAACAGTAGTGGAGATGTTGAATGTTCCCACGCCATCGCCGCCCGTGCCGCAAGTATCGACTAATCCCTCCACATTCACTGGAGGATGATTCGCGGCACGACGCATCGAGATCGCGCTGCCTGTGATCTCCTCAATCGTTTCGCCCTTCAAGCGCAGCGCCATCAGGTAGCCGCCGATTTGAGCTGGCGTTGCCGCGCCAGTCATGATCTCGTCCATCGCGGCTTCGGCTTCCTGCTGTGTTAGATGCTGCCGCTTGGAAATCTTATCAATCGCTTTTTGAACCGACATGTCTCACCTCTGCGTTAGTGACGAGTACCTGATTTAGAATCTGCATTCCAGAAAATTCCGCATCAACGTAGGTCCGTGCAGCGTCAGGATGCTTTCTGGATGAAACTGCACCCCCACAATCGGATACTCAACGTGTCGCAGCGCCATGATCTCGCCTTGATCGGTGAAGGCAGTTACTTTCAGGCAAGCGGGCAGCGTTTCTTCTTCCACGATCAAGCTGTGATAGCGAGTTGCCTCGAACGGTGCAGGAACACCCGTGAACAACGGGCTGCCTTGATGGTAGATCATGGAAGTTTTGCCGTGCATCTGGCGCGGCGCTCTGCTTACCACACCACCAAACGCTTGACCGATGCATTGATGTCCCAAGCATACCCCGAAAATCGGGATTCGATGTCCTAGCTCCCGAAGCACATCGAGAGAAATGCCGCCGTCGTCGGGATCGCCCGGTCCCGGCGAGATGATGATGTGCGACGGCTGCATCGCGTCCAGTTCTTCAACGGTTAGCGCATCGTTGCGATAAACCTCTACCTGTGCGCCAAGCTGACCATACGCTTGCGCGAGGTTGTAGGTGAAACTGTCGTAGTTATCGATAATGACGATCATGAGATGACCTCCTATACCCGCTGCTTCCAGCTCTTACATCATTCCGGTTTCGGCGTTTTCAATGGCGATAGCGACGGCGCGTGCCTTATTGATTGATTCCTGATATTCCTTCGTCGGATCGGAGTCTGCGACTAAGCCTGCACCTGCTTGCACGTAGATCCGCTTACCACGCATGACCAGCGTGCGAATGGCGATGCAGAAGTCCATGCTCCCGCCGTAGCTGAAGTAGCCCACCGCGCCGCCATAAACGCCACGCCGAACGCCTTCGATCTCCTCAATGATCTCCATCGCGCGGATTTTCGGTGCGCCGGAGAGTGTGCCAGCGGGGAAGGTAGCACGTACCAGCGAGTAGGCATCCATATCTTTCCGCAGCGTGCCGACTACGTGACTGACGATGTGCATGACATGGCTGTACTTCTCGATCACCATCATCTCGGAGACTTTGACTGTGCCGTAATCGCAGACGCGCCCTAGATCGTTTCGTCCGAGATCGACTAGCATCACATGTTCAGCACGTTCTTTAGGATCGTTGATCATATGCTCGGCGTTGGCATCATCCTCTTGCGGAGTCGTGCCGCGGGGAGCAGTACCAGCGATAGGGCGAACAACGGCAGCACGCGAATCGGCTTCGTAGCGCACCATCATCTCCGGCGATGCACCGATAACGTGCAGCGGTTCGGTTTGCCCATCTTCGACGGGGAAGCGCAGGAAGAACATATATGGCGACGGATTCAACATCCGCAGCGAACGGTAGATAGCAAAAGGATGCGCCGAGGTTTCCCGCGTGAAACGCTGCGAAGTGACTACCTGGAAGGCATCGCCAGCCGCGATGTATTCCTTTGCCTTACGCACCCCTGCCTCAAACTCCTCTTGGGTCAGATTGGAGGACATGGTGGTATCAACGCGCCCTCCCGGTTGCGGTATTGCTGGCAGCGGCGCACGCAGCCGATCAACGATGCTTTCGATGCGGGCAACTGCTTTGCCATAGGCATCACGCGGATCGCCATCGTTGTGGGCGTTGGAGAGGACGAGAATTTGATGCTTGACGTGATCGAACATGACCAGCGTGCGTGCCACCATGAAGGAAGCATCCGCGAGGTTTAGTTCGTCGCGGGCGGTGGTGGGCAGATTTTCGACCTGGCGGACGTAATCGTAGGAGAGAAACCCTACTGCACCGCCAGTGAAGCGGGGTAATCCCGGCACAGCAACGGGCTTGTAGCGGTCAATCTCTTGCTTAATCACCGCCAGCGCATCCTCGCTTTGCGCTAGTTGGCGCGTAGTCACTTGATCGCCGCGCTGTTCGCGTAGCTGACCATCTTTCACGCTGAGAATGCAGATCGGGTCGATGCCCAAGAAGGAGTAGCGGGCGACGGTTTCGCCACCCTCAACGCTTTCCAGCAGAAAAGCTGGCTCGTCCTCACGGGCGAGCTTGAGGAAAACGGAGACCGGAGTCTCCAGATCGGCTGCAAGGGCGCGGTAAACGGGTACGAGATTGCCTTGCTCGAAATATTGAGCGGTCTGCTCAAAGGATGGTGAATATAAGGGGCGCGGCGTAGCGCGAAAGGTCACGGGTGCGGCAGTCATCGGGTGTTCACTCCTCAGGTTATGGGCAACAAAAAATCCGCCTCGCCACTGTAGGGACGAGAAGCGGATTCCCGTGGTGCCACCCTGATTACCCCGCGCAAGCTAACCGCGAGGTCACTCGAATGCAGGCACAGGCTGATTGAACAGCGTATGCCCTCTGCCATGATAACGGTGGCGGCTCCGACGAAGGCTACCCGGTTGAGTTTGGACCCCAACGTTCGCCCGCGCTACTCCCCGGCCCATTCGGCATCTGCGCTAGTATCGTCCTTGCAGCTCTGCTACGAATAGCAGTGGACAACTCTCTGAACGCCGCTTGATGCGTACTCGCCCGGATCGTGGTATTTAACCGTGATTTCGGCTCGTGTCTGGATTGATTCCAGTGTAACGTAGGCGTGTAGGCTTGTCAAGCGGGCGACTGTAGGGTGATTTCGTTTGTAGCGCGGAGGCGGTTGGAAATGGGGCGAAAAATGCCGCCTGATATTGATCAGGGAATACAGGGCGTTTTCAGGCGAATTATTGGTGATTTGTTGGAAAACAGCAAACGGATGCTGAAGATTGGTTGGTGGTTACATAAGCAAAGCAGCCACTTGAATTGAGTATCCAAGTGGCTGCTTCAGGAGAAACTCGCTGGGTTTAGATCATTTTGTTAGTGAGTTTGCCCAAGCCGTCAATTTCGACGGTATAGGTATCTCCGGGTTTCATCCACACTTTGTCGGCGCGACCCGCGATAACGCCTTCGGGTGTTCCGGTGGAGATCACGTCGCCGGGTTGCAGCGTCCAGTACTGGCTGATGTAGCTGACCATGTAGGCAACGCTGAATATCATATCGGAAGTATTGGAGTCCTGACGCTTCTCGCCGTTGAGGTAGCCGCGAATGCCCAGCGCTTGGGGATCAGGCACCTGATCCGCAGTTACGAGGTAGGGACCAAGGGGCAGGAATTTGTCCAGTGATTTGCCGAGCACCCACTGACTGGTACGCATTTGCAGATCGCGGGCTGAGATGTCGTTGGCGCAGGCGTAACCGAGTACATAGCTAAGTGCGTCTGCTTCGCTCACGTCGCGGGCGGTGCGTCCGATGATGACAGCCAGTTCAGCCTCATAGTCGTAACGCTCGGCTGTACGCGGCAGCGGGATGTCCTCGTTGGCGGCGGCAAGGCTGTTATTGAACTTGGCGAAGACGATCAGCGACTCAGGCGGAGTGGAACCCGTCTCCAGCGCGTGTTTACGATAATTTTGCCCGATGCAGATGATCTTGGGCGGATGCGGCACGCAGGGTCCTAGCTCTAGCTTGGATTCATCGAGGATGTGTGAGCTGTCATTTGCCTTGATGGTGCGGGCGGTGAACTCTGCTAGTTCAGCAAGCCCTTCACTGCCGTGCATAAACAGCTCATCGGGTGTCAGCGGCAATTTGGAGGCGCTGCGATTGCCTTCCGCTGCCGCCTTGACATCGATCACGCCGATGGGCAGGCGCACACCAAGACGTAGTTCCCCATCTTTTTTGAAGGTGAGAAGAATCATTGACTAAACTCCATGTTTGGGAAATATAAAGGGTAACTTTGTAAACTGTTAACAATTTTATCGTGAACTTCTACTTTTGCCATTTTTCAATAAACAGGTGGCATGGGGCTAGTGCGCGACCAACCACCATCGACCATTAAGGTATGTCCGGTAATCTGGCGTGCTGCCTCACTGCACAGAAATAAGACAGCCGCCGCGACATCTTCTGGCGTTCCGGCACGATGTGTGGGAATGACTGCCGCCCAATCTTGCTCGTAATTGGCGGTTTCCAAGCGAGTGCGTTCGGTCACTGTCGCTCCCGGCGCGACAGCGTTGAAGGTGATGCCATGCGAGCCAAGTTCCAGCGAAAGCGTGCGCGTCAATAGCTGTAAGCCCGCTTTGGTCGCCCCGTAAGCACTAAGACCGGGTACTGCCTGCGTACCTGCCACCGAGGACATAAAGATAATCCGTCCGTTAGTCTGTTTCTCGATCATAGCGCGGGCGGCAGCTTGCGCCAGAAAAAACGATCCGCGCAGATTGACAGCGATCACTTTGTCGAAAGATTCTGGCTCAAAGTTAAGAAAGGTGCTGAACAGCGAAATGCCTGCATTAGCAATACAAATATCGATCTTGCCATGCTGTTCCACGATATCCGCTACCAGTGCGCGAATCATAGGCACATCCGCAGTATCGCCGCCATGCGCCTGCACGCGCTGCTCACCGATCTCCGCGTTGATCTTCTCGGCGGCTTGCTGCGCTAACGCCAGATCGATGTCATTAAGGGTAACTAGCGCACCTTCCAGCGCCAGCGCCCGACAAATAGCAAAGCCAATGCCGACGCCCGCCCCCGTAACCAGCGCGACTTTACCGGCAAATCCTGAAGGCATAATCTCCTCTTTTGAAAATCACTTTTTGCTATTCAGCTCATTCTTCGGCAGCCAACACCACAATTGCTGGACGCTGTGGATGCACCTTCACCGCCAGCGTTGATCCAACTGTAAGCGCGTGCGACTTCCCTAGGTATTCAATCATGGTCGCTTCGTAGGGCGGTGCATCTTCCCGCGTGACCTCGACACGCATTCTATATTCACGCTGTTGAGGATGATTCCATAGACGGCGATGCCAACCCGTCCAGTTAATCTCTAGCACCTTCGCCTGTGCCGGATCGCCGTGATCACGTGCCTCTTGCGGCAGCGAAGGCGACCAGATTCGGAACTCTACCACCGCAAGTAGGATTATGACTACGATATGTGCGATCAAGAAAGGGATGAACGAAAGCGCGTAAGGCAATATCTTGAAGTGATCGAGCAACCCTTGAAGAAGAATCAGACCAGCGAGTACCAGTAGATAGACACCGACGATGAGCCAGCTATTGATGAAACGTCGTCCCGATCCACTAACTTGCGTTGACTTTTTCTTTTTGGGTTGTTCGAGCATTGTGTCAGCGCCTTATGATGATCATGCCCAAAGATCGGTGCTGAGGTATTTGAGACCAGAATCGCAGAGCAAGACCGCAATCGTGCCGCCCTTATGACTGCCTTGCAACAGTTTCGCCGCTGCGATCACGTTCGCGCCGGAGGAAAAGCCCGCGAACAAGCCCTCTAGACTAGCAAGCTGGCGAGTGGTAGTGATTGCTTCTTCGTCGGTGACATTGATGAAGCCATCGATCAACTCGCGGTCTACCAGCGCGAGATCGGGGATCGCGTAACCGCCGCCTTGAATCCGGTGATTCGGCTGCGTGATCGCTTCGCCTGCGACTGCCGCCGCACCTACTGGCTCGACCACATAGCACTTGATTTTTGGGTCGTGTTCCTTAAGCGCCTGTGCGCAGCCTGCAAACGATCCGCCAGTACCTACGAAGTCGCAAAAAGCGTCGATCTTGACCGCGCCTGCTTGCTGGATGATCTCCGGTGCGGTGTGGAGGTAGTGCGCCCGTGAGTTACCATTCAGATGAAATTGATCAGCGCGATACGCGCTACGTTCTTTAGTGATCTGCTGTGCGCGTTCCTCTACCAACGCTAGATCGCCACCGGAGACCTGTCCGGGAGTCGAGTCTGGCAGTTGATCGACCAGCACAACTTCCGCGCCGAGCGCCTTCATCATCCGCGCCCGTTCTGTAGAGTTCCCGCGCGACATCACGGCGACAAAGTGATAACCCTTGACCGCGCAGACGATTGCCAGTCCGGTTCCGGTGTTGCCGCTGGTCAGCTCAACGATGGTTTGTCCCGCTTGTAGCAAGCCTTGCGCTTCCGCGTCCTCGATCATCTGGCGGGCGATGCGATCCTTTTTGGAGTAGCCCGGATTGAGAAATTCGAGCTTGGCAAGGATGCGACCATCGAGGTCGAGGCAGCTCGTCAGTCTAGAAAGTTCCACCAGCGGCGTGTTGCCAATCGCTTCAAGGGCTGAAGGAAGCAGCGTTTGTTCGCGTCCCATCACCGTTAAGTCCCCTCTGTCAGGCTAAATTCATTTCCATCAACACTTGATTCAAGCGATCCTGTTTGAAGCCGTGTTTGAGTAAAAAATCCCCGAAACGCTGCGGGCAGAGCGGCGGAACGAACCACTGCTTGCCTACATACTTCCCCGCCAACGCCCGAAGCAAACGCGAACCTTCGCCCTGATGTTGTTGTGCGGGCGGGACGATCATGGCGATCAGGCGGATGTTTGCGGCATTGGGATCGCTGATAGCGGCGACGGCATTCCCCAAGCGATAGGCACGGGTAGGAGCGCCGTAACGCATAATGTGCGAACCGGAAACTTGCCACGGCAGTTTGGGATCGCCGTGCTGCATGAGTGCTTGCGCCACTTCGTAAATATCGATCTCGGTGAGGGCGGGATCGGGATCGCCAGCAAGCTGCTCGGCAGTGTAACCCAGCAGCCGATCCGTGATGCGAAACCCCACGCTGTCGTACAGCTTGACGGCGCGTTCATTCTGCTCAAAAGCTTCTAGCACGTACTGACGATCACCACGTTCACGCGCCTGATCGAGCAGTTGTCCTAACAGATATCTGCCAACGCCTTTACCTTGAAAATCGGCGCTAACCCCCATACCTGCCAGCCGCACTGTCCAGCCTTGCCGTGAGACCATCGCAATACCCGCTGGACGATCATCACCGTAGGCAACTTGCGAGAAGTTCAGATTGATGTCACTGGCATACAGGAACTGCGCCATCAAGCTGGTGGTGAAACGTACTGGACCAGTGACGTAATCCGCGAAGGCGCTGTTCCAGAGATCGATGAGAGTCTCTAGAGGAACGTCGATTGCAGGACGAACTGATAGTTCCATAAACTTTATGCCTTTGGATACAGCACCACGTAATAAAAGCCATTCATCGGGATTGCATCGGCAATCTGATAGTAGTCAGCGACCGCAACGGTGATCGGTTCGGGCCAGAGCGAGGTGATCTTGTCGGTCGGCTTCTGATCCATGCGAACGATCACCGCACCAAACTCCTTGTTTTGCAGCCGCGTAACCAGTTCAGTTGGATCATAGTGACCGCCCTGCCACAAACCGAGGATATGCGGAGGATTGGTCAACACGTCGGTTTTGGTCAGAAAGTTGAAGGCGGCTTCTTCGCTGAGGATTTGCCCGCGATCCTTGACCAGATCGACGATCTTCCAGCCGTTGTCGATGTCTTGCTGCGAAGGAATCTGACCGATCACTGCGTAGCCCATTGTCCAACCCGCGGCGTCGTAGAACTGGGGAAACTTGGTGTTGGAGTGAATGTTAAGCAGTTGCGCGCCTTCGCGGAATACGGGGACATCCAAAGGAAGTTTGACCACCGCTAAACCGTAGAGGATAAACAGGATCAACGAGATCGTGCCGAAGGCAGGCGTGATCGACTGAACGAGGCGAGTGATCCCCAAGCGATTGAGCCAGCGGTTGATCTGCGCCAGTGAGTCCGGTGGGATGCGCCAACTACGATTCAGCGAACGTCCAGCGAAGATGCCTGCCAGTATACAGACCGCCGCAATTGTCTCCGCCCAGTAGCTATCACCCGCGCCCCATTTGCCGGAGAGAACGCCGTTAATCAATCCGGTGACGAGCAGCAACGAATACACCGACAACCGATCCAGATACAGTTCGTAGAGAAAAAATAGGACGGCGAGGATCAGCAATGCGCCGTGTAGACTGAGGAACAGACTGAGCAAACCCGTAAATTGACCGAGCAAATACTGGTAGATATTGGCGGTGATCACGTTGGTCCAGAAGTAGCCATTGGAAGTGAGCAGTATCCAGACGAAGAAGACGCCTGCCACGATGCTGCTGAGAATGCCCCAAACGATGGTTCGCCGGACGCCACGCAGCAGCATATAGCCAAATACTGCCAAGACACTGACTATCGCCATTTGCTTGGTGAAGCCAGCCATGAGCAGAAAGAAGATCGCCAGCGCGATACGGCGTCTGCGTTTGCTCGTGTCGGTGATCTCATCGAAGCGGGCGATGGCGACGACGGCAAGCACCTCGAACATGACCATGACCATGTGCTGCCGATAGAGCGCCCCGATGTGATAGATGAAATTAGAGGCGAGGAACGCCATACCACTCAGCAGCGCGATCCAGCGATGATTGGACTCGCGGTAGACGGCGTAGCCAATCGCAGCGGCGGCGATCACGGTGCAGAGAGAGACGATGATGCGTCCGTACCAGTACGCCGGACCGAATGCTGCCACCACCGGAGCCATCAGGATGTGAAACAGCGGCGGATAATTCGTGCCGTAGAAAGGATAGGTGTCGTTATTAAAATAGGGCCAGCTTCCCTTACTGATGTACACGGAATTCTGGATTTCGTAGCCTTCGCCCTCATCGTAATCGAAGGGGAAGCGGGCGAGGTTTATGGCGTAAAGTGCGAAGACGATCACATGCACGGTCATAATCGCAATTGCCGCGCCTAGCAGGATATTGCGGAGTAATTTCATGCGGGGCGATCTCCGAGAGCGATGATAGTGAGTGAGAAGATCGCTAGTGCCACACAAGCGACGACAGCAAGTTTCTGGCTAGGACCAAAGTCGCCGCCACCGCGCAGCGCATCCAGAAGCAAAATGCCGACTGCGCCAAGCACGCCAGCCAGTAATAAGGCGATCCCAACCTGACGCTTGGTGATGATCCAATCTGAGTACATACGTTTCCCCTATCCGTGACGGCGCGATCATGCCGCAGATTCGACGGCGGGGCAAACAACGTCAGGATAACGAAGATCGAAAAGACCCCTGAGTTATCGGCTACCGTTCGCCATTTACTCAGGGGTCTTTTAGGTTAGATGTTCCTACGTTTAGTTAGGACGCAGAGTTTTTGGTATGCGGGCGCTTGCCCAACTGATGCCAGTCATCCTCAGCAATCTCGACATCGTAATGCTTGGCGGCTGCCTTGATATTGGCAAACGCAAGATCACGATCCTCGTCGGAGACACCCTGCACCTGATCGAAACGCGCGAGTGCGTTCTGGACATGCGAGGCATCCGTCAGTGGTTCTTTGCGCTGTTTGGGAAAGGCATACACACTATCGGGGAGATCATCCCGATCTTTGGCATCAAGGTCGCCATGTTTGGTATGCGCTTTCCAGGTTGATTTTGCAGCCATAATGTTATCTCCTTTACTGCTGAGTTAAGGCGTCACACTGCCTTGAGTCATGGCTTGTTTGTGGATGCCTTCAGCAAACTCCTCGACCATTTTGTGGTTGAAAGCGGGGATATCGTTGGGATTGCGGCTGGTGACCAAGCCTTGATCAACCACTACTTCCTGATCCACCCAATCTGCTCCGGCGTTGCGGAGATCGGTTTGCAGCGAGGGATAAGAGGTCATTTTGCGTCCGTTGACCGCGCCTGCTTCGATCAGCGTCCACGGACCGTGACAGATCGCCGCGATGGGTTTGCCCGCCGTGACGAACGCCCGCACGAATTTGACTGCATCCTTGTTCATACGCAGCTTGTCGGGATTCATCACGCCGCCAGGTAAAAGTAGGGCGTCATAGTCGTCGGGGTTGGCTTGATTTAGCGTTACATCGACGGGAAATTGTTCGCCCCAGTCGGTGTGATTCCAGCCTTTGACTTTGCCCTGTATGGGAGAGACGATCTGCGTCTTTGCACTAGCCTGCTCCAGTGCCTTCTTAGGCTCGGTGAGTTCTATCTGCTCAAAGCCATCGGTGACCAAGATCGCCACCCGTTTGTTCACTAGTGATTGTGCCATTTTCTACTCCTTAAAAGCTTTTGGTGCTGCTAGACGCGCACCGCTGCTGCTTCCGTCGTTGGTGCTAGTTCGCGCTCAGACTTCATGCGTCGCGTCAACTCAGCAAGCGCGACCAGCAGTTTGCGAATCAGATCGCGGGACAGTTCGTTGGTTAATTTGCCGTGTGCGTCGAAGTTCTCCTTCGCCTTCATGATCAGCACTTCGGGCTGCGGCACGACAAGCATATTGTTGTAAACGCAGATGTCGCGCAGGTGCATTTGCGCCCGCACGGTGCCGAAGTTGCCGGTAGATGCGCCCATGATTGCCGCTGTTTTCTTGATCAATGGTGACTTGCCTGCTGGACGAGATGCCCAATCAATGGCATTTTTTAGCACGCCAGAAACAGAGTAGTTGTACTCTGGTGTGGCGAAGAGAAGGGCATCGGCTGCGGTGACGCGAGCTTTGAACTGCCGCACAGACTCTGGTATATTGTCGCCGTCGTTATCGGCGTTGTAGAGAGGTAGCGCCGACAAGTCATAGATTTCTAGCGACATTCCCTCTGGCAGCATAGCACTGGCAGCATGCAGAATCGCTGTGTTATAGGAACTTTTGCGCAAACTGCCAGAAATGCCCAGAACATGGATTGAATTCATTCGTCCCTCACTATCTACTTGTACTACTAACTTGTGGAGTCGATTGTGTAGCTCCAAAGTAGCTAGTGCATTCCAGTAGACATTTTTTCCGGCTTGGAGATTTCCTCGACGACTTCCGCCGTTTGACGTGCGCTATCACCACGTGTAGCGATGTCTGCCTGCGAGATGATGCCAACCAGATGACCACTGTTATCCACAACGGGGATGCGGCGAACTTGGTTACGCGCCATCGCCTCAATTGCTGCCTGTAGATCATCGTTTTCCTGACAGGTCACCGGATTGCGCGTCATCACTTCTTCGATACGTACCGAGCGAGGATCGCGGCTTTCGGCAACGACCTTCAATGCCAGATCACGATCCGTTACGATGCCAAGCAGTCGCTTTGTCTGCGGCGAGTCTACGATAGGTACGGACCCAGCGTCCGACTCTTTCATGTACTGCGCCGCGCGATTTACTGTTTCGCTTGCCAGACAGCAAAGTGGGTCTTTAGTCATTACGTCTCGACACGTTTTCATATTTCCCTCCACCATCCATACCAATAAAAAACGTCCAGTATTGATTCTAAAGTTAAATCACTCCCGATTCACTGCGGAGAACTACGCAATTTCATGCGCAATATTGATCAATTGTGGCGTCTATGGCGTCCTAGTTTTCCACAACAAGGCAATTTCTTGACACCTACATCAACTTGCTATATGGTAGATAACACGTTTTAGCAACACGTTTTAGCAATTTAGAGTTAGTAGTCCTGCCTTAAATAATTCTGGTGGGATACAAAGAAATTATGACAAAACGCATTACCTCCAAAGATATTGCCGAACTAGCGGGTGTTTCTCGCACTACCGTCTCGTTCGTGCTAAATAACGCTCCGGGAATGCGTATCCCCGAAGAAACCCGCCAACGTGTACTGGAAGCCGCTCGTCAATTAAACTATCACCCCAACGCAGCCGCGCGCAGCATGGTGCGTGGTCGCACAATGGTGATCGGGCTGGTGTTATGTCAGTATCCTGAACAGGTCTTCGCCGATCACTTTCTGCCGCAAGCACTGCACGGTTTGGCGCAATCCGCTGCAACCTACGGTTACCGAGTGATGTTCGAGCCGATCCCACCGGAAGCGCGGCACGATGCCTATGCCCGCTTGATCCGTGAACGGCACGTCGATGGCATTGTCGTCTCCGGTCCACGCAGCGATGATGAAGAGTTGATGCGTATCCACACGGAAGGGGCTGCTGTCGTGCTGATGGGACAGTTACCCGGTGCGAAAATCCCCTCCGTAGACGTTGATAATGTCGGTGGTGCTGCACTTGCCACACGACATCTGCTAAAACTAGGACACCGGCGCATCGGCTTGATCACGAACGCGCCGATTGTGTACACTGCTAGCGCCGATCGACTGGCAGGCTATCGTCGGGCATTACAAGAAGTAGGAATTGCCTATGACGAGACGTTGGTGCGTTATGGCGATTTTTCGCCACATGGCGGGGAAGCAGCCATTCTCGACTTGTTGAGCAGTTCGAATCCACCGAGCGCGGTATTCATTGCCTCGGATACGGTGGCGCTGGGCGCTGTACAGGCGATCCAGCGTAAAGGGCTACAGATTCCCAAAGACATTGCCATCGTCAGTTTCGACGACATCCCTCTCATCAACTTCGTACAACCGCCGCTGACGACTGTGCGGCTGCCCGCCTATGAACTGGGCTGGAGCGCCGCTGACCTGCTGATCCGCCTGATTGGAGGGTTGGAAGAAAACCCTAATTTGGGGCTGATCCTAGAGACGGAACTGGTCATCCGCGAGTCCTGTGGGGCGCGTAACGAAAACGGCACACACTGAATCGCCCGTCTCGACAACTGCATATTTATGGAGGAGGTGATGCTGGAAATCGTATCAGCGTGAATTGCTCTTAGCGTTGCGTTACTTAATTTGTTCGGAGGTAATCCCCCATGAGAAAACGTCTTCTCGCATTAGCACTGACCTTCGTGTTCGGTGCGTCTATCGCTTTCACCGCGCCCACGCGGGCGCAGGACAGCATCGACTGCAAGGGTGCGAAGTCCGGTGATGAAATCACACTACTGTATCAGTGGTCGGGTCAGGAAGAAGAACGCTTTAACGCGATCCTCAAGCCGCTGGTCGATGCCTGCGGTCTGGTGCTCAAGCCAGAGTCCTCGCGCGACCAAGCGATCCTCGATACGCGCGTTAAGGCTGGTACACCGCCTGACATCGTATTCGCCAACGTGACCCAGCTGCAGCAGTACAAGGATCAACTGATCCCGCTGGACACAATCGGTGCGGATAAGGCGAGTTACGAAGATTTCTTCCTGACTCCGGGAACCATTGATGGTAAATGGCTTGGTGTACCCGTCAAGTCGGACATCAAGACCATCGTTTGGTACAGCCCAGTCGTCTTTGAAGCCAAAGGCTACACCGTTCCGACTACTTGGGATGAACTGGATGCCTTGGTGGAAAAGATGGTTGCTAACGGCGATGTGCCGTGGAGCATGGGTCTGGAATCTGGCGATGCGACGGGCTGGACTGGTTCTGACTTCATTCAGGACATCCTGCTGGTTCAGCAGGGACCGGAATACGTCGAGAAACTCATTTCCGGTGAAGTACCTTACAACGATGCGGGCGTGAAAGCCGCTTACGAACTGTATGGAAAGTGGGCGAAAGACCCCAAGTACACCGTTGGTGGTGCACAAGGTACGCTGGCAACAGCCTTCCTCGACGCTATCTACAAAGTCTTCTCTGATCCCCCCGAAGCGATGATGATCAAGCAGTCTGGTTTTACGGGCGGCGAAGTTGCCAAGAAGTACCCCGATCTGCAGTACGGTACTGACTACGACTTCTTTAATCTCCCCGGCGCAAAGGGCTTGCAGGGTGGCAGCGACTGGCTGATGGCGTTCAATGACTCGCCAGCGGTTCAGGCACTGGTAACTTATGTCACTTCCGCACAGGGCGGCGCGAACTGGGCAGCCGCTGGCTTCGACCTCTCGCCCAACAAGGGTGCGAATGGTCACTACGTCGATCCCGCTCTGGTGAAGAAGGGTGAGGCGCTGGCAACCACGACTGGCTTCACGCCTGACATCGGTGACACGATCACGGGTGGCTTCGGCAAGGCGGAGTGGACGGCAATCGTCAATTACCTGAACGGTGGCGATCTCGACACCGAACTGGCAGCCGTTGCTAAGGTTCAGGCAGAGGCAACCGGGAAGTAATACCAACGGTTGAGGAAACGGGAGCAAACGAGAGATTCTGACCAAGAGTTACTCGTTCGCCCCCATCGCGCAAGGTGAGGTAGGCGGTAAGCCTGCCTCACACTCACTACCGCCCGACAGTTAGCGCTGTCGGGCGGCTCACTAGAATATTAAATTGGGGGACTGTTTATGACAACTGCATCACCGCCCCTGAGTTCAGCAAAGCCGACAACGCGCGCCAGCCAATCACGAGTGCCGGAAGTGATGCGGCAAGGTCGCATCGCGCCGTGGTTGTACCTGCTGCCAGCATTGATCGTGATGACCATCTATATCATCTATCCCGGTTTAAATACGCTATACCTCAGTTTTCGCAACGCAAATAGCACTGATTGGGCGACAGCCGCCTGCCAGACTGCGGAGCCGTGCTGGGGAATTCTGGAAAATTACCGCTACGCCTTGACCTCACCCGTTATGCAAAAGGCATTTCTCAACAATCTGACATGGATTGTGGTGATGGTTCCGGGTACAGTGATCTTAGGCTTGTTGATCGCGGCGCTGGCGAACGGAGTACGTTACGAAGCGTTGGCAAAAGCGATCATCTTCTTACCAATGGCAATCTCTTTCGTTGGCGCTGGTGTGATCTGGCGATTCGTCTATGCCTATGGCTCCGGTCAAGTGCAGATCGGATTACTGAACGCACTGCGAACGTCGTTTGGCTTGCCACCGATCTCGTGGTTAACAGAACCGCAGTACAACAATATCGCCTTGATCGCTGTCGGTATCTGGATGTGGACGGGCTTCTGCATGACCATTCTGGCTGCCGCGATTAAAGGCGTTCCGGTAGAACTGATGGAAGCCGCACGTGTTGATGGTGCCAGCGAGATTCGAGCATTCTTCAGTGTTACGCTGCCTAACATCATGCCTACTGTTACGGTAGTGCTGACGACGATGGTGATCAACGTACTCAAAATCTTCGACATCATCTATGTAATGACGGGCGGCAACTACGGCACTGAAGTGATCGCAAACCGCATGTACATCGAGCAATACACTGCCTACAATACCGGACGTGCATCAGCCATCGCCGTAATTCTCATCCTCGTTATCGTACCTGCCATGGTCTTTAACATCCGTCGGTTTGCTCAACAGGAGAGAAGCCGATGACGGACTTAACTTATCGTTTGCGCTCATTGCCGCGTCATGTGCTGCTGATTCTGTTTTGCTCGATCTGGTTGCTACCCGCTATCGGCTTGCTGGTGACTTCTGTCCGTCCATTTCAGGACATCAACGAGTCTGGCTGGTGGAACATCCTTGCTCCTCCGCGCGGCGCGGCGCAGTACACACAATACTGCGCGGGCTGCCATGGAGAAAGCGGCACGACGATCCCCACTGCTAACTTGAGCGATCCCGAGTTGATCTCGAAGTACCGCCGTTCTACTCAGATCGATGCGCTGCTAAAGCGTGAAATCAATGGGCAACCACATTTAGGTACGGTGATCGTGCCGGACTCGCAGACATCTGCCGACATCGCCACGTACTTGCGTCGTCTTTCAGGCATCGAGTCACGTCCGCGCATAACGCTCTCAAACTACACGGACGCATTGCTTGGATATCGTGGCACCTCCACCTACGAACAGGATTGCGCGGCAGGGACGCAGCCTAATGACATCTACTGCGATACTCGCGATCTCGGCAATCCACGCGGCATGGCGACGGCATTTCTGAACAGTTTGCTGGTCGCCGTCCCATCAACGCTGATCCCGATCTTGTTTGCGGCGTTCGCGGCATATGCGATCTCGTGGCTGCACTTTCCGGGACGCACGGTGTTGTTCGCGGTACTTGTTGGTCTGCAAGTCGTGCCACTGCAAATGACGCTAATCCCGATCTCGCGCTTATACGCGCAGCTTGGCATGAACGGCACGTTCTTGGGAATCTGGCTGTTTCATACCGGATTCGGTTTGCCCTATGCGATCTACCTGATGCGAAACTTCCTAGGCTCACTACCGACGGAATTGTTCGAGGCTTGCTATATCGACGGTGCTAACCACTGGATCGTATTCTGGCAGATCGTGCTGCCGCTTTCCGTTCCGGCGCTAGCTTCACTGGCGATCTTCCAATTCCTGTGGATTTGGAACGATCTGTTGGTGGCGTTGGTGTTCCTCGGTGGCGAACATCCAGTCCTTACCTATCAGATCAGCAATATGGTAACATCGCTCGGTAGTGGCTGGCATCTGCTCACCGCTGCCGCGTTCATCTCCATGCTGCTGCCCATGTTGATCTTCTTTGGCTTGCAGCGCTTCTTTGTTCGTGGTCTGCTGTCAGGGTCGGTCAAGGGCTAAGGCATCGTTAGTTCAACAGCTAAAGGTTAGAGTTCATGCAGCGGAAACATAACAACGTCGAACCCATCTATCCCTTCACCGCTTGGGACGTAATCGAACGTGAATTTCGCGCGGAGAATAACTATCGCAACGAGACGATTTTTGCGCTCGGCAATGGCACCATCGGGATGCGGGGCACGCTAGAGGAAGGCTTCAACGGTCCCGGTTGCGAAGGCACCTATCTCAATGGGTTCTATGAACGGGAAGTGATCCGATATCCAGAACCGGCTTATGGTTACGCGGAACACAGCCAGACGCTGTTGAATGTAACGAATGCCAAGATCATCCAATTTTACGTTGAGGATGAACTGTTTGATATGACGCAGGGGCGCGTATCTGAGTACGAACGCGCTCTGCGTCTGAAAACAGGCATCCTCGAACGCAGTCTGCGCTGGCGATCACCCGCAGGGCGTGAAGTGCAAATCGACATCGAACGGCTGGTTTCCCTGCCTTATCGCCATGTCGCCGCAATCCGCTACAGTGTGATGCCTTTGAACTTTGATGGCTCGATACGCTTTGTTTCCAAGCTGGATGGCGACGTGCGAAACCTTTCCGCCAGCAACGATCCGCGCACAGGATCGCGTTTCGAAGGGAGAGTCCTGAGCGTGGAGTCGCGCAGCGCAGAAGGTAGCTTCGCCATGATCACGCAGCGCACGCAGCATACCCGCTTTTTGCTTGCCTGTGGTATGGATCACACTTTCATCTCTGGCGAAACACGAACTTTGGAAAGCAGAGCAGACGATCTCAGTACATCGGTAGTGTATACGGTTGCTGCCAAAGCCGGACAGCCGATCACGCTGGACAAATTCATTTGCTACTTGACCTCGCGGGATGTGCCGGAATCCTCAGTACAAGACGAAGCCAAGAACATCCTCGGCAATGCCAAAACCGTCGGCTTTGAAGTGCTGCGCGACGAACAAGCCAAGTATCTGACCAAGTTCTGGGATCATGCGGATATCACCATCGAAGGTGATGACGCGCTGCAACAGGGCTTGCGCGTCAATATGTTCCACTTGCTGCAATCGGTGGGGCGGGATAGCAAGACTAGCATCGCCGCGAAGGGCGTAACTGGCGAAGGCTACGAAGGACACTATTTCTGGGATACCGAAATGTACGTGGTGCCGTTCTTCTTACACACCTCACCTGAGATCGCCCGTAAGCTGTTGGAATATCGCTACCGCATCCTCGATAAGGCGCGGGAACGGGCGCGGCAGATGGCACATCCACGCGGCGCCTTGTATGCGTGGCGAACCATTGACGGCGAGGAATGTTCCACCTACTATCCGGCTGGCACGGCACAGTATCACATTAACGCTGATATCGCCTTTGCCATCAAACGCTATGTGGAAGCGACGGGCGATGAGAGCTTCTTGGTGCAAGGAGGCGCAGAAATTCTGTTCGAGACGGCGCGCCTGTGGGCAGATCTGGGCAGCTACATCCCCAATAAAGGTGGCAAGTTCTGCATCAATGGTGTAACTGGTCCTGATGAATACACTGCCGTCGTGGATAACAATGCTTATACCAACTTGATGGCGCAGATAAATATGCGCTACGCGGCAGAGATCGCCAAGTGGCTGCAAGCAAACAATTCAGATGTGTATCAAGAAGTTGCAAAGAGGATTGGGCTGGCTAGCAGCGAGATTGAAAGCTGGAATAAAGCTGCCGACAATATGTATCTGCCCTACGACGAAAGGCTGCAGATTTACGCCCAAGACGACAGCTTCTTGAATAAGGCACCATGGGATTTTGCCAATACACCGCCAGAAAATTATCCTCTGCTGATCCATTATCATCCGTTGGTGATTTATCGGCATCAAGTGTGCAAGCAAGCGGATTTCGTGCTGGCTTTATTTTTGCTCAGTGAGCGTTTCTCGATGGAAGAAAAGAAACGCAATTATGATTTTTACGAACCACTGACCACGCATGACTCCTCGCTTTCCTCCTGTGTATTCAGCATCGTCGCCAGCGAGATCGGGTACCATGATAAGGCGTATGACTACTTCATGGAAACCTCGCGCATGGATCTGGACGACTCGCATCGCAATGTCAAGGATGGCGTTCACATCGCTAACATGGCGGGCACATGGATGAGCATGATCTACGGCTTTGCAGGAATGCGCGTGCAAAGTGAAAATGGCGCACCGCTGCTAGCGTTCCATCCGCATTTACCGGAAAAGTGGAACGGTTATGCCTTCAATATGGTCTTTCGCGGACGTTTGGTGCGCGTAGCGGTCAATCGGGATCACGTTACATACGCGCTGCTGGAAGGTGAAGAATTGGCGATAGCTCATAATGGCGAACGCCTGACACTGAGAAAAAACCAGCCACTCATCCTTTGATTGATTCGCCCATTTCCTAAAACCTGAATACAGGCGATCATAAGATAGTCGGCAAAACGAACATGGGTTACATTAAATCCATGTTCGTTAACGTTATATACAACGAAATGGTTAACTTAGGAGACCTAATGACTGCACCTATTGCTGTACAGTTATGGACAGTTCGCAATGCGCTGACGCAGGATTTTGAGGGGACACTGCGGCGGATTGCGGATATGGGTTATGTGGCTATTGAGCCAGCCGGATGGTCGCTAGAGCCGCTGACTCTTTACGGACAGCCTATCGACTATGCTGCGAAATTGCTGCGCGAGTTAAAGTTGAGCGCTCCCGCGACGCACTGCCCGCTGCCCGTTGGCGACAACAAAAGCAAGGTTTTTGCGCTTGCCGAGGCGCTGCAAATCGAGTACATCGTGTGCCCATGGCTGCCTGCAGAACGCTTTGAGTCCGAGGAGTCAATTAAACTGGTGTGCGATGAACTGAACGAAGCAGCGGATAATGTGCTGGCACAGGGTTTGAAGTTCGCCTACCACAACCACCACTTCGAGTTCGTGCCGACCTCAGAAGGGCTGATCCCGCATGAAGTGATGCGCCAGCACTTGTCACCCTCGATCCTGTTCGAGATCGACACTTACTGGGCGCAAGTCGGCGGTGCTGATCCGGTGGCATTGGTCAAGGATTTGGGCAAGCGCGCACCGCTGCTGCATATCAAGGATGGTCCCGCTAAACTTGGTGTACCACAGACCGCCGTCGGTGAGGGCGTGGTAGATGTTCGCGGCTTAGTCGCGGCGAGTAAAGATACAGCCGAGTGGTTGGTCGTGGAATTGGACGAATGCGCCACCGATATTTTTGAGGCAATCGACAAGAGCCATCAGTTTTTGAGCAAACTATAAGCTAGCAAGTGGTGAACCCAAACTTGCACTCGATAGTTCGTGTATTTAGCAAGATCGGACAGTGAGTAAAAAAAACGTCATGAGCAATAATCACAAGACCCCAGCTATGAAAGTTGGCATTATTGGCGTTGGCAACATCAGCCCCGCATATATCAAAGGCTGCCGGATGTTCGATAATCTGGAATTGGTCGCCTGCGCCGACATCGATCTGGATCGGGCGAAGAGTGTTGCCGCCGAAAATAACATCCCTCATGCTTTTTCGGTTGAGGACATACTGGCACAACCCGACATTGACATCCTGATCAATTTGACTATCCCCAAAGCGCACTCCGCCGTCAGCTTGCGGATAATCGAAGCGGGCAAGCATGTCTACTCTGAGAAACCGCTGGCAACCACGTTCGAGGACGGACAGGCGATCATGGCGGCAGCGGCGTCGAAAGGTGTGCGCGTTGGCTGTGCGCCGGATACCTTCATGTTCGGACCGCATCAGGCGGCGCGTTACGTTTTGGATCAGGGAACAATCGGCAAGGCTGTGGCAGCAGTGGGATTCATGGCTGGTCACGGTCCTGAAAAGTGGCATCCCAATCCCGAATTCTTCTACAAGCCGGGTGGCGGTCCGATGCTGGATATGGGACCTTATTACATCACCTGCCTGATCAACTTGCTCGGACCAATCGTGCGGGTCAGTGGCGCGGCGGCAACCTCATTCCCTGAGCGTATCGACGGCAAGAATCGCCGGATCAGCGTGGAAGTGCCGACACACTACACGGGTACGTTAGAGTTTGCATCAGGTGCAATTGCTACTGTGATCATGAGCTTCGATGTGTGGGCGCACCGCTTGCCCAATGGCATGGAAGTCTACGGCGAGGAAGGTACGATGACAGTACCTGATCCGAACGGCTACAAGCCGCGCGAAGTCAAAGTCTATACGGCGGCGAGTGGCGAGTGGGCAGAAGTGCCGAGCCAATATCCCGACGAATGGGCGCGTGGTATCGGTTTAGCGGATATGGCATACGCGATCCGCGAGGGGCGCCCCCATCGCGCCAGCGGCGATCTGGCACTGCATGTGCTGGAAGTGCTGCAATCCTTCCCGATTGCCCAGAAAGCAGGTAGTTATTTGACGCTGACTACCACCTGCGAACGCCCGGCGGCGCTTTCACCAGATTTTGCCAAGCAGGTGTCGTAGCCTACGCTACTTAAGAACCGGGCGCAACGCATTCAGGACTTGCAGTGCGGTAAGATTACGCATGGTAAAGCCGTACTGCAAGTGATAATCATCGAATATCGCCGTGTTGCCATCCTCTGGCACACTAGGGTGAACATTATCCGTGCTGATGCCGTTGGAGGGAAGTGCTTCGACGGCAAGCCAGTAATTCCACAGCGGGATCGCTTGATTGGCGGCAAGGCGAACAATGGCGAGATTGAAGGCTTCAACGTTGTTGAGTGCGGGATCGCTATCACGGCGATAGGGGATCGTGCTAAGAACGGGGATAACACCGTGCTTCTTGACGATCCGGATGATCTGCGTCAGTCGTGTGCGAAAGCCAATGACATCGCCGCCCGTCACTTCGTTCGTACCGATCATGATCAGGGCGACGGAAGGTTTGACGACTCTTAATTCGCAATCGACCGGCGTTTCACCCGCCTCGCAGATACCGGGAGTCGCCTGAGCCGGCTCCAAAAGATCGGCAGTTGTCCAGCCGCCACGCGCCGCCAAACTTTCGTTGGCGAAAGAATTATTGGTGCGCGCAATCTCACTGGAGAAGAAGCTCACTGTATCCGCCAGATTGCCATATGCGCCTAGCTGCAAGCCACCTGCGCCAATGGGCGTCAGAAAGTAGCCGAAGGCGGTAATACTATCACCAATTTTGGAAAAGACGTTCAGCCGATTGCCGAGACGCTTACCCTGTCTTACTAACGCCCGCGCCTGCGATGCCACACCGCCACGAATACTAGGAATCACAGGATAGCGCGTCAACGCACTCTGAGCCGCAGCAGGTGAAGGCACAGCCAGCGCCGATGCCAACACCACGATGGCAATAATTAGCGTGGTCAACAATCGCTTCATAGCGCGTACTAATTCTCCTTATTTCGCCGTAACCACTTGGGCAACATTGCTCGCAATCGGGTTCGCAAGAAGGCACGGCGGGCATTGTGCCATGCCGTTTTGGTTTGCTGTTCATCGTCCGGGCGAACGGTGCTCGGTGGTGCGTAACGCTCCACGATGTAGTTGTCAGTGATCTTGAGCACCGGATTGGCGCTGGTGGGTACATCGCGGGCGATGCGGCGTCCACGCTCCAGTGGTGTTTGCGCCTTGTTCACCGTGATACCAAGCCACTTGGCATAGATTGCCAGGCGAGCATAGGCGCGACCAATCGGTGATAGGCGATCTAATCCGCGATACTCAACCCACCATAAGCCTGTCACCAGCGCAAATGAGATTAGTGCCACGATAGCCGCGAGCACCAGCAGCAGGGAGAAGGTGTTGCGCACAGGCGGCGGTAATTCCAAAAAGGACGGTGGCTGCGAAGGCGGTGTCGGTGTTGGCGAACTGGTGGGCGTCGGTGACACTTGCGCTGTTGGCGTGAAAGTCAATTCGGAGGTTGGTTGTAACGCTGTCGGCGTAGGCTGCGCGGCGTTGACAGCATTGTTAGTGGGCGTCGGTGGGATCGTTGGCGTGGCGGTTGGCAGCGGCGTCGGCGTGTTCGTCGGTGTAGGCTGCACTACCTGCGGATCACTGCGATTCAGCTCTGTTTGTGCTTTGGTCGGCTCAAATTCCACCCAACCGACACCGGGGAAGTAGACTTCTACCCATGTATGCGCATCGCGCTCCAACACCAGATAGACCTGTTGTGCCGATTGATACTCGCCCTGCGCGAATCCTGCTGCCATCCGTGCGGGAATGCCCAATGCACGCATCATCATGACCATTGCGGAAGCGTAATAGGTGCAGTAGCCCTGCCGTGATTCAAACAGGGTGAAGTCGATGAGGTCTCGCCCCGGTGGAGCTTGTGGCGGTGTTTCGTCATAAGCGATGTTGTTGCGCAGCCATTGCTCAATAGCGCGGGCTTTATCGTAAGGTGTCTGTGCATTCGCCTCCGCGACAATTTGAAATGCCAGATCAATCACGCGCTGTGTGACTTCCGGTGGACGTTGCAAATTGTGTACTTTGACCCACGCTGGATAGTCTGTGCCAGCGGCACGCAGCATCGCCGCAGTGGCGACGACAACGGATGAGGTGACCTCATATTGGTCGCCTGTCCGCAGCGGTGTCAACGGGCGAACTACCGAGGGATCAACAACACCGCTGCCCAAACGATCCATTTCCACGCGAACAGGCATCCGTAGCTGCGTGACCTGTGGTGCAGCGTACAGCAGTTTGGTCGATGCCAGCACCGAAACGAATTGTGGGATCTCCGCTCTACCGGGCGAATCCTCAAAGGAATAATCCAGCACCAAACCGCCCGCTCCCACATCCAGTGTTTCAGCGCGCGGTGCTGTCCATTCGCCGTTACTGTAGGTGTCGAAAATGCGCGATTTCCAGTAGTAGCGGGCGACGCCATCGGCGGTATCCGTCGGTGGCACGCTGACCGCCATCACAGGCTTACCTCCCAGTTGGATCGCGCCGCCGAGCCGCAAAGTATCGCCGCCGAAATAATCCGCTGTCGCCACACTCTGGCTATCCAGCGAACTGAACAGCTTATTGAGCACTTCCATCGCCCGTTCGATGCTGCCGCTGTTGAGGAAATCTTGAAAACGTTTGGCGTTATCGTCGGGATTGCCAGTAGGCAGCAGCCACGCGATACAAATCACGATCACAGCAATGATCGAACCGACACGGAAGAACCAGTCGCGTAGATTACCTCTGAAGGAGACGCGATTAGCGTACCAATCAAATTCCCGCGCTTCTACATGGGATCGGATGATCAGCAGCAGAGTCAGGAACATGAAAATGATCAAGTAGAAGTCGAGCGAATTGGACTGAATGTTATAGAAGCTGTTCAGCACCAGCACAATCGCAGGAGGGAGAATCGCCCGCCAAACGCGATCCATGCGGAAGATGTGCCACGCGGTGTTATGACCGAGAAACCAGACCAGTATCGAGAGAAAGAGGATGAGCAGATAGGGATCAAGCCCGATCTCGGTATTCAAGCCGACGCTGATAGCATGAGCGAAGCGAAAAGCAATCTCCCGTACCCGCGTGATCGGATCGCCGGGAGCGGACAGGAACTGCACCGCTACTATTGTGCCAATGGCATAGACAGAACTGAGCAGCAGCGCCAGCATTTCGGAGTAATGACTTCGCGCTAGCAGAAAGCCGAAGATCACCGACAGGATAGCTACTGGGATTAACTGATTCAGACTGACACGCCAGCTCGTCGGCGCATCATCGACGATGTTCAGCGCGTTACTGAACGCTAGAACTGGAATTACCATGATCAGGCAGGCGACAATCAGCGTGAAGGCGTCGCCGCGCGCAAACATCGTCCGGGCAGCGTTCCGCCAGCGTCGCCATAACAGCGTTAATTGGTTGGGTCGTCCAGATGCGCGTAGTGTCATAGTGCACAGTCTACTGTTCTAAATGCCAGCGTGCAACTACTTGTAGGTTGCTACTCACCACTTTATAATCGTGCCGTAGACCAGCCGTAGGAGATAAATAGGCATCTTTCTAGCCAACTAATCTACGGTGACGGTTAAGACGGTAAGGCACTACTGAAGGAGCAGGTGAGACTTTATGAAACGGCTTTTAATTCTAGCTCTGGTAGTCCTGATGAGCCTCGGCGTTGGCATTGCTAACAAACCCGTGCGCGCACAGGACGAGTTTAAAATTGGTCTAGTTACTGACGTCGGTGAGGTCGATGACCGCAGCTTCAACCAGAGTGCGTGGGAAGGCACACAGGCGGCAGCGGAAGAATACGGTGGCACGGCTGATTACATCGAGACCAAAGCCCCCGAAGACTATGCTACCAATATTGCTACGTTCGCTGAAAATGACTACGACATCATCGTGACCGTTGGTTTTGCACTCGGTACTGCAACCGTTGAGGCTGCCAAGACTTATCCTGACATCCTGTTCATCGGTGTCGATCAGTTCCAAGCCGAGACAGTACCCAACGTCGTTGGTCTGATCTTCCCTGAAGCCAAAGCTGGTTTCCTCGCGGGTGTATTAGCCGCCCGTCTGAGCACAAGTGGCACAATTGCTGCTGTGTTGGGTACGGATCAGGTTCCGCCTGTCGTCGCCTTCAAGGAAGGTTATGAGGCTGGCGCGAAGTACGCCAATCCCGACATCAAAGTGATCTCCACTTACCACCCCGGTGGTCTGGACATCGCCTTCGTTGACCCCGAATGGGGTGCCACTACTGCCGCCCAAGCAATTGATCAGGGTGCGGATGTGATCTTCGGCGCTGGTGGCAAGACTGGCAACGGTGCTTTACAGGAAGTTGCCAAGCGTAGCACGACTGAAAAGCCGCTGTACTGCATCGGCGTTGACACCGACCAGTGGGAAACCGTTCCTGAAGCGCATCCCTGCTTGGTCTCCAGCGCCATGAAGCTGATTAGCAAGGGTGTTGGTGACATCGTTGGGTTGTACCACGATGACAAGGCTGAAGGTGGCAATTTCGTCGGTGATGTCGGTCTTGCGCCGTTCCATGATTTTGAAGCCAGCATCGCTGACGCCATCAAGACGGAACTGGATAGCACCGCCGAGATGCTGCTAAGTGGCGCATTGAATCCTGATGGCACAATGGCGACACCAGAAGCTACTCCTGCTCAGTAATTGATTAGCGTAGTCGAACTGATTAGGTAGTCAATATGAACCCGGAGCGAAAAGCTCCGGGTTTTGATTCTGAGCTAGGAGGGCATAAAGAAAGTTCGGTAGAAGAAAAAAGCTGTTAGCGTGAACCCTACCACGATCACGAACTTGCGAACCAGCTTAGGATCTAGCTTCTGTGCGTAATGAGCGCCACCGTAGCCGCCGATCACCGCGGCGATAGTCATCACAATCCCCTGCAGTAACAGCACCTGCCCCGCCGCGATCAAGACGATGGCTGAGATTCCGTTAATCAACGTCGCCTGCGAAGTCTTAACTGTGTTCATCTCATGGATGTTTTCTAAGCCATAAATGCTCAATACCGCTAACATCATAATGCCGATGCCCGCGCCGAAAAAGCCGCCATACGAGGCAACTAGAAATTGCAGCAGCATGGTCAAAATCAAGGCTCTCGTATTGCTAGTCGGGCGAGTCTGCCGCTGCCGAAAAAAGGCGGTGATTCGAGGACTGAAGGTGAATAACAGCACCGCGAACAACAGCAGGAAGGGTACTATCAAACGTAGTGTGACATCCGGTGTGCCGATCAGGATCTCTGTTCCAACAAAGCCACCAACGAGGCTCGGTATGCTCATCATCAGCATCAGCCTGCGGTGTTTTTGGATGCCACGCCGATAAGCCCCAACACTGCTCAACGCGCCTAGCCAGAGCGCAGTTGTATTCGTGCCAATTGCCAACTTCTCCGTCACTTGAGTCGCTACTAGCGCCGGAAAAGAAATGAAACTACCGCCACCCGCTACCGAGTTGAGGGCACCAGCCAGCAAGGCAGCAAAAAATAATACAATGCCCTGTCCTAAATCCATTTTATGAACTCCAGTTCATGATGGGACCCTCTCTAGTTATTTATGGAGCGAAGAAAGAGGGGGTTAGAGGTCGAAGTATAGGCTCAACTCAACAGTCTACCGCAAATCACCGCAACTATGAATTAATACTGAATAATGTAAGGAGGTGACACTATTTTGACACGCACGTAGATTTTTAACGCTAGAATATGGATCGTATACTCAATATAGGCATCGTCATCGTAGCCAACCAAAGCTGACGACACTGATCATGAACAAGACCGCTATACGGGCGTTGTTAATTGATCCCGATGATAACGGGACGCAATACCTTGAGCGCGAATTGCAGCGCGAAGGACGCAACTTGCTGCCTGCGCTTAAGATCACTTCTGTCAGTGATCCGGCAGCCGCTGCCGATGCACTAGAACAATCTCCCTCAGGCTTCGACATCATCATCGCGCGGGAACGCAGCGGTGGAAAAGTCTGGTTGCAGCAATGCATCATGTTGGGTGAAGGCGGCTTACCGGTTATTTGCCTTGTGCCCGACCATATCATGGGCGAGAAAGCATTGGAACTCGGTGCCCACGATTACGCCATCAGCGGGCATAGCGATGCTCGACGCTTGGCGCACTTGCTGGCTTTAGCCGCCGATCACAGCCAGATGCAGCATCAGATTTCCTATATGGAAGAACAACTGCAAGCGAGTGAAGAACGCTTTCGCAGTGTGGTGATTCCAACAATTGATGGTGCATTGATCGTTGATGTCAACGGTGTCATACAATTTGCGAACGGTGCCGCACAGGGAATTCTTGGCAAATCGCTCACGGATTTATTGGGTGCGCACTTTGAGTTGCCGCTCGTGCCTTATCAGATCATGGAGATTAATCACAGAGGTCTGCACGATGAACACCTGATTGCCGAAGTGCGTACTGTTGAGACAGTCTGGGAAGGTGGCGCAGCATATCTGGTGATCGTACGCGACATCACCGCGCAAAGCCGTACCGATCAGGCACTGCGTCGGGTTTCCGGTGCGAATAATCGACTGCTAAAGGCATTCAACACGCTGAATACGGGCGTCGTGATTACTGATCCGAACCTGCCTGAAAACCCCATGATTTATGTCAATCCCGCCTGCACCCAACTAACGGGTTACAGTCAGGAAGATATGTTGGGGCAGAGCATCCGTATGTTTCAGGGTGCGGAGACCGATCCAGTGATCACCGAGCATATTCGTGCGTCGGTGGAAGATAATCGCTCTTTTCACGGCATCATCCTGCACTATCGCAAGAATGGCGAGAAGTTTTGGGATGAACTCGTACTCAACCCGGTTTTCGATGAATATGGCAACCTGACTAACTTCATCGGTTTGCTTGATGATGTTACGGACCGCGTACAGGCGATGGAACAGTTACATCACCGCCGCCGCATCGAGGGCTTGGTCACCTCCACCTCGTCAGAGTTCGTAAACATGCCGCCGGATCAAATCGATGTAGCGATCAATCGCACTTTACAGCGTTTGGGACGCTTCATCGGCGCGGATCGCTGCAATGTGGTGCAAATTGCGGAAGAAGGGCAGCGCGCTACCATCACGCATGAATGGGTAGAGGAGGGTATGCTCTCCGTGCGCAATACGACTCTGCCGTTCGATATTGCGTCAATGACGTGGCTGTTTCCCCAGTTGAAGCGGTTGGAAAGTATTCAAGTCAACGACATTGAACAGCTACCAGCGTCCGCAACCCGCGAAAGGCAAATCTTGCGGGCGACGGGTGTCAAGTCAATGCTCACAGTGCCCATGTCTAGCGACAACAAGTTCGTCGGCTATCTCGGGTTTGCCACCTTGAAGCAGCAGCGAAGCTGGTCGGATGCCGACATTGCGCTGCTCAAAGTGATCGGTGAGATAATCTTCGGCGCGATGAAGCGCTCTCGCACGGAACAAGCGCTACGTCAGAGCGAGGAGCGTTTCCGTACTGTCGTCGCCAATACCCCTATGTTGATCTTCTCGTTCGATAGTGAAGGAACCATTACCTTTGTTCAAGGCAAGGCAATGTCCTCTATGGGCGAGGAAGAGTCGCTGCTTGGTCAATCGATCTTCGAGTTGTACCGCAATTCACCAGAGGTGATCGCCAATTGTAAACGCGTATTACAGGGTGAAACCTTCCTCAGCACCATGTCATTCGAGACGACGCCAGACAACGTATTTGAGACGTGGTACACACCAATCCTCAACCATGAACACCAGATCGTCGGTGGCAGTGGCGTAGCAATCGACATCTCAGAGCGTTATCGAGCGCAGTCAGCGGAGCGTGAACAGCGGGCGATGGCAGAAGCGTTGCGAGATACTGCCAGTGCACTCACGCGGTCACTCGATCCTGAACAGGTAATGCAAGAGATATTGGAGAACGTGCATCGTGTGGTGCCGCATGACGCCGCTAGCATTGTACTCAATGGCTATCCCAATTGCCCCGTTGCTTATATGCGCGGACGCAGTTCCGAACTGTTACACGGCAGAACCGGGGAAAATGGTGAACCGCCGCTGCAGGTGCCAGCCGAACTCGAAACCTTCTCCTATATGCGTACAACTGGCAATGCGCTGCTGATCCCTGACACGCGTGGATATAAGAACTGGGTACGCTTGCCCGAACTTGAATGGATCAATTCGTTTCTAGGGGTCCCGATCCAGCTTCAATCGACGGAGATTATCGGCTTCTTAACACTCGATAGTGCTACACCGGACTTTTTCAACGCAACCCATGTCGAGCGCATTCAAGCGTTTGCCGATCAAGCAGCGTTAGCTATCCAGAACGCGCAGCTTTACGATCAGGTACGTCGAGATGCACAACAAATGTTTGTGCTTAATCGCGCTACCTCATTCTTGTTCACTGCTCTTTCTGAGACCAGTGACGTAGAGGCTCTGTGTAATCAGATTGCGGAAGCTGTGGTGCACGAGTTTGGCAAAGTGGATTGCTCGGTTGTACTGGTCGAAGAAATAGCCGATGTACGCCAGATAAATCGTATTGCGCGAGCCGGACAGTATCAAGCGCGTGTTAATGGTGAACCCGATGACTATATTGAACAGGTCATCGCCTCAGGCGACACGCTGTATCAGCCACAACTTGATGGAACGTTGGACGATGCCCGCACTCGTTCGCGGTTCATCATTCCGTTGAAATCTTCTGGTAACGTGATCGGTGTGCTTGATGTCCGCAGCTTGGAAATAGATGCTTTCGATGAGCAGGAACGTCGGATGCTCGAAGGCTTCTCCGGACGCGCGGCGATGACCATTGAAAATGCGCGTTTGTATAAGCGCGTTCGCAGCTATGCAGAGGCATTAGAAGAACGAGTGCGCGAACGCACGCTCGATCTTGATCAGGCGCGCACCCGGTTAAACACCATCTTGAATTCGATGGATGAAGCAGTTATTGCATGGGAAGCACCGGACGCCACTTCCGATCCAAAGATACGCTTCGTGAACGGTGCATTCTCGCAGATGTTTGGTTACAACGGGGAGCAAATCGTCAATGCGCCTGATTTCTATCGGCTGCTTACCCCGAGTGCCGCTGAGGCGGATCGCCTGACCCGCATCGTACAGGAAGGTACGCGCACCACCGAATTTGTAAGCACCGAGACGAAGTTGTTGCGTGCCGATGGCGTTCTCATTGATACACTGCTTACGGCGACGCGGTTACGCGTGCCACAGCGAGCAGAAGGAGAAGCGATGCCATCAGGTATTGCCGGTGTCGTGCTGATCAGAGACATCCGGCAAGAAAAGGCATTGCAGGAACAGCGAGATCGTTTCATTGCCAATGCTTCTCACGAGCTTAGAACACCTCTAGCGAATCTCAAGCTGCGCCTATATTTGCTAAAGCACCAACCGGACAAAATGGCAGAACATGTTGCCATCATCGAACAAGTTAGCCAGCGGATGCAAGAACTAGTCGAAGATTTGCTTGATCACACGCGCTTTGAACGCGGCTTGGCGCAACTCAACCGCGAGGATCAGTGTTTGCAGGATCTCATTCGTGCTGTGCTTCGTCTGCAAGGTGCTCATGCCGACGAAAAAGGCATCGAACTGCGTGCTCAGTTGCCAGAGCAAGATATTTTCGCGTCCGTTGATGGCAGTCGTTTAACACAGGTAATCACGAATCTGGTGGTCAATGCGATTAACTACACACCGCAAGGTGGTACGGTTAAAGTTAGCCTTGAGACAACCGATTTAGACGATCAACCTCAAGCGATACTCCGGATTCAGGATAGCGGAATTGGCATCCCACAAGAACTTCAAGAACAAATCTTCAAGCCTTTCTATCGGGCGAATGACGGCACCACACGCGGAACGGGTTTGGGTTTGACCATCGCACGTGAGATCGTCATGCTGCACGGTGGTTTGATCCATCTAGAGAGTATGGAGAATGTCGGCACGACCTTTACAGTAGTGCTTCCGATGTATCAGGAAGTAGCTGCTTTAGGCTAGCTCTGTAGCCAACAAAATTGGTGTTTACTGCTAGATACCCTACTGTATGGGTGGGACCGGCGCACCGCGCGGAAATACTTGGGTTTCTCTCTCCGCTGCCCACGCCAATGTCTGATCTGGCAATTCCACCTCAAACCACATCTCGTCACCAGTCATTTTCATGCCTAGCAGCGGTAAGTACTGTCCTGCGCGTAGCTGTCCAAGCACCCGATTGCTGCGGGCTGGTCCACTATAAAGCGTGACCGTAGCAGGGGCGATCGCATAAAGATGTCCATCATTCGGCGGTTGTCCCAACGGGATCGTATTTAGTGCCACTGATGTCGATCTCGCCGTTGCCGTGTAGGTTGCTGTTCGGGGTGCCAGTGTACGAGTAGGCTGCCGCATCAGCGTTGCAGTCGGTGGCGGATCAGTCGGTCTGGCAGTGCGAGTCTGCGCGATTGCTGTATGTGCGAAGTTAACGGTAGGAGTCTGATTTATCAACTCTTGCGTCGCCGTAGCCGGATTGCCCGCAAAAACAACTTGAACAGGGGTCGTGGTACGTTGGATGAGCAGGTAGCCGACCACACCGACAACCACGAGCACTAATGCCAACAAGCCCAATTCCACCGACGATGCTGATTTGCGTTTTCGTGGAATTGCTCTGTTACTTGTGGCAGAAGCATTGTTGTGGGAGTTAGGTAGATCATCTTCAAACGGACGTGTTGGTTGATTTCCAGAAATTGTGGAAGGTTTAGCCTCAGTTTCTAAAGGCAGCAGCGTTACATGCTCAAGTGTTAAATATGGTTCTTGATGCGGCGCTGGCGCTGTTTCAATATTCACGACATTGCGTTTAGACGATTTTGGCACGAAGGCGTCGGATTCTTGCAGCGCTTCTCGCAGCGCTTTAGCCAATTCACCTGCCGAACCATAGCGATCCTCAATATTCTTCGCCAACGCCCGCATGATTACTGAACTGATCGTAGGCGAGAAATCTGGTTTGACCTCTGCGAGTGACGGTGGCTCCTCATAAATGTGCATATGCATGAACTGGAACGGTGTATCGGCGCTAAATGGCAACTTACCCGTTAACATCTCAAAGAGCATAACGCCAAGCGCGTAGACATCGGAACGCCCGTCCACCACACCAGCTTTCCACTGCTCCGGCGGCATATAAGCGGGTGTGCCAACTGCCATTCCAGTTTTGGTCATCTTGCCACCGGAGTCGGTCAACTTTGCCAGTCCGAAATCGGTGAGGTAGGCGTTGTGCGCTTCATCAAGCAGCACATTTTGCGGCTTCAGATCGCGATGCACGATGCCCCGACGATGTGCGTAATCGAGGGCTGAAGCGATCTGTTCGATCAGCCGCAACGTTGTGTCTGGTGGCAGTGCCCTTTGATCGATCAACTCGGCTAGACTGCCACCCTCAAGCAGTTCCATCACCAAGTACCACATTTCCTGATCTTGACCGTAGTCAAAGACCTTGAGGATGTGCAGATGACTGAGGGATGCCAGCATCTTGGCTTCACGTTCGAAACGGGCAGTAAAATCCGCCATCTCGGTGAGTTCAGGCTTGATGATCTTGATCGCGACATCACGATCAACACTGATCTGCCGCGCCCGATAGACTGTCGCCATGCCGCCTCTGCCAAGCAGTGCTGTAATCTGATATTGTCCGAGTTTCAATCCGCTGAGATTAGTGGGTGTTGGCATCATAGCTAGTCTTTATCCTGTGATGTAGCAACGTTGACTATACAGCCTAAATGTGGACATATGTTCGAGATCGGGCTAAAATTGCGTCAAGTCCATTACTAATAATTTGCGAATCGTAAGCGACTTCACTAGACCATCTCTATCTCAACGATCTATCAATCCACGATTAAGTTTGTTTTCACTACTGGTGCTCAAGCAAACCTTGAGTATTGTGAGAAGAATTAGCACCATGCGTAACAAGCTTTTGATCCTCTTTCTATTGAGCGTCTTGATGACAGGTGCAGCTTATCAAACTGATCCTGTGATCGTGGCAGCAGGCGATATTGCGGCATGCGGGTTACCCTTCGACGAAAAAACGGCTGATCTGTTAGATAATATTGATGGTGCGGTGCTTGCGTTGGGAGATACGGTGTACCCAGATGGTACGGCGGACCAATTCGCGCAATGCTACGATCCGACGTGGGGACGGCACAAGAAACGTACCTATCCAACTCTCGGCAATCATGAGTACAACACCAAGGGCGCAACAGGCTATTTCGACTATTTTGGTGCTCGTGCGCGCCCCGAAGGTTACAGCTATTACAGCTTTGACATTGGGACATGGCACATCATCTCGCTTAATAGCAATATTGATGCACGTCCTGTTGGTAATCAAGGGATGTGGCTACGCGCCGATCTAGAAGCGCACAAGGTGAAATGCACGCTTGTCTTTTTCCATCATCCGTTGTTTTCCAGTCGTCCGCTTCCTGACGGCAATTTACGGATGAAACAGTTCTGGGAGGTGCTCTATGAGTACGGCGTTGATGTCATCCTCAACGGCGATGTGCATTATTACGAGCGCATGATGCCCCAGACACCCGACGGAATAGCTGATCCAGAACATGGCATCCGCCAATTCATCGTTGGTACCGGTGGTGCGAGTTTAGCCCCTAATAATGGTGCAAGCGCTGCCCCAACCAGCGAAGTTCGCAGCAATGCCACACATGGCGTACTCAAGATGATTTTGCATCCTGATGGTTACTCATGGCAGTTTATTCCCATCGAAGGAGGTACCTTTCGTGATTCAGGTATCTCCTCCTGCGTCGATCCACGTCCTACGCCAGAAGTAACGGTAGAAAGCACGCCGTGAGCAAAAAGTATCGCATTCCAACCGCTACCATCCGCATGGAGACGGAGGTAAGCAAATCGCGCTTCATTGCCACCGTCGGGATGGCGGCAACTGCTACCGACGCCCGCGCCTTCATCGCCGCGATTCGTACTGAAATGCCGGATGCATCTCATCATGTTTATGCTTTTCGTGCGGGATATGGTAGCAGTGTGACCGAAGGTGTCTCCGATGATGGCGAACCGACTGGTACATCCGGTCCGCCGATCTTGAATGTGCTGCGTGGCAGCGAGATCGGTGACATTGTAATGGTGGTGACACGCTATTTCGGCGGCATCAAACTAGGGACAGGCGGCTTAGTACGCGCTTACAGTGACGCCGCACGCTCCGCTTTGGCGCTGCTGACAACACACGAGAAGGTCGAACTATGCCAGCTTGGTTTGACTGTTCCCTATGCGCTTTATGAGCGCATCAAGCAAACTGTTGAGCAATATTCTGCATGCATTGATGATGAGGCATTCGAGGCTGAAGTTACCTTGTTCGTGACGCTTCCGGTTGAACAAGTCGAGGCGTTCACGGTTACACTGCGCGATCTCAGTGCGGGTAAGATTGAGCCTGTAGTACTGACATCATGATCCCAGCGGAGCAATTTAGACTATGTCTGCATCAGCCGGATATTCGGGGAAGCCTCTAGCTGTGAAGTTAGGCATAAAATCAGGATACCGTGTTGCAGTGATCAATGCTCCGGAAAATTATCTTAGCATTACACTCGGCACACTGCCTGACGATGTTGCGATCATGCAGAGTCTGGATGTCGACCTCGATCTGATCCAGTTCTTCACCAGCGAATCGGCGGACTTGCGCGCCCAAATCTCCCATTTGAAGGCACAAATCAAGCAAACAGGCGGCATCTGGATTTCGTGGCCCAAGAAATCTAGCAAAGTGCTGACAGATCTAGATGAAAATATCATCCGTGAAATCGGACTAGATAGTGGCTTAGTAGATGTGAAAGTCGCCGCAGTTGATGATATTTGGTCGGGGCTAAAGTTCGTGATCCGGCTCAAGGACCGCGGATAGTTGTGGTAGTTAGTTGCTTAACCAGTTAACAAGTCGCTGAAGCAGGTTGCGCTTTCGGGCGCGTTCTTGCTGTAATTCCAATCGCATCTGCATGGTGATCTGCTCTAGTTCGTCAATCGACATCCGTGCACCATTAACCAGCACCCATTGGTTGCCAAGATCACGCAGCTCGCTTGGCGGACGATGAAAGAGGGCATTATACGCTTCGGCATAGCGCGCCAACCCCTTTAATGCTCTATCCGTTGAACCTGCCACTACTGACTCCTCGACTATTCACTATCTCGCAAACCAACCTGAAGCTCGATCATTGAGGATAAATTTAGGTACTTTATGTAGAGTATACCATTGCATGAAAATGTATAACCGAACGGTACAATTTTCTAACGATTTTTGTATCCGTAAATTTGTAGTCGCTGCAACTACCCATTTTAGGCTGCGTATAAGGTATTGAAGTTTAACGCGAAGTCAAATCATCACATCAGGAGTGTACTCAGATGACAAACCAAGATCAGAAGACGTCAGACGAAAAGTTCAAGGAAAATGTGCGTACCTTTCAGGAAGAGATCAGCGCTACTGGTCAGAATCTTCTGGCTAAGGTACAGGAACTGATCGAAGCGGGTAATATCCGTCGTCTGATTATCAAGGATCAACAGGGCAAGATTCTATTGGAAGTTCCTCTGACCATCGGTGTCGTGGCGGGTGGTGTACTCTCCATGTTTGCTCTACCGTTGGTTGCCATTGGCGCGGTTGCTGCCCTCGTCGCGCAGGTGAAAATCGTCGTCGAGCGTTATGAGGATCCCGCTGACGCAGAGCGCGAACAGCGTTTGCAGTAAGCTTCAGCTACCCTTTGCAGATCAACCTTTATCTGCCTGAAATCACCCGATTGTGTCTACAATCGGGTGATTTCGTTATGATGGTATAAACAGCTTCAGTGTGTCTATTGCGTAGGAGTGAGACCTCATGTTCTCGCAATCCGATCTTGACCGCAACAAGCCATGTCCAATCTGCGGTCAGAGCAATTATGAGTGGGGCTTTGCTTATCAGATGGGTTATCGGCGCGGTGAAACATTCAAAGTTTTCGCCACGCGCAGTGGCTACACAGTTCTCAGGGTACGTCGCTGCGTAACCTGCGATAATGTCCAGAGTTTTATAGACGATACCGCTACCAAACGGATGAACTCCCGTATCGTCATAACAGTAGTTGTGGTGATGCTTATTGTATTCTTCGTTGCCTTCTTACCGCTGTTTCTCGGATTAGGGTAAATGTCGTTCCCATCGAACTTACTCTCGCGGACCATCGCCAGCCCGCGCGCTACTCGCTTTTTTTTTGATCGAGTCGTGCCGCTCTATCGCTGGCTGACCAATAATCCAATGTGGTTGGGCAGCTTGCAAGAAATGAGTCGACATTTCCCGCCTAGCACCTCTCAATTGCGGTTATTGGATGTGGGCTGCGGTCATGGCAACTCGACACGGCAGTTTCTGGAATTACGCAGCGATGTTGAGGCTTTCGGCATCGACTTCAGCGCGGGGATGCTTACTACTGCCAAACGCATGACGGAAGGTTCGCCACAAGATCGCGTTCACTGGCTACAGGGTGATATTACGCGGCTGCCTATGCCGGATAACAGTATTGATGCGATCACCGGACACAGCGTCTATTACATGCTGGCGGATCAGGCTGGATTCTTGGGCGAATGTCTGCGTGTGCTGCGTCCCGGTGGGCGATTGATCCTGCTCGATCCGGCGCAGCGGAATTTTCCACTGGATGTGCTACGAACACAGCACGCGATCCGTGTCAAGTTGGCGGTGCTATCGTGGCACACGGTCAGCTTGATGCACCAGCGATTTACCTTGGAAGAGATGGCACGACGTTTAGAAGCCGCTGGCTTCGCGCGTGTGCTTTCTGAGAACGCTGTGGAAGGGTATGGCGTGCTCAGTCGCGGCGAGAAGCCCTACGCGGAAGATCAATCGACTATCGAACGGGTACAGCAGATTGCTAACACAGAAGCTACTACATCTGATCTAACATCGATTCCCGCGATCAATGTGCCAGAAATTACACGTGGACGCAATCTGTTTTTGTTGGTCAAGCAAACGCCGAACAAGCCAGCATGGGCACTAAAACCAGACGAATCGATCCGCTGGGATGCCGCGACGATGCGCAGTTCAAGTGGCGTTCGCTGTCTGTTAGCGTTTACTTCGTTGCCCAAAGCTGTCGAGTTTATGCAGAGCGCAGTACTGGCAAATCACTTGGCGGGCATCAACAAAGTGGCGAAGTTTGAAAAGTCTGTAGCGCCATCGTGGGTAATCGATATGCTTCTAAATCCGACATTAGCAGCGCTGAACGCGGCAGGCTGGCAAGATCAGCAGGAGATGTTCACCGTAGATCCAGCGGCTGCGGTAACAGGTGATGAGTAGCTGATGGCAAATCTAGACTCCAGTGTAATTTTGATCACAGGCATCATGGCATCGGGCAAATCGACGGTAGCGCAGCGCTTAGCGGAACGGTTGCCGAAAAGCGTACATCTACGCGGCGATACTTTCCGTCGCATGATCGTTCGTGGGCGCGAGGAAATGACCGCCGATTATTCGCCAGAGGCATATCGACAACTGCTATTGCGCTATCAATTAGCGCGTATCACAGCGGATGCATATTGTGAAGCAGGATTCACCGTCGTTTACCAAGATGTAATTCTCGGCGCGGTGTTGAATGACGTTGTTGTGGAACTCAGGAGGCTGCGACCTACTTATGTTGTTGTGCTCTGCCCATCGCCAGAAGTGGTGGCACAACGTGAGGCAGGACGCGGCAAAACGGGCTACGGCTCATGGACACCTGCTGATCTAGATCGTTCGTTGCGTAATGAAACGCCTCAAGTAGGTTTATGGCTGGATACATCGGCACTAACTGTTGAGGAAACTGTCGATTCGATTTTGGCGCGGATCGATGATGGATTGCGGTAGAGATGTATTCAGTAGCTTTACAGGAATTCTTCTAGACACTTGCCGTTACTTTGATGCTGTTGGCTTACTTTCGGCTATGCTGTATTCAATGGAACGTTGATTCAATATTTGCTTGGAGGCGTCAAGTACCTCCAAGCTCACCATTATTCCATCATCACAGTTGAGAATAGTGCCGATTATTCCTCAACGCTTTCATTTTCTTTAATAGGAACCTCGCGAAAAACGATACGCAATTCATAGGTTTCAGGATCAAAGGTGACTTTCCGCATTATTAATTCACCAAGCACCTATGGGACCCGATCACACGTTCTCCAGCCGGAAACCGTGTCCTCTCACTGTAATGATGAACTGATGATCCGGATCGACTTCCGCGATGCGGTCACGCAGACGGCGAACCAGTGCATCAATTGCCTGTTCGCTGACGCCATCGCTGACAGCATCGGGCCACACCGCTTCGATTACGTTAGTTCTTGTGCAGACCGCCCCACGTGCATCGAACAGCATTTCCAGCAAGCGGTACTGCGGCAGACTGAGGGGTGGGACAATTTCTTTGCCGCTGACAAACACGCGCCGCGCATCCCGATCCAGGCGTAGTCGACTGCCTTCTGCCGCCTGGATTGCGTCAACAGTTAGAGGCGCAGTGGATTCTGATGAACTGAAAGTCATCTTAGCGACCATTGCCACCGAAATCTCATCGCCATCTTTAAGCAGCCGCTGACCCTTGAGTTGTTCGCCGTTGACCCACGTCCCGTTCTTACTGTTCAAATCCTCGATCACATATTCTTCACCTGCACGGCGAATGATAATGTGCTGACGTGAGACTTGACGCTCATCCAGAACCACATCGCAATCATGATCGCGTCCGGCAACGATTTCATCTTTTTCGAGGGTCATCCGTTTGCCATTAGCGAAGGTCAGTACAGGGCGCTCGTCGCGTTGGTCGTCCCGGCTCATGCAAAATCTCTCCGTAGTAAAGTCTGCACACCAATGCTTGCAGAGGTTTAACCGTTCAATGCATAGAAACGATTATACCCTACCGCTAAGAGACACTATTTGTCAGACATTGGTTCCGACAAATTCCAGATACTCTTTGCGCGTCCGCTGATCCGGCGTTAGTTTGAGGATGGCGAGAATCTCGGTGACCAACTTTGCTTTATATTCCGCGTCGCGTTTTGACCACGTTTGACTTTTGATCTCAAGGAATGTCTGTCCTGCAAGATCGGCAGGCGCTTCCACTCGATCCACATTGACGTAAAACAACACACCCTGATACAAGATGTGCCAACGGCGGCGTTCCTTCTGCACTTCGCGTTCTTCTACGGGGCGGAAATACTCGCGGTAGAACCGCAGCGGGCGGATTGCCGGGGCAATGTACTGGGAACGGCTTAACATCACCGCGTCATCGAATTCCCGTTCCTTGGCAGGCATGGTGAAGGTCAAGCGTGTGCGTACATTTTCCACTTCGCCATCATCACTGAGTGCATCATCTTCGCGATAGCGAATGCGTCCTTGCTTTTCGTCGCCGAACAGAAAATAGGTGTCGTACTGACGGTAGTGCGTCTGCTTGACCACGCGAACGGCAGGTGTAGTCAACAGCGGACTTACCACCTCATTGTTCTCCACCTGCGCTTTCACCTGAATCTCGAAGGTTTCATCCTGTTCGACACCGCCGATAGCGACCAGTTTCTTGAGAACATTGTTCTCGCGAGCGATCAAAAAGGTATCGATCTGACGGGCGAGCACGGCAGCCTCTTGCATCACTTGCTGCTCATTGACGGTCAGTAGTTCGCGATCCCGCATCAACCATTTGCCGTTCACCATGACATGCCGGACATCGGTGCTCTTGCAGGCATAGACGATCTGGCTGTACATCGCATCAGGATCGCGCTGGAAGGTTGGCGTATTGTGCAGAGTCTTGAGATCAACCACGATTACGTCGGCACGCTTGCCAACTTCCAGACTGCCAGTGATGTCCTGCATGTGTATCGCTGCCGCACCGAGGCGAGTTGCCATCGTCAGCGCCTGTTTGGCGGGCACAACCACCGGATCGAGCGTCGCACCTTTGGCAAGGATTGCGGCAAGGCGAATTTCCTCGAACATATCTAGATCATTGTTGCTGGCAGCGCCATCCGTGCCGATACCGACGTTCGCTTTTTGTTTAAGCATCTCGGTCACTGGCGGAATACCGCTCGCCAGCTTGAGATTACTGGTCGGGCAGTGTGCGATGCCCACATTATGCTGCACCAGACTGCGTATCTCACCAAAATCGACGTGGACGCAGTGAGCAGCAAGCATTTTCGTATCCAGCAAGCCTAGTTTCTTGATGCGTGGCACTTCTGGAATGCCAAACTCGGCGCGGCTATCCTCCACTTCCTGCCGCGTTTCCGCGATGTGGATATGCAGTGGTACATCAAATTCAAGTGCCAGTTCAGCGCACGCAGAGAGGATATCGTCAGTACAGGTGTAGGGCGCATGTGGCGCAACCGCGGGGACGATCAGTGAGTGTCCTTTCCACTGTTCGATGAACTGCCGAGTCAGTGCCAGACCGTCTTCATAACTTGGCGAGTCCGGCGACGGGAATTTCAGTACGCTCTGACCGCACAACGCACGCATCCCTGCTTCTGCGGTAGCGGCTGCTACATCGGATTCGAAGTAGTACATGTCCGCGAAGGCAGTCACGCCAGAACGGATCATCTCCGCGCAACCTAGCAGCGTTCCTAAGCGGCAGAACGCCGGATTGACGAATTCGTGCTCCGTTGGCATCATGTAGCCCATCAACCAGACATCCAGCCGCAGGTCGTCGGCTAACCCGCGCAGCAGCGCCATTGGCACATGAGTATGTGTGTTGACCAATCCGGGCATGATGACTTGCCCATCGCAGAGGATCAGCTCGTCGGCGGCGAATCTGCTCTGAATCTCGTCTGCAGGTCCGACGGCAACGATAGAATCATCCTTGATAGCGACGGCACCACGCGGAAACACGTCCAATGCCTCATTCATGGTTAGGACAAACCCGCCCGATAAAATGGTATCTACTCGTTGTAATGGGGACGCCATAATGTTGCCCTCCATATGGGTTCGTATGGTAAGAACTCAGTCAAGGTCGCATGCCTGACTGAGTTCGGCGTAAAATTCTGAGCATTATAGCAGAAATCGCGCTCAATACCCTAGCATTTGCACCTCGTCTCATCCATCTGTTCCATTATCTTTCCATGCTATACTGTTAATCAAATAATCATTTAATTATGGAGATTTGCCATGTCAGATTTAGTTGCCATACCGGCGGGCGTTTCCTTCCAACTCACAGATGAACAAGTGATGCTGCAAAAGCTGGCGCGCAACTTCGCCGCCAACGAGATCATCCCCGTTGCCAAAGAATATGATGAACATGCCACGTTCCCCGAAGCGATCTTCTATAAGGCTCACGCGGCTGGCTTAGTGAACATGAATATTCCCGCTGAGTATGGTGGTGTCGGCGCAACGCCATTTGAGGAGTGTCTGGTCGGGGAGGAATTCGGTTACGGTTGTACAGGGATTAGCACCAGCATCAGCACCAATAATCTTGGCGCATTGCCAATCATTCTGGCGGGCAGCGAACCACAAAAGAAGCATTGGCTGGGCGAGCGCCTGATGGAGCAGAAGCAGTTTGTCTCTTACTGTGTGACCGAAGCTGCTGCAGGTTCTAACGTCGCCGGGATGCAGATGCGGGCGACGCGCAAGGGAGATCATTACGTCCTTAACGGGGCTAAGATATTCATCACTAATGCCAGTCACGCCCACTTCTTCACCGTCTTTGCCAAAACCGATCCTGAGGCAGGTCATAAAGGCATCACCGCTTTCATCGTAGATCGCTCCACAGCGGGCATTAAAGTGGGCAAAAAATTCGACAAGCTCGGTCAGCGTGCCAGCGATACTGCCGAGATCGTGTTCGAGGATGTAGAAGTGTCAGCGGAAAATCGCCTTGGCGCGGAAGGTCAAGGCTTCTACATTGCTATGAAAGTATTTGACTACAGCCGTCCGGGCGTGGCAGCGGCGGCGGTAGGGTTGCAGCGTCGATGCTTGGAAGAATGCGTTAAGTACGCCAAAGAGCGTGAGGCGTTCGGCGTTCCTATCTTCCAACATCAGGCAATCGGACACAAGATCGCGGACATGGCGATTCATTACGAAGCGTCGCGCTTGCTGGTGTGGCAAGCAGCATGGGCAGTACAGCGCGGACAGGTAAATCCTAAACTTCCGGCTTATGCTAAGGCATTTGCCGCTGATATGGCGACTCAGGCTGCTGTCGAGGCGGTGCAGGTGTTTGGTGGTTACGGTTACATGAAGGAGTATCCAGTAGAAAAACTGCTGCGTGATGTGAAGATCTTCCAGATTTATGAGGGAACAAGCGAGATCCAGCGCAATATCATCGTGCGAGAGTTGTTCCGTTGAGCGGTCAGCTTCTGGCACAACGGTGGATTCGCGTATGTGTGTCGTGGTAGAATCAAGCCGATTAGTCGACAACAATGTTATCGTGACGCTTGTAACTTCTACGACAATAGGTGAACTTGGATATGGCTGAGTCTTCTAACTTCTGGGCAGATCAATCGGTAATCGTAACAGGTGGAGCTGGCTTTCTTGGTTCTTATGTTGTCGAGCGTCTACGCGAAGTGGGCGCTCGTAATATCTTCGTGGTGCGTAGCAAGGATTACGATCTGCGTCACGAATCCGGCGTTACTAAGCTGCTCAAGGATGTGCCAGCTACGCTAATCATTCATATGGCGGCAGTCGTAGGCGGAATCGGCGCCAATCGGGAACATCCCGGTAAGTTCTACTACGAAAACATCATGATGGGTACCATGTTGATGGAGCAGGCGCGGCAAGCAAACATTACCAAAATGGTCGCCGTTGGTACTATTTGTGAGTATCCCAAATTCACCCCAGTACCTTTCCGCGAGGAAGACTTGTGGAGCGGATATCCTGAAGAAACAAATGCCCCGTATGGTCTGGCAAAGAAGATGCTGCTGGTACAGGGCAATGCCTACCGTCAGGAATATGGCTTCAATAGCATTCACCTGCTGCCCGTCAATCTCTATGGTCCGCGAGATAACTTTCATCCCTCCAGTTCACACGTCATTCCCGCACTGATCAAGAAGTGCCTCGACGCTATCAACAGCGGACAGGATGAGATTGAAATCTGGGGAGATGGCACGCCGACGCGCGAATTCATCTACGTCAAGGATGCAGCAGAGGGCATCGTCATGGCAGCGGAACGATATAACGGGGACGAACCTGTTAATATCGGCAGCGGCTATGAGATTTCAATTCGTGACCTCGCTACCCTGATCGCTGAAGCAACCGGATTTCAAGGCAAGTTCCGTTTTGATCCGAGCAAGCCTAATGGTCAACCGCGTCGCCAGCTAGATGTGTCGCGAGCGCGAGATTATTTCGGCTTCGAGGCAAAAACGTCCTTCCCTGTCGGTTTGCGCGAAACTGTAGAATGGTATAAAGAACAAGTGCTGGCGGAAGCCCAGAGCTAAAAGCAAACAACTGAAGTCCGTATCAGAAGCCAGTCCTAATATGCGCCCATTGTGCTTGGTCACCTTCAACCGTAGCGCAGCGGAGATCAGTCGATCTCCGCTATTTAGTTTGCTACAACAGTTTGCAGACCTCGATCTGGCAAACGAGATCGATCTGTGGTTCTTGACTCCTCCCGAAGCTATCTCCTCGCTCACCTCAGTGTTGGGCAACGATTTCTACAAGCCAGCTATCTTGCCCTATGACGCCGTGCGAGGTTTGTCTCCACTGGTCAAGGCACTGCGACCACAGCTAGTTCTTCATCTCGATGGCAGCACCGCAGTATGGACGGCAAAAGAGTTGTCCGAAGCAGCGCAGTTTGTGGTCAGTGTAAGTGCGCCAAATAACTGGTTGCTGCGAAAGGTAACGCTAAACACGGAGGAGCAGGAATCCGATGAGTCTGTGGAACAAACGCGTGCATCACTGCTGGCAAGCTTAATCAAACTGGCTCAACCTGTTGGATTTAGATCATCCTCTCTGAGTGAGCACAAGTCACTTCTGGCGACAGAATTAGCGTTCTGGGCAGCAAGCACGACTCAATACCGACAAGAACTGCCTTCCGAAGTCTTACCTGCGCCGAGGAGTCTCTATTCTGCTCGCTTGGGTCGGGTAAGTAGATCGCTTGCCAATCTGACTACACCAAAGCTGGGCATGTTGAATCAGTATGTGCCACGTCCGATCCGCGTTCCGCCGCCAACCAGTCTCTCCGCTACCAATCTACCGTCGATTGCTATCGTCACACCGTCATACAATCAGGCAGCCTACATCGCCAAAACAATGGAGAGTGTGCTCTCTCACAACTACCCTAAGCTTCAATATGTAGTGCAAGACGGCGGATCAACTGATGCCACACCGGATCTGTTGGATCGCTACGCACCGCGCCTAAGTCATGCCGAATCTGCGAAGGATGCCGGACAGGCGGATGCCATCAATCGTGGCTTTGCGCGCACTACGGGCGAGATCATGGCATATCTTAACTCCGACGATCTACTGCTCCCCGGAACGCTGCAATATGTAGGTGCATTTTTTGCCGCGCATCCTGAAGTTGACGTGATTTACGGGCATCGCATCGTGATCAACGAAAATGATCAGGACGTAGGACGCTGGTTGCTACCTGCTCATGATTCCGAAGTGCTGTCGTGGGCGGATTATGTGCCACAGGAAACTCTGTTCTGGCGGCGATCAGTGTGGGAAAAAGCTGGCGGCGCGATGGACGAGAGTTTCCGCTTCGCCCTCGATTGGGATTTGATCTTGCGATTCCGCGAAACAGGCGCCACCTTTAAGCGACTACCACGATTTTTAGGCGCGTTTAGGATCCACACGCAGCAAAAGACAAGCAAAGATATGCTTACCATCGGGCAGCAAGAGATGTTCCGGTTGCGCCAGCGTGCGCTTGGTCGGCAGGTCACGCAGGGCGAGATCAATGAGCGTATTAAGCCCTATTTGGAGCGCCATCTGTGGGAGCATGTGCGCTATCGCCTTAGCACTAGAATACTTGCCTCGCAATATATCACCTTTACACCTGAACCTACGTCAATTTCTACTTGATCTGATTGTCAACGGCTAGTTGACGCACTGCTGTAAGCCAGAGTACTTGCCAATTAACCTTCTTCAAAGCCGACCATTTTGAGTACAGCAGCAGCGGGGCGTCTGTCACCTCCCGGTAGCTTCTGCACCGCGCTGAACTGCAGTTCCACGCGGTGCCGTCCTGCCACAATTGAGGCTGAAGACACACGCACCTCAAATTCTCCAGTTTGCAGCGTCGAATTCGCCAGCTCAACATCATCGACAAGCAGGCGTAGCGTTGTACTAAAGTTTGGGTCTCCGATCTGGGGGACAAGCCCACTTACCACTAGATCGCCAGCGTTACTACTTTTCTCTAGTCCAAAGAAGGCAGATTCGGAGAGCCAGCCATCCTCGTAAACCCCCGAATATTCCAGCGCCGGATTGTCCAGATCCTGCGGAAACTTACTAAGAGAAGTAGGAGCGACTAAGCGGGCGTACTCCTCCTCTGCCATCAGCGATAGATCCCGCAGATATGCCAACGAAAGCCCACTGAAGCGATTGATATTCGTGCCGAACAAACGCATAATCCCAGATTGTGCAGGCGGCAAGAACTCGTCCGTTAAGTCACTGCCCAAATCTACCAGTAGATACTCTAAACCATCGAAAGATTGAGCTTTCAAGGGTGGCGAAAAGAGGCGTGCTGATCCTCGCCCTACAACCTGAAATGGATAGCGCTGGTCACCAACCACACTAGCGAGAGGTAAAGTAGCGTTGCCATCTCCTCTTATGGTAGTTGTCATGTTCAAGACCAATCTTGATGCTGGTGAAAGGTTTATTGCTCGAAGCAGAAGATATCGCTTTAATCCTTGAACACTGCTACCGGGATAAAAGTAGTCGGGTAAAAGCGAGCCAAAACTGCTTCTGAACGAGCGAAGTTCACCAGAAGCCAACGAGTAGATGTAAATTAGCACATCCTTGGCTTCGTTATCAGAAAGTAGCATGACTGGATCGCTTGCCTGAGTTGCAAAGTGAGAACGGTTCAGGATCGTTAATTGTGTTGTACCGATGAGCCAATATGCATCTTTTGTTTGCGCCATTGCTTGCTGCGCTTCTAAGTCCGGCTGAAAGACATAGAACGAACTTTGAGCAGTTGGGTTTTGTGGATCGTGATGGTCAAACTCATAAGTTTTGAGCTGGTCGTAGATAGCATTGTAAATGATTCGACATTGCGCGTAATTAGGGACAAACTGCTCGTCCGGTGGGCATGGCGATCCCTTTGTATCTCGACCTCTTGGTAGCAAGTACCAGAATAGTGGTTGATTAAGAAAGCTCGTTGGAATACCAGCCGTATCGAGCGCCTGAAATTTTCCTGACACCGAGTTAAGAGCATCACTGATAATCAGGGTGGGATTCTTAGCCTGAATTAGCGCATCTAACTTAGTGTTCATGTTCAGATTGGAAATATTGTAAAGCGCCACAAATTCAGATGTTTGTCCCCAGCTCGAATTGGTGTAACTGCTAATGGCGGGCAGACCACTAATGCCAAGCAGGATTAATAAGGCTAGACGCAGGCGTTGCGATATGCGGCGAAGGTAGATCAAACAGAACACAGTAATCGTGCCAACAAGAAATGGCTGGCTGAACATTGCCAGTTTGAATAAGCCAAAGCCGCTCTGTCGGATAAATAACAGTGCTGCAAATGCAAGCATAACGACGGAGATACTTGCCGTAGGATAGCCACGCCATGCTAACCAGAGGCTTGCGCCGCATACGATAGTCAGCAGTAGTCCACCAGCAATAATTGTCAACGATAGCCATGGCTCCGCCGGGAGTCGGCTAATACTCTGCAGCCCCCATAGGTTCGCAAATCCGGTTGGTTGCAAAAAGTAGGGAAAGATGCTGTTATTGCCCGTGTTGATTCCAGCGGCTGTTTGCTGTAGTAGATACAATACATAGTTGAGGAGGTAAGTGTTTAGAAAAATGAGTGTCAGGGCAATAACTGGCACAAAGTTGAGCAGATTCTGCTTCCAACTGAGCGACCACCAACGGCGGATTAAACCCAGTAAAACATACAAACCGAATGCAATGACGAAGAACGGCGTGATCTCCGGGTAGACAAGCCAGAAGGCGGCAAGCATAATCGCCAGCAAAATGCCGTAACGCAGTGTCACGCGCGGGCGTACAGCTATTGAGTAGAGCGGACGCAGTAGCAATACAGAGCAACCAACCATCAATGCAACACCAAGTACTTGTGCGAACAATTGATACAAGGTTCCTAGCATTGTCATAGCGGAAACGGCTAGTAGCGCGGTGCCGACTACTGCTGCCATTCGATAGCGTCGATAAGAGTAGATCAGCGCACCCGATGCACTTAGCAGCGCCAGATGGAAGACAATCGCTACAGGCATGAACGCCTGCAGAGTATCTACGTTCAGCGGCGCACCAATCACGCCGACGACCCATGCCAATAGCATATCTACGCCAGCGCGAGAATTGGACGGCACATCCATAAACCAGAATATCTGGCTGTAGTCATAGCGAAGTCCGTCAATCGTAGGTGCGTCATAGAAGCCGTAATGGAGTAATCGCGCCGCACGCAGCACATAATTTGCCATGTCGTCATTGCCATAACTGCGCCATTCAAAGCCGAAATACAGTAACGGTTGTCCGATCACCAGCAATGCTGCAATCAAGATCAAAGCAAATGGCAAATACTTTTTCAATGGAACGATTGGACGACGCCACCACCACAGAATCGCGGTCAATAGAATCAACGTCATCAACCACACTGTCGCAAATCGTTCAATAGGCAGCCCGAGCCGATTTAGCCAGAACATAGGCAGCAGTGTTACCGCGATACCCACCACAGGAGCTAAGAGCGCATTTTGCAGTACATCACTTCTCGCGTTGAGCGTATATGCGACGGCATATCCGAGAACTAACCAGAAAATAAACAAGATAAGCGTGAGCGCAAATGCAGCCACTGGCTAACCTTCCATCTCAATCCGATTTTGTACTTCACTATATCAATTGCTGATTGTTAAGGCAGGGGGATGTGCTCCTGTTGCTGCTGCTGTTGTTTGCGGTAGCAGCGCATTAGTAGATCGTAATGTTCTTCAACATGCAGGCTAGTTTCGTAGATGTTGGCAGCGCCTAGTTCCTCTCCGAACATGTACAGGTAGCCCCACTGTTCGGCGGCAAGGACGCCCGTTTGCAAGCCCAATTGACAGCGGGCGCATTGTTCATCGCCCTGATGCTTCGCAGCTTTCAAGGTAACATTAGGGGGATATTCCAACGCCATGCGCGCAGTGCGCTGTTTTAGTTGCCAGATCGTCTCTCGATCTGGCGCTGGTTCTTCTGGAGGGGTGGCGATGATCTGACGTACTTCTTGCTGAACAGTGGACGAAAACTGATCAGCCGCACGCAGCAATTCTGGTATGTAACTCTCCCAATCGGGGATCATGGTCTTGGCTTCGCGGAACTGCCTGACCGCTGCCAGTAGAAACGCCTGCCAGTCTAACTGTGTCGCCTCTACACCGACTTGACGTAAAGCCGCACTTACTCGCAGCAGCGTCGCCGCAATATGATTGACCGTCGAAGGAATTGTGATCGGAGTCTCTTTGAAAAAATCCAGTTCACCGAATTCACGATAGAAGGCGGCGGCGTTTGGTCCCATGCCATGACTCGATCCGATGCTGTTATCAGAGATGCCGCGTACCGCCAGTGGACGATGCAGTACCCGGATCGTCGGACATAGATGTGTGGTCAGCCAAGCAAAGGCGAAGTCAGGAGCAATCGCATAAAACAGCTTACCCAACTTGCCGCGCCAATCCTCAAAGAATTCCCGATCCACAACGCAGTTCAAGCCTTTCGGTAGTGGTGTACTCCACGAGAACGAGAACGTTCTGCACATATCGATGTAGGTCCGGGAAGGCAAATCTTCGATGGCGTTATCGCTATAGCGGAACAGCAGTGTAATATTTCTCATCGCTGGATCACGCCAATCTGGATAAAAATAGTTGGCATCCTCCCACGTCACCACGCGAGGATTATCGTTGATCGCATGTTCTGCCACATAACGCAGCGTATTGGGGACAATCGCATCATCATCGGAAAGGATCGTGACATAGCGTCCACGTGCCTGACTAAAGGCAAAATCCCAGTTATCCGGCATGGTCAGCGTGCGATCCGTCTCAACATAGCGGATTCGCGGATCGCTGAATGACTGTACGACTTCGCGCGTGTTATCCGCACAATTATTCGCCACGATCACGAGTTCGTAATCGCCATAGGTTTGCGCCAACGCACTGCGAATTGCATCGCTGATTAGATGTCCACGATTACGGGTTGGTATCAAGATCGAAAAAAGTGGAGAAGTCATACAATTGGTGCAACCATTAATTGAGCATTGATTAAGCGTGCCGATATTGACATTGCCTTAGATTCCTGTCAATATTGCGCGCGGTGTTACCAGTATTGAGTGAGGAGGCTTCAACGCCTCAATATGTCATCCGATTCGCCTTCGATCACGATTAACTGCTGCCGTTCATGCAGATCTTCCACCCTATTGCCTGTTGTTTTCCTTGGCAATACTCCTCTGGCTAATGCGCTGTTGAAATCGCCAACTTTATCCGAGCCGGAAGCAGTCTATCCACTAAAATTGGTTTATTGTCCGCAGTGTACCTTGCTGCAAATCACCGATACCCTGACGCCGGAATCGCTGTTCCGCGAGTATGTTTACTTTTCTTCCTACTCAGACACGGCGCTGGAAAATGCGCGTGGCATCGTTGAGCGCTTGATCAAAGATCGACAACTCTCATCACAGCACAATGTCGTTGAACTCGCCAGCAATGACGGCTATTTGCTGCAATACTATCAGCAACACGGCATCCCCGTGTTAGGAATTGAGCCAGCTCTCAACATCGCTCAAGTAGCGCAGGCAAAAGGCGTACCTACAATACCTGAATTTTTCGGTGAATTGCTGGCACAGCAGTTAGCGCACGAGCGGCGGCATGCGGATGTAATCCACGCTAACAATGTGTTGGCACATGTCGCTGATCTCAATAGTTTCGTCGCTGGCATTGCGATCCTGCTCAAAGATAGTGGTGTTGCGGTGCTAGAGATGCCCTATGTCCGTGATATGATCGACAATGTGGAGTTCGACACCATCTACCATGAGCATCTATCCTATTTCACACTGCATTCGCTAGATTGTCTCTTTCAGCGCCATCACTTGCAGATCGTCGATGTAGAGCGCTTATCTATTCACGGTGGTTCGTTGCGCTTGTTCGTACAGCATCCTGATCGTGTCCCTGTATCGCAGCGCGTCCGTGATCTACTAGCAGAAGAAGTGGCTGGCAGCGTCGATCAATACGAGTATTACCGCAGTTTCGGTGAGAAAATCGAACAGTTACGCCACGACCTATTAGCATTGCTGAACCAGCTCAAAAGGGACGGCAAACAGATTGCCGCTTATGGTGCGTCAGCTAAAGGCAGTACGCTGCTCAATTACTGCGGCATTGGCACAGAAACACTGGACTTTCTGGTGGATCGTAGTAAGGTGAAGCAAGGCTTATATACGCCGGGTACACATTTGCGTATCGAGCCAGTGTCAAAACTTTTGGAAGCTCAACCGGATTATGTCCTCTTACTGGTTTGGAACTTTGCCACTGAAATCCTGAACCAGCAGTTCGAGTACCGCACGCGCGGCGGCAAATTTATCGTCCCGATCCCCAACATCAGCGTTGTCTAAGGCACATTGTTGATGAAGCGCGTACTGGTGACCGGAGCAAGTGGCTTTATCGGCGGGCATACACTGCCGCTGCTTCTGCAGGCTGGCTACGAAGTCCACGCCGCAGCACGACACATACCAACTGCTGATCCGCATTTGGCTGTACACTGGCATCAAGCGGACTTGTTGGAAAGCACGCAGGTGGATCGCTTGTTCACTGCGATTGCCCCCACGCATTTGTTGCACATGGCATGGGTAGCCACGCCGAAACTATACTGGTCATCTCCCGACAATTTACGCTGGCTACAAGCTAGTCTCGACCTCGTGCAGCAGTTTGAACTGCATGGTGGACAGCGTATGATCGTTGCTGGTACATGCGCTGAATATGATTGGCGCTACGGCTATCTCAGCGAACAAGTAACGCCACTGCAACCCACCACACTTTACGGTACCAGCAAAAACGCATTGCAGTCTGTCCTCAGCGCCTATACTCAACAGAAAAGCGACTTCAGTGTGGCATGGGGGCGGATGTTTTTCACCTTCGGACCACATGAACATCCAGATCGCGTTGTTCCCTATGTGATCCGCGCGTTGCTCAAGGGGGAAACGGCACGCTGTTCTGCAGGCACACAGGTGCGTGATTTCTTGTATGTAGAGGATGCCGCCGCTGCCTTTGTCGCCCTGCTCGACTCGCAGGTAAAGGGTGCGGTCAACGTCTGTTCAGGACGTAGTTCCACACTGCGCCAGATACTTGAACTAGTAGCCACAAAACTAGATCGGCTTGATGCGGTGCATTTCGGGGCAATTCCTGCATCAGCAAGTGAACCCAACCTGCTGATCGGTGACACTACGCGACTAAACAGCGAGGTCGGTTGGTCGCCTGCCTTTTCGCTCGATCAAGCGGTTCAGCGTACTGTCGATTGGTGGCGGGAACATCTCTTAGAACGCCGTACCCCATGAACGAGACTTACTACTGCCCTTTGTGTTCAGCGCCCGCCTCCTTTACTCTGTACGAACGCAGCGGCGTTCCCGTACAGCAGCATCAAATCATGCCAACGGCACGGGCAGCGCGGGAGATCGCTCGGGGCACTTTACATATCATGCTCTGCGATTACTGCGGATTTGTATTCAACGCTTCTTTTGAACCCGGCAAAGTCAGCTACGACGAACACTACGACAACGCACAACAGCACTCCGCCTTCTTCAGCAGCTATCTCGATGAGCTAGTACATCATTTGGTCCACGAGCGAGGAATACACAACGCCAACATCATCGAAATCGGCTGCGGATCGGGCGATTTTCTGCGTAGAATGGTGATGGCAGACTCTAGTAATCGTGGCTACGGCTTCGATCCAGCGTATAGCGGTCCCGAAAACGACCTCAATGGTCGGTTAACCTTTCGACAACAGCGCTTCACTGGTGCAGCGAGTATTCCTCAAACAGACGCCGTGATCTGCCGCCATGTGATTGAACACATTGCTGACCCCGCTGCCTTTTTGCGCACCATTAAATCAGCAGTCACGGACTCCCCACGTGCTCGCTTGTATTTTGAGACTCCCGATCTCAATTGGATTCTGGAAAATACAGCGTTCTGGGACTTTTTCTACGAACATTGCTCCTATTTCACGCCCGCATCACTAAGTTTTGCCTTTGAAAGCGCTGGTTTTCGTGTCGATGCCTTACGCCTCCTGTTTGATCAGCAATATATGTGGCTAGAAGCGGGTTTGAACGCAAAAGATCGCTTCTCCACTCAACCTGCCAAATCGGAGCAACTGCTGACCGCGGCGCGTACCTTTGCCCGTTCTGTCCCCGTGCGCTTGGAGGCATGGCGTACTAAGTTGCAATCATACACGCGGCAAGGCGGTGTGGCGCTATGGGGAGCTGGCGCAAAAGGAGTCACCTTCGCCAACCTCATCGATCCACAGGCGGAACTGCTGCAAGGTGTAGTTGATCTCAATCCCCACAAGCAAGGCAACTACCTACCCGGTACCGGACATCCGATCTTCAGTTTGCGTCAGGCGGCAGCACAAGGAATCCGCACACTGTTGATCATGAATCCGAATTATTTGGCGGAAAGCGCTAAGCTCTTGCGCGAGCTTGACAGCGATATATCACTTGTAGCATTGGAGTGAGTACATGCAGCTACTGATCGATACAGATACGCAAAAACTGACAGTCACTGATGGTGCAGCTAGTCGGACACTACCGCTTTACAGCATAGAAGCGTTTGCATTGCTATCGCGTCAATGGCTCAAAGTTGGTTGGGATCAGAAGTATCCGCACCAGTTCAGTTGGTTCGGGCGTCCGGTAATTCAGATTCCTGAAGATTTGATCCGCTTGCAAGAAGTAATTTACGCGGTGCAGCCGGATGTCATCATTGAAGCAGGCGTGGCACATGGTGGTTCGTTGATCTTTTATGCTAGCTTGTGCAAAGCGATGGAGCGTGGGCGCGTGATCGGCATCGATATCGAAATCCGCCCGCACAATCGTCGAGCAATTGAATCGCACGCGCTATTCGCGCTGATTACCTTACTCGAAGCGGACTCCGCTGCGCCGAGCACAGTTGAGCAAGTGCGTTCGCTGCTCAAGCCAAATGAAAAAGTGTTGATTATTCTTGACTCTAATCATTCCAGAGATCATGTACTTGCGGAATTAGAAGCGTACAACCAGTTTGTAACGTCGGGGTCATATTTGATTGTCGCTGATGGCATCACCTACGATCTCTATGATGTGCCGCGTGGTTCGCCTCAATGGCAATGGGATAATCCAATTAATGCAGTCAAAACGTTCCTCGAAAGCCATTCCGAATTTGTCGCAGAGACGCCGCGCAAACCCTTCACCGAGAGTGCATTAACCACGGATATCTCGTATTTTCCCAGCGGCTGGCTGCGTCGTAAGTGAGTGAGTATTTTGATTAACTTGCCACTACCACCACCTCCTGCTGACAAACATGGCTACCCATGGGAGTTGTCCGCCTCCGCAGCGGTTTGTACATCATCGTCGCTTCCGCGCATTACTATCGTCACGCCGTCTTACAATCAGGGACATTATCTAGAGGAAACGATCCGTTCGGTGCTGGCACAGGGCTATCCAAACCTTGAGTACATCGTCATTGACGGTGGTAGCAAGGATAACAGCGTCGAAATCATCCAAAAATATGCTGCGTATCTGAGTTACTGGGTCAGCGAACCGGATCATGGGCAAGCGCATGCGATCAACAAAGGCTTTGCCCGCGCGACAGGTGAAGTGATGGGTTGGCTCAACTCCGATGACTTGATGCTGCCGGGGGCATTGTGCGCGATCGGGCAAACCTTTGACGCAAATCCTGCAACTTCTGTGGTCTACGGACTGCGAAAAGTGATCGATGCCAACAGCCGTGTACAGACCCGGTGGTTGCGTGGCATCCCCGACGAGTTCATCTTCAAGCGTGTTGACTTTATCCCGCAAGAAACGGTCTATTGGTCGCGCCGCGTTTGGGAACAGGTCGGGGGGCTGGATGAGAGCTTCCAATTCGCACTCGACTACGAGTTTTTCCTACGCATCCTCCAACGGGGGTATGATTTTAACTTGTTGCCGCACTACATCGGCGCATTTCGGATGTACGCAGATGGCAAAACCAGCGCCATGCCAGAGATTATGCATCTTGAACTGCCACGTATCTATGAGAAGTATCGCGGGCAGGCAATGACTCTGACACAAGCTTCGGCTGATCTCGGTTGGCGAAGACGCATGGTGTTGCGCCTACTCAAGGAGATGGAACATCAGTCGTTTATGGATAATGCGCGGCTGGCGTGGCTGCTTATGCAAGCTGCCAATAATCCGCTGCTGTCGCTTCCGCTGATCGCACTACATCGCGTATATCGCTTGCTGCGCGACTTAAGTCGTCGTCAGTTAACGAAAGTGAAGGATGAATAATCATCATGCTCGATCTCAACAACTATATTGCCCGGTACTTGGAGGAAGTGACCCAGATCGCTGCCCAGATCGATCAGCAAGCGATCAAACAGGCGATTGACGTACTGCGCGAACTCCGCCAGAGACAGGGACGTTTATTCATCCTCGGCGTGGGTGGCAGTGCAGGTAACGCTTCGCACGCTGTCAACGATTTCCGTAAGATCGCTGGCATGGAGACTTACGCACCGACCGATAACGTGTCAGAACTGACGGCGTGGGTCAATGACGTGAGTTGGGAAGCCGTTTTTGCCAACTGGTTGCAGGGTTCGCATCTACACGACGGCGATGCGCTACTAATCTTCTCCGTCGGTGGTGGCTCATCTACCACATCGCTAAACCTAGTCCGCGCGATGGAATACGGGAAGTCTGTCGGCAGCCGGATCATCGCCGTTGTCAGTCGTGATGGCGGCATGGCAAAACAGCTCGCAGATGTCACCATCCTTGTCCCCGTTGTTTCCACAGAGCGGATCACTCCACACGCCGAAAGCTGGCAAGCGGTGGTCTGGCACCTGATCGTCAACGCGCTGGCGACCATGAACGAGGGCGAGTAATCAGGTGGGTCAGCGCGGCATTTTCCTAGATCGAGATGGTACCCTTAACCATCTCGTCTACTACGCCGATACCGATGAATGGGAGTCGCCGCGCACCAGTGATACCCTCCGCCTGATTGATGGTGTAGACGTAGCGTTGCGTCGTTTGATTGATGCTGGTTGGTTTCTGTTCCTTGTCTCTAATCAACCGAGCTATGCCAAAGGCAAAACTTCATTGGAAAACTTACAAGCAGTGCATAATGCATTAGACGCACAACTGCTTCACTCAGGCGTACATTTAAGCGCGGCATACTACTGCTATCATCATCCACGCGGCATTGTGCCTGCCTACACTACAAACTGTGAATGTCGCAAACCGGGAACAAAGTCGTTGCGAGAAGCGGCTGCCTCCTTCGATCTAGAGTTGAACAATTGCTGGATGATCGGTGATCAAGATAGCGATGTACAGTGCGGGCAGAATGCGGGCTGCCGGACCATCTTGTTGGAATACAGCCATTCAGCATCCAAGCGTGGCAACTCGCGACCTGATCATGGGGTTATAAGACTGATAGACGCAGTTGACTGGATTTTGCGGCAAGATCACAAGTAGGATGGTCGTAGGAGTATTAGCACAATCATGCTAGTACCATAGTATGTAAGTGTAGAAAAGGATGTATTGGATGCAATTTACTGATCTGCGTATCAAGATTTTCGCTGACGGTGCCAACTTACAAGACATCCTCAATCTGGCACAGCTACCACACATCAAAGGCTTCACCACCAACCCCACGTTGATGCGTAAACATGGCGTTACTGATTATTCGGCATTCGCTCAACAAGTTCTCCAGCACATCACCGATCGTGCGGTTTCTTTCGAGGTATTCAGCGATGAATTCGACGAAATGGAACGCCAAGCCCGCTTGATTGCAGGTTGGGGCGAGAATGTCTATGTCAAGATTCCAGTTACTAATACGCGCCGCGAGTCGTCCGCTGCTTTAATACAGAAGCTGGCGGCAGATGGATTGAAGTTAAACGTCACCGCCATTATGACACCCGCACAAGTACGAAAAGTCAGCGACGCGCTGCAAGCGGAGGTGCCATCCATTGTCTCGGTTTTCGCCGGACGGATCGCTGATGCGGGCTGCGACCCGCTGCCGATCATGATCGAATCGCTAAAAATCTTGCGAGATTTGCCTAACGCAGAATTATTGTGGGCGAGTCCGCGCGAGGTGTTTAACGTTGTGCAGGCGGAGCAAATCGGCTGTCCAATCATTACCATGACCAGTGATCTGCTGGCGAAGCTCCCCAATCTCGGCAAAGACTTGGAAGACTATTCATTGGATACCGTGAAAATGTTTTACAACGATGCCCAAGCATCGCAGTTTAAGCTGTGATTGCTCGTAAACTGAGGATTTGGTATCTGTAAGTGACTGGGAACACAGTAAACGGAGCGCCTGTTATTATGGCTGCTGAATGCAACATTAGTTTGATCCTGCCCGCGTATAACGAATCGCGTACGATTGCCAGCACCATCATAGAGGCAATGCGTTATTTCAAAGCACGGGATTTAAGCTATGAGATCATCGTTTCTGCAGATGGTAACGATGGCACGCGCGAGATCGTAGCGGAGATGGCGCAGTCGAATCCGGCGTTGCAAGTCATCGGTAATCCTGAGCGTATGGGCAAGGGTCACGGAATCAGAGAAGCGATGCGCCTTACACACGGCGAGATCGTCGGCTTTGCTGATGCCGATAACAAGACTCCCATAGATGAGTTGGACAAATTTCTGCCGCTGCTGCGGGAAGGCTACGATCTGGTGATCGGTTCTCGCGGCTTGAAAGAGTCGCGGATCGAACGCAAGCAACCCTTGTACCGTCAGCTCGGCTCGCGGGGTTTCGGCATTCTCATGCGTACTATCACCGGACTTCACGACATCATTGATACACAGTGTGGCTTTAAATTCTTTCAGCGCCATATCGGGCACGATTTGTTTGCTCGTCAGCGCATTGATGGCTACATGTATGATGTCGAAATTCTCTATCTCGCTAAACAAGCGGGCTACCGCATGGCGCAAGTGCCGATCCGTTGGCGTGATGACGGCGATAGCCGCCTGCAACTGCTCAGTGGTAACATCCGCAACGTGATGGATATTTTCCGCATTCGTTTCATGTCGCATCCCAAACCAGCGGCAAATCCCGAAGTGGCACTGCCTCACTAAGATCATGCGTCTTTGTTAGAAAGATCAGGTTCACCTTCAATGCATTATTTCGTCACTGGTGGAGCAGGATTCATCGGCAGCAATCTTGTGGATCGCCTGCTGCAAGCTAGTCACCATGTCACTGTCTACGACAATCTCAGCACCGGGCAGATTGAATTCCTTAAGCGAGCGCAAGAATCAGCGCAGTTCAAGCTGGTGCAAGGCGATACGCTCGACCTACCTGCGCTGACTTCTGCCATGCATGGCTGCGAGTTCGTGTTTCACCTCGCCGCCAATGCCGATGTGCGTTTCGGGACGGAACATCCGCGCAAAGACCTCGAACAGAATACCATCGCCACCTTCAACGTACTGGAAGCGATGCGTGCCAACAGTATCCGCAAGATCGGTTTTTCCTCCACCGGATCGATCTACGGCGAAGCAGCGCTGATCCCCACGCCGGAGGATGCGCCTTTCCCCGTGCAAACATCGCTCTACGGCGCGTCCAAACTCTCCGGCGAAGGCTTGATCGCTGCCTACTGCGAAGGCTTCGGCTTTCAGGGCTATATCTTCCGGTTCGTTTCCATCCTTGGAGAGCGATACACGCACGGACACATCTTCGATTTCTATCGCCAACTGCTTGCCGATCCGCATCATCTGCGTGTGCTCGGCAATGGTCAGCAGCGCAAATCCTATCTCTACGTGCAGGACTGCATCAACGCCATCTTCACGGTGATCGAACACGCTCAGGAAAAGGTCAACATCTATAACTTGGGTACGGATGAATACTGCCGCGTGGTAGATTCCATCGGCTGGATCGCGGATCGGCTAGGCATCAAGCCGGAGTTGCAATTCACGGGCGGCGAACGCGGCTGGATCGGGGATAATCCCTTCATCTTTCTGAATTGCAGCAAAGTGCGGGCGCTCGGCTGGCAGCCCAAGCTGACGATCCAGCAGAGCGTGGTCAAGACGCTGGAATATTTAATGGAACAAAACTGGCTGCTAGAACGGCGCTAGGCGGTAAAGCATATGAACTGCTGCGTTTATGGACTGTGGCATCTCGGCACTGTTATTTCCGTTGGGCTGGCGAAAGTTGGTCATACCGTGATCGGACTGGACGACGATCCAGCGGTTATCACTAATTTCAGCGCGGGCAAAGCGCCGATCTTCGAGCCGGGAGTCGAGGATTTGCTGCGCGAGGAACTAGCATCCGGCGCGATCCGCTTCACCACTGATCCCGCCGCGCTCAAAGATGCCGACATCGTCTGGATTTCCTTTGACACGCCCGTCGATGACGAAGACCGCGCCGACGTGGATCACGTACTCAAGCGCGTACAACGCATCTTCCCCGCGATTCCTGCAAATGCAACGGTACTGATCTCCTCACAAGTGCCCATCGGATCGACGGCAGCATTAGCGCGACAGTACGCAGAACAATATCCTGAGCGCGGCGTGACCTTTGCTTACTCGCCGGAGAATTTGCGGCTTGGCAACGCGCTGAACGTATTCCTCGAACCGGATCGCGTGGTCATCGGCATCTCAGCAGAGCGAGATCGGGATCGGCTGGCGGCACTATTCGCGCCGATCACCGATAAGCTCGAATGGATGAGCGTCGAATCGGCGGAGATGACCAAACACGCGCTTAACGCCTTTCTCGGCTTATCCATCGCCTTCATGAACGAGATTGCCATCCTCTGCGAACGTACAGGCGCGGATGCCGCCGAAGTGGAGCGCGGACTCAAGAGTGAGATGCGCATCGGACCGCGTGCTTATCTCCGTCCCGGTGCGGCATTCGCTGGCGGCACGCTGGCACGCGATCTGGTTTTTCTCGGTCAGCTCGGATCGCAGCACGAAACGGCACTGCCCGTACTGAATGGCGCACTGGCGAGCAATCAGGCGCATAAATTGTGGGCGTATCATGCGCTGAAGTTGCAGCTTGGCGATCTCAGTGGCAAGCAGATCGCCATCTTGGGGCTAACTTACAAAGCTGGAACCAGCACGCTGCGCCGATCTACCTCACTCGATCTGTGCCGTGCGCTGCTGCAAGAGGGCGCAATCGTCACCGCCTACGATCCGAAAGCTGATCCGCTGCCGGACGATCTCGCCAATGTGCAGGTGAAGGGATCGGCGCTAGAAGCCCTCACCGGATCACACGCCGCCGTGATCGCCACCGAATGGGCGGAGTTCCGCGATATGACTCTGGCGGACTGCCAGCGCGTGATGGCACAAGTCGTGATCATCGATCCGAACCGCTTCGTGGCGGCACAGCTTGGCGGTGCAGAGCATTATCTCAGCGTTGGGAGAACAACGACGAAATGACAGGACAACTTTCGGGGCGCTCCGCCATCATTACGGGCGCGAATCAAGGATTGGGTAAGGCAATCGCGCGGGCATTTATCGAAGCGGGCGCGAATGTGCTGCTGTGCGCACGCGATATGACGCTGTTGGAACAAACGCGCGACGAACTAGCGCCGCTGGCACACGCCGATCAAAAAGTGATCATCCAACGCTGCGATGTCTCGAACGCCGCTGAAGTCGATCAATTGGTAGTGACGGCGATAGATCAGCTCGGCACATTCCAAATCCTCGTCAACAACGCGGGTGTCTACGGTCCTAAAGGCCTCAGCGAGTCAGTCGATTGGGCTGAATGGACACGCGCCATCGAGATCAACTTATACGGCACGGTACTGCCGATCCGCGCCACACTGCCTCATTTCCGCGCCGCTAACTACGGCAAGATCATCAACCTCTCCGGCGGTGGAGCGACCAATCCGCTGCCGCGCTTCAGCGCTTATGCCGCTTCCAAAGCCGCCGTCGTGCGCTTCACCGAAACCATCGCCGTCGAGATGCAAGAACTCGGCGCGAAGATCGACGTGAACGCCGTCGCGCCCGGTGCGCTGAACACCCGCCTGCTCGATGAAGTGCTGGACGCGGGACCTGATGTCGTGGGAGCGCAGTTCTACCAGCGGGCGCAGGTGCAGAAGAAAACGGGCGGGACATCGCCGGAAAAAGGGGCGCATCTGTGCGTCTATCTCGCTTCCGCCGCCAGTGATGGCATCAGCGGCAGGCTGATCAGCGCGGTCTGGGATCCATGGGAAACGTTGGCAGATCACAGTGACGACATGAAAGATAGCGATATTTACATGCTGCGCCGCATCGTGCCCAAAGATCGCGGGCAAAATTGGGGTGATCGATGAACGTTGGCATTGTCGGCTGCGGTCTGATCGGGCAGAAGCGCTCTAAAGCACTTGCCGGTGCGCGGCTGGTCGCGGTGGCGGATGCGATCCCCGAACGGGCACAATTGCTGGCAAAGCAAACAGGTGCAGAAACCGCGTCCTCATGGGAATCTCTGGTCGAACGCCCCGATGTGGACATCGTGATCGTCGCCACCACCAACGACGTACTTGCGCCGATCACGCTGCGGGCAGCGCAAAACGGCAAGCATGTACTGGTGGAGAAACCCGCCGCGCGTACTGCCGCCGAATTAGAACCAGTGATCGTGGCGGCGCAGCAGGCAAATGTGCGTGTCCGCGTTGGCTTCAATCATCGCTATCATCCGGCGCTGCTCAAGTGCCGCGAACTGATCGACAGCGGCGAACTCGGCGAGCTGATGTTTCTACGCGGGCGCTATGGACACGGCGGACGCATCGGCTACGACAAGGAATGGCGTGCTGATCCGAAACTCTCCGGTGGTGGCGAGTTGATCGATCAGGGCGTCCACCTAATCGATCTGGCGCGGCACTTTCTGGGCGAGTTTGCCTACGTCGAAGGCTTTGCCCACACCTATTACTGGGATATGCCCGTCGATGATAACGGCTTCATGCTGCTGCGCACAGCGGATCAGCAGGCGGCGTGGCTGCACGTAAGCTGCACCGAATGGAAGAACTTGTTCTCCTTTGAGATTTACGGGCGGGACGCTAAACTGCATGTTGAAGGCTTGGGCGGCAGTTATGGCGTTGAACGGCTGGCATTCTACAAGATGCTGCCGCAGATGGGACCGCCGGACACTACCATCTGGGAATATCCGCGAGGCGATCAATCATGGGGACTGGAGTTCGCGGAATTTCTGGAGGACATCCGCCTGAACCGCGAACCGAGCGCCAATCTGCATGACGCGCTGGCAGCGCTGCGTATTGTTGAGACGATCTACAAGTTGAGTGAGCAATGATCATTACCCGAAGCCCGCTGCGCATCTCCTTGGGTGGGGGCGGCACTGATTTACCCTCTTACTACCGCGACCATACCGGATTCGTGATCTCGGCGGCGATTGATAAGTACGTCTACATCACGCTGCATCAGACCTTCGTCACCGATCTGATCATCAAATACTCCAAGATGGAGCGCGTCGCCACCATCGAGGAGATCCAGCATCCGATCATCCGCGAGGCGATGCAGCAGGTTGGCGTGGAAGCGGGCTACCTCGAACTGACCAGCATGGCGGATATTCCGGCGGGAACTGGACTCGGATCGTCGGGTAGTTTCACCACTGCGCTATTGAAAGCACTGCACACCTACAAGAAAAATGTTGTACAGCCGCATGAATTGGCTCGGCAGGCTTGCCAGATCGAGATCGAACGACTGCATGAACCTATCGGCAAACAGGATCAGTACATCGCCGCGTTCGGTGGTCTGACCTGCTTCCGCTTCCACTCCAATGATGAGGTGGAAGTCTTTCCGCTGCGGATCAATACCGAGCATCTCTACAACCTCGAAGACAATCTGCTGCTGTTCTTCACCGGCTATACGCGCTCCGCATCGAACATCCTTAAGGAACAGGACGACAAGAGCAAGCAGAATGACAACGACATGATCAATAATCTGCACTTCATCAAGGATTTGGGGAAGCGCAGTAAAGAAGCCTTAGAACACGGCAATCTGCGCGAATTTGCCGACCTCATGAATGTGCATTGGGAACACAAAAAGAAGCGATCGGGTTCGATGAGCAACCCGCAGATTGACGAATGGTACGAACTGGCGTGCCAGAACGGGGCGCTCGGCGGCAAACTGATCGGCGCTGGTGGCGGTGGCTTCCTGATGTTCTACGCGGAGGAGAAATCTCGGCTCCGTCATGCCATGACACAGGCAGGCATGAAGGAAGTGCGCTTCCGCTTCGATTTTGAAGGCACCAAAACGGTCATCCAATGAGCAGCGAATCCCCTGCCGTCGCCATCCTCGCCGGCGGATTAGCTACACGCCTGCGCCCGATCACCGAGACGATTCCCAAGGCGCTGGTCGAAGTAGCAGATCAGCCCTTTATCGTGCACCAATTGGAACTGCTACGTCGCAATGGGCTAACGCGGATCGTGCTGTGCGTTGGCTATCTCGGTGAGCAGATCGAGCAGGTATTGGGCGATGGCAGCGGCTGCGGTGTGCAGGTGTCCTATTCCTTCGATGGCGCTAAACTGCTAGGTACAGCCGGAGCCTTGAAGAAGGCGCTGCCGCTGCTCACCGACTCGTTCTTTATCCTCTACGGCGATTCCTATCTGAACATCGACTATCAGGCGGTGTATCGCGCTTTCCGCGCCGCCGGGCAGCCCGGACTGATGACCGTGTTCCGCAACGCCGATCAGTGGGATCGCAGCAACGTGATCTACGCGGATGGGCGGATCGTGCGCTACGACAAGCGCAATTGCGTGCCGGAGATGCAGCACATTGACTACGGCTTAGGCATCCTGAATCGTGACGTACTTGCGCCTGTTTCCGATGAGCAGCCTACTGATCTCGCTGACATTTATCGCGATTTGGCAGCACAGGGCAAACTCAGCGGCTACGAGGTATTTACCCGCTTCTACGAGATCGGATCACATGAGGGGTTAGAGGAGACGCGAGGGTATCTCTCCTCGCAGGGATCGGAACGGGGCGATAACGGTTGAGTTAGCCTACTCCACCGGGGGTTGAAACCCCCGGCTACAATGCTCTACCCACTTCAGTGGGTTTAACAAGTTTTGTAGCCAGAGGTTGAAACCTCTGGTCTACTTGGTTTACGCTCAGTTTTTCAACTGTAGCTTCTCATTCTCACCTAGATCTTCCTCTTTGCCGATCAGACCTTTAGCGAATCCGATGATAGTTGGGATCAAGCCGTTAGGACCATCCCAGTATTCTGCTTTCTCCACCTTGATTTTGAGCAGCCGCAAGTTTGGATCTTCAAGTCCGTCGGGGAAATAGATTTTATAGATGGGCGACCAATACTCTTTCATCTTCGCTTTGTCGTTGATCAGCGTCGCTGTACCCGACACCGAGATATAGCGATTCTTGTCCGGAGCGGCGTAGCTCACGTTGACCCGATTCTCAGTTTTGATCTCGCTGACTTTGGCAGTATCGACGGAAGTGAAGAACCACAGATCGCCGTCGAACTCGAAATCCTGCGTGCCCATCGGACGACTGCGCAAGCTGCCATCTTGATCCATTGTGGTTAACATCGCAATGTCTACGTCTTTGATCAATTCACGCAGCTTTTCAACATTCTCAAGGTAACTCTTACTATCCATTTCAATACCTCTAACAGTAAATGCTCTAACTAAATTGTCGTATAAATATCCTTGGACACCAACTAAACAAACTCTATACATAATTGTCGATCAATACTTACTTTGACTAAACCACTAACCGACAAGCACCCATTTGCCGCCCATTTTCCCCATGAAATAAATAGCAATAATTCCCACCCTATTTCGCCAATTTCAGGATCACCCACTGCCACAAACTCGCTGGCATCTTCGCCCGATTCCTGCCGATCCAGCCCATCGCGCGGGCGAAGAATCGGCTGATTGGATCGGCGTCTGCAGTGAATATGGCTTGACGGCTGGCACGACGCTCTAGATACTCGTTATCAGTAGCTTCTACCAGCTTGCCCTCGTTGGTCAGCTTATGCGTAGCATCTACGATATAGAAGCGATGCGCCTTCCCGCCCATTAATGCGCGGTTATGATCCGCTTCCGGACCTTCCCAGCGATCCCCACTTGCTCTAAGCACGTGGGCGTAGTCGTGATTCTGATGGATTGCGGTTACAGCCGCAGTCGCATCAATTACAGGGATGCTTTGAGCGCGGAAGTTGTAAATGAACCAATTGTCCCAGCCCGGACGTCCGACCGCGAATGCTGGCATATTCCGCACCAAACCGCGATTGAAGATGAAGTAGTCGATGTGGTCGAAGTGTTGTACTTTCCCTTCAAACTTAGCTTGTTCTCGCAGTGCCGCTTGCCAATCGGATTGCTCAAAATCAATAGGTGCAGTGATATCCAAATCGGTACGGCGTCCCACCATCAAGTATTGTTGCAGCGAGACACTTTGCAACGCCCTGATCACATCTGGTAGCAGGATCATATCGGCGTTCACATAGCCTATCAGGGGATTCCGGGCAATCTGCTGCACGCGCTCGAACGCATCACTGAGGATCGGAGTGCCGAACTCATTACGGGTGATGTCAGGAAAATGGCGTACATTGAATGTTGCTGCTGCTTCCAGCACACCATCATCATCACCGCATAGCACAATTTCGGAGTTAGGTTGTAACTGCAGCCAACTCTGGATCGCGTTGCACTGGATCACGCCAACATGCCCATGAAACGGCTTAGGTATACAAAATAGTGTCAGCATCATTGCCTACATTGTTTGGTCAGCGGCGCGGCTCTCAAAATACCGCCCCATGTTCCCGTAAAAACCACTCGGTGACAGCCATTCTACCCATAAGGCGCGGCATTTCTGCTGCAATTCCACGAATGCCTGCTCCGACAGTCTGGCGTGAAAGTCAGCCACCATATCACCAAGTCTCGGCAAATCCGCTTCTTTTGCCCACACGCCGTACTGTGACCAATCGATCCACTCCTCAAAAGGCATCACTGCGTCACTATCCAGCAAGATCGGAATCCGCCCGCAGCTAAGAGTCTCGTACAGCCGATAGGAGAAATTCCCTTTGCCGCGTAAGCATAGGATGTAATCGCTGTTAAGCATGTTATTGGCGTATTCTTGCCGTGCATTGCGCACCTTATCCGCATCCAATACACGAGAGCGATAAACTGCACCATTCCAAAAGCTGTAGCGCAGCACGAAATTTGGCTTTACGCGTTTGCTACGAGATAAAGTCCGCAGCGCATGCAAGCGCAGTCGGGATCCACTGTGCTTAATCAACTCCACACCAAACCGACGTGCCAACTTCCAAAGCGCCGGATACTGCCCGATCCATCTGCCGAGCTTCGCCATCATCGTACTGCCCGATCCGACATCGCCACAAAAACCAATTACTGGCAGATCGGTTTTCTGGCGTATTGACAACTGCCCGCCGCTGTATTGCTGGGTGAAATCGGCACTCCATGCAGGCAAAGTGTATTGCTGTGGTTGTCGTTTGGATCGTGTGAGTGAGGTGCGAAAGAAATAGACATTGTTACTGGCGAATGGCAGCGGGAACTCGTAATCGCCACGATAAAACACGATTAGTGGTTTGCCCTTAGCCTCCGCTTCTCGTGCTAGTTTTTCCGCTACCGCCACCGCCTCTGCATTATTTCTGACGTCTTCCCACGGGGACGGGAATATGGCTGCATCTGCTTGCTCCAGCGGGGTCAGTGTGAAGATGCTGTTGGCACGTCGCAGATAATCGTCATAAACCTGCTGATCGATCCCCGCTGGACTATCCTGCAATATTCCCCAGAATGGATAGAGCAGAGGCAAATGAGCAACCGTCGATGGAAGGTACTGCTTATCAGCAAACAGCTTCATCACGGCACAGGCTGATCGAGCGACGAAAGTGATATTGCTTCCGAGTCCATGTAAGTTTTGAGGACGCTTTCAGTGTCCCCAATGCACATCATCTTGCCCTTATTCAACCACATCACTCGATCACATAACTCCAGTACCGTGGGCATGATGTGGCTGACGAAGATGATTGAACGTCCATCTTTGGCGATGCTTCGTGTTTTCTCCCGCGATTTATGCTGAAAACCAATATCACCGACTGCCAGCACTTCATCCAGCAGCAAAATATCTGATCCCAAGTGAGCCGCGACGGAAAAGGCGAGACGCACATACATGCCGCTGGAAAAGTACTTCACCTGAGTATCAATGAACTTTTCCACGCCGGAAAACTCCACGATGCGGTCAAACTGCGCCTCGATTTCGTGCCGTTTCATGCCTAAGAACGAGCCGTTTAGATAGACGTTTTCGCGCCCGGTAAGATCAGGGTGAAAGCCAGTACCAATCTCCAATAAGGAGCCGAGTCTGCCGAAAATCTCGAAATGTCCTGCGGTTGGGCGTGTGATCCGTGAGAGAATCTTTAGTAGCGTACTTTTGCCCGACCCATTGCTGCCGACGATGCCCAGCACTTCGCCCTCACGCAGATCGAAGGTAACATCGCGTAGCGCCCAGAAATCATCGGGGCGTTCTGCTTGTGCGTTCTGCTGACCTTTAAGCAGGTTCAGAGGCAGGTTCAACAGATCATTGAAGCCGTCGCGCACAGAGGAATCGTTTCGCGCTTTCCCTAAAACGTAACGCTTTCCAATGCCTTCGACACGGATACTGACTCCCGGCGGCGCGGCGTGTTTGGCTGTGTTAGATGACATCAGCGAACACTCCTTCCGCGCGGTGGAAAAAGAGCATACCCGTCGTTAAGATCACGGCAGTGACGGCGACAGCTACCGCTACCATTGCTAGAGTAGGCGCATCACCACCAAGCAGCACAGAGCGAAATCCTTCGATTACCACAACCATTGGATTGATGCTGTAGAGTACGCGCAGCGATTCATCGATCTTGCTGGCGGGATAGATTACGGGGGACGCAAACATCCAGATTTGCAGCATGAAAGGAACAAGGTACCGCACGTCGCGGTAACGCACATTCAACGCCGAAAACCACAAGCTAACACCTACCGTTAAGCCGAGGATTAGCAAGGTAAGCAACGGGATCACCCAAACTGCGGCTAACGATGGGCGCAACCCAAATGCAAAGGCTAGCCCGACCAGCACGATGAGGCTCAACCCGTAGTCGATCACGCCGCCGAAAATGCGCCCTAAGGGGATATATAGTCGGGGGAAGTAGACCTTGCGTACCAGATGTGCCTGACCTACGAGGCTGTCTGCTGCCATACCGATGCCATCACTGAACAACGTCCATGGCACTAACGCTGCAAAAGAAAACACCGGATAAGGTAACCCATCGGAAGAAACCTGCGCGACAGTGTTAAAGAAAACGGTGAAAACAACCATTGTAATAAGTGGACGCAGGACTGCCCACAACGCCCCCAGTATCGTCTGGCGATAGCGCAGTTTGATATCGCGCACAAGCAGATGATAGAGTGCCTCGCGGTAGTCCCACAGTTCAGCAAAATTTATTCCCTGTGCGCTGGAATCGACACGCAAATAGTAAGGTACTTTGCGTTTTGTGGATGGCAGCGTTGTTGCCGCCAGTGGCTTACTTTCAACTTCTACAGTCATAATACCTTAACGAATGCTGCTTAGTTCGACCGGGGGGATTCAGCTTCGGATGATCTGGCTCGCCGCCTATCTATTTGCGTTTGCGGTTGAGCTTGTGCCGCTTCTTGATAGACGGTCAGGGTTCGCTCTGCAGTTTTTTCCCACGCAAACATTTTGGCGCGCTCGTATCCAGCTTTGATCATCTCATCTCGCTGCGTCTGATTACTTAAAATCGTCCTCATTGTTTGCGCTATTGACTCTACATCTTCGGGATCAACCAGTGCCGCAGCGCCATCAGCTATCTCTGGCATACTCGACACGTTGGAGGTGATTACCGGTACACCGCAGGACATAGCTTCCAATACTGGTAACCCGAAACCCTCCCATAATGATACCCATACTAGCACATCCGCGCCGGAGTAGAGGGTCGGCAGTATATCATCGCTAATCGTTCCCAGAAGTTTGATCCGCGCATTGGGATGCTCTTGCAGATAACTGCGGATGTCCTCAGCGCCGGAGCCATCACGACCCGCCAGTACTAAAGTATGGGGTACCACATCTTGGATGCGTTCAAACGCCTGCATCAAACGCAGGTGATTCTTGCGCCGTTGCAGCGTGCCAATACACAGGATGTAGCGATCCAGCCCGTACTGCTTCTTTAGTGCTTCCACTTCATTTGTTGGTGCAGGATGAAACGTATCGCTGTTGACGCCTTCCCATGTCACGGTCACATCGCTCCGTCCGAGATGCTGGATCACTTCATCACGGGCGCTGCAAGAAACGGCGATTAGTTTGGTCGCGCGTCGTCCGGCGTCCAGTGCCTCAGGCAAATATTCCGCTTCTTTAGCGGTAATATTTCCGTTGAGGCTCATTGCTGCCAGATCGTGGAAGGTTACGACAGAAGGTACCGGGCAAAAGTAAGCCATCGAAGGTGCGGGGAAGTGGATGACATCTAAGCGGTCCGCCCAAACGGCTGCACCCATACCGACTCGCCGCCACGCGCGAACAAAGGGCGCAATTCGCCAATGCACATGCGAACTCGCTCGCAGCAAGTACATTGACTCGGCGGAAAGGTCGGACTGTGCAGGCAAGCGAGAGGTAGAGTAAAGATAGAGACTAAAGGACTGTTCCTGCTCCGCTAATTTAGTTAGTGAAGCAGCAAGTGCAATTGTATAACGCTGAATACCTGTCCACTGCTTTTGAGTTGCCAGACCGCCAATATCTAAGCCAACACGAAACTGTCTCATCCACCACCTAGACTACCCCTCAACCCAAAACATTATAGCAGTACCTCCTATCAATTCGATAAACAGTGGCTATTCGGATGTTTGTTGCACAATAAACGGGGCTTACTCAACGTCCAATACTGCACCAGCCATCATTGCGCCTAGCTGCTGAATACTGACCTTCTCGCGTTCGACCACACCCACAATGCGACCCTCATACATCACGACAATTCGATCCGAGAGTGCCAGAATTTCGTCAAGGTCTTCGGAAATTAACAGTATCGCGGTACCTTTGGCGCGTTCTTCCAACAACCGATGGTGAATGTATTCCGTCGCCCCAATATCAACACCACGTGTTGGCTGCGCCGCAATAAGCAAGCGTGGTGATCGTGCCAGCTCACGGGCAAGGATCAGCTTCTGAATGTTGCCACCAGATAGGTTCTTAATGGGTGTATCTGTACTTGGTGTCTTGATCTCAAATTGTCGGATCGCGGATCGGCAGGCGTCGCCAATAGCACGCAAGTTTAATAATCCGGCTTTGACATAGGGAGAATGTCCATGATCGTGGAGTACGAAATTCTCCGCGACGGTGAATTCACGCACTACGCCGTCAATCATGCGCTCTTCTGGAATATAAGCAACACCGGATTGATGCAGTTGCTGGGTGGACTTATTTGTCACATCCATGCCATCCACACTGATCGCCCCGCTGCGCACTGAGCGCATTCCAGCAATCACCTGTGCCAGTTCACTTTGCCCATTGCCGGAAACACCTGCTACGCCGACAATCTCACCACCTGACACTGCTAAGGAGACATCTTTTAAGCCCACGTCACCGCGATCGCTGAGTGCGTTGATGTTGCGTAACACTAGCCGTTCAGGTTGCTGCTCCATCGCTGGCTTCTCATACTCCAGCACTACCGGACGCCCGACCATCATCTCCGCCAACAGCGCCTTACTAGCACTTGAGGTAGGGATAGTATCAACACGACGCCCATCACGCAGGACAGTGATCCGCTGGCTAATGTCGAGGACTTCATGCAGTTTGTGCGAGATGAAAATAATCGAGTAACCGTTTGAGGTCATCTCCCGCAGCACGCGGAACAATTCTTCTACTTCCTGCGGGGTCAAAACGGCAGTTGGCTCGTCAAGAATCAGCAGCGCCGCTCCCTTATACAGCGCCCGTAATATCTCAACGCGCTGTTGCTCTCCGACGGCAAGCTGCCAGATCGGTACATTAGGATCAACCTTGAGGTTGTAGCGCGCCGAGAGTTCTCGTAATCGTACCGCGATTCCCGGCAGATCAAGCTGCCATCCGCGTCCCTGTTCATTCTTCAACCCTAACGCCACATTTTCCGTTACGGTTAGCGATGGAACTAGCATGAAATGCTGATGTACCATGCCAATCCCACGTTGAATAGCGTCATGTGGTGACCGAATGCTAGTTGGCTCGTCATCAATCACAATACTGCCGCGATCCGGCTGATACAAACCGTAGAGCATTTTCATCAATGTCGATTTGCCTGCGCCATTCTCACCGAGCAGCGCATGAATCTCGCCCGCTTGCACGTCAAAATCAACCTGATTGACTGCTATTACGCCGGGAAATTGCTTGACAATGCCACGCATCTGTAGGTTCTGGATGCGCCGTTGAGCGCTGGTCGTAGTAGAGTTGACTGAAGCTGCTGTCATGAGGAATCCATCTCATCTTGTGCCAAGATATTGGGTGGGTTCTTCAACCCACCCAGTCAAATTGTCACTTATTACGACGCGGGAGTCGCCTCTGGCGTCGCTTCTTCTACGGCTGGCAGCGTGGTGATTTCACCCGAGGAGATCTTCGCTGTCAAGTCACCAACGGTTTTCAGGATTTCTGCCTTCTGCTCATCGGTTAGGGTGGTATTCGAGCCACTCAGTACCATCTCCAGACCACCGTTCTCCAGATCGAGCGTGTATGACTCGCCGCCAAGGGTTCCTTCACCGATCTTGGCGAGGATGTCTTTCAAAACCACATCCCAGCGATACACTTGGAACAGAACACCGGATTCACCCGCCAGTTCAGCTTGGCTCGCCTGCGTGCCGAACCACAGTAGTTTTTTCTCTTTTGCCACTGCGATAGGACCGACCACCATTTGCGCCGAACCGGTCAGGATGTCTGCACCGTTAGCCACAAACGTGTTAGCGGCTTCTGTCGCCAGCGGTACATCGCTGAACGACTGGATGTAGTTCACGTTGACAGCAACATCGGGCTTGGTGGAAGCTGCGCCGTATTTGAAACCGTCAATGTACGCCTTGGCGTCACCGACTTCAATCGGACCAACCACACCGATCTGACCCGATTTGGTTAGCATGGCAGCAACGGCACCATTGATATAGCCACCCTGATCAGCAGCAGCGGTATAAGCAAACACGTTCGGCAGACCGAAAGTGTTGACATCTGTACCCCAGGCAAAGGAAACGTCCGGGAATTCAGGAGCAAGCTCTTCGATGATCGCACCGTACTGTGAGCCGTGCGCGATGATCAGATCGTAGTCACCGGAGGCAGCCCATTCGCGCAGTGCGACGGCGGCATCATCAACCACGAAAGTACCATCCTGAAAATCGAAGGCGAACTTGTCCTCGCCCATTTCCGTCTTGAGTAGAGTCAGGGCGTCGAACATACTCTGGCTGAACGCCAGATCGTTGGTGGCGCTGGGAGCTACCGCAGCGACACGAAAGACGTCATCTTGCGCCTTTGCGACAGGACGATTGCCAAAGGTCACGGCGATGAGCGCGATCAGGATAACGACGAGTATACGTTTTTTCATGGGTACCTTTCCTCCGAAAACAGAAGTTATTGTCCTCGTTCAAACGGTTTAGTTAGCGCGGTTGGCTTTTCCGTTTGCTTGGAGGCGAAAACTAGCGCAATGATGGTGATCACGTAAGGAGCCATTACCGCGAACTCCGATGGGATGTTGCTACCAATAGCATTGATTTGCAGTTGCAGCGCGTTGACAAAGCTGAATAGCAATGCGCCTAGCAGCACACCATATGGACGCCAGCGACCAAAGTACACCAGCGCGATAGCGATAAAGCCGAGTCCCGACGTGAGGTTTTGCTGAAACACATTGAGTAACGCGATGGAGAGCGACGCGCCCGCAAGTCCCGCCATCATTCCGCCAAAGCTGACGGTCATGTAGCGCACTCGCGAAACATTGATGCCCATTGCATCAGCAGCTTGCGGATTCTGCCCGACGGCGCGAATCATCAAGCCTAGTGGCGTTCGATTGAGCACCCATGCCGAGATCGGGACGAGCGCGAACGCCACATACACTAGCAGATTGTGCCTGAAGAAGATTTGCCCTAATCCCAGAACTTGGATGTCTGAAAGGATAGGGATATTGAGTGCCGGAAACCCTGAGACGGAACGCGGCGTGCCGACCAGATTCTGAAACAGCAGTTCGCTCATCCCTAAGCCAAATAGATACATCCCGATCCCACTGATCCCCTGCTCTGCTTTGAGCGTCACATTGATGAACGCCATTACCAGACCGAGGAGCAAACCGACAGCCAGAGCGGCAGCGACGCCGAGCAGCAGATTCCCCGTTTGCAGTACCACATAATGTGCCACGAATGCGCCCATCAGCATGATCCCATCCACACCGAGATTGAGCACACCGCTGCGCTGTCCGAACATCTCACCGATGGCAGCGAACACATATGGAGTTGCCAAACGTAAACAGGTGGCGAAAACACTGGCGGTTAGAATGTTATCCATCGCCTACGCCTCCTGTTTCACTGCTGTAGCAGTACTGGTAGCAGCGGGCGTTCTAGGTTCTGCTGATGCCGATCCAGATTCTGTTGGTTGTTTTTGCCGTCCGATCCGTCGCCGCTGAAAATACTGTCCACCGACCACGAACATCACGATGATGCCGTTCAACGCCGTGATCAGCGAGGCAGGAATACCTAGATCTCGCTGCATGTTTTGTGCGCCAACCAGCAGCCCGCCGAAGAAAATAGAAGCAGGGATTGCACCGAAAGGATTTAGTCCCCCGAACAATGCCGCCACAATGCCATTGAATCCTGCATTACCGGTGAATCCTGTCGCCGAGCCATCAGTCTGTAAGCGATACTGCAAGCCTAGTACCTGCACGACACCCGCTAATCCCGCACAGCCGCCAGCAATGAACATCGCCAAGATAACTTGCCGACGCACATTGATTCCCGCATATCGGGCGGCACGCTCATTGTAGCCGACGGCACGTATGCGGAATCCGAGAGGGGTGCGCCACAGCAGTACAAAGATCAGCGCCGCCAGCGCGATAGCGATGATCAAGCCGAAATGCAGCCGCGTGCGCTCGAATAACATCGTGCCATCAGGCAGCGGAAACGCCAAACGCGGAAGCTGTGCTTCAGCAGCGATGCGGGCTGTTTTAGGGATATTATTCGATCCTGCCACCGCCGGATCGAGCAGCGGACCATTCAGCAGGAAGTTCATTATCTGCACAGCGATCTGGTTGAGCATGATCGTGCTCAGGATTTCGTTGACGTTGAACGCCGCTTTTAGGAAGCCTGCTAAACCGCCGTACAACGCACCTGCCAGAAAACCCGCGACTAGGCTGCCGCCAATAATCACGATCCCCGGCGCACCGTTCAGTGCTAATGCTGCCGTCACACCTGCTAGCGCCCCCGCGATCATCTGTCCCTCGCCGCCGATGTTGGTCACGCTGGCGCGAAATGCCACGCAGATACCAATTGCCACAAACAGCATCGGGATTGCTTTAACCAGAGTTTCGGCAGTAGCATTTTGCGTGCCGAACGCGCCAGTGATTAATGCCGTGAGCGCCGCGCCGATATCAGCCTTCAGTGCCACTAACAACAGCGATCCAACCGCCAGCGCCGCCGCCAACGAGAGCAGTGGTACGCTTGCATAGAGGAGTGCATTGCGAGTACGGTTTAGGATCGATGCCACCATGATTGCGCCTTCTTATAAGTTGGTAATTTAACTAAGGTAATTCGTTTATACATTGACAAAATGCACAGAATTTTCGCTTCATTATTCGTCAATGTGAAAATTTTCGCATACCCGTACTGCATAATATTCTAGCGCGAGAAATTTGATTGGTGCTTTCTTGTTTTTGTACTGCGGAAACCAGAGGAGATCGTCTCTGTGACATTGATCACCTATTCTTTCGGCAAAGCGACACCCGTCACAAGCAAAAGACACTCTACAATAGGGAGATGGTTTGTGAATGCAGTTGAGCCAGATAGGGCTTTCACTTGAACACTCTGAAAGGAGATCGTTCATGGCAAATGCGCAGGTGATCCAGACCACCGAACTAACACGACGATTTGGAGACCTTACCGCCGTAGATAAGATTTCATTTTCAGTCGAGCAAGGCGAAGTATTTGGATTGTTGGGACCAAATGGGGCTGGCAAGACTACACTTGTCAGACTCCTCAACGGCGTGCTGCCCGCAACTAGCGGATCGGCGCGCGTGCTGAACTACGATCCTGATCATCAGGGCGACGACTTGCGCAAGCATACGGGTGTATTAACCGAATCCACCTCGTTATACGAGCAGCTCACAGCGCGGGCAAATCTGCAATTCTTTGGGACTTTGTACGGCTTGTCAGGCGCAGAACTAGATCGTCGAACGGATGAAGCGCTGAAGCTCTTTGGACTTACTGAACGCGCGGACAACAAAGCTGGTGAATTCAGCAAGGGGATGAAGCAGCGGTTGGCATTGGCGCGCACATTGGTACATCAACCTGATCTCTTGTTCTTTGACGAACCAACGGCTGCTCTCGATCCCGAAGCAACCCATCAAGTGACCGAACTCATTGCGCGCTTGAGCCGTGAAAGCGGGCGAACCATCTTTTTGTGTACCCACAATCTTGACGAGGCGCAGCGTCTTTGTAATCGGGTCGCTGTGATCAATAAGGGATGCCTGTTAGCGATAGGTGCTCCGGCGCAACTTGCCCGCGATCTCTTTCAGGGATTCTGGGTTGACATCGAACTGCAGGCTGCGCCACCCGGTGATCTTGCTGCTAACCTGGGCAAGCTCACAGGCGTTGAAAAGGTAACACTCGATAACCTCAAACTCGCCGTTCAGATTCACAGTGAAGAAATGATTCCTGCGGTTGTCACTAAATTGGTCGAGCTTACAGCTCAGATCGTGCGCGTCAACCCTCGCGTCTACTCGCTGGAAGATATTTACTTCGAGATACAGAAAGGTGGGCGGTCATGAACTGGCGTAACGTTGCTGCCATTGCCCGCAAAGATTTGGGTGAAGTTCGCCAGAACCGCATGGTCTGGTTGCCTATGATCCTACTGCCCCTGATCCTATGTACGATTCTGCCGATAGTTCTGATTGTGTTGCCGCAAATTGCCGGCTCCGGCATCGCCGAGTCCATGAACGATCCCGATCTGGCGCGAATGCTGGAGAACTTACCCGCCGCGATGAAGGCGCAGATCGAAGGCATGAATGCTAATCAGCAAATGATCTACATAGTTCTCGGCTTCATGTTTGCACCACTTTTCCTGATTCTGCCGATCATGACCGCCAGCGTTGTCGGCACAAACAGCTTTGTAGGTGAAAAAGAACGCAAGACTATCGAGGCACTGCTGTATACACCTGCCACTGATCACGAACTATTTTTCGGTAAAATGCTAGCGGCTATTTCGCTTTCATTAGCCATTACACTGCTCTCGTTCGTGCTTTATGCACTAGTCCTCAACGGGCTGGGAGCGTCGATTATGGGAGGTATTTGGTTCCCTACACCTGTGTGGTGGGTACTCATTATATGGCTAGCGCCTGCGGTTTCTGTGCTCGGCATGTTGGGTGCGGTGGTGGTTTCCGCGCGAGCGCGGACATTTATGGAAGCCTATCAGATGACGGGACTTTTGGTGCTTCCAGTACTCCTGCTGCTCATCGGGCAAGTTGCAGGGGTAATCTCCCTGAGCATCGAAGTGACGTTATTTGTAGGGTGCGCCGTCTGGCTGCTTGATGTTGCCCTGTTATGGGGCAGTCTGCACCTCTTCTCACGCTACAGCCTATTTGAAAGCGCACGTCTATAGTACTCGCTGCTTAGCAAACGAGAAATCGGTGACCGCTAGCTGATGAACTAACGGTCACTATCCCCTTTAGAGTTATCGTCTCTATGGGGCGGGGTCCACAACGCTCTTAATTGATGCGCCGCCAGCTTCGGACGACGATCCCGCGTGAACACACCTTTCATGTTGAGACTGTTCGGACGCCGCACCGATTGACCTGTCTTGAAATCGCACAGATTCCAGATATGTTCGCCAACGATGTAGGGTTTCGTTCTGAACAATTGAATGTAGCGGGTTACAAATTCTGCCTGATATTCCTCGCTAAACATTTCTGGCGGCTGCGCGTGATGTCCAGCCATTGCGTCCGCGCCGAACTCCGTCATGATCAGTGGCTTCTTGTACCGCTCGTATAGCGCATCCAGTTCTTGCGAAAGTAGAGGTAGCGCCAAATCCAACTGCCCCGGCTGCGAGTACCAGCCGAGATAGCGATTGAGGCACATTACATCAAGGAACTCGAATGCTTCTTCCAGCACTCCTACATGCGACGCCAGCGTGATCGGGCGACTGCTATCCATAGATCGCGCCAGATCAAACAGATCGCGAAAGAAGGATTTGGCAGCGGCAGGCTGTGAATGTGGCTCATTCGCCAGCGACCACATGATCACGCTGGGGTGATTCCTGTCGCGGCTAACCAATTCACGCACATATTGACGACATAGTTCAAGGCGCTGCGGCAGCGTATCGGCTGCCGAGTCGTCGAAATACAAACCAACGGCTGGCGTCTCATCAATGATCAGCACACCGAGTTGATCCGCCAGTCGCATCATCGCTTCGGAATACGGATAGTGAGATGTACGGAATGAATTCGCGCCGATCCATTGCATCAACCCATAATCTTTGATGATTACCGGCGGCACTAGTCCACGTCCAGCAATTGGAAAATCCTCATGGCGTCCGAACCCGCGCAGGTAGATCGGCTCGCCGTTGAGTAGCAGTTGATCGCCCTGTACGGCAATCGTGCGAATACCTATCGGCAGCGCATACTGATCAAACGTCGATCCATCACGCCGCAATTCAACGACCAGATCATACAAATGCGGCGATGTGGGCGACCATAACTGCGCATCCGGCACATTTAAAGTCACGTCCGCCCACTTATCAGTAATTCGCATTTCTGTGGTGACGTCTGTGCCGCGCAAAGCTGTCCGTACGTCAACAGGATCGCTGCCTGTTCGAGCCACGCGCACGTGCACAACGCCATCACTCCCCGCGATTTCGGTGATGACCGTTAAATCGCTGACTCCATCATTTGGTGTGATATAGACCAATACAGGTCGGTGAATGCCAC
>JAHBVK010000003.1 GCA_019637555.1 Anaerolineae bacterium
GGCGGGCGCACCGGACAGCGGCTGCACGTTGACGAACAGCTTATCCGCTGAATATTTCTCGGTAGCGAATAACTCCGCCACGCGCCGCCGCGCCAATGATTCGATCAGGTTGGCGAACTCGGTGCCTTTGTAATAGCGCGGATCGGAGTAGCGGCGGAAGTGCGCCAGTCGCGTGTCGATGTCGAGGATTTCGTCCTCGCTCATCTGCCGCGTCTCCTCATCGGGATAACCTTCCGCGTAAATGTTGTGGAAGGCAGACGATAACGCCTCGCGCACGGCATAGGGGATCGTGGACTCCGAGGGAACCATGATCAGGCGGCGAATCTGGCGCTCGGACTCAAGGTTGATCAGATCGGCAACGGCTGGATCGAGATCGGACAGTGTGCCGCGAAAGAGCAAATCGTTCATAAGTTAGCTGCTCGCGCTTCTCTCTCATGGTGATGCGTGGCGCTGATTGTAACACATGGCATCCAGAGGGTTAAAGCACAAAAATCCGATCTAGTTGTTGGCTAACCGACCAGCCGCGCGGCGACCTCGCTCAATTTGGTTTCGGCAGCTTGCCGCTGTGCCTCCTCGATCTGTTCAGGGAACAGGGTGGCGCTGAGCTGCACCATATCGGTTTCGGCGCGTTCGCGGGTGCGGGCGTCAATCGCTGGATGGGCGAGGATGAAACAGGTCAGTTGCAACGCCGATTCACGGTTGCCGACGGCGAGATCAAGCGCGGCAAAGCCTTGAATCGCTGCTACTGCTAATGATTGGGCGCGGATACTCATCGCCTGCTGCAGTGCGTCGTGGAAATGCTGCCGCGCCTCCGTTTGATCACCGAGCGCCAGTGCCGCCAAACCCAGATCGGTGAGCGCGGCACAGATGCCCCACTTGTAATTTGCCTGCTGACACAGCGCCAACTGCTGCGCGAAGGCGGTTTGCGCCTGCTGATAATTTTTCAAACCACCGTAGGCATCGCCCAATGTGCCGTAGAGTGCCGCTTGTTTCTTAGCATCATCGATCAGTTGCAGCGCCCGCTGCGCGTAGGTAATGGCTTTTTCGTAAGCGGCACCCGTCAGTGATTGTTTTGCTGCCAGCGCCGCATAGTGGGCTTCCTTCTCCAGATCGCCGCACGCGCCGTAATGATATGCCAGCGACGCGGTGTACTGGTTGATGTCCAGCAGGTGCACGCTTTCGATGGTGAGAGCGAGACGGCGATGCAGATAACCGCGCATTTCGGCGGGCAGATCGGAGAGGATGCTTTCGCGCAGTTTATCGTGTGCGAAACGCCACAACTCCTCGCGCACTTCGATCACAGCGGTATCCCCGACGATGTTCAGCCATTCATCGAAATCCTGTGCATCGTCGGTGAGCGCACGCAGCACCTTGAGATCGAGATCGCGTCCGGCGACGGCGGCGATGCGCAGCAGCGAATGTGCCGACTCCGGCACGCGGCTGATGCGGCGGCGGATGATCTGCTCGATGCCGCCAGCCACAATATGCTCCGGCAACTGCATCCCGCCAACGCTGCTCAATCTGCCCGCCTGTTCGGAGAGCGCGCGCATGATCTCGACCAGAAAGAAGGCATTGCCCTCCGTTTCCTGCTTAAGCAGCGCGATCAGGCGCGGACGACGCCCCACTTCACCGAGGATGGCGATGCTTAATTCCTCGATGCCATCATCATCGAGGCGCTTCAGCTTCATGTGCGGGATTAGGTCGAGCTGCGCGGGCAGATCGGGACGCTCGTCGTCGCGGTAACTGCCGAGAATGAGCAGCGGTAGTTTGCTGGACAGCGCCGCCAAGCGCAGCAGCACGCCCAGACTTTCCTGCGTTGCCCAGTGCAAATCTTCAAGGATGATCAATACCGGATGCGGCTGCCGCTGCAAGAGTGCTTCGATGGTGGTGAGCAGACGACCCTGCGCCAGCATCGGGCTGACTTCGGGCGCATCCTTGACCTCTCTGCCAATCAGCGAGGCAATGTCGGGCACGACTGCTTTGAGTACACTCGCCTCCTCGTCACCGAGATCGACGTTGAGGGTTAACATCCTGAGCGGTGTGCGCCACATCTGGTAGGGTGCGTTGCCTTCCGCCAGATTCTGACCGCGCACCGCGATCACGCCCTGCACCAGCGCCTGCGTACGCAGTTCATCCAACAAGCGCGTCTTGCCCGATCCACTTTCGCCGCCAATGATCAAGGCACTGCCGTGCCCCTGTATCGCTCGAGTCAGCATGTCCAACAGTTGATTGTATTCGCTGGTGCGCCCGACGAAGCGCGCCGCCTGCAAGTAGCTGTCGCGAATCGCGCCCGTCTCGACGGGTACGGGCAAGCCCACCGCCTCACTAAAGGCGGCTACTGCTTCTTCCGCCGTCTGATAGCGGTTGTTGGGGTCTTTCTGTAATAAACGCTCGACCACACCGCGCAGCACTTCCGAACGGATCAGGCTGAGATCGGGCAGCTTGTCCAGCGTTTCATCGATCACGGCTTGTGTACCTTGCGAGGAATAGAGCGATGCGCCTGTGAGAATCTCGAAGGCGATGACACCGACGGCAAACAGATCGGACTGCGGGCTGACGGGCTTGCCGATCAGCACTTCCGGCGCGATGTAGCCCACCGTGCCAGCGATCTGCTCCGGCTTATCGACGATCTCCTCGGTGGTTTGTGACAAGCCGAAATCCAGCACCTTGACTTGATCCCCGACTACTAGAATATTGCCCGGTTTGAGGTCGCGGTGGATAATGCCGCGCCGATGCAGATATGCCAGCGCCATGCACAACTGCGCCAATAACTGTGCTTTGCGCTGCGGCGTCTGTCCCCACGTCACCCGAAGCAGAGATTTGGCATCTTTAAGCAGTTCCATGGTGAAGTAGGGCTGGCGATTGGAGTCGAAGCCGTAATCGAGCACGCTGTTGACGTTGGGATGGCGCAGTGATGCCATCAAGCGGAATTCCTGCGCCAACGCCAGATAGAGTTCGTTCATTTCGCGGGCGCTGTTCATGGTCAGGCTGGAGCCGAAACTGAGTTTGCCCGGTGGCAGCAGCACACGCTTGAGCGCGATCTCAGTCCCCGTCAGACGATCCACCGCTGCGTAGACCGCCCCCATCCCCCCCTTGCCCAGTTCTTTCTTCAGCAAGTAGCGATTGCTGACGGTATTGGCATTGGGCACTTTCGAGGCACTGAAAAATGTCATGTGGCTTGCTCCCTGTATACGCGCTGATTATGCCACATGGCGGTAGTCAGATGGGTAATCTGTGATGGCAATGTGATCTGCGATCTGTCATTTGCACGTTGTGACAATCTGTGCGTGAACAATGACAACCCTCACTACAGGGGGAGGGGTGCGCGGTGCTATTCTGTTGTCATAGTCACTTGCCGGAAAAATGGGAATTCCCGGTAAGTTGGAGGAGGATAAAATCATGGTCGCTAATCGTGTTACTACTAACTCTGGTCAGATCGTTGAAAATCCGCCGTTGGCTCGGCTGCTGTTCGACGACAAACGGCTCGCCGCTGTGTGGCTGGTCGTCCGCGTATTAGTCGGTTGGGAGTGGTTGCAAGCTGGTTGGCATAAGGTGACTGACCCCGGGTGGGTGCAGACCGGTGAAGCGCTGAAGGGCTTCTGGACACGCATCGCCGCTATCCCTGAAACTGGTTCGCCAGTGATCAAGTATGATTGGTATCGCAGCTTCATTCAGGGCATGTTGGACAGCGGTTCCTATACATGGTTCGCCAAGGTGATCGCCTTCGGTGAGACCGCCATCGGTATCGGCTTGATCCTCGGTGCGTTCGTCGGTGTCGCCGCCTTCTTTGGCGCGGTGATGAACTGGAACTTCATTATGGCAGGTTCCACCAGCTCGAACCCCATCCTGTTCGTCGGCGCTATCTTCCTAGTGCTGTCGTGGAAAATCGCTGGATACTACGGTCTGGATCGCTATCTGCTGCGCTACTTGGGAACGCCATGGCAGCATGAAGCGAAGGTACAAACCACCAAGTTATCCGCATCCATCGTACCTGAAAGCGCAGGAGACTAAACTCCTAACGTCCAAACGGACTAACCAAACAAACCCCCACACTTCATTCGTGTGCCAGAGTTGAGATATAGCAGGGATGAGTTAACAGCTTATCCCTGCTATACTGTTTGCTACTATCCTCTGCCACTGATGGCGCACACGAAAACTTAGTCACTGCTATGAGCAACCGTACCCAAGCCCCCGCTAAACCCAAGCCCGGTACTAAATATCCGCTGCTGATTTACCGCGATCTGGCAAACCGCTTCCGTCCCGCCGCGATCCTGATGTTCGTCGCGGGGTTGGTGGCGCAAATTCCGCGTTTTATCCCAGAAGCGCGTTTGGAAGGCACGATCTTGAGTTACGAGCAGTTATCATGGCTCGGCGCGCTGCTGCTGTTAATCGGCTTGGCGCTGTGGATCGCCGCGATTTACCGCGAACGCCGTGCTTATGTGCAGTGCCGCGCCGAAGGGCTGCGAATCCGCACCGCTGGCAGCAAGATCACCGTGCCCTACAACACGATCAATGTGGTTAAGCCTGTGCGCGTCGGGGATTTGTTCCCCAGAGAATCGTTGAAGGGTAATCTACGATTCGCCCGTTCGCACCTTGCGGAGACCGCCGTCGAAATGGTGATCAGTCAACCGCCGATCCCGATGGAGAAACTGCGCCGCCGCCTGCATCCGCTGGTGCTCAGCCCGCGCGAACAGGGTTTCGTCTTTCTGGTAGCGTATCCCACCAAACTGACGATGGAGATCGATAATTATCTGGAGCAAACGCGGCGGATGTATGATGCTGATTCGCAGCGCTACCTCGATCCGATTGAACGGGCGGCTTATGTCAGCAGTGGTCGGCGTCCGGGGCGCGATGGGTAGAGTACAGCCTCAACGGCTTGTCCGACGTTCATTTGGCTGACCTTGGAGTAGAGGTGAGGTTACAACCTCACCTCTACTTCAGTCTACATGCCAGTTCAGCGATCTTAGCTGCGTCGATATCTTTACCCGATGCTATCCTTGACCGATTGGGGCACCGCTTTGTTCATCCCCTTCATGTAGATCGACAGCTTACCGAAGAAGATCAGCAGCGCCTGCAAATAAATATCCAGTTGTACATCAAGGGGTACTTGCCAGCCGCCGCGATCCACCGTCTTTTTCAGATCTGCCTCTGAGAAGCCAGCAACCGTCTGCTTCATCTCCGCGTCCAGCGTTTCAAACCACGCCTTTAGCTTGCTGACGCTGCTTGCCAAGCCAGCTTGCTTGTTGCGATAGTCGAAGTTTTGCGTCAGTGTTTTGAACGACTGCAAATAGGAATGCTCGATCTCGCCCAGTTCGCGGAATAGATCACCGAGCGTCCTATTCTCGCCACCCGGATTAAACGCCAGATCAGCATCGCTCAGGCTGTCTAGCACCTGATTGCGCATCCCGTGCGTACCCTCTATCCACGACCACTTCATCTCGCTTACTTCGCTCATCAGCTCTGCTCCTGCTTCGCAATAGAACATATGAGCAATAGTATGCCAGAAATCGTGCTACACTTATTGTAAAAACGCGACAGGAATGACTGCTGGATCATGGCGCTGAACATCCTTAACGTCGGCTACGACTCGACCAACTACTATGTACTGGCGGATAGCACTCCAAAGCTGCTAATCGATGTTGGCTGGTCGGGCACACTGGCTAAATTGCAGCACCAGTGCAAGCGACTCGGCATCCCATTAGCACAGATCAAGCATCTGCTGGTCACGCACTACCACCCCGATCACGCTGGGCTGGCACAGGAACTAAAGCAACTGGGCGTCAAGCTGATTGTGGTGGACACCCAGCAAACGGCGATCCCGCTGCTGCGTACTCACATGAAACCGGAGCATAAGTACGTAGACATCGATCTCCGCGATAATCAAGTGATCACACTTGATAACAGCCGTGCCTTTCTGTCAAGCATTGGCATCGCAGGCGCGATCATCAGCACGCCGGGACATTCTGATGACAGCATCACGCTGATTCTGGATGACGGCGCGGCATTCACGGGCGATCTGACGAATCCGGTGCTGATCCTCGATCCGTCAGAGGAAAGCGGCGTTAGTTGGGACAAGATTCGTGCAGCGGGAGGCAAGCGCATTCACCCCGGTCACGGTCCGATCTGGACGCTGGATTAATGGACTAACTTAGCGGAGGAGCGCCTTGACCAAGGCAAACGGCATTCTAAAACCCAAACAGGCGGAGCAGAAATTCGAGCTGACCCGCCATCTGCCCACAGCCGCCGATCTCGCCTATTTCGTGGTGCGTTACTGGATCGTCAGTTGGGATTTGCGCGGACAGCCTCCCTATCTACAGGAAAACATTCCCAACCCCTGCGTGAATCTGGTGATTGAACGTGGCAAATCGCGAGTTTACGGGGTGGAGACGGGCAAATCGTCGGTGCTGTTGCAAGGCAAAGCATCCGCATTCGGCGTCAAATTCAGACCCGGCGGCTTCTATCCCTTCCGCAAGCAGCCTATTGTCCAGCTCACTGACACCTCGATCAGCCTGCGCGAGGCGTTCGGAGTCGCTGTCGATTGCACAGCATTGGAGCAAGCAATCCTCGCTGCCGACGATCACGCGGTGATGATCCGGTTGTTCGAGGACTTCCTGCGCGCTCACCTCCCCGCCGCCGATCCAACCGTCGCGCAGATCAACCAGATCGTTGATCGCATCAGCGCAGATCGGACGATCACCCGCGTTGACGACATTGCGGATCGCCTCAACATCAGCAAGCGCACTTTGCAGCGATTGTTCCGCCAGTACGTCGGCGTCAGCCCTAAGTGGGTGATCCAGCACTACCGCTTGCACGATGCCGCCGATCAACTGGCGAACGGCGAAGCACCCGATCTCTCCGCGCTGGCGTTGAATCTCGGCTATTTCGATCAGGCGCACTTCATCAAGGATTTCAAAGCGATGGTCGGCAGCACGCCGCTGGAATACGCAAAACTGGCAGGGGTGTAATATGGCTAAAGTCAAATTCTCGCTGGCAAACAAAGACGCGGCGACGATGGCGCTGATGGAAAAAACTGACCACAGGACCTTGATGCGCTGGGCGCTGGATTGTGCCGAGCGCGTGATGCCCTATTTCGAGCAAAACTATCCCGACGACAAACGTCCACGTCAGGCAATCGAAGCGGGTGAAACATGGTTCGCCACCGGTGTATTCAAGATGACGGTGATCCGCAAGGCGTCGCTTGATGCCCACGCCGCTGCCCGTGATGTTGGCGAAGATAATCCGGCGCGTTCGGCGGCACATGCGGCTGGTCAGGCGGTGGCAACGGCACACGTTCCCTCACATGCCATTGGTGCTGCTAACTACGCATTGCAAGCGCTTCACCGCGCGGCTGCTCCTAGCGACACTGGTTCAGTGACCAGCAAGGAACGAGAATGGCAGTATCAACATCTGCTGGAACTGGGTAAGGCAAGTGCTGAAGGCGGGTAACTGTATTCAATTGCCGACTCCAGGTTCAGTTCTAGACAGGTATCCCTAGCCTAAATCTCCTCAAAATTCTCAGCCCTCATTTTTCTGCTCAAAATGCAAAAATGACAGTTAACTCTGCTCAAAAGTGAGACAAACGTCGCCCTGCACAAGGAATTTTTTCCGTTGTATCCTATCTTTCACATCGAACAAACGTTCTCATTTCGGGCGATGGAATCTAGGATATGGATCGGAATATGCGCCTACTCTGGCTCTCTAACTGGTGTGATAACACAGGCTACGGCAATCAGACACGGCTGTTTGTACCGATGCTGCAATCCGTCGGTTTGAGCATGGCGGTTGCGGCGTTCTGGGGCGTCGAAGCGCAGCCCGCCCGCACCAACGACGGAATCATCTTGCTGCCGCGAGTCTCGCATCCGTATATGAACGACGTGATCGACTCACACTACCGTTATCACCGCGCCGATGCCGTGATCACGCTGATCGATCCGTTTGTGCTGGATGAACGCGTGTATGCTGATCTTCATTGGGTGGCATGGACGCCCATCGACGGCGAACCGATCCTGCCCGCGACGGCGCAGGTGCTGCAATCTGCGCGGCGAGTCTGGGCGATGTCCCGCTTCGGGGAACGCTTGCTGCATCAGGCGGGCTTCTCGAATGTGGACTATGTGCCGCACGGAGTCGATGCACAGACGTTTCATCCGATTGATCGGGATGAGGCGCGGGCACGGTTGAAGCAGGAAGTCGGACTCGATCTGGCGAAGCGCTTCGTGGTCATGATCAACGCGGCGAACAAAGGCACACCCTCACGCAAAGGATTCTACGAGGCTTTCGCTGCCTTCAAAGTGTTCAGTGATGCTCATCCAGAGGCGATCCTGTACGTTCATAGCGAACAGATCGGCTTATACGGCGGCGAACAACTGCCTACGCTGGCGCAGATGGTCGGACTAGCACCGGAGAAAATCCTCTACGCGCCACAGTATCACTATGTCTGCGGGATGCTGCCGCCGCGCTATCTGAACGACTGCTATAACGCCAGCGATGTGCTGCTGCATCCCGCACACGGCGAAGGATTCGGCATCCCGCTGGTGGAAGCGCAGATGGCAGGCTTGCCCGTGATCACCACCGACTTCAGCGCCATGAGCGAATTGTGCTTCGCGGGCTGGAAGGTACAGGGATTACCGTTCATGCCCGCCAGCGGGACCCTCCACCGTCTGCCGCTGATACCGCCACTGATCGAGGCATTGGAAGCGAGTTATCAGCAGCGCGGCGATCTCTCGTTGCGGCAGCAAGCGCAAAATGGCGCACAGGATTACGCTGCTGATGTAGTCTTTGAGCGTCATCTACTACCCGCGATCCACAAGATCGCCGACGAGATCGACGCCAAACGGGCGAGGCGCGAACAGCGCGAAGGAATACGCGAGATCACACGGCAATGAATTGCCGTGCTGAACGAACGAAGTCCCTACGAGACTCAATGCTCGGATCGTCTTAACCCACTTCAGTGGGTTTCTAGAGCATTGTAGCCGGAGGTTTTAACCTCCGGTCTACCTAAGCGTCATCAACTTCCGATCTATTCCAATCAACCGATGTTAACTATGGAGACTCGATCACCAATGCGTATCTCCATCCTTTCTGATTGCCGCGTGCCGACGCGCGGCGTGGGCGGTCACGGCTTGGGGCGCGTGGCATGGGATGTCGCCAAAGAACTAGCGCGACGCGGACACGAGATCACGCTGCACGCGGGCTACGGATCGACGGCTCCGGCGGGGGTATATACCCTGTGCCTGAGCTACGACGAGGATGATCGCGCCCGCAAGCTGGCGAAAGCGGATGCGCCGCAGCGTGATGTCTATCTTGACTTCTCGCACCATCATCATCTGAGCATCTTGCAGCCACAGTGGGCAGTGGTCAACTACATCAGCGACAGCGAAGTGAATTACCAGCCGCCCAATGCTGTGGTCTGCACACTGGCGGATCAGCGCGAGTTCCCGTGCAGCCAGCGCATACCGTTAGGCATCGACGTTGAGTCGATCCCGCTGCATCGTGCACCGCGCGAGGATTATCTAGCGTTCTGCGCCAAGATGATCGCGCACAAAGGCTTAGACTTGGCGCTGGAACTGGATGCACGCGGCACAATCCCGATCCAGTTCGCGGGCGAGATGATGTTCGGTATGGCGCTCGATCTGCCGCATTATCAAGGTGAACTGGTCGGCACATCGTTGTATCAGTTTATGGCGCAGGCACGTGGTGTGCTGCAACTGGCACGGATCGGCACGGGCGGCGGACGAATCCAACTGGAAGCAGCGGCATGTGGCACGCCCACGCTGGTGCTCGATTGGAACGGCACACAAGAACACGTCGCCCACTGCGTCAGCGGATTCGTGTGCAGCGGACTTGACGATCTGCTGGACTCAGCGCGTGACCTACCGCTGCTCGATCCCAAGATCATGCGGACATGGGTGGAGGCGACGCACAGCCTGCGCGTGATGGTCGATGCACTGGAGCCGCTGTTGATCGCTGCCGCTGATGGCGTGCGCTGGTGAAAAACGGGGTGCGAACTCTGAGATCAGCTACTCATCCGGTGGCAATGTACTCATTCTTTCAGATAAGTGTACTTATCGGAACTAAGCCACTTTCCAGCGCGATCCTCGCTGTTAATCGAGTTCAGCGGCGGTCGCATCGACTAACTCAAACTGCCCGGAGTTCACGAGGAATCACCGATGCTGCTGCCCTTGCTGCACACTCTCTCGCCACTTGCTGTAGCTCGCCGTGCCGCGATCAACTGGCTGCTGCGCGACGAGTTCACGACGAATGATGCCGCACCCGTCGCCACACCGCGTACTTGCGAACCGGGTCCCGGCACGCTGATCTTTACGCAGACGGACGGGCAGTTCGGCATCAGCGGCACAGCGTTGAGCTTTCCGACGCAATCAACGTCAGCGTGGGGTGATCAGGGGTTTTTGAGCAACGAAACCTACTCGCGGATCGCCGGACGTGCGCTGCTAACTAGCCTGAACTTCAGCACGTTCTCGTTCTCTGCCGTCGGCTTCTTCGATGATCTGTCCTCGACGGTCAACGGCGATCAATTCCAGTTCACCGCCTCCGTCGTGCGCGTCAACGATCAGGGTGAGGTGCAGGTGATCGGATCGGCGCTCTCGACCAGCACGGACTACAAGCTGGCAATCGTGCTGCGATCCAACGGCGCGGCACATTTCATCAAAGGCGGTGCGTTCAGTGATTGGACTCTGCTGTGGATCGGCAGCAACCGCAGCAGCGCCAACGAGAAAATCCGCTTCACTAACTTCAGCGCCGTCGGCACGTTCGATCACCTGCGCTTGCGCGATCTGCCCGCGCCGTTCGATAGCGATGAGGGCATTGCTACGCTCAACGTCGCCTCGCCAAGCAGCGGATCAAGCTACAGTGGCGACGCCAGCGGTGTGATCGATCTGACTGTCACCTCGCCTGCCTCACTGACTGGCACGAAGGCGGAACTGCGCTACCGCGTGCAGGATGCCAATAACTATTGGGTTGCCTATTTCGACAGCGCGGGCGCGTTCAAACTCGATTCGGTCAGCGGCGGCGTGGCGACCAACCGCATCAGCGTGGCAAGTGTGATCTCTACCAGCCAGACGCGCACGATCCGCGTGATCTGCGACGGCAGCAATCACGACTGCTACACCCTCAGTGGCAGCACATGGACGAAGCGCGGATCAACAGTCAATGTCTCGCATCTGAACACGCAAACGGCGATCTCGCCTGTGCTGACCGGAGCCTATAGCATGTCCAACCTGCGCAGCTATCCGCGCACGGCTGCGGCTTATGCCGAACTTGATAATAGTTGAGGGAGCGCCCTCATCCTAAATCCTTCTCCCGCAAGGAGAAGGACTTGAAAACCCACACTGCTCTTGTCTTGTTCTCCTCTCCTTGCGGGAGAGGGGTTAGGGGTGAGGGGTGAGGGCTACGCAAGGAGATCACATCATGCCCTACACCGTGCGTCTATTGACGCGCTGGCAAGCAACCGACACTGGCAACCAGATCGAAGCAGCGTTGCTGCATCCTAGGTCCGGCGTCGCCTACAGCGATGTCACCAGACAGCTAGATAGCAACATCGTGCCAGCACCAAACGCGCTGGTCGCCGAAGTCTATCCCGTCGATGACAGCTTACTCGCCGCCCTTGACGCCGATCCGAACCTGATCGTGTTATGGAGCGAACCCGATGTCGAAACGCCAAAATGACAAACTGACCAGATTGGAGAAAGCGGCGTTAAAGAATGCCATCCGCACGCGCTTCGGTATTGCGGTGGGTCGGCTCAACGCCCTGATCGATGACAACGACGACGCGCTCGACGCCGTGCGGATCGAACGCCTGCTCACCAGCTATCTACGCACCGTAACGAAGGGCTAAACACCGAGGGTTATAGCACCTCGGCTACAGTAAATAGCTAAACCTGGCTAAAGCCAGCTCACGGTTGTCTAGCAGTAGTCGGCTTCAGCCGACTTTCGCAGAGTTTTGTAGCCGGAGCGCTTTAGCCTCCGGCGTTAGCAGCGCAACCATAGCGGCGAGGACAACCACAAACCTATGCTCGAACAACTCAGCAACCCGATCACCTTCTACGCCTTTTACAGCGCCAGCAAAGTCGGTAAGACCGGACTGACCGTCAGCGCCGACATCCGGCGCGGATCAACCTCGCTGGCAAGCGGATCAGCCGCTACCGAGATCGGCGGCGGACTGTACAGCGTCACGCTTTCCGGCACGAACACAGGCACGGAAGGTTTGTACACCTGCATCTTCAAGACCAGCGATAGCACCGTCGATCAACGCGATCTTCCGGCGCTGTGGGCAGTCGGCGTGGCGGGCTTGGAATATCTCGACGCCGCGATCTCCAGCCGCGCTGCATCCGGTGGTACGGTGACGATTGCCAGCCCCGTCGCGCAATCAGGCAACGCCACCGTGCGGCAGGGCAAGGATTACGCCAGCGCGATCAGCACGGCGCTCATCTGGACGCTGACCAATCCGCCATCACCGACGCCCTCAAGCGTGCTGTTCACCTGCCGTGCGCTCAATCTCAGTAAGGCGTGCAGCTATTCCAGCCCCACGATCACGCTGGAACTAACCGCCGCCGAAACCGCCGCGCTTGCCGCTGGCATCTATCCGTTCGAGATCGAAGCGACCATTTCCGGTTTGAAGCATCCCGGACTGGTCGCGGGGACTATCACTGTGGAGCGCGATCTATGAGCATTCGCCCCGGTATGGAACCACTGATCCGTCACCTGCGTGCACTCACCGCCGTCGATGTCGATTCCGCCACCGTCGCGGGCGTCGCCCAGTGGTCGGATCAACACCTGCAAGATGAACTGGATCGCACGCAGCAAACGTGGCTTGGCGTGCGCCTAACGCCGCTGACCTCGTTACTCGATGGTAGTCCGATCACCACCAGCTACGCCGTGCCGACTACCGTTCCGGGCTGGATCGAAAACCCCGGCGTAAATTCCGGTTGGGCGGTCAAGACCGTCGGCGGGAGTGTGATCGGCACGGCGTTGTGCGCACCAAATCTCAATTCACGCTTGCTGGACTTCGGCAGTATCGATCAACGCGGCGCGGCGTACTATCTGGACTGCCGCAGCTACGATCTGCACCGCGCGGCAGCCGCGATCTGGCGACAGAAAGCCGCCGCCCTCGCCCAAAATGTCGATTGGTCGTCCGATAACCACGACCTCAGCGCGGCTCAGGAATACGATCACGCGCTGCAACTGGCGGAACACTACGAGCAGCTATCCGCGCCCGTCGCCTCGCGCTTCATCCGCTACGACGAAGAAACACGCGGAGGCTGGTAATTGATCAACGACAACCGACTCTATTTCATGCGGCAACAACTACTGGCGCTGCTGCCCGATACGGCGATCCTGCAAGCGGTCACGCGGATCAGTGACGGCGCGGGCAGCTATATCGAGACGTGGACGCCCATCGTCGGGGGGACTGTCCCCTGCCGTCTCGATCCCGCGAATCTGTCGCGCCAGCACGATCAGTTCGCGCTCAGTGAAGGCTTGACCAGCGCCTATCAACTCACGCTGCCCTACAACGCGCCGCTAGAAGCTGATCAGCGCATCGTGATCGGCGGCGATGCCTACGAAATCCGCCGACTCGCCACTGCCCACGATTGGAACGTCAGCCAGCGTGTGCTGGTCACGAAGGTGGAGTAAAGCGAACCCTCACCCCTAGCCCCTCTCCCGCAAGCGGATAGAGGGGAATTGTTCAAAGGTCATCTATGAGTACAACGTCTATCGTCCTGCAAGCACATATTAACGTCACGATTGATCACCCTCTCCCGCCGACGGGAGAGGGCAGGGGGTGAGGGCTATGTTCACCGCTATCGAAACCGCACTCTACGTCAAACTGACCACGACGGGCGGCACGGCATTGTACGCGGATCGCGTCTACGCGGTGCAAGCGCCTCTCGATACCGCGCTGCCTTGCTGCGTTTTCAACTACATCACGGGCGGCGATCTGAACCTCAGCCCGTCGCGCCTGATCGACGTGCGCTACCGCGTGGAGATCGCCGCCGTTGAGCAATCGCAAGCACGCCAAGCCGCCGATCTGATCATCAGCGCGCTGCACCGCCAACCGTTAACCGTCAGCGGCTATCACCATCTCGCCACCACGCTGACCGAACTGACCAGCCGCGTCGAGAACATCGAAGGTCGGCAGTTCTGGCTGCGCGGCGCAGAATTCCGCATCCGCCTAAGCCAGTGAGGTAACGATATGTCCGAATTTCTCGGCGGCAGCGCAGGCGTATTCGAGTTCATCCATGCGGGCGGCACGATGTTGCTCAACGATCAACACCAGCGCATCAGTTTCCAAACCTTCACCGAGCCGATTGATACGACCAGCGGCACGATCAGTTGGCGGCAGTACGCGGCGGGACTCTCGCGTTGGCTATGCACCTATTCCGGCTACAACAACGGCACGGCATCGCCACTCGGCACGGCTGATCTGAAGGCACTCAAAGCCGCGTTCGGCACGGTGCGCTATTCGCCCTTCGGCACGATCACGGGCAGCAACCGACTTTACGGCGCGGCGCTGGTCACCAACGTCGAGCAAACCTATCCCTATGACGATCTCGCCGCCGTCCGCATAGATTGGCAGGGATCGGGCATCCTCTTTGAGGATGTGTGGTGAGATAACCACTACCCTCATCCCAGCCCCTCTCCCGCAAGCGGGCTGAGGGGACGACAGTAAAAGATTGACTCGATGAAATGGGCATGGAAGGCTCATCCAGATGGTCAGCAGTACCGTTCTTTTAGTGCACTTATTGACTCAGCACTACCTTGAAACAGGAATTACCACTTCCTACACCTGTTCAATAGCATTGCCTTCCAGCCCGTTGTTATCGCTAAGAAATCTACTGTCGCCCCCTCAGCCCGCAAGCGGGAGAAGGGCTAATTCCTACTCCCCCTCTAACCGCTTGCGGGAGAGGGGCTGGGGGGTGAGGGCTGACTAGACCAACTCACACACGTTATCTAGCCGGAGTCGGCTTCAGCCGACTTTCACAGAGTTTTGTAGCCGGGGCGTTTTAACCCCCGGCGTCCTATTCGGAAAATCGGGAGCAACCCAAACCCATGCCCCTCCGCATCTTTATCGACTTCGACTACGACGGCACACTCGCGCCGAACTTCACGGGTCCCAACGCCGACATCAGCCAGTGGGTGCAGGAGGCGAGCATTCAGCTTGGTGCGGAATCCGGTGATCTGGCGGCGCGTGTCGGCGTTTGCGAGATCACCGTCAACAACGCGGATCGCCGCTTCTCGCCCGCGATCACCGACTACTACCCCGGCAAACTGCGCCCCGGCAAGCCGATCAAAGTCGAATGGATCGAGGGCATGAGCGCCTATCCGCTGTTTCGCGGCTTCCTGCAAGCGATCACGCCGCTGCCAGATCGTTACGGCGAACGGCGCTCGGTGCTGCGCTGCATCGACTGGATCGGCGTGTTAGCAGCCGCACAGCTTGAATTGCCCCTGCGCGAAGCGGTACGCAGCGATCAACTGCTGCGCGATGTGGTCAACTACGCGCTGAACGCGCCCGCCGCCAGTGGTCGCTTCGACTTCAACGGCAATCCGGGCAACAACGACACGGTGACGATCAATGGCACGACCTACACCTTCAAAACCGCGATCTCACTGCCTAACGATGTACTGATCGGCGCGGATCGCTATCTCACGGCGGATCATCTGCTGGCGGCGATCAACGGTTGGGACGGTGCAGGTACGACCTATCACCTCTCAACCACGCGCCCCGCCTTCATCCGCGCCGCCTACACCGACAGCACCTTCCGTGCGGTGATCGATGACGATCCGGTGCGCTACTATCGCATGGGCGAATCCGGCGGCAGCACGGCAACCGATCTCGGCAGCAACGCGGCACATGGCACCTACTCGGGCGTTACGCTCGGCGTCTCCGGTGCGCTGACCAACGATCCCGATTCGGCGGTCAGCTTAGATGGCGTGGATGATTACGTGACGCTGCCCACGCTCGATCTCAAACATCGCAGCTTCAGCATCGAAGCATGGATCAAACCGAGTAGTTCGCCGCCCGCACAGCAAGCGATCTTCGGCTGCTTCTCGGCGCTAACCACGCGGCAGGAGCTTGATCTGTTCGTTTATAGCGACGGCAGTGTGCAGCTTTCCTTCTATGGTGGCGAGGTCGTCACGGCAGCAGCGGGAACGGTGCTATTTGGCGCGGGCTGGTATCATCTCGTCGCCACGCACGACGCCTCTACTGGCGAAACCAATCTCTACGTTAACGGTGCGCTTTCTGCCAGCGACATGCTAGGCGACTTCGAGGGCGATAACCCGACGCTCAGTATCGGCGTCACGCTGCCCGTGTTCGGTCCCTTCAAAGGCGCAATCGATGATCTGGCACTCTATCTACGCGCCTTAGACGCTACCGAGATTGCCGCGCACTTCGCTAGCTTCAGTGCGCCTTTCGGCTTGACCCTCACCTCCACGCTTAAGGGCAGTATCGGCAACAGTTTTACTTTCAGCGATAGCAGTACAGCGATCAGCAGCAGCGGCGTGAACCTCAGCGGTGGCGTTGATCTACCTGTCTCACAATCCAGTTATCAGACAGGTACGCAGACTTTCGACTTCGCAGGCGACGAATGGACGGCGCAGCGCACCACTGCGCTCGATGCCGCCCGCGAGATCGCCTACAGTGAGTTCGGGCGGTTGTACGTCAATCGCGGCGGTACGCTCACCTTCGAGTCGGGCGAGGCGAAGTTCAAAGATGGCATTTTGACTCCGGCGCTCACCGTCGGCGCGGCGAACGAGATCGTGGAACTGGTCGGCGCAGAGTCCGACTCCGACATCCATAACAGCGTGCGAGTCGAGTTCACGCCGCGCAGCACCAGCAGCACGGGCGTCGTAGCGCGGATCAACGCCTCGGTCAAAGTGCCCGGCAAGTGGGGCGCGCTGAACAGCGATCCCAACCTCAACATCATCGTGCGTCCCGATGGTGGACAAACGGTGGTCAGCTTGCCGTTCACCGATCCTGATACCGGACAACCCATCGGCGCAAAAGACCTGATTCTGCCGCCCGAACCTGTCACCGACTGGACAGCGAACGAGCGCAATGATGGCTTAGGCGTGGAATACACCACCTACACCCCGCCGCAGTTGTTCTTCACCGTCGCGCAGAAGGCAAGCGGAGTCGATGTCTACATCCGCAACATCGCGCTCGGACCGCTGTACATCCGTAAGTTGCAGATTCGCGGTACGCGCATCACTCGCTATGACCGTCAGGCTGCCGTGCGCGAAGATGTCGCCAGCATCACCCGCTACGGACGGCGCATCCGCACGGTGACACTGCCGCTGCTCTCCGATGCCAACACCGCCGCCGCGCTTGCCGAATACCTGATTGGACGCTACGCCGGATCAACGTACCGCGTTCGCAGCGCCACGATCCGCAATCTGCACACACTAGCTGGCGTCAATGTGTTCAGCATCGAGATCGGTAGCGCCGTCGCTCTATCCGAATATCAAACCACTTTCAGCAATCCCGTACCCAAGCTGCGCGTCAGCGGCATCGACTATCACTTCAAGGTCGGCGGTGAGTTCAGCGTCAGGTGGCATCTGGAAGCCATCGACGACATCAACTACGGCGTCTACGATGCCAGCGCCAGCCAATACGATCTCAGCCAGTACGGCGTTTAATTAACCCTCACCCTAAATCCCTCTCCCGCAGGCGGGAGAAGGACTTCAATACTCCCCCTCTAGCCCGCGCAGCGTGGGAGAGGAGGTTGGGGAGTGAGGGGCGAAAAAGGAGTCACTATGCCTTGGACAACCCCTAACACTGCCATCGCCTCGACGGTGATCAGTTCGTCAGCACACAACACCTATATCCGCGACAACCTCAACTACCTGCACAGCGGTCGCCCCATCGCTAAGGTGCAGTACGAAGGCAGCGTGGATCGCACCAACAGCACCAATTCGTGGGCGGATGTGGATGCCACCAATCTCAGCGTGACGCTGACCATCAGTTCGGGACGGGCGCGGGTGTTCGCCAGTTTCCGCCTCGCCGCCGATAACACCACCAACTCCAGCGCCGAAGCCGACTTGATCGTGGACGGCACGACCCGCGCTGGCGCTACGCACGGACTCGTCCGTGTCTCGCAGAACCGCGATCACCAGTGCGCCATCGAAGCGATCTTCAGTGGACTTTCCGTCGGTAGTCATACCTTTCGCCTACAAATCCGCAACGTCACTAACGGCGCGGTCGCCACCGTGATCAACAACGGCTATCCCATCACCATCATCGTTGAGGAATGCTAGAGGGAAGACAAGTACCGAAGTGCCACAAGTGCCATAGTACGCTGATCGCACGGCGCTAAAGGTACTCTGGCACTTCGGGCACCTTCTTCTCTCAGCACTCAGCACCTAGCATTCAGCACTTCCAAAGGAGGTCCCATGACCAACATCCGCAACCTGTTCCGTTCGCGCAAATTCGTCCTCGCACTGGTCTACCTGATCGTCCAGATCGTGATCAGCGCCCTGCCGCAGCTTGCGCCCCAAATCGCTAACCTCTCCGCCCTCAGCGCCGTGATCGTCGGCGTGTCGATCTTCGGCATCACAGTCGAGGATGCCGTGCGTTCGTGGGCAGAGAATCGCCCCGTCGATTCGCCAGCCGCCTTACGCACGCTGCTGGAGGAAATCGTCAAGGAGATGTTTGACGACTCGATCAGCCAGCACCAGGAGTCGCAAGCACAATAACCGCCTGAATCAACAGAGCAGCGAGGATCACTCGCTGCTCTGCCACTATCGCTACACTTTTGTCTTAGCGCCGTGTATCGTTGCCAATAATCTTCGTCGCTTAAGGCACGCTGGCACTTTCGGTGCTTTCTTCACTCAGCACTCAGCGCCTAGCACTTAGCACTTGCTTCGCCTACCCGTGCGCGCGGCGACCTCTACCTCTCGGTTTCGTTTCTTCTTCCGGCTGCGGACGGTAGCCTAATGTCTCCGCCAACTCCACCGTGCGCTTATCGGGACTGACGTTGAACTCCCGTTTCAGGTCAATTGCCAGCCGCTGGAAGACGGCAATAGCGCGTTCCGGCTGCCCCATCTTGTCGTACAGTGCCATAATCGAGCGGGCGACATCCTCGCGGTGCGGCATGGCGATCACAGCGCGATGATACAGACCTAGCGCACGTTCTGACTCACCCTGAATTTCATAAAGCCGTGCCAATGCCGTTAGCGCCTCAATATAGGTGTTACGCAGATCGTCACGGCGGCGCTGTACCCACGCTGCATCCAGTGTATTCAAGAAGGCACCACGCCACAGATGCACGGCGTTTTCCAGCAGCTTAATCGCCTGAGCATCCTCAGCGACAGCGCTGTTTTGCACATCTTCCACAAAACGCACCACATCGTACTGCAATTCAATTTCGGGCGAAACGCGGTAAAACCCCGACCAATAGACGGTCAGATCAAAGCCCAGAATTTCGCTGATTTTACGCTTGGTGACGTGAAAAACGTTGGTCGCTTCACGCACGCTGAGGTCGGGCCAGAATACCTGAAATATCTCATCGCGCGTGGTCATGCCGCGATCCACGAGGTAAAAGAATAATGCGCGCGGCAGTACCCCATCCCAGTGTTCGATCACGCGCCCGTTGACCGCAGCAAGTCCGGTTCCCTGCGCGTACACTTCCAGCAGCGTCTGCGCCGATTCGCGGTGGACGTAATCCAGCAGCATTCTGTTGTCATCAACGGGGAATAAGTCGGTCTGATGGCGCAGCGAAGTCACCTCGCGCACCTTCTCGACCAAACGCACGGGCAGTCGCCGCGTACCGATCACGATCTGGCAGCCTGCCATCATGCCCTGTGCCAATTCCACGATGAAATCATCCAGCGTTTCGTCATCAGTCAGATCGTAGCTGTCGATCACGAGCGTGTGCACGCCCAGCGGCTTGGTCATCTTGATCAGAGTCTGTGCGGCTTTGGCAGCACTGCCTCTGGAGTTTTCCAGCGGTGGCAGCGCGACCCGCAAACTCTGCTTGACCAGTGTTTGCAGCTCTTCCCAGAATTGGCTGAAGCTCGTTTTGTCCCGCTCTATGGTCAGACAGAAGCTAGGCGTGGAGCGTCCCAGAATGTCTTTTAAGACCAATTGCTGGCGCTCAAAATGAGGATGCAGAATGACGATACGAGACTCGTGGGGAAAGTCTTGCGCGTACCATAGCCGTGTTTCTGCTGGCATGGAGAAAAATCCTCAATGATGACTAATAGAACTGCTTAAATAGGATAGCTCTGGTAACGATGAAGATCAGTCAATTAATCAATACGCATAAAGCAAGACGCTGACAACAGAAATACCACTCCTCCCAAAGAGTAGTAAGTTTCCAATTATATCACGTTTTTTTTGGCTACTACTTAGGCAAGAGGAATCTGCTTCTTAGCTCATTAAGAGATAAGCATAGTCGCAATAGGCTCCGAATTTAACGCCTTCTAGCGCCCTTCACCAGCTCGCAAAATCACCGATCACCTGACGCGATCCCATGATCCGGCGGCTACAAGCGATTCTTGCGCCGACGCACCGGAAATGCCTGATCCGACTGCTTGCGTACCCACGCCAGATAACGGGCAATGTCGGGATCGCTGCGTAATGCTTCAATTGAATTCAGACGATCCGCCAGCGTGCGGTTGCTGAAGAACTTATGCAGCGTCGCGTGGCAGGTCAGGCACAGCCACACCGTCTCCTCGCCGCCCTCGGAGCGCGGCACAATGTGATGCTTATTGGCGCGTCGGACTAATCGCTCGCACAGCGCACAGGTAACTTCGATGGGGTTGCTCGTTCGCGGCATGATGGATAGGGCTTCACGATAAACCAGCAGAAACGCACAGCATTATATAGCTACCAGCATTTGTTTTGTACGGTTGTCACTCAACGCCAACTGCCACCTCTATGTATGATAGGGTGGCATGGCAGTTTGTAGGAGTTGATCGGTATGCCCCTCTCAAAGCGCAAGCGATCTCTGATCATGTTAACGATTTTCGTGTTCGGCTGTGCGATCTGGAGCGTCGTTGGCGTCACCATTCGCCTGAATCCGCAGCCACCTGTCGCTGAGTTGCGAACCGCCCGCGATCATTGGCAGCGGGTAGCGCCAGCCCACTATCGCTTGACCATCGCCTTTTCCGGTCCCTTCAATCCACTGGGCGGCGTCCGCTACACCATCGAAGATAACCGCGTGACCCACATGGAATGGGCGAACCTGTTTGCTATCCAGCCGGGCATCCCCGCAGCGCAAGTGGAAAATACCGAGTGGTACTACAGTCCCTATGGTTATTCGATTGCGTTTCTACCAAGCATTGATCAGTACACGATGGACAACCTGTTCGCCTTCGCGGAAGAAAAGATCAGTCAGGAGCCAACGCCACCAGTAGTTGCGTGGTGCGGCTCTAGCGATGGCAATGTCGGACGCATACGTTACGAAGCGACCTACGATGAGGAAAAAGGTTATATCACGTCGCTGCAACGTGGTAATTGTGTTGCCTACGAATTTGGCTTGGGCTTGCTCTGCCCCGTAACCTCAGATTGCAGTTTCAGGTTGCGGGTCGTCAGTCTTGAACCACTGCCCTGACGACGCGATTGAATCGGAATCTATACGCTCGTCATTCACTTCGTAGCGGTTAAAAAGTGTATGCTATGATTACGATGAGTGGGGAGGAGTTAAGAAGTCAGGCTATGTTTAAGACTCCACACACGGCGATCCGCGAGCCTAATCCGGTGTTCGACTTTGAACTGCGGCGGATCAAACGGTTGGCAGCACCGCTGCGATTGTGGCGTTACAGCGCGGCGGTGCAACTGCTGCCAAGCGCTTTCCTGATCGTTATCTACCTGATCTCGTTGAATAACGCGCTGCGGCAGTGGGGCAAGTACGGGAACAATGGCTATTACTACTATTCTCCATATTACGACAGCGCGGCACTTTTCGTCCTGATCTTGCTCGGCTTCGCCGTTCTGCTGGCGATAGGCGCTGGTTGGTACTATCTGGGCGTCAGCGTGGGCAGCATCAACCGCCAGATGAGCAGCGGACACTGGGAGCAACTGCGCGTTACCCCGCTGGCGCATGAGACGATCTACGAAGCGAATCAGGCGCTTGCCGAGGTGCGGGCATGGCGCGTGATGAATGTTGAAGTGGGCGTGCGCGTACTGTTAGTCACGTTGCTGGGGCTGATAGGGACTCTGCCCATAGATTCACTGAGTCGAGGGCGCGGCGTTTTCAGTGAATCCGCATTGCTCGGTTCGCTACTTCGTAGTTTTCTGGAGAAACCGATCACTACGATACTCGATACGGCACTGGTGCTGGCGGTCGTGGTCGCCTACGTCTGCGAACCACGCTGGCGTATGCGCACGCTGGTGGCGATGGGTCTGGCGCTGTCTAGCCGCATCCGCAGCCTAACGCTGGCAGGATTGGCGGCTTTCTTTGGTCTGTTTGCCTTCCACATGGCGCAAGGGTTCTGGTTGTGGTTCTCCGGTTACGTACTGGTGAAGTTCTCCGACTTTTTTAACTTGGGTTACGTCAGCTACCGCAGTTACACCGAATCATGGTTGCTATACGATCTGCTGCTGGCGGCGATCAAGATCGGGGCAGTGACGGCGGTCATCGGTTCTATTTACCTCTTTTATGCGGCGGTGCGGGCAGCCTTCCGGGGTGATATGCTGCACAGTGCCTTCCGCAGTGATGTGGATATGGCAGTTCAGCCCATATCTACATCAGGAGCGTCTTGACCATGTTTAAGACTCCTCATACGATGATCCACGATACCAATCCGGTGTTCGACTTTGAACTGCGACACCTCAAGTGGCTGGCGCAGCCACAACGCTTGTGGCGTTACAGTGCTGTGATCCAAATGCTGCCCAGCCTGATCTTGAGCGTGATCTATGTGCTGGTGTTGAATGAATGGCTACATCAGTGGATCGCTACTGGTAGAGGACTCACCAGTTTTCAATCCTACACCTTTTACGATGCGGCGGCACTGTGGATCATCATTATTATGGCGGCATCTCTGCTGCTGGCGCTGGTTGGCGGCTGGTACTATCTGGGCGTGACGGTGAACAGCATCAATCAGGAAATGAACAGCGGACGTTGGGATCAACTGCGCTTGACTCCGCTTGCCCCTGAATCGATCTACGAGGCGAAAGAGACAATTGCTGAGGTGCGGGCATGGCGCGTGATGAACATCGAAGTGGCACTGCGCTTGCTGCTGCTCACCTTACTCTTACTGCTGCTGCTGCTGCCTTTCGATGTTCTCGCCGCCGGACAACCTTACATCACCAGTCTGTCCACCATCGGCTCGATCTTGCGCGGGTTTCAAGTGAAGCCACTCAGCACCGCCGTCGATGCACTCGTTGTGCTGGTGGTGGCGGTCACCTACGCTTACGAACCACGCTGGCGGATGCAGGCATTAGTAGCGATGGGCTTGGCGCTGTCCAGCCAGATTCGTAATACGTCGATGGCGTCGTTGGCAGCATTCTTCGGACTATTCGGCTTCCATATCGTGCAAGCGGCGTGGACGTGGTTCGCACTCATGATCATGATTCAGCTTACTAAGATCATGGATTGGGGCTATCGTTTTTTGGATGGCGTTGCCGACAACACCGTTCTGGTTGAGGTTGGCGTGCTCGCCCTCAAGATCGGCGCTGTCGCGGCGGTCATCGGCATCGTTTACCTGTATTATGCGCTGGTGCGTTCCAACTCGCGGCATACCACCCTGAAGCACGCTTTCCGCAGTGAAGGAGATATAACCGCCGACGCTGCGATTCAAGGGACAGGTTGATCATGTTTAAGACACCGCATCTGGCGATCACCGACGAGAATCCGGTGTTCGATTTCGAACTGCGCCGGATCAAACGCCTGAGATCGTCCAACCGTTTGTGGTGGTACGGCAGCTTGATCCAAGTCGTTCCCTGTTCGCTGGTTGTGCTGTTTTATGTATCGCAGGTGGTCAGTGCGGCATATCGCTATAAGACAGGTGCGCCGAGTACCAACGCCAATTACTCGTACTACTTCGGCAATTATGTCTACCTCAGTGATTATTACACCGCAACCAGTGCATTAGCCGCGTTCGTAGCAGCGACCGCCATTCTATTCGCGGCATTTGCTGGCATTTATTACCTTGCCGTTACCATTCACAGCGTCAATCACCAGATCAACAACGGTCATTGGGATTTGCTGCGCCTGACTCCGCTGCCGGAAGAAGACATCTACGATGCCAAAGTCACGACAGGGGAGATCCGTGCGTGGCGTATCTTTAACCTTGAGATTGCCCTGCGTCTGATGCTGTTCGTGCTCGCCGTCCTGACGACCTTGGTTCCAGCGGAAGTGATAGTCTTCGGGCAAGATTACTTCGGGTCTGAATCCGTTTGGATGCGGCTGTGGTCGGGCTTGCAGCAGCAGCCAGTGATCACGGTTCTAGAGGTCGGAATCGTCCTGATCATCGCGTTGGTATGGCTCTTTGAACCACGCTGGCGGATGCGCGCACTGCTCGCGCTGGGGCTGGCGATCTCCGCGCGGGTGCGCAATGTCTCGATGTCTTCACTCAGCGCCTTTTTCGGTCTGATCGGCTTCTATCTCGGTCTGATCACGGTGGCAGTGGTGTGCTCCTTTCTGATCAGCCGCCTCAACAACGCGTTGTACTATCGGCTGCGCGACAGCTTCGCCTACGAGGACTACTACAATCTACGAGCGTTCATTCAATTCGTCAGTACGACGGGATTCGTAATGGCAGGCTATCTCTACTACGCCATGACTCGCGCCATCTCGCGGCGCTCCGTGCTGCGGCATGCCTTCAAAGGTGAGTGACAGGGGGACACCTCAACCATGTTCAAAACTCCGCATTTGCGGATTGACGATGCCAATCCGGTTTTCGACTTTGAACTGCGGCGGATTAAGCGGCTGGCGCAGCCGGATCGCTTATTGCTTTACAGCGCACTGGCGCAATTCCTGCCGCCTCTGCTGATCGTGCTGGTCTATGTCTGGCAATTGGTGGTTGCCGTTTATGAGCGCAACATGGGCAGTCCGGGGACGAACAACTACGGCAATTACGGTTACTACTATCCGCAATACTTCTACGTCAGCAACTTCATGGATTTCTACGGCATGACCATGCAATTGGTGGTCGGCTGCGTGCTGCTCTCGATGGTCATTTCTAGCATCTACTATCTGGCGGTGTCCGTTCATGCCATCAACCAGCAGCTCAACAATGGTCATTGGGACTCACTGCGGCTGACTCCGCTGCCGGATAACACTATTTATGTCGCCAAGCTGACCAGCGCGGAGATCCGGGCATGGCGCGTGATGAACGTTGAAATCGGCTCACGCCTGATGCTGATCCTATTTCTGCTGATTTACGTACTGCTGCCGCCCCAATCATTTATTTTGGGCTATCCCCTTATTGGTCAAGATTCCTACTGGGGCAGCTTGTTCGCCAGCTTCAGCTACAACACCTTCAGTTCGCTGCTACAGATAGGGATGCTGGTGATCTTAGCGCTGGTACTGCTGCTCGAACCACGCTGGCGGATGCGCACGTTGCTCGGTTTAGGCTTGGCGATTTCCGCCCGTGTGCGTAACCTCTCACTCTCCTCAATCGGTGCGGTGATGGCGCTGTTTGGCTTCTACCTCGGATTAGCGGCATTGTTGTTTGCGCTGCTCATGGGGTTCCACCAACTGAACACGACCATGTGGTTGAGTTACTTTTATAACGGAGCGTTTGATTCGGTGACTTACAGCCGATTAATCTACGTGCTGCAATTGACGGCAGTCGTCGTAATTACACTGGCGGGGTATCTTTACTACGGTCTGATCCGCAATGTGTCGCAGCGATCTGTTTTGCGGCACGCTTTTAGGAGCGAATAATCCCCTCTCATGGCAAACGACATCCTACCACTACTCAAAACCAGCGCCAGCAGTATTGCCCCGAACGCGCTGGTGATGGGCGATCCAGCGCGGGTGAAAGTAGCCGCCGGATTGCTGGACGAAGCTCAAGAAGTCGGTAACAACCGCGAGTATTTGACCTACACGGGAGCACTGCACGGCGTACCGATCACGCTGGCGTCACACGGCATCGGTTCCGGTGGCGCGGCGGTCTGTTTCGAGGAATTAGCGCGGGCTGGCGTCAAAACGATCATCCGTACAGGCACCTGCGGCGGTCTGCAAGCGCCCGTTGATGATGGCGACTTCGTGATCGCTACCGGCGCACTGCGCAATGAAGGACTGACCGAACGGCTGGTGCCGCTGATGTACCCGGCGGTGGCGCACTACGAAGTCGTGAATGCGCTGCTGCAAGCGGCTGCGGCGGCGGCGAAAGTGGGCGTTCCCGGCAGCACGCACACCGGACTGGTCATGTCCAGCGATGTGTTCTACCCCTCCGAGATCATGCCAATTGACTGGAAAGTGTGGACGAAAGTACACGTCGCGGCGGTAGAGATGGAACTCTCGGCGCTGCTGATCATCAGTGCGCTGCATGGCATCCGCGCCGGCGGCATCTTTACCGCCGATGGCAATCTGACGCGCGAGAATGTCGCCGCTGATTTCTCCGACTATTCACCGCACCGCCAGATCGTCAAAGACGCGACGGCGCGGATGCTCCAGATCGCGCTGGATGCGTTAGTATCGTTGGCGAAGTAAACATCACGTTTCTCGCTGTAGGTGGGGGCAATTGATTCAGCAGGTGGTTTAGTTCGAGCTTGTTGGCACGATCTTGTGTTCCAGCGCCCGCGCTACTGCTTCGGTGCGGTTTGCCACGCCCAATTTAGAAAGTATATTGCTGACGTGTGCCTTGACTGTCGCACGGCTGATCACCAATTGTTCAGCGATCTCTACGTTATCCATGCCCCGCACCATCAGCACCAGCACTTCTTTCTCGCGATCCGTTAGATCGTGCCCCAGCTTGCCGCCGCTGTTCTTGCTAGAAATCAAAGCTTGCAGCGCCTCCGGTGCGATAGTCGGTTGGTTGGCGTGCGCGGCGCGGATCGCTTTCGCCAGATCATCGGACGCGATGTTCTTATAGACGAAGCCGATAGCGCCCGCTTTCATAGCGTTGATCACCAGATCTTGATCGGAAAAGCTGGTTAAGCCGAGGATACGCGTTTGCGGGCAGACTTCACGGATGACGCGGATCGCGGTGGGACCATCCATTTGCGGCATGATCATGTCCATCAGTACCACATCAGGACATAACTCCTGACACAGGTGCAGCGCCACTTCACCATTTTCCGCTTCCCCCACCAATTCGAGGTCTTTGTGTACGGAGAGGAAGGTGACTAAGCCATGCCGCACCATCTCATGGTCATCAACAACTATGACACGAATGGTCATGTCTACTGTGTCTCTCTTTCCGCTACTGCGTTGAGCTGCTGCACTGATTGCTTGTGCCATATTAAGCGAATGGTCGTGCCTATTCCCGGTGTACTTTCTACCTGCAACTTGGCAGCGGCGGCGGCAGCACGTTCATGCATGATCCTAACACCAAAGTGATCGGCAGGGATTAAGGCAGGATCGAAACCTTTACCGTTATCGCGCACTTCCAATTCCAGACCGTCCCCGGAATCGCGCAATTCCAGCCATCCCTGTTTTGCCTTAGAATGACGGATGATATTATTGATCGCCTCCTGTGCAACGCGATAGTACATTGTTTGTATTTCCGCGGGGTAGATGGTACGTGTCCCCGCTTCGTACTTCAACTCTACCTTGCTGCGTGCCAGCGCGGCTTCAACAACTTGCCTCAATAGGTCAGCGAGTGGAGTTTCTAGCAGCGTAGCTGGACGTAGCTCCATCAGCAGTGCGCGCATTTCCGCTAACGCGCCGCGGGTCATCCGCCGCAAATCCTGCAAACGCTGTTCTGCGCCCTGCGGATCTTCCGTCCACATCTGCGGCAGCACCTCGGCGATCAGGTTGGCAGAGAACAAAGTCTGCGTCACCGCATCATGGAGATCGCGTGCAAGACGCTGGCGCTCGGCATCCGTAGCCGCTTTCTCTAACTGTTTGACCAACCGCGCATTTTCAACAGCAATCGCTGCCTGATTGCCGAAGGTGGTCACCAGATTAGCGTGATGCTGTGTATAAACATCGGGCTGATAATGACGCACGCCCAACACCCCGATGGTCTCATCCTGCACGATCAGCGGCAGCGAAATCCACGAACGCCAGCCCACCTCTTTAGCCCGCTTCTGCTGCCAGATTTGCTGCCAGATACGAGGTGGTTCACCCACGATAGTGCCGAAAATGGCGCGGCGTTCCTGCGTGAGCTGCTCCAGCCGATCATTCGACGCTAGCGGATAACGCAGCCCCACGAATGATTTTTCATCGGGCAGCGTGATGTGCGCGACGACTTCGGCTTCCGTGCCGTCGAACATCATGATCACTGCTTCGTCATAATCCACGATGGAACGTAGCTGCTTGAGGATAATTTGATACAGCGGTTCAAGTTCGAGCGTACTGGCGATACTGGTTGAGGCGTCGAGCAAGGTCTCCAATTCGCGGGTGCGTTCAGCGACGCGCTCCTCCAACAAGCGAACGGATTCGATGCGCTCGGTAACATCTTCCATCATCACTAAGATGTTATGCTTATTATTGACGACGTCGGGCATCAGCGAGACGGTCAGCCGCGCCCAGAAGACACTGCCGTCGGATTTATGCATGCGTCGGTCAATCTGGTAGGAGGTACGTCGCCCTGCCCGTAGCTCTTCCCACAGATGCACCCCCAAGCCACGATCTTCAGGGTGATAAAAATCACCGAGATTGCGCGCTTTCGCCTGATTTGCGGTGTACCCGATCATCAGCAGCGCGGCGGGGCTAATGTCTTGGATGTCGCCGCCCTCACGCACGATGATAATGCCCGTGCCACTACGTTCAAAGACGGCGCGGAAACGTTCTTCGGTTTCTTGCAAATGAATCTGGGAGGCATTCTCGTCGCGTTGCATCCGCACCAAGAGCATTATCAACATAAAACCATTGACGCTAACAAAGAGTAAATCGTCAACGATTAAGAGTTGATGCTCGACGGTCAGGCGGTATATGATGGTGTTGGAGACGATGACCCAAACTGCCGCGAATATTGAATAGCTAAGTAAGACACGCCTCGTGAACTTACGTGTCAGAAGCGATTGCATCCAATATCCTCAATTGGGGCGGAATTAAGCTGTAGACATTATACTACATTGACACGACACTTGGCTGATAGTCTGATGAAATTCCCGCCAGATTGTTTAACTACTGTGATAAGTGACTCAGGTGATTTCAACCTCTTTCACTGCTCAATCCATCAGCAGACAGGCATCGCCCAGACTGAAGAAACGATAGTCCTGCTGCTTGGCGATTTCGTAAGCGTGCAGCATCAGATCGCGTCCGGCGAAGGCACTGACCAGCATCAGCAGCGTGGATTTGGGCAGATGAAAGTTAGTGATCAGCATGTCCACCGCGCGGAACTTAAAACCGGGCATGATGAACAGTGTGGTCGGCTCCTTGATGGCGATCACCGGACGCCAAGGGCAGACATCCACGCCCGCTTCACCTGCTGATCGGATGGCGGCGGTTTCCAGTGTGCGTGCCGTCGTCGTCCCTGTAGCGATCACGCGCCCGCCGCGCAGTTTCGCCTCATTGATCAGCTTGGCGTTCTCGGCGGTCAGTTCGGCGTATTCCTCATGCAGCCGATGTTCCGCGATCTGTTCGGCGCGTACTGGTAGAAACGTACCGATCCCAACGTGCAGCGTGCAATAAGCGATCTGCACACCCATTTGCTGAATCTTGACCAGCAGATCGCCCGTGAAGTGCAGTCCCGCCGTTGGCGCGGCAACCGATCCGGCGTAGCGTGAATAGACTGTCTGATAGCGTTCGGGATCGTCCAGCTTCTGATGGATGTACGGCGGCAGCGGCAGTTCGCCCACGCGATCTAAGTGCGGCTCAATCGCTTCGCTGAACTCGACCACACGCCGCGTCTCTTCTCCGATCTCCTGCACCGTCGCGGAGATCGCCGGATCGTTTTCCAGCGTCAGCGTCGCGCCGATCTGAATGTTGCGTCCACCGATCATCGCTAACCAGCGCGTGCCGCCAAGTGGTTGCAGCAGCAGGATTTCCGCCGCACCGCCCGTTGCTTTACGCGCCTTCAGCCGCGCTGGAATCACCCGCGTCTGGTTGAGCACCAGCACATCACCAGCGCGTAGATAATCCGTGACCTCGCGGAAAATGCGATGCTCCAGTTCGCCGCTGTGCCGATGTACCACCAGCAGCTTGGAAGAGTCACGCGGTTCAACGGCGGTCTGCGCGATGAACGATTCAGGCAGATCGTAATCGTAGTCACTGAGATGCAAATTGTCGCTCAAGATTGATCTGTCACTTATTCAGCAGTCGGATAATGATGTTAGCGATTACGGTGAGCAGCAGACTCAAGATGATCATGCTGACGATGGGGAAGAAGCAGGAGAAATTGCCGTTCTGGATGCGAATATCGCCCGGTAGGTTGAACAACTGGTTAAGGAAGGGCACGCGACTAGCGAGCAACAACGCACCGCCGAGCAGCGCCACGCCCAACCCGATCACTACCAGTACGCCGCCGATGGAGTCGAGTCCCATAGATTTGCCTTTGGGTTCCGGTTCAAGATCAGTCATCGAGACTCTTGAAAATATCAGCTACCTTCAATGTAAAGCCGGGCAGCACATCGCCGCCTTGAAGTGTGCCCTCAATGTCTATGGTGAACACATCTTCAGCAGTCAGATCATACACCTCAATTTTGCGCTCTTCTGGAAACACCAACCATACCAATCGTGTACCGCCCTCTAGGTACTTCTCTGCTTTACGGCGTAATGGACGCACGCGATCCGTTGGGGATTTGACTTCAATTGCCAAGTCCGGCGGCACAGGAGCTTCACGCTCAGGTCGATGAGGCAAGCGCGCTTTTGTGATGAACCCAACATCAGGAATCGTGACGTCGCCGTTCGGCATCCTATAGCCACCATCTGGAGTCGTCAATCGACCAATTGGATTTACATCTAGGTAATTGCCAAGCTTTCTGATAAAGTACGCGGCGATTTCAGATGGCGTGAAGCTTGGTATTTTTTCGACAATCTCTCCATCGATCAGCTCGAAGATGCGCTGCTCATTTTCTAGGCGCTCCGTAAAAGCGACATAATCTTCGTAGGTAAGGCGCTCCTTTGGATTGGCGACCATCTCAACCTCCACTGTTCACTAACACTTACAACAACGACTGCTGCGCTAGGCGACCATTGAACGGACGTCCCAGATGCTCATAGGCGTGGGAGCCAAGAATCAGCAACGCATCGCCAATGGAGTCGAGTCCCCTAGAGTTGCCACTATTGTTCCTATCGCCTGCAGGTCGTTCGTTCATTCTAGACGTTTGTGACCTTCAATCCCATTGCATCAAGTAAGTGGTATAACGCCGTCTTACTGATACTCAACGTGTCCGCCATGTAACCTAGCGAGAATTCGCCTGCCGTAAATCGCTGGTGAAGGGCGTAGATGTTCTGATAAAACGAACTACGATCAACGGCTGCTGCGATCTGATCGGCAGTTTCGCCCGTTAGCAAGGCGCGATCTTCAATATAAAGTTGAAAGGCAGTTTTAGGCATCTCAACCTTTATTCATCATCCTACAACAACGACTGCTGCGCTAGGCGACCATTGAACGGACGCCCCAAATGCTCATAAGCACGGCGCAAAGCAACGCGACCTCGCGGTGTGCGATCCAGAAAGCCGAGTTGCAACAGATACGGTTCGCAGACATCTTCAATGGTATCTGATTCTTCAGTGATCGAGGCGGCAATGGTATCTAGACCGACAGGACCGCCATCAAACTTGTCGATGATCGTCGCCAAAACGCGGCGGTCAATATCATCAAGTCCCAAGTAGTCGATGCCCAAGAGATCGAGCGCGTCATCCGCGATCTTCGCGTTGATGTTGCCGTCAGCACGTTCCTGTGCATAGTCGCGCACGCGCTTGAGCAACCGCAGACCGATACGCGGCGTACCCCGCGAACGGCTGCCGATCTCCTGTGCGCCGCCTTCGTCAATCGGCGTTTTCATTAGTTTCGCCGCACGGGTGACGATCTGCACCATCGCGGGCGTTTCGTAGAGATCGAGGCGGTAGACCGCGCCGAAGCGGGAGCGCAGCGCCCCCGTCAGCAGCGCCAGTCGCGTTGTCGCGCCAACCACCGTGAAGTGCGGCAGATTGAGCCGGACGTTCTTGGCGGCTGGACCTTTGCCCACCACAATATCCAGCACGAAATCTTCCATCGCCGGATAGAGGATTTCTTCTACCGCCTTACCTAAGCGGTGAATCTCGTCGATGAACAAGATGTCGCCTTCGCGCAGATGCGTCAGGATCGCCGCCAGATCGCCCGCGCGTTCGATGCTCGGACCTGCGGTGGGACGCACATTGACGCCCATCTCTTTGCCCATGACGTGCGAGAGCGTGGTTTTACCTAATCCCGGTGGACCGTAAAAGAGGATGTGATCCAGCGGTTCTTTGCGTTTACGTGCCGCGCCAACAAGAATTTTCAGGTTCTCGATGACCCGCTCCTGACCGATAATATCGTCCAGCTTCTGCGGACGCAGACTCTGATCCTGATCTTCCGCGCGGCGCTTGCCAGTGAGGACGCGCTTTTCCTTGCTTTCCGCAGTTTCCAAATCCTCGTTACTGTCGTTATTCAATTCAGGGCGATCATCCGCCATGCTGTTCACTCCAACTCATTACATACATTTCATTCCGCAAGCGATGTCGGCGGTAAATTGCCGAGAATATTCCCCTGTTCATCCACGTTCAGCAGCCCCTTGCTGGCATCCAGCAAAGTCAGGATGTTGCCAAATGGATCTTTTACCACGACGCAGCGCCCGATCTGAATGTCGAAGGGCGCGACCACGATCTCGCCACCTGCCGCTTGTATCAATGCCGCCGCTTGATCCGCTGAGTCAACGAGTAAATCGACTTCGGGATCAGGACGCTCACACTGGATCACGATCTCAGCGTCACTATCGGGCAGCCGCAGCCCCGCCGCGTGCTCCGTGCGCCAGACCAATTCATGTCCCAACTGATCACGGTAGAAGGCAAGCCCTTGCTCAATCGTCGGTACATGAAACTGAACGCAATCCACTTTCCGTATCAGCGGCTTGTTCATCAGCACTGCTCAGTGAGAAGTAAACTCATTACCGGTTACTCATCACTCATTACTCGTTACTATTTTGATTAGCACATATGCTCGAAAAGTATAGTCCAGCCGAGAACGCTTGCCAACGGTAGGCTCTGATGGGGCATAATAGTTCCGATATTCTTCACTTCGGAAAGGCGCATCATGAGCAACCTTCACGTTTCCGAGCATCCACTGGTCAAACACAAGCTGACCCTCCTCCGCGATAAAAAGACCGACCATGTAAAATTCCGTCAATTAGTGCGCGAGCTATCACTGCTGTTATGTTACGAGGCGACGCGCGATCTGCGTCTGACCGATACCTCCGTTGAAACTCCGATGGGCATCGCGCGCGGTTCGCATGTGACTCACGAGATCGGCTTAGTGCCGATCTTGCGTGCCGGATTGGGTATGGTGGAAGGACTGTGGGAGCTGATCCCCAGCGCGGAAGTCTGGCACATCGGCTTGTACCGCGACGAAAAGACGCTGCAACCAGTACAGTATTACAATAAACTGCCGCCGGAAGTGCGCGTTCATCTCTGCTTGATCCTCGATCCGATGCTGGCGACGGGCGGATCGGCGGTGGCAGCGGCGGACATCCTGAAGAAGTGGGGCGCACCGCTGATCAAATACGTCGGGCTGATCGGCGCACCGGAAGGCGTCAAGGCACTCAGCGAGGCGCATCCTGAGATCGACATTCACCTCGCCGCCGTCGATGAGCGCCTGAACGAGATCGGCTACATTGTGCCCGGTCTTGGTGACGCGGGTGATCGGCAGTTCGGCACGACCTAAGCGACTCTGACGGCGATGAGCGCGAGGCTGTTATAATTTAGGTAAGGTAGAACAAGACGGAGTATTGACAGCATGAATGGTGAGATCATCGCCGTCGGCATCGTGTTTATCTTGGTGCTGACCGCTTACTGGTCGCTGGTCATTTTCCCCAAACAGCGCGATTTCAAGAAGCACAATAATTACGTCCGCACGCTGACGGTAGGCGATGAAGTGATCACCTTCGGCGGCATCATCGGCACAATCACGCGCATGGATCAGGAAGCGGGCGTGGCGTATGTTCGGATCGCGGAGGGCGTGGAGGTCAAGGTGCTGACGGCGGCGCTAACCCGTCCTTACGTGCCGGATGATGTAGCTGCCAACGCCGCGATTGGCGTGGACGATGGCAGCACAGTCAAGCCCAAGCCATCGCAATCCTAAACAGATCAACGCCGTTGTAGGGGTGGGTTTGTAACCCACCCATCGCCTTCCCATCCCCATTCATCAATCAACCACAACAAAGGTGCAACATGGATTGGCAGCCCTTCCCTAAAGTAGAACTGCATTTACACGTCGATACCTCACTCAGTTACGAGGGCGTGGCTCAACTCGATCCATCGGTGACGCGCGAGGAATATCAGCGCAGCTTCGCGGGGCGTGAGGAATGCGCTGATCTGGCGGATTTTCTGACGGGCGTTCCCCGCTTGATCAGCTTGCAGCAGACCGAGCGCGGTTTGCAGATGCTGATTCAGGATATGTTCCGCCAACTTGCCGCCGATAACATGCTCTACGCCGAATTACGCTTCGCGCCGTTACAGCATCTACAGCAAGGCTTGACGCCTACGGAAGTCGTCCGCATTGTGGAAGCGGAAACGGAACGCGCTGCCCGTGATAGCGGCATCGAAGCACGCCTGATCCTGTGTTCGCTGCGCCATTTCAGCGCCGATCAGAGCATGGAAACGGTGCAGTTGATCGATCAGTTTCGGGGCAGCCGCGTGGTGGGATTTGATCTGGCGGGCGATGAGGCGGGCTATCCTCTGACGACGCATCTTGAGGCGTTTCGCCTCGCCGCTGATCGACACATCCCGATCACCTCGCACGCGGGAGAAGGCGCTGGCGCAGAAAGCGTCTGGGAAACGCTGGAACTGATCAATCCGCCTCGCATCGGGCACGGGGTACACAGCGTCAGCGATCCTGCACTGGTGAAGGTACTCAAGGATCGGCGCACGCATCTGGAAATGTGCCCGACCTGCAACGTGCAGCTAAAAGTCTTCCCCAGTTACGCCGAGCACTGCATCGACAAGTTTCACCGCGAGGGGCTGTCGCTAGGCATCAGCAGCGATAACCGCACCCTGACTCCGATCACGTTGACGCGGGAGTACGAGAAACTGGAGAAAACCTTCGGCTGGACGAAAGCCGATTTTCTGACCTGCAATCTGGATACGCTGGAAGCGGCGTTTCTGCCCGATACGCGGCGACAGGAACTGCGCCGTGAGTTGATCGAGAGGTATGAGGCGTTGTAGGCAGTGTGCAGCTTGTATTCAGGTACTTAGCTGGCTGTAGTATAGGGGTAGACCACGTAGACCGGAGGTTGAAACCTCCGGCTACAACACTTGGTAAACCCACTGAAGTGGGTTAAGAGCGAAATCGTCGAGAGTTTCGAGAGCGTTCTAGCAGGTGGTTTTGAATTTCTTGTGCTGGCGGGAAACAAAATAATAAATATGGAATAGGCATCAGGCTAAGACAGTTATTATGTTTCTTTGTTTTAACCCACTTCAGTGGGTTTCAAAGGTATTGTAGCCGGAGGTTTCAACCTCCGGTCTGCATCTACATCGGTCAGCTACTCATCCTACCGCTGATAGATTACCCGCCCCAGCGCAATCGTTGTCTGCACATTGTGATCGGCATCCAGCAGCACGAGATCAGCGTCGTAGCCAATTTGCAGTTTACCCTTGCGCTGTCCCAAACCGATCTGCCGCGCGGCGTTGTAGCTGAACATCGGTGATGCCTGCTCCAGCGATAATCCGGTGGTTCGCAGCACATTCCGCACCCCTTGATCCATCGTCAGCACACTGCCCGCCAGCGTACCATCAGCTAAAGTCGCCGTGCCATTCTTGACATAGACCGTTTGCCCGCCGAGTTCCGTCTCGCCGTCCCCGATCCCTGCCGCGCGGATAGCGTCAGTGATCAGAATGATACGATCTACACCCTTCGCACGGATCAATGCGTGAACTGCCGCTAGATGCACATGCACGTTGTCTGCGATGATCTCGCTGTATACGCTGTCGGTGGTCATCAGTGCACCGACGGTTCCGGGCGCACGGTGATGCAGCCCCGTCATGGCGTTGAAGGTGTGCGTGGCATGGCTGACGCCCTGCTGAAAGGCGGTGATCGCTTGATCGTACGTTGCCGTTGTATGCCCGATGGAGGCAACTACGCCATTACGCACGCAGTCTTGAATGAAGCGTACATTTTCGGGGATTTCCGGCGCGACAGTGGTCAGCTTGATCACGCCGTAGTCGAGCCAGCGTTGATACTCGGTGGGATCAGCGGGACGGACGAACGTGCCTTCCTGTGCGCCCTTCGCCTTCAAGTTAATGTACGGTCCTTCCAGATGCACACCGAGGATGGTTGCGCCATTCTCAACCGGTCCCTGACAGGCTGCCGCGTTCGCCAGCGCCTTGGAAATCGCCGCATCCGATTGAGTCATGGTGGTTGCCAGAAAACCACTGACACCACGCGAGGCGAAGAACCGCGCCATGGTGGTCAGAGCATCGGGGGTGGCATCCATCGTATCCGCGTTCATCGAGCCATGTACATGCACGTCGATGAAACCGGGCAGTAGCGATCCACCACCGCCGTCAACGCGCTGCGCGGATTCCAGTGCGGGCGCATCGCCGCTGCCCATCTGTGCAATCTTGTCGCCGTCGATCAGCAGCCAGCCACGCTTGCCTGTAGCGCCAGCCACGCCGATCAGTTGGACATTTTCAATTAGCAACATAGTGTTTGATCACTCCGAAAGCCAGCGGATCGCTTCCGCTTCATCGCTGAAAAACATGATCTGCCAGTTGGCGGGTGGGTGCGGTTTGAGGAACGGCAGCAGCAGGTTCATCACGTTGGCGTTGTGCAGCAAAATCGCGCCGCGTCCATCGCTGACGGGGATACGGTGCATCCGTTTGAGGATGCGTGCCACTTTCTCGGTAGCGAAGGGCGTTACACGCTCGGAGCGTTGGATATCATGCAGATAGCGCAAGCGCTGACCGGTTTGCCAGCGTGCCATAAACTGATTGCAGTCCTCATACCACGCTTGGATCGCTTCGGGTGTCGGCTCCATCACGCGCAGAATGGTGATCCCGCCGACCATACGCTGGCGGAGGTAGCCGGGTTTTTGTAGGATGGTACGAATCGAATCGTCAGACATCGCAGGTTGAGCCATTTAGTTCTTCTCCTAACGTTAATTGTAGCGCATCCAGCGCGGGGTAGAATCAGCGAAAGCATGACGAAAGAAAAGTGCCAGAGTGCCAAAAGTACCTTAAGATCGGTACTACTTGCGCTAGGAATTCTCTCAGTAAAATGAAACGGATTTAGCATGAACTTGAAGGCTGGTAACACGGCAATGAATTGCCGTGCTGAACGAACGAAGTCGCTGCGGGACTCAATACACATTTCGACTCCTAACCCACTTGAGTGGGTTTATCAGCGTGTTGTAGCCGGAGGTTTTCAACCTCCGGTCTACGCGAGTCAACGCGCTCACGTAACCAACGCAAACAAAATCCGACCCCTTCTCACTACGCTGCTGGCGCTGATCTTGCTCACTACGCTGATCCCGCTGGCTCCAGCGCGGGCGCAAAGTGCGCTGACCATCGGCACGACCGAATCGCTGGCGACGCTCGATCCGGCGGATGCGGGTGATGTGTTCACGTGGGAAGTGCTGACTCATCTGTACACTGGCTTGACGCGCCAGAAGCCGGATACGTTGGAGTACGAATTGGCGCTGGCAAGCGATCACAACGTCAGCGAGGATGGCTTGACGCATACGTTTACCATCCGCGCGGACGCCGCCTTCGATGATGGTACGGCAATCACGGCGCAAACTTTCGCGGACTCGATCAACCGCGTGCTGCGCGTCAACGGCAACGGACGACGCATCGTGGCGGATTACGTATCCGCAGTTAGCGCTGACGCCGACGCCAACACATTCACCTTGACGCTGATCAAGCCGATTCCTTATCTGCTGGCGCTGGTTTCGCTGCCGCCGTATTTTCCAGTGCATCCTGAGACGTTCGCCGCTGATCGCGTGGTGGACGCGCCAGCAACAGTGATCAGCAATGGTGTGTATCGTGTGGAGAACTTTGATCGGCTTCACGCGCTGACCCTGACGGCGAATCCAAAGTGGCAGGGAACGCCCGCCAAGACTACCACGATCACCATTCAGCGCTTTGACTTTCCCGCTGATCTTCGTGAAGCGCTGAAAGCTGGCGCGGTGGATATGGCATGGCGCGGCTTGAGCTATGACGATATGGATAACGCGCTGAAAACCGATGGTATCCGGCTGGAAAGCGCTCCCGGTCTGCAAAGCTTTTATCTGGTGATCGACATCAGCCGCGAATACCTTGATGACGTGATCGCCCGCACAGGGATCAGCTACCTGCTGGATCGAGATCGCGCGGTTAAGGTTGGCTTGCTAAACACAGGTGTGCCGCTGCTATCTCTGGTGCCACCGCAAATCGATCCGGCTGCGCCCATCTATCCGATGTTCGATCCTGTTGAAGCGAAAGCGATCTTCACTACTGGCAGCTACTCGCGCTATCATCGCATTGATGGGCAAGTGCAGTATTCAAGATTGCTGTATGGCGAGTTGTATGTCGATGCGATCAACGCTTTGAACTCACAACTGCGCTTGCAGGAGGCGCTAGGCTTGGCGATGGTAGATACCGTGCCCGACACCTTCAACGATCAGATCACGCGCGGACAGTTCCGCATGATTATCGTTGGCTGGACGCCTATTGTGGCACATCCCGCCGCCTACCTTGAGGCGCTGATCGACTCGACTGGTTTGCTGGCAGCGGGTGCTCACTTCTCCAACGCGCAGATCGATGCACTGATGCAGCAAGCGGCAACGGCGGCTCCCGCGCAGCAAATGGAACTGTACCAGCAAGTGCAGCAGATCGCGCTGGAACAAGCAGTAGTGATCCCATTGTGGCAGACGGATCAACGGCTGTTGGTGCGAGATGACGTGCAGGGGATCGTGATCGAACCGAATTTCTTGCTGCGTTACGATCAGCTAGAACGCAAGTAAGACGGCGGACTGTGCTGCGGCAACAGTTAAACACAAACGAGGATGGCATCGAGCACGCCATCCTCGTTCGTTAATACCCCTAATTGAGCAGACTTGCTAAGCGAGTCCTAGACGGACATCAGCCATTCCAGCGCTTCTTCGGGTGTGCTGCACACCTGAATGGTCAAACCAGTTTCGATATAACGCTTGAAGAAGCGGTTCATATTCAACTGTCCGGCGATCTTGTCCGGCATGACTACCGCCCAATACTTCCACCCTGCGGCTATCGCTTGGGGTGCCCATTCCTGCATACTCCACTCGACATCAGGTGTCGGGATGGCGGAATTGAGGCGGTCATCGGAGAGCCACTTGTTGGCACCGTGCTTGCGGAAAATTTCCACGCCCGTCGTTAATACTTCACGAAAATCATCACCATAGATGAACTTGTGGAAGACGTGATGAACGATCTTATGCTCCGGATAGTGGTAGAGTGTGGCGGCTTCCTTGTCGATAATCGTTTCTCTGGCAATGGCGGGTGCTGTTGACATTATCGATCTCCTCTAATGGTCATTGATGAAGTAGAAACCCGTCAGTTGTTCGGGCTAGATACTTGGCTAACAGTCTATGATGATTTCGAGGAGAACCTTCATAATAAAGTCATTCTTGACAATCTTCATTTTTTGACTGATTCCCCCTGTATTTATTCGATGATGATGGGCTAAGTAGTCGTTTTTCTGTTTTATGGCAATACCTTATTTCACGAATATTTCATGGCTTCGTGATGAGAATTGCATGGCTTGTCACATATGATTAGCGAGAATAAGTGAACAAAACACGTATCCCTAATTCCCTTCTATAAGTTTCTTTAGCGGGTACGACATCATTGATTGAGAGATCAGAGGACAAGTGGATATGAGTGCCGACATCACCACCTCAACAGCCAAAAGCACACCTACCCAATATTCCGTTAATGTGTGGCAGTGGCTGACCAAAGTCCCACAGGTTGAGAAGAAAGCATACAGTGCAGATCAGGTTCGTCTGCTAGCGATCATCGCGCCGATGTTGGCAGCGCTGGTGATCATTGCGGCGCTGGCGCTGTGGATCACCAGCGATGGCACGCTCGCTTCACTTTCCGGCGTCGTGGTACTGATGATCGCTGCTGCGGAACTGCTTGGTTCGTGGGCGCTCAATCGTCAAGGTTCGTACACCACAGCGGCGATGGGTGTGATCGCTACGATGATCGCGGCACCGCTGCTGCTGCTCCTAGTCAGCGAGAGAAACAGCGCACTGCTGGTATTTTCAGCCATCGTGGCGGCGACCAGTGTGCCGCTGTGCAGTGTGTTCCTGCCGGAGCGCAACTGGACATCCCGTGCGACTGCAATCGTGCTGATCGCGTTTTGCCTGCTGCCTGTGGTCGCGCCCCGCTATGCTTTTAGCGAGGTGATCTTCCCGCTGCTGGCATTATCACTGGTCACGCTGATCAATGTGATGCACGAGTATCGTTATCGCGCTTTCGCGGGGACGCAACAGGCACAGCAAGCGCAGTTTGAGGCGGAGAAAAACGCACTGCAAACCGCACAACAGGCAAGTGAAGCGGTGCTGCGGCAGACGATTGCCAAGCTGGAGCAGCAGATCAAAGATAGCGCCATCGAGTTGGAAGCGACTGTCGATGAGTTCGTGCGCGTGAATGAGGAAGTGGAGCAGGCAAAAGAGGCAGCCGAAAAAGCGCGGGCAGAGACGGAACGTGCCAACACGGTGAAATCGGCGTTCCTCGCCAGCATGTCCCATGAACTACGAACGCCGCTCAATGCTGTGATCAACTTCACCAAATTTGTAGCGAAGGGTTCGATGGGTCCGGTCAACGAGGAGCAGGTAGAAACGCTCAACGAAGTGATCGACAGCGCGCGCCATCTGCTCAACCTGATCAACGACGTGCTGGACATGTCCAAGATCGAATCCGGTTCGCTCAATCTGTTCATCGAGAACAACGTCAGCTTGAAAGCCATCCTTGAGACGGTGGTCTCGACGGGCAAGAGCTTGATCGTCGAGAAGGAGATCGAACTCAAGACCGAGATCGCCGATATGCTGCCGCTGATCAAAGGTGATCGACAGCGCATCCTGCAAATCCTCTTGAACATCGTCTCTAACGCTATTAAGTTCACCGACGAGGGTTACGTCAGCATCAAGGCTTACCGTCAGGATCAAGAGGTCGTCTTTGCCATCGAAGATACCGGCGCTGGCATCGCGGCGGAAGATCAGGCTGCGGTGTTCGAAGCCTTCAAGCAGACGACGACGGGACTGCGGCAGGGTGGCGGCACCGGCTTGGGCATGCCGATCACCAAGAATCTGGTGGAGGCGCACGGTGGACGACCCTCACCCTGAGCAGCGAGGTGGGCAAGGGGTCTGTGTTCACGGTTTACCTGCCCATTGTCTCTCAAAACGCCGAAGTGGCAATTGCGCTGAACTAAGCAGCCTGAGCAGGAGAACTAGATGAACACGTTACCCACCATCCTGTATGTAGAAGATGAAGTGCGCAGCCGCAAAGTGATGCGCTTACTGGCTAACGATTTGGGACTGCCGCAGGTGATGATACTAGAGGATAGCAGCGATTTCCTAGCGCGGATGCAGGCGCTGGAACACAAACCCGATGTCATCTTTCTGGATATTCACGTCAGACCGTACACGGGCTTCGAGATGCTCAAGATGCTGCGCGAATCAGCGCTGTTTCCGGGCGTCCCCGTCGTCGCTATGACTGCCAGTGTGATGAACGAGGAAGTAGCGCAGCTTCGAACCGCTGGCTTTGACGGCTGCATCGCTAAACCAATCGATGTGGATAACTTCCCCGATACCTTGAACCGCATCATGAACGGAGAAACAATCTGGAGGATCATCGCCTGAGCCACGATCCGATCCAACAGACATCGTCGCAGTAACCTGAGTTGGCTCAAAAGGTAGATGTAAGTTCACTATGTTGCTCAAAGGCAAACGCATTTTCATCGTAGAAGACAACCTTAGCAATCGTGTCGTGTTCCAGATGATGTTACTCGTGGAGGGCGCAACCATCGAGTTTGAACGGTGGGGTCGGGATGCAGTGCTGCGCTTGCAGCGATTTTCCGATGTCGATCTGATCATCCTAGATTTGATGCTGCATAACGGAGTCAGCGGGTACGACATCTTCCAAGAAATCCGGCAGCGCCCGGAGTTCGACAAGATTCCGATTGTGGCTGTTTCCGCTGCCGATGCTTCAGTGGCGATTCCTAAAACGCAGCAGATGGGTTTTTCAGGTTTCATTGCCAAGCCGATCAACGACGATGTTTTTGCTACCTATCTCGCGGCGATCCTCGCGGGAGAACAGGTCTGGCACAGCGGAGATCGAATCGCTGGCAAGGTGTAGATTAGGGTCAAGGGTCTAACGTCTTACGTCTGAAGTCCGAACACAAACGCCTTCGCAAATTTCCATTCAGGAGTACTAATGAATCAGGCACATGCACTCATCATCGACGACAATGCCAAGAATCTGAGCGTCCTCGCCCGTCTGCTAGCGGAAGAACAGGTGGGCAGCACGCAGGTGACCAATCCGCGTCAGCTCGCCAGCACCGTTGAGACGCTGGACTCCGTTGATGTAGTGTTTCTGGATCTGGAATTGCCCAACACGAACGGATATGAAATTCTGGATATTTTGCATGCGGATGATCGCTTCGCAGGGGTGCCGATTGTGGCGTATACCGTCCACGTCAGCGAGATCAACGCCGCGCAGCAGCGAGGGTTTCACAGCTTCCTCGGCAAGCCTATCGATCCTGACAAGTTCCACAATCAACTAGCGCGCATTCTCAGCGGTGAACCCGTCTGGGAGACAGTCTAGCGCCAATAGGCTGTGAGCACGTTCTGAAAAAAGATCGCCAATATCGGTTCCGGTATTGGCGATCTGCTTTTCACCATCCCACCCAATCATTTCGATGGCTCGATGTATATATCGTCGATATAGCCTTTCCCTACCGCATTCGGATCATGCCAGAACTGAATCCAGTGAATGAAATCGTGTGCCTTGCCGACTTCTGCCGTCTTCGGAATTGCTGATCCAATTCGACGCTCATCTACAAAACAGGAGATGGCGGAAGTTTGGGTATTGACCTCCATTCGGAAGGTATACCACTGATCATATTGTGGTGCGCTTATAGAGGCGTAGTAACCATCCGTCGAATCGGGTTGTAAGCGAAATTATTCACGTGCGCGAAGGCTCGAACCCCGTAAGTACGTGAAGCACTGAGTCCACATTGGGCGCTCCAAGCATCGTTGGAATCGGCTTGAATATTCAGGTTGTGACCGATGATTAGCCCGTTATGATCGCTGGATGACAAACGTATCCGTGCTTGATAAATCCCCAGTTCACTGAATGGATACAGCGGCTTTCGATAAATGATACTAAGCCCGCAGTTTAAACCATCCGAGGTTTGCTTATTGGCGTACAGCAGCGCGCCATCTGTTTGGAAGAAGATGCATTCAGACGGCGCTTGGAAGTGCGCGAAAATACTGGTATCAAACCATCCATCGTAGATCTGATTGTCGAATCCGTAGCTAAACACAGGATCAAGCGTAGGCGTTATCGTCGGCGTTGATGTATGGGTGCGCGTTGGTCTGGGTGTCCTAGTAGAGGATGGCGTGTAGGTCACGCTCGGCGTGTAAGTGGTGGTGATAGATGGCGTATAGGTCGCCGTTGGAGTCGCCGTCCACAGCGTTGACGTGAGCGTTTGTCCCTGATTGTAGATATCGGTGCGAGCGGCATTGATCGTGGCTTCTATGGCGTTGGTTGCCATTGCCGCAGCTACTGCGTCTACAGTGGGGATCGCCGTTGGTGGCACAGGCGTGCTGCTCGGCTCTGGCGTATTGGTCGCCGTTACCGTGGCGGGAATGCTGGTCTGCGTTGCCGTTGCTGACGGCGTGAAGGTGATGCTGGCTGTTGCCGTCACATCTGTTGTCGGTTCGATCTGCGCGACAGCCGCCGACGTGGATGTTGAAATCACTGAATCGCTCGGGGCGCTTGCTGTCCTAGAACTCAGTAGTATGACGCCCACAATCACGAACACTGCGACTATAGCGATTCCGAGCACGACTCCGCGCCCTGATCGGCGTTTTGGCAGCGGACTAGTTTGCCACTGCTGTTCGTCTTCCGCCTGTTCCAACCCACTGGAATGCTGTATGAGTGCCTGTCGAAAGGTACTGGCGACCTCGCCCGCTGATTGATAGCGCTGGCTAGGGTCTTTCGCCATGGCTTTGGCGATCACCCGTTCAACGCTAATCGGGACATCAGCGCGAATCGTGCTGATCGGTGCTGGCATCTCGTGGATATGCTTATGCATCAGCGCGAAGGGAGTCTCTGCCTCGAAAGGCACCTGTCCGGTCAGCGTTTCATAGAGCATTACGCCGAGCGCGTAAACATCAACCTTCGCATCTATGGGTTTGCCCTGCCACTGCTCAGGAGCCATGTAGGTTGGAGTGCCCATCACCATGCCACTTGCGGTTAAACCACCCGGCTCATTGAGGATCTTAGCGATGCCGAAATCGCTGAGGATCACGTTCCGTTCGTTGTCCAGCAGTACGTTCTGCGGTTTTAAGTCACGGTGGACGATTCCCTGTCTGTGCGCGTGATCCAGTGCCGAGGCAAGTTGATCGAGGAGTCGCGCGGTCTCCTCCAGCGATAGCGGGTTCCGCCGGATCAGGTCGGCAAGACTACCGCCCGTTTGTAGTTCCATCACCAGATACACGGCATCGCCCTGATCGCCAAAATCAAAGACCTTGAGGATATAAGGATGTTTCAGGTTGGCGATTGTTTGTGCTTCGCGCCGAAAGCGATCGATGAATTCACCCATCTTCAGCAGATCGGGCTTGATCACTTTGATGGCAACATCTCGCTTGACGGAGGATTGACGGGCAAGATAAACCGCCGCCATGCCCCCTTTGCCCAGTAAAGAGATTAGTTCGTACTGTCCAAGCCGCTGTCCACTAAGGTCTGTCATAGAAGATTCTTTTGATGAAAATGTAATGCCGCCGCGCAATCTACACTAATCATAGAATATTCGATGGTAAATGCAGTAAATCAGTCGTAATAGATCGTAAAAATTGACTCTTCATCAGTATGAAGGGTGGTTTTGTAGGGTAGGCTGCCGGGAGATTGAAGGACGACAATCAAGGCGGAGGCTGCGATTTGGAGAAGTCAGGAAATGGGCAATCAAAAAGCGGTCACAAACTGTGACCGCCTTTTGTCCGTCTTGATCATCCCCTATCCGGGGAAATGATTGCTGAACGTAAGGGAGGGAGATTAGAGATTGTTGACGATGTTAGAGAAGATATTGCCGATTGCCGGACCCAGCAGAGCCAGGATAACGATAACGACGACGGCGACCAGCACCAAGATCAGAGCGTACTCAACGAGACCCTGACCTTCTTCGCGTGGCATATACAACATAGTGATTGAATCCTCCTCTAGATGATGAATACTACCTCAATTATTCCTGAGGCGCGTTTGAACTATATCATGCCCTTTTCCGTAAAGTCAACGGACAATAGAGGTGTAAACGACAATTGAGATTTCTTTGTTACTGACTGTTAGCGTGTTACGAATATTGTAAAAAATTAAGATGGCGCAATAAGCATATTCAAATATCAATAATTTAGAATAGATGTGCTTACCTCATGCAACTCCGATCTACGCTTAATATACAGTTGACATGCGGGAGCGAAACCGTTATCCTCAAGTTCCGATAAATGAGCCTCAAAGGACGGGGAAATCATGCCATTTGAAGTCATCGAAACGCCGGATGCACTCGCCGAAGTGATGGAACTACGGACCTCCGTAGTTTATGAACTTCTCCTGAGCATCCGCACGCTGCTCAAACCGGCGCGATGGCACGAGGCATGGGCAGAACGCGCCCGCAGTAGTATTTCCCCAGAACTACTAGAAGAACTGACTTACCTCTATCACAACTTTAGCGAAGGTGGCTTGTACTTTGAGCTGCCCGTCGATTATGCAGATCACGGCGATGTGCGGGGCTTCTTCCGTTACATGCGCAACCTTAGCGATGCGGATTTCATGTTTTATCTGCTAGGGCGCGTGATCAGCCGTGAGGATATGCCGGAACTGCTCGCCCAACCGAACGCCGCCGATCTACTGCGCGAAACGATCATCTCTTTCAACAAGATTTATGATTGGTATACGCACAATCTGGATATGATCGTGGGGAATATTCCAGCATTTAAGGCGCGTTTGCTCAAGGCATGGGAGCGCTATTGGGATACCTTCCTGAGCAACGAATTGGGAACGCTAGAAGCATGCTGGAACATCGGCTTGCAGGAAAAAGGGCTGATCATGCAGCGGGAAGGCGGTAAGGCGCTCTACGAAAAGATCACAGGCAGCGACAAACTGCCCCAACAGGTACCCGCAGATATGGTGTACACCTCGATCACCTTCATCCCCGTCTGCTTGCTGCCCTCGCGCGTCTATAAGTTTTTCGGCTATGGTAACGTGACGCTGCTGTTCGATCCGCAGTACACCGAAGACCGCCGTCAAGCAGTCAAGCACGCAAAAGAGGAGGCGCTCTCTGCGCTAAAGGCACTGGATGACGAAACTCGCCTCAAAATCCTGCGACTGATCGTGCAGCACGGCAACCGTATGCACGGCAAGAACATCGCTGAACATCTCAACATTTCGGCGTCTGCCGTCAGCCGCCATCTGGCGCTGCTCAAAGAAGGCGGCTTGATCGTTGAGGAACCGCAAAAGAACCTCATCGCTTATCGCTTCAACAAAGAAACACTCAGCCAATTAACCGATAAGCTGTTAGACTACCTGTACGGCTAAACCCAAACTTCATAATCGCTACGACTACAATGCAAAGGAGACGCGACTCTCGTGATTAGCGCGTTTGTTTTCGATCTGGATGGTGTGATCACCGACACGGCGGAATACCACTATCGCTCGTGGAAACGCCTAGCTGAAGAAGAAGGTATCCCTTTCACCCGCGAAGATAACGAGCAACTCAGAGGCGTTTCGCGCCGCGAAAGCCTGCTGCTGCTGCTCAAGGGACGTGTTCTCGCCGAATCTCAAATGCAAGAGTGGATGGAGCGCAAGAACAATTATTATCGCCAGTACCTCAAGGAAATTACCTCAGCTGACTTGCTGCCGGGTGTTCAAGCGTTTCTCACGGAGACGCGGGCATACGGCTTGAAGATTGGCTTGGCATCCGCCAGCAAGAATGCCAAAGACGTGCTCAACGGCTTGGGCATTATGGCGCTGTTTGATGCGGTGGGTGACGGCTACAGCGTGAGTAACACCAAGCCAGCGCCCGATCTGTTCGTGTGGGTTGCCGGACGCCTTGATCTGCCACCGGATCGCGTAGTTATCTTCGAGGATGCCGAAGCAGGGATTGCTGGCGCGTTGGCGGCAGGTATGTATGCCATCGGTTTAGGTCCGGCGGAGCGCGTGGGCAAGGCACATGTGATCCTACCCGATCTGCGGGATGCACACGTTCAGGCGCTATTGGATCGGCTGCCAGCGACACCCCGATAACAGCGGCGTATCTGCTACTTTGCAGGCGGATAGGCTGTTAAATCGTTGAGAGATAGCAAAGGTTGAGTGCTGATACGCCGTATGATAAACTCATCATTGATCAATGAGTGTTGTAATAGTCGTTTTCCACTTGATGGTTAATGGATAGTTCCACCGCTAGATGGTTGTCACCTCCTCCGCTACAACGTCCCAGTTTACGCTGGTTGGCGGCGTCGATATTTGCCTTGATCTCGCTAGCGGTATGGGCGTTGATGTCGCGGCTGCATACGACGGAAACGGTAATCGCGCTCTCGATCTTCGGCTGTGCGGGACTTTATGCCATCGCCGCCATGCTGACTGCCCGCTTCCCCAGCGAACGATACAGCGTTTTACGGTCAATCCCCGTCTTTGCCGTATTCCTCTCCGGCGGCGCATTCCCCGCCGTCATTACGTCTTATCTTGGCGCACTGTTGTTCAATCTGGTGCACACCGCCTTCAGCCCCCATTTCCGGCTGGATCGCTTCACCATCACGCGTACGCTGCTGAACGTGCTTTACGACGGTGGTATGAGCAGCACGGCAGCGCTATTAGGTGGACTAGGGTACACCCTCGCTGGCGGCACTATTCCGCTGGCACAATTGGACGACCACTCGATTCTAGGCATCCTGATTTTCACGGCTGTCAGCTTCGTCGCCTTATACGTCCCATGGCATCTGGCAGAACCTGCCGAACGGCGTGTCAGCGCTATTTTCATGCGCCGCGTAATCCAGGCACAGGCTGGCTATCCGCTGGCGCTGATCCACGCCATCGGCTACACCGCAGGCACCTGGTCGCTCCCTGTCTGGTTGGTCGTGGACGGGTTGATGCTGCTGGCGACGTATCTGTTTGGTCGGCTGGACATGCTGCGCATGATCGAGTCCGATAGCATTCGCATCTTGCAGCGGGAACGTGCCACCGAACGCGCCTTAGCCACCCGCATCACGCTGCCAGAACTCGGTGAACAAATTTACGCCTTCGTCAATGAGGCAATCGTGCCGCCGGGGTTTGTGCTTGCCGCCGTTTCCGCAGAAAGCCACCGCGTCAGCTATCCCTACATCGTCAACGATGGCAAGGTCAGCGCTAGCATCCCTAACGAATTTCTGAAGCGCGTGATCGATTATGTAGTGCAGAAACGTGCTCCGCTGCTTTCCAGCGAGGATTCGTATCTGCGCTTGGGGTTACAGCCGAATGAAGCCGCCGATGCCCCGCTGTGCATGGCTGCCGTACCGATGCTGACGGACAGCATTGTGGTCGGCGTGCTGCTGGCATACGATTGGCGCAATCCACGTGCCTTTAACCCTGTGCAGTTGGAAACCCTGCGGCAGATCGGTGAACAATCCGCTTCGATGCTGCGAAATGCCAGCCTGTACACGCGCGTCTTTGAGATGGCGGATTCGCTGGCATTGCTCAATAACGTATCAGCGGTGGTTTCTGCCACGCTCGATCTGGAAACGGTGCTGGAGACGATCAGTAACATCATTATCGAAGTCGGACATGCCGACAAAACGGGCATCTTCCTCGCCAACGATGCGCGCACAGAAGTAGTGCTGGAATATTCCGTTGGCTTGAGCTACCCCTTCGTTAAGATGTTCAGCGATTTCGCTCGCGATCAACAGAGTGGTCCCAAGCAGATGCTGCAGCACTGGACCTCGCTGGCGATCACCGACGTGCAGAACGATCCGCGTGCGCAGGGCTGGCAAGAATTGGCGGAAGTGGAAGACTACAGCAGTATGCTGCTCGTCCCACTGATCGCCAGCGACAAGATCATTGGCTTCCTCGCTGCTTTCTACAGCCGCACCCATCAATTTGAGCAGCCCGAACTGGACCTGATGAACACACTGGCGAATCAGGTGGCAGTGACGGTATCCAATGCCCGCCTGCATCAAGATACCCAGAACCGCACCCGCGAACTCGCCAATCTGGTGGATGTCTCGCGCACCTTCACCTCAACACTCGATCTTGATGGTGTGCTGCAAAATGTTCTGGAAGCGCTGACTAAAGCCGTATCTCCCACAGTGACGGTGATCGCGGAAGCGCACTCGATCATGGTGGGGATGCCTCTGAACGTACTGGCGCAGCAGGGTTTGAAAGCCGATCAACAGATCATCGCCAGCGAGACGCTCAACCACGCGTTGACCTTCCGCCAGCCCGTCATGCTGGAGGAATCGCCACAGGATTACGAAGTACTGCATCAACTCAATGTGGAAGCGCTGTACGCTATCCCGATGGTTAATCAGGATGAAGCATTCGGCATGGCGCTGATCGGTTATTCATCGCGTCAATATCTGGATAACCGTCGCCGTCAGCTTGCCGAAGCGATCCTTAATCAGGCGTCCACTGCCATCCGCAACGCGCAGTTATTCTCACAAGTCGATGAGGCGCTGGATGCCCGCGTCAACGAACTAGTCGCTATCGAAACATTGTCACGCAAAATCTCCGCCTCGTTGGATGGTGACGAGATCATTGAGGAGACGCTGAAGATCGCGCAGCGCGTCACAGGTGCTGATCTAGCTGCCTTCGCTACGCCGCTAAACTCCGATCCGTCATTCCTCAAGTTCGTGCAGCAGTTCAGCAGCGATGTCAATATGCTGCCGTTGACGGCGATCATCCCGCGTGGCAGAGGTATCGTCCACGAGGTACTGAACAGCGGACAGTCGATGCAGTTTGGTGACGTGCGCGACTATCCCGGTTATCTGCCATCGGGCGTGCCGGAAGTGCGCTCCGAGATGGTAGTGCCCGTCAAGTACAAGGGCGAGACTCTTGGTGTACTGAATCTGGAAAGTCGGCGTCTGGATGCCTTCACCGGCTCGCACCGCAGCTTCGTGGTGCTGCTGGCAGAACACGTCGGTGTGGCGATCAACAACGCGCGGCTGTTCATCGAACGCCAGACGCAGCTCGAAAATTTGATTCAGTTGCGGAATATGTCGCTGCGGCTGCTGGATGCCAAGGCATCGAAAGAGGCGTTACAGCAGATCGTGACCTTCGCGCTGACGATCATGAAGGCACGCGATGTTCATCTGTATCTCTACAATCCGATCTCCGAACAGTTGACCTTTGGTGCCAGCATCTGGAGTGATGGACGGGAAAATGTGGAGGCGCGGCAGCCTTCCAGCGATGGACGAACGTGGCGCGTGGCGCACACCGGACAAATGCTGCTGATCCCGGATGTCTCCAAAGTGCAAGCCTCCACCGACTCGGTGGATGAGCGTGGCTACGGCTCTATTGCCCGTGTGCCAATTAAGCGCGGCGAGCAGGTTTTCGGCGTATTGGTGCTGACCTTCCGTGAACCACAGTTCTTCGATGATGGCAAAGTACGCACCCTCGACCTGATCGCTACACAGTCCGCCATCGCCATTCAGAACGTGACGCTGTTCGAAGAAGTGCAGAATACCCGCGATCAGATGCAGGTGATCCTCAACTCGGCACGCGACGGCATGGCGCTGGTTAGTTCCAGCGGCACTCTGCTGCTGGTAAACAAAGCGGCGGAGCGCATGTTCGGCAAAATGATGCAATCTGCCGTTGGACATAAGGTATTCCGGCTGCTGGTGCAGGTGCGGCGTATGGAACGGCTCAGTCAGGCACATCAGCCCCCACCGCTATTGCAGCCGCCGTTTGGCTCGAATTTGCAGGCGCTGCTGCCAGAGGAAGAACAGAAGAATTCGGTAGCACAGGGCATCGACGCGCTGTTGGATCAGATCAAGGCAGCGCCGGATCAACCAACCAAACGCACCTATACACTGAACATCCCCGGCAGCATCCGCGATATTGAAGAGACCACGCTGCCGGTGCAGGAAGAAGGGCATCTGGTGGGGCGCTTGATCGTGATGCGCGACATCAGCGAAGAGAAGGCAGAGGAGCGTTTCCGTGAGGAAGTGCAAGACATCCTGATCCACGACCTGCGGGCACCGACCAGCAACATGTTGACCACGCTGCAACTGATGGTTGAGCTAATCAACATGGAAGAATACAAGGAACTGGGCAACGTCACGGGCATCGCTATCGAAGGCGCGGAACGTTTGCTGAACCTGATCGGTCAACTACTCGATCTGGCGAAAGCTGCCGAACTGCAGCCTGCCGAATACAGCCTGTACGCGGTGGTGCAGAAGGCGATGACCACGCTGCAATCCAGCGCCCGCGACGCTAACCTGACGGTGCTTAACCACATTCCCGAAGAGTTCCCGCTGGTGTACATTGACGAGGGCAAGATCACCCGCGTATTCGTCAATCTGCTAGATAATGGACTGCGACATACGCCCGTAGGCGGATCGGTGCGCTTCGAGGCAAGCGTGATCTCACAGCCGGACGGCGATTATGCCCGTATCAGCGTGATCGATACTGGTAAAGGCATTCCTGAGGAGCATTGGACCAAGATCTTCCAGAAGTTCGTGCAGGTTAAGGGATCGAATCTGCGCGGACACAAGGGATCGGGCTTGGGGCTAACCTTCTGCCAGAAGATCGTGGAGGCGCACGGCGGCAAGATATGGGTGGCGCGGGGACCGGAAGGCGGGGCAGCGTTCTGGCTGACTCTGCCGCTGGTGCGCCGCGATGCGCTGCCGCTGCCGACGGTGACGCCAACGCCGAGTCACGCGGCGGGGGAGTGAGCGCGGGAAGTGATGAGTAGAAAGTAACGAGTAACGAGTGATGAGAGGTGGCGGTGTCACCTCTTTTTGTTTTGGCGGCGGAGAGGGATAGCGATAATTCGTGCCTGATGTTCGCAGGGAATACAGGGCGGATTCAGGCACTTTGTTGGCGGATTGTTGGAGGGTGGTTGTGAATTCGTCAGTTCAACGGTTGCCACGAGATGTCATAGGCAGGCTGCTGGGGCAGGAGTAGCGTTTGTTCGCCCGTAGAAAAATCGAATACCGTGATCCCCTTGCTTCCGCCTTCCATCGAATGTTCCATCGCCACATAACGACTATCTGTTGACCATGACACTGGAAGTGGAAATGTCCCCTCACCATAACCAACCGCCGAACTATAAATGAAAGTATGGGCAGAGTTCCAATTTCCGCGCTCATCCTCAACTCGCGTTACCAGATAGAATCGCCAATAGTCGGATGAATCTAGATTATTGGGACCGATAAATATGATCTTCGTGTTATCAGGCGACCATACAGGTCTAAAAAGTGCTTTATCAGATAACCGCCGTACCCGAATACTTGGTTCCTCGAGTTCAATAACTTCCAAATTTTGACCATTAATCAACGCAACTTTATGGCTATGGAATGCCCACATCGGATCGCTACCGTCGATCTGAAAGATCAGCTTGCCAGTATTCGTGAGCAGCATCACGGTCTGTTGATTCTTTAACATGATGTGGGAACCATCGGGTGACCAGACAGGAATGCAATCCGCACATTCGATCTGCTGAGAGTATGTGCCCTCCGTCGTTTCACTATCGATAATGTCGAGTATTACACCGTTGAAAAAAGTATCGGGACCATGCCCCATCACTCCCGTCGTCGTAACGAGAAACTTGCCATCGGGACTCCACGCAAAACCAAGATCGCCTACGTCAGTGATCTTGATGCGTTGCTGTGTCGCTAGATCGAGCACCCATAAGCCGCTTTGATCGCTGTTAACGAAAGTGCCATCAAAGTAAGCAATTCTATGGTCAATCGGTGACCACTGGAACCTACTACTACGACTGGCGATTAGCTGCTGATTACTGCCATCACTGTTCATCACCCACAACTGGTTGAGGTCTTCAGATCGGCGGTAGGCAACATGTCCGGGCGCAGCACCAATGCCTTCGGGATTATAGACGTAGGCGATATAGGCTCCATCGGCTGACCATGTAGGATTGGATTTGGTGATGCTTCCGCTGGTCAGTTGGGTGAGGTCAGTACCATCGACATTGATGGTGAAGATATTTCTGTTGGAGAATAGCAGTTTATAGCCGTTAGTTTGCGCGTGGACAGAAATGACGGAAAGCGGGAACACAGAGAGTGAGATCAGACATAGCAAAGTGAAGATCGCTACTTTTGCGCGCATTATACCGTCCACCATCTACTATTTGTTGTAGCGTAGCACGATACAGCTTATCGTATAGATGAGCGTGGTTGAGTAGGCGGAAAGTTGCTTACCAAATGCGGCAAATCGTTATCAAACAAGGTTCTGCCAGCCGAGCAGAATCAGCGCAGTCCAGATCACAGCGAAGATCGGCGGGATGGGCAAGGCAAAGCCCCACCAAAAGATCGCGCCCGCAGGCAGCAGCAGCAGCGCCAGAATAGCGCCCGATCTAGTACCGCTCCAGAGCAAGTAACCAGCTACCGCTTCCAGAATGCAAACCAAGAGGAAGGCAGCCAACAGAGGGACAGTGGTGGGAATGCCTACGCGCTCGAAGGGTCCGCGTCCATAGGCAGGGAAACCCATGACCATAGGTATATCTTGCCCGTTGAGCAAGTTCCGAATGGCGGGAAAACAGAATACGCCAATGCCGATGGCGATGAACCAATGCAGGAAAGCGGCTACACGTAGCAACGTGAGATCAGTCATGATGCCCCCGACTACACTCGATGTTAAGTCAGGCTGCCAAAATTCTAAGACATAGTATAGTGCCATTTGCAGTTTGGCGATGAACAGGCGCACAGCAATGGCTGACTGCTGATGAGACAGAGGAAGAAGTTAGGTTACGGAATCAGGTTGGAGGATAAAGAGTGGGAAAAAGAAAGTGTGCCCAGGATAGGATTTGAACCTACACGCCCTTACGGGCAACAACCCCTCAAGCTGCCGCGTCTGCCGTTCCGCCACCTGGGCAGGTGATTTGAAACTGTGGGTATTATACACGGGCAAGAAGGCTTGTCAATTCTGAACCGCGCGCCCTATAATCCGCCTGATTGACGCCGAATTGTGCGGCTGTTTCTCAGGCATACGATTCACAGTAAATACAGGGCGAAGTGGAGCAATTCAATGCGACTTGCCGTTCTCTCCGATATTCATGGCAATCTGCTGGCACTGGAAGCGGCGCTGAACGATCTGGCGACTGCTGGCGGTGCTGACAAAGTGTGGGTGCTAGGCGACCTTTGCGCCTTCGGTCCACGCCCACAGGAATCGCTGCAACGGCTGCGCGATCTGAAGGGAGCACAGATTATCAGCGGAAACGCAGATCGCTATCTGGTGACTGGCTCCCGCCCACCCAATCGCGTCAAGGAAGAAGCCGAATGGCTAGACTTGCCGCGCGTGCTGGTGGAGCGTGAAGCTAATTTTGGCTGGACGGTCTCACAGCTTCGTTTCGAGGAAGCGGAATATCTGGCGAAACTGCCGCCCGAACTTGATATGCAGGTGGCAGGCTACGGCTATGTAATCGGTTATCACGGCGCACCCGGCAACGATGAGTACAATCTGCTGCCCGATACCCCTGACGAGGAAGTACTGGATCAACTCTCGGATCGCGAGGGGCGGCTCGGCTTCGGCGGACACACGCACCGCCCGATGGATCGTGATCTCGGCTGGTGGCGGGCGGTCAATGTGGGCAGCGTGGGGATGCCGATGGATGAGATGCGCGCCAGCTATGCGCTGGTGACCTTCGAGGGCGATCAAGCGCAGATCGATCTACGCCGTGTGGACTACGATGTCGAAGCCGTGATCGCGGATTTGCAGCAGCGCAATCCGTCGTGGCAATGGGTCGTCGGGCGACTGACAGCGGCGAGGGGTTAGCCTCATACCCCGTCCCCCTCTCCTAAGCTGTACTCAGATTGGCGAGAGGACTAAGAGGCGAAACATCACCGGGCGCTAAAGCACCCGGCTATAAGCACGAAGCCCGTTAAAACGGGCTAAGACAATTCACCATTTCTGCTTCTAACCCTCTTTAGAGGGTTTACCAAGTGTTGTAGCCGGAGGTTTCAACCTCCGGTCTACTCAACTCAACCGACGACGAAAAATCCCTCGCTTACCCCTTCAGCAGCGTATTCTCTGACGGCAGCGGAATCTCGAAGCGGGCAAACAGCGGGGCGTGGTCTGGATAAACGGCTTCGCGGCGGGCTTCGGTGCTGGCATCAATGTTCTCAATCGGTTCGACGAAGGCATCCACCTGCCGCCGATGGAAGATCAGTTCGTTGCTAACGCAAATGTGGTCGATCAGCTCCTTTTCCTTGAGGTACAAACGCGAATAACGGCGTTCGGGGCTGATGTACTCGGCTAGATTGTAAAGCCGGATGTCATCGAACTTATCACGCGCGGATAGACTGCGATCTGGCGGTCCGAGCAGGATTTGTGTGGTCACCGCTTCCACACCGTCATTGAAGTCACCCATCAGGATCAAGGGTTCGTTATTGCCCGTGAGCAAGCGATTCAGGTATACGCGCAGCGCCACGCATTCCGCCGTGCGCTTGATCAATGTGTAACCGGTCTCTTTAGCGCGTTCGTCCTCATCTTTGGGCGAGCGGCGATTACCCGGATACGTCACCAGCTTCGATTTGAGATGGCAAGTAACCACGTTAATCAGTACGCCGGGCGCGAGGACAACCGTCGCTTTAAGCACACCGCGACCCATATTGTTGACTTCTTTGCCGCCACCACTGGAAGGCACGCCGAGCAGCGCTTCCGGCGGGAAACTATCGAACTCACGAGCTTGCACCAGAGGATAGCGAGAGATAAAGCCGACGCGAATCCCGCGCGGGTCGGGCTTGGTGGAGAGCATGGTATAGGGATACTTATCATTCAAACGGCGCTGCAAATCGGCAAAGGAATTTGGATCGCCTACTTCCTGCACGGCAAGCACATCCGGCGCAATGCTGAGGATCGTCTGTGCTAGATTGCGCATTTTGCGTTCGTAGAGATCCGGCGACTTGGGACCATCAGCACTGTTGGCGGGGTAAAGGTTTTCCAGATTCCAAGTCATCGCGCAGAAAGCGATTGGCATCGTGATTACTCCTTACTGAGAGCGGCTGGTTTCGGAAGTCCAGCGAGGGTTCTAGTTGAAGTGGCTTACACTACAAGTGACAGAAGTATAGACCGTTTTTCACGTATTTTTCAGTGAATTGGAATGAACTATGCATTTGCGTGGAAAGCACACTATTATAGAATTCCTGATTGAAACGAATCGTGTAAGTTCTCAGTTCAGAACTTCAACCTATCAGCATCCTTGCCTTTCTGAAAGAGACCTGATCGTTTCCAAAGGAGAGTTCCGCGGTGTCTATACGATTAAAAGTAGTTGTTGCCCTTGCTTCCGCGTTCGCGGTGCTGTTTGTGATCATTTATACGATCTCCCGCATTGCCATCCTCGGCAGTTTCAGCAATCTGGAACAGCAGGAAGTCGACAAGAATATCGAACGGGCTGTCAACTCACTGCGCGACGAACGTACCTCCCTCAGCAATTGGGCGTCCGACTATGGCTATTGGGACGACGCTTACAACTATTTGCAAGGCAAAGATGACAACTTCATCGAAAGCACCTTCCCTGATCCAGCAATAGCGCTGGCGACTCTGCATGTGAATTTCATCGTCATCACCGACACACAGGGTAATGTCAAATTCAGTGCTGCGGTTAATCTGGAAACCGAGGAAACAATCCCACTGCCGCCAGAGATCATCGCGCACATCGGCAAAGTAATCTCATCCGGTCGGGTTGGTGGCGCTGATCTGACGGGGCAGGCGGATGGCTTGCTGCGTATCTCCAACAATCTGGTGATGATGTCCAGCCGTTCAGTACTGACCAGCACACGATCCGGACCAGCGGCGGGTACGCTCACCTTCGGCGTGTTCATTGATGATGCCAAGATTCGAGCGATGGGTGACTCGTTGAAAGTCACCATGTCCTTATCCCCTTATGATCAGTCGCTGCTGCCGCAGGGCGTGGCATTAAGCAGTTCTACATCGGGCATCTCCACCGAATCGTGGGTACTGCCGCTGGATGAGACAACGGTGCTGGGCAACGCCGTACTAGTCGATTACTTCAACCAGCCCGTCGGCATTCTAACAGTACAACTGCCGCGCATCGTTTACAGCGAAGGCTTGAAAACGATCAACGTAATCACGATCATCCTGTTCGTCACAGGGGTACTGCTGGCGCTGGTGGTCTATCTGGTGGTGGATCAGGTGGTGATTGACCGCATCGCCCGCCTCAGTCGTCATGTCAACAAAATCCAGACGGATGCCAGCAGCGGCAGAGCGCTGCGCGTGAAAGTGACCTCCAACGACGAAATTTCGCATCTGGGACGCAACATCAACCAGATGCTCCAGCGCATCGAAGCCGGACAGCGCGATCTGAACCGTAAGAACCGCGAACTGCAAAACGCCTATCATCGTGCACAGGAATCAACACGCATCAAGAGCGAATTCCTGTCCACCATGTCGCACGAGCTGCGCACACCGCTAAACGCCGTGATCGGTTATTCCGGCATCATCATGGAAGGCGTGGTCGGTGAAACCGAGATCGATCCAGAAGTGATGCGCATGATCGGGCAGATCTACAACAGCAGTCAGCATTTGCTGTCGCTGGTCAACGACATCCTTGACCTCTCCAAGATCGAGGCGGGACGCTTGCAGATCGTGGAGAATCCCTACAACTTGCCGGAACTGCTGCGTACCTTGAGTGAGCAAATGGGTGTGCTGGCGGCACAGAAGCAGCTTGAATTTAACGTCGACATCGCGCCGGATGTGCCCGCGCTGGTCGTCGGTGATCATGACCGCATGAAACAGGTGTTGATCAATTTGCTGTCCAATGCCTTCAAGTTCACGGAGGCGGGCGGTGTCACGGTCAAAGCAACGCGCTTCAAGGCGATCTCCAGTAACGGCAATGGTAACGGTAACGGCAATGGCAAGAGCGCCCATTTGAATGGCAATGGCAGCGCCGAGCTACTGGACCAACTGCGCATCGAGGTCAGCGATTCCGGTATCGGCATCCCCGCGGAAGCGTTAGAATACATCTTTGATGAATTCCGCCAAGTCGATGGCACCTCCAGCCGCTCCTATCAGGGCACGGGATTAGGACTTGCCATCGTTCGCAAACTAACCGAGTTGATGGGCGGTAAGATCAGCGTCAGTAGTGAAGTCAACAAAGGTAGTGTCTTCACCATGACCTTGCCCCTCAAAGAAGTGGAAGTAATCAAAGAAGATGACGATCTGCCAACCGAGGAACAGCCCGACTTCATGACTGAGATCTAAGGTTGGCACATTGAGGACGGTACGTAATGCTCCACAAGATTCCTCGTAATGTGATGAGTAAATGGGTAGTACTCATCGTTGATGACGATCCGGCTAGCTTAGACATCGCCAGCATCATGCTGCGGCACTATGGCGCACTAGTACACACTGCTGTGAATGGTGCGGCAGGGCTGGCGAAGGCGCAAGAATTACTGCCGCGCTTCATCCTCAGTGATTTGTCGATGCCCGTGATGGACGGTTGGGAGATGATCCGCCGCTTGAAAGCTGATCCGCTAACCACCTCCATCCCGATCATTGCGCTGACTGCCCATGCGCTGATGGGCGACCGGGAGAAGGCGCTGCTGGCGGGCTGTCATAACTACCTCTCCAAGCCGCTGACGCCATCGACCTTTGTACGAGAACTATTGAATGTGCTGGTTGTTATTCCTGAATTGAATTTGTCTCTGGGCTAAACATTGTTCAACTACCGATGTACACCGAGGTACTCACCCCTATGCCCCGAAAGTCCGTTTCCCCGACGAGCACCGCGACCATGCTAGTGGTCGAGGATGATCCCGCGAGTTGGGATATTTTGCTCCATTTACTGCGCTATGAAGGCATCCACGCCGATGCAGCGCGAACCGCTGAGGAGGCGCTAGAGTTCGCCGCGCAGTACCAATACGATCTCGCCGTCATCGATCTGGCGCTGCCGGGGATGGATGGCTGGCAGTTGCTAAAGGCACTGCAAGAGGACACGCGCACCGCGCAGCTCCGCATGGTGGCGCTGACCGCCTACTACGATCCACAGATTGCGCAGCTTGCCCTACAGCGCGGCTTCCTCGCCTGCTATCCCAAGCCCGCCTCACGGGGATTAGTAACCGAACTGAAGGCACTGGCGACGGATGCGGATTAGCGGAAGTGCTGGGTGCTGAGAGAAGAAAGTGCTAGAAGTGCCATAGTGCCATAGTGCCATAGTGCCATAGTGCCGAAAGTGCCAGCCAAACAGTAGATCGGAGGTTGAAACCTACGGCTACAACATGCGGTAAACCCACTGAAGTGGGTTAGGAATAGAAGCAACCTCTTAGAACCCGCGAGTGGTATTCGCAACTATGCAGGTTTGAGTCCCAAAGGGACTTCGTCCGTTCAGCACGGCAATTCATTGCCGTGTTCGCTATCCGCTACCAATTGAATTCCAAATCCAGACATGCGTTAAAATGGAGCATCTGAATAGGGTGATCCAAACATGACATCGCGTGTAGTACCGTTATTGTATATCTGGTGGCGGATGACCGTTTACGGCATGTTGGCGGGCATTGCGCTCGGCGCTGTCTATGCCTTGATCGTTGGTGGTGTGCTTGCCCCGCAGTATTTCGGCGCATACGGATTCCTCGATGGTGCGTACTCACTCGCCATTGTCTCGCTGGTGTTCGGCGGATCGATTGGCGGCATGGGCGGCTTCGCGGCGGGGCTGATCGACGGGCTGGTGATCGGCGCGGTGTCGGTGCTGTTCTTCACGCCGATGCGTAACCGCCATGCCTATCAGTTCGTGATCGAGGGGATCAGTGTGGCTATCGCGGTGATCGCCAGCTACCACGTCTTTCGCCTGCTGCTATCCACCGTGCGAATACCCGACTCGCCAATCGATCAACTGTACAACGTACTGCCCTTCGCCATGGCGGGACTCGGCGGCTTGATCTGTGCGCGGCTGACGGTGCGCTGGTATCTCAAGACGTGGTTGGCAGGCGAGTTCTAGAAGGTGAGTCAGTTAGCCCCTACGCCTACCTCTGCGCGGCAGAGATTCTCCGTGCTGCTGCATGTCTGGACGTTCATCGTCGTCAAGTCGATGACGGTGGGCATTCCGCTGGGAATCGCCTTCGGTATGCTGCTGATGGGCGTGTTGTTCTCCAGTTCGCTAGATCGCAGTGTGGTGAATATCGGCGCGACGGCGACTTCGCTGTTCTTCGGCTTGCCTTTCGGCGTGCTGTCCTTCGGGGCGATGGGCGCCTCGTTCGGCGGGATCGCGGGGATCGTGGTCGGCGCTTGTTCTGGCTTGATCGTCGGCGCAATCTCAGTGCTGTGGTTCTATCCGCCGCGCAATCTGCTGCTCTACCGCTTCGTCACACACCTGATCAGCGTGATCTTGATCACAGGCACGATGTACGCTGTCTTCGGATCGCTGATCCGCACCAACTACCCCGAACCACTGCGCAGCGCCTTCGCGCTGCTGCCGATTGCGCTGTCGTCGTTCGGCAGTTACTGGGTGATCCAGAAGATGATCCGCTGGTACACGGCGACGTATTTCGTGCGAGGATAGTTCACCATGCCCACAATTCGCAGTCGAGTGAATGTATTTGTGCAAGTTTGGTTTTTCGTCCTGATGCGCACGGCAGTGGCGGGCGTTGTGTTCGGGGCGGTGGGCTGCTTGGTGATGGTAATGGTTGTCGGTTCGAACTCGGCGCAAAATTCTGGGGACTTGACCAGACTGTTGCTTAGCGGCATGAGTGCCGGGCTGGTGGCGGGTACGCTGCTTGGCGGCATCACAGGCATCATCGCGGGCTTCAGCGGCGGGATCGTGATCGGAATGCTGACCGCGCTATTCTTTTATCCGCCGCGCCGTTCGCTGATCTTCCGGTTGGTTGTGCATATCGTCAGTTTGATCGCTTGCGTGAGCGCCGTCATTGCCGTTGTAAGATTCACTCTGGACTTCGGGGAGTCCTCAAGCCATCCGGTGCTTCTTGATCTTGTCCCCGCCATTTTCGCTGCGCTTGGTAGTTATTGGACGATCCGGCGGATGATCCGCTGGTACATGGCGATATATTTCGTGCCGGAGTAGCTCGGTTATGTCTACGATCCGCCGCCGCGTCATTGTCTTTCTGCAATTGTGGTTCTTCGTCTTAACTCATACGATGACGGCGGGTTTAGTATGCGGCGCGGCGTGCTGCGTGCTGGCGGTCATGATCGTCGGTACAAATTCGGTGTCAAGTTTCGCAGACGTGATCAGACTGTTGATTTATGGCACAAGTACCGGCGTGTTAGTCGGTGGGCTGTTTGGCGGTATTGCAGGCATCATCGCGGGATTCAATGGCGGGATCGTGATCGGAGCGATGACCGCGCTATTCTTCTGCCCGCCGCCTCGCTCACTTTTCTTTCCGCTGGTCGTCCACATCGCCACCTTGATCGTTTGCGTGAGCGCCGTCAATGTAGTCGTCAGGTTCATTTTGGATTTCTCGGAGTCCTCTACTCATTCAGAGTTTCTTGATTACGTCCCCGTCGTTTTCGCTGCGGTTGGTAGTTATTGGGTGATTCAGCGCATGATCAAGTGGTATGCTGCGTATCATGCGACGGTAGGTGATCCGACTCCGCAGGCGTGACGGTGCTGATGAAAAGACGGTTAAATCTGCTCATTCAGGTCTGGTTCTGGATATACATCAATATGATGATCGCTGGTTTAGCGCTGGTCATCACGTTTATGACGCTGATAATGTGCTGCGTACTTGCCAACAATACTACAAATAGCCTTGCAATCATCGACTTGCTCTTGTTCGTTGGTAGTAGCATCGTATTTTCCGCCTTCGCCGCTGGTGGAGTGACAGGGTTAATTGTGACGCTCTTTTTCCCGTCACCGCGCAATTGGTTGATCTTCTGGCTGGTGGCGCAAGTGAGCAATCTCGTGGCTACTGTCGTGGTCGTCTCCAGCATTCATCGCTCACTGTTTTACTTTTACTATGGGGGGTGGATAGGCATGGACTCGCTTCGCTTTTTATTCGATGTTGCTCCTGTAGTTCTCGCTTCGCTCGGTAGTTATTGGGCGATTCAGCGCATGATCAAGTGGTATGCTGAGTATCATACAGCGGCTGTTGATCCGACTCCGCAGGCGTGACGGTGCTGTTCCGCTGGTACGAAGCTCAGTTCAAACTCAAGCCAGCGCAAGCGACTACTCCCCTACTCCTATCTTCACAGGAGTAGCGAGTGCTGCTACAATCCATGATCCATCAATCAATTCGTTTTTTGCCTCACTTTATTATTCGGGGAATTGCACATGACCACCATCCCCGCCAACGCTGCTGACCAAGCAGAAGAACCGCGCGCCGATTTCCACTGGTTGTGGCGGTTTATTGATATGCAGCGTCGTGCCGTGATTCTTAGTCTTGGTTTCGGCATGGTTGCCGGAATCACTGCGGCTATTTCGTCCTACTACGTCGGCGTGATCGTAGATCACGTCAATGCGGGCGTTGTGCTAGGGCAAATCCTGCGCGATGCTGCTCTCCTCGTCGGGCTGACTATTGTCTCCGTCGCCGCCTTCTTCGGTCAGCGTTATTACAGCGGTGAAGTCGCCTACAACGTCAACCGCGATGTCCGCGCTACCATGTTCGACAACATGCTGACGCTGGATCAGGGTTTCTATCAACGTTACCCCACTGGCGATCTGATCTCGCGGATGAACAGCGACACCGAAATGATCTGGCGCTTGCTGGCGATCACCTTCACGCGCATCGGCAGCGCCACCTTCACGCTGCTGACTGCCTTTGTGCTGCTCGGTACGATCAATTTGCCGCTGACTTTAGCGGTGTTCACGGTGCTGACCATCTCCACCGCGATCCAACTGCGCGTCGGACGCAAGATCGCGCTGATGTCAGAGAAGGTACAGGATCAAATGGGCGTGCTCTCCGCGCAAGTGCAGGACGCCACCAGCGGCATCCAGACGATCAAGACCTTCGGGCGCGAAGATGGCGTAGCCGAGGCATATCGCAAAGCGAACCATGAGTACCGTAAGCGCTGGATTTTCTTCAAGCGGCGCAATGAGCCAGTCGGTATGCTGCCCAACACCATTGCGGATTCGACAGCAGCGATTGTGGTTATGTTCGGCGGCATTCTGGCGCTGAATCGGCAGTTGACGCCGGGTAACTTCGTTCAGTTCCTCGTCTTTCTGGCATCAATCAGCACGGTGCTGCTGCAAATCGGCACGATCTATCAGCGTTACCAGCAGACCAAAGGGGCGCTCACCCGCCTGACCCCGATCCTGCAACACGCGCAGATCGCGGATCGTCCTGCCGCCAAGCCACACTCACAATCGCGCGGTGAGATCACCTTCGAGAATGTGGGCGTGCAAATCGGTGATAAGTGGCTGCTGCGGCACATCAATCTGCGGATTCCGGCGGGCAGTGTCTTCGCTATCGTCGGTCCTACTGGAGCAGGCAAAACGCTGTTGATCAGTTTGCTGGCACGGGTGCTCGATCCGACGGAAGGGCGGGTGCTGATCGATGGCATCGACATCCGCGATATGAAGCTGGAAGATTTGCGCCGCGCCATCGCCTACGTGCCGCAATCGACCTTTCTGTTCAGCCAGCCGCTGCACCTCAATGTAAGAATGGGCAAGTCGGAGATCAGCGACGAGGATTTGCAGCGGGCGATCCATATCTCGCGCGTCAGCAACGATTTACCGCAGCTACCGCTGGGACTGGAAACACTGGTCGGTGAGCGCGGCGTGATGCTCTCCGGCGGACAGAAGCAGCGCGTAGCGATTGCCCGCGCGGTGGTGCGCGATCCAGCGATCCTTGTGTTGGATGATGCGCTGTCTAGCGTGGATACGCAGACCGCCGCCGACATCCTCGGTGATTTGCGGCAAGTCTTGAAAACGCGCACTAGCATCATCATCGCGCATCGCATCGCTACGGTGAAGGACGCCGATCAGATCATCGTGATCGAGAACGGTGAGATCAGCGCCTTCGGCACGCACGGCGAACTGATGACGCGCGAAGGCTTTTACGCCAAGATGGTGGAACGTGAGCTGCAGGAAGAAGCGGACATTGATTCCGGCTTCACGGCGGACGCAGCGGATTAGCCTCACCCCCTGACCCTCTCTCCAATCCGAGTACAGATTAGGAGAGGGGGAACCAAGAGGCGAAGTGAGTCATACTTCAGCCTCTAAATTTCCTTTTTTCCGCGAATAATGCTACGGAGATTAATCATCTTGAAATTTGGTACATTCGCGCCACAAGGTTGGCGCATGGATCTCGTTGAGATCGAGGATCCAGTTGAGAAATACGAGGCGATGACCCGCGTGGCGCTGGCGGCGGAGAGCGCCGGATTCGATTCCGTGTGGGTATACGATCACTTCCACACGGTGCCAAATCCAGAGATTGAAGCGGTCTTTGAGGCGTGGACGGCAATGGCGGGACTGGCACGCGATACCAACCGCATCCGGCTCGGTCAGATGGTCACCTGCAACGGCTATCGCAACCCGGCGCTGCTGGCGAAGATCGCCTCGAATGTCGATGTGATGAGTCGCGGGCGCCTGATCTGCGGCTTAGGCGCTGGCTGGTACGAGCATGAATGGCGCGCCTATGGCTACGGCTTCCCCGAAACGGGGGATCGCATGGGTGCGTTCAAAGAGGCGGTGGAAATCGTCACGCGCATGTTGACGGAAGATTACGCCACGTATCACGGCAAGTATCACACGGTTGATGGCGCGATCAACGAACCGAAGGGTGTGCAGCAGCCTCATCTACCCCTGTGGCTCGGTGGCGGGGGCGAGAAAGTTACTCTGAAGCTGGTGGCGAAGTGGGCGGATGGCTGCAATCTTGGCGATGGAAATCTTGAGGTGATACGTCACAAGTTGGGCGTGCTGCGCGATCATTGCAACGCCGTCGGACGCGATTACAACACGATCACGCACAGCACCAGCCTGAACATCTTTCTGCTGGAAGACGGGGACGATCCCGAAACGGCGACGGCACAGGCACGCGGTCAGCGCAGCTACGAGGACTATGCACGCGGAATCTTCGTCGGTACGAAGGCGCAGGTGATCGAACAGATTAACCAGCTTGCCGAGGCTGGCATCGACTACCTGATCACCTATTTCCCGCGCGTCGCTTACGATCACGTTATGCTTAACCGTTTCGCGCAAGAAGTGATCCCGCAGTTTAGTTGAATGAATAAGGTGGGCTTACATGCCCACCTTATTTTTTTCTTATCGGTCAGAAAGCTCAAACTGAGCTTCAAACCTGCGGGACTAAATTTCCAACACCGGACAAACCAAAAACCCAGCGCTGCCCTGAAATCACCCTGCGTCCGAGCGTAGTCATAGGGCGAGCTGATCGGCGCGCTGGTTGGGCGGAATCTAACGAACTCTGACCGCGAACAAAGTGCCATCGCCCACACCGATGATCGACGCCTCGAAGTGATGCCCTTTCGCCAGTTCCTGCTGCAAGGCGCTCATCCCATGATCATCCGCGGATTCCGGCGTGGCGATGCGTCCGCCAGCGAAGGCGTTGTGTACCACCAACACGCCATTCAAGCGCAGATGGTTATCCTCGTTGATCCAGCGCAAGTACGTCGGGTAGGTCGCCCGATCCGCGTCGATGAAGATCAGGTCAAACGGCGCTTCGCTCTCCACCTTCTTCAGCGAGTCTAGCGCCGCCCCTTCGATCAAGGTGATCTTGCTGCTGACTCCGGCTTTCTCGAAACTAGCGCGGGCAACTGCCGCGTGCTTACTCGACTTCTCCAGCGTGATCAGCTTGCCATCCGCTGGCAGCGCCCGCGCGATCCAGGTGCCACTGTAGCCTGCTAAGGTACCAATCTCTAGCACTTTGCGTGCACCAATCGCCTTGATCAGGATTTGCAGTGTCCGCGCTTCATCGGGACGCAGGCTGATCTTCGGCATGTCGTTGCGATCCGCTTCCGCCTGAATCCACTGTAAGGCTTCATCTTCGCGGGCGAAAGTGTCGATCACATATTGGTCGTACTCGTTGAGATCGCGCAGCGGACTCGGTCTGCGTGCTTGGTCAGTCACGATCTGCCTCATTTCTATGAACTTAATAGTGGACGAAATGTCTTGAGTATAACCAGCCGTGCGCGGAAGTCATCGGCTACCAAGCATCTCTTAACCTTCCGTTCGCTTCAATGTCACCACGCGATCTAGCAGCGGCAGCAGCGCCGGGTTGTGCGTCAGCAGCAGCAGCGTGCGTCCGCTGGCGGCATTCAGCACCGCGTCGATTACTTCACGCTCGGTTTTAGCGTCCAGATGCGCGGTTGCTTCATCGAGGATCAGAACTGGCGCGTCGCGCAGCAGCACGCGGGCGAGGGCAAGACGTTGACGTTCGCCACCACTGAGCAGCAGCCCGTTCTCGCCCGTCATCGTCTCGTAACCAGCAGGCAGTGTCTTAACAAAGGAATCTATCCGGGCGGCACGGGCAGCAGCCTCTACAGCGGCATCATCGGCATCAGGGCGAGCGATGCGAATATTCTCGCGGATGGTGGTGTTGAACAGGTGCGTTTGCTGCGTCATCACGCTGAACAGGCGGCGCAAGTCTTCCTGCGGCAGGTCGCGCACCTCGATCCCGCCGACGCGCAGACTGCCCGATCCGACCTCCCAGAAGCGCAGCAGCAAGTTGATCAACGTAGATTTGCCCGCGCCACTTTCACCGACAATGGCGACGTGCTCGCCGTAAGCGATTTGTAAATCGAAATCGCGCAGCACGGGCGGCTGATCCGGTGCGTAGCTGAAGGTGACCTGCTGCCACGTTAGATGGAGATGGCGCGGTGCACTCGCGGGCGTCGCCGGATCACTGACGGCTGGTTGTGTATCCATCAGCTCGAACAGGTGCTGCGCCGATTCCAGCGAACTCCCCCACGCCGCCGCTGCCTGTCCCAGCGGTTGGATGGCTTCGTAGGCGGCAAGTGTTGCCAAGCCTAACGTTGCCAGATAGATGCCCTCCACGCGAGGGATCGCCAGTGCCAGCACCGCTAGCATCGCGCCAGCAGGCAGCAGGATCAACAACGCGGATTGCAGGGCATCCAAACGGGCGAAGCGGCGCTCCTGTACGGCGACCTCCGCCGCCTGAGCCTCCAGCAGTGCCAACTGTCGATCCGCCGCGCCATAAGCTACTAGATCGGGCAAGCCTTGCAGCGTATCGACCAGCGCCGCGTTCAGTGCGCCCCGCCCGCGCACCAGTGTCTGCCCTGTCGCCTGACCGAGCCAGCGGCTCAAGGCGATAACCAGCGCAGCGGACGCGGCAAACCAGATCACTGCCAGCAGCGCCACCGTGCCGTTGAAGGCAGCCAGCAGTACGGTCAGCATTGCCCCCGTGAGCAGCGCTACCAGTGATGGTGCGACGGCACGTAAATAGACGTGCTGTAGGGCTTCCACATCAGCAACTACGCGCTCCAGCAAATCGCCAGTACGGAAATCCGATAAACGCGCCGGCGCCAGCGGCTCGATAGCGCGATAGACGTGCACGCGAATATCCGCCAGCAGCCTGAAGGTGGTATCGTGCGAGACGAGACGTTCCAGATAGCGCATCACCCCGCGCATAATCCCGAACAGCCGCACACCGACAATGGAGACTCCGAGATCAGCGATGGATGGTTGCAAGCCCGCTTTGGAGATCATCCACGCGGAGGTCGCCAGTAAAGCGATGCTGCTGCCGATGGTTAGCACGCCGAGCAGCACCGACACCGCGATCCCGCGCCAGTAGGGCAGCAGCCAACGCAGCAGTCGCCGTGTGGCAACAGTGGAAGCGGACGCACCTGATCGCGGCGGTTGAGCACCAGTCTGGCTAGTCACCAAGCACCTCGTTGGCGCTGACCAGTGCGTGATAGCGACCCCGCCGCGCCATTAATTCCTCATGTCTGCCTTGCTCGACCACACGCCCTTGCTCGACCACCACGATGCGATCCAATTCGCGGATCGTCCGCAACCGATGGGCGATCACGATGGCACTGCGATCTTTCAGCAGACGCAGCAGCGCCCGATTCAGGCTAGCTTCGGTCTCCACATCCAGAAAAGAGGAAATCTCGTCCAGCAGCAAGATCGGCGCATCTTTGAGGAAAGCGCGGGCTATCGCCAGCCGCTGCGCCTGCCCACCGCTGAGACTGGCACCGCGCTCCCCGATGATCGTGTCGTAGCCGCGCGGCAATCGGCTGATGAAGTCGTGCGCTTCCGCCTGCCGTGCCGCCGCGATCACCTCCTCGCGCGCTGTCGTCTCCCGCCCCAAGCAGATGTTCGCGGCTACCGTGCTGTTGAACAGATAAGGCTGCTGCGGCACCCACGCGATCTGCGTCCGCCATTGATCCGCATCCAACTGGCGCAGATCGACGCCTTCGACGGTAATGCCCCCGGAGTCCGGCGCGATGAACTTGAGCAACAGTGAGGCAATGGTACTTTTACCGCCGCCGCTACTGCCCACCAGCGCGATCCGTTCGCCTTGCCCTAAACTGAACGACACGCCCTGCAATGCCGTGCGTTCGGCGCCGCTGTCAGTGGTATAGGCGAAACGCACGTCCTCGAAGCGAATAGTCAGGCGTTCGGGCAGCGCCGCTTGTGGCTGGTCTGTCGTGCCGGGGATTGCTGTATCGAGAATTTCATACAAGCGGGCGGCAGCGGCACGCGCTTCAGTACCTGTGTGAAAGCGTGCGCCCAACGTTCGCAGCGGCTGATAGAATTCCGGCGCGATCACCAGCAGGAACAATGCCGCCTCAAAGCTGATCCCGCCGTTCAATAAACGCAAGCCGATCTCGACAGCGACGATTGCCACGCTCAGTGTTGCCAGCAGTTCCAGCGCTAGCGCCGATAAGAATGCAACCCGCAGCACTGCTAACGTCGCCGTGCGGAACTCGCCGCTGATGTGGGCGATGGTTTTGATCTGATACTGGCTGCGGTTGAACAGTTTGAGTGTGGTCAATCCCTGCATCACGTCTAGAAAATGGGCGCTGAGCAAGCCGAGGCTGGCAAACTGCTGGCGAGAGAGTGCGCCCGCTGCCTTGCCGATCAGCACCATAAACAGCGGGATCAGCGGTGCTGTTATCAGCAGAACGGCGAAAGTCAGCGCATCCAACGGCAGCACCACGACCAGGATCGACAGTGGCAGCAGCAGCGCGGTAACCAGTGCGGGCAGATAGTCGCGGAAGTAAGGATCGAGGATGTCGATGCCTTTGCCCACCGCCGTCACCAGTTCGCCCGTGCGCTGTCCCTGTACGTAGGTGGGTCCCAGCTTGCCGAGGTGCACGATCAGACGCTGGCGCAAGTTCAGCCGGATCGTGATCGAGAGATCGGCGGCGGTGGTCTGAGCGGTCCACGTGAACAGTGCCCGCCCCAGCGCACAGACAGCAGCCAACAGCAGCCAGCCACTCACCGACGCCAGATCAGCGCCGCCCAGAAAGACATTAGCGATCACGCGACTAAAACAGAACGCCTGCCCGATCAAGGAGATGCCAGCGATCACCTGCCAGCCAATGCTGAAGGCAAAGTCGCGCCGTTGTTTGCCCGCTTCGACAAGTAACTGTTTATCCATCAGCCGTTGAAGGGTGAGACGTGAATAATACAGGGAGCGACAGTAACTCTGTCGCTCCCTGACCAACAAGACGAAGGAGATCGAACGCCATCAATACTCAAGATGTGCTTGCGTAGTCAGACGTTTGCGGAAGACATGATACGTCCATGCCTGATAGAGCAGCACCACGGGAACCAGTGTCAGCGCGATCACGGTCATCACGCCGAGTGTGTATTGACTGGACGAGGCATTGTAGATCGTCAAATCGAAGTTTGCACCCAGCGTAGAGGGCATGACGCGCGGGAACAACGTCCAGAACACCAGCATCACCGTACCGACCAGCGTCACCGCTGTGCCAATGAAGGCGCGTCCATAGCGCTGGCTGAAGATCATCGCGCCGGTGAACAGCAGTCCTGCTACCGCCGCCAGCAAACCGAGCACGGTCAGCACGTTGAGGCGGTTAAACATGTCGGTTTGAGCGGCACTGAAGGCGACAAACGCCAGCGCGATCACTGTGACGGGCAGCCACAACAGCCGGGAGTAGCGCTGCACACGCTGGCGTACTTCGCCATCAGTCTTGAGTTCGAGGAACAATCCGCCGTGAAGCGTGAACACAACCAGTGTCAGCACACCGCCGAGCAGCGCATAGGGATTAAGCAGATCGAAGAACGAACCGACGTAGTTCATTTTGCCATCAATAGCTACACCGCGCAGGATGTTGGCAACGGCGACGCCCCACAACAACGCGGGAACCGCACTGCCGATGAAGATACCAGCATCCCACAGCGCCCGCCAGCGTGGATGATCGTCTTTGCTGCGGAACTCGAAGGCGACGCCACGAAAGATCAACGCCAGCAAGATCAGGAACAGTGCCAGATAGAAGCCACTGAACAGCGTGGCGTACCAGTTGGGGAACGCCGCGAACATGGCGCCACCAGCCGTCAGTAACCAGACCTCATTGCCATCCCAGAAGGGTCCAATCGCGTTGATGACCATGCGGCGCTCAGCGTCGTTCTTGCCCACGAAGGGCAGCAGCACGCCTACGCCATAATCATAGCCTTCCAGCAGAAAGAAGCCCGTGAACAGTACCCAGATCAAGACAAACCAGATGGTCTGCAAAGTTTGATAGTCCATACTCGCTTACCTAGCCTCTCCTTTAGTACGCGCCTTTGAGTGCGCTGGATCGTTCGGGCGCTGTGCTGCCAGTAGGAACGGCGCTTTCGTTGCCGAGATCACGTGCGTACTTTTGCAGCAGATAAATATCAGCCACCATCAACAATCCGTAGATCAAGGTGAACCCGATCAGGGAGATCGCCAGCATTTCTACTGTCACGTTAGGCGAAACCGCCTTGTCGATGGTCATCAAGCCCTGCACGATCCACGGTTGACGCCCCATCTCGGTCAGCATCCAGCCCGTCGAATTGGCGAGGTAGGGCAGCAATATCGCCAGTACCAGCAGACGCAGGAACCATTTGACGTGGCTCAGCCGCTTGGTGGAGTTAAGCAGTAAGCCGACACCCGCTAGCAAGAACATCAGCACACCAGCGCCGACCATCGCGCGGAAGCTCCAGTAGGTCAGCCAGATCGCAGGCGGCACATAATTGCCGGGACCGTACTGCTGTTCATACTGCGCTTGCAGTTGGTTGATGCCCTGCACCTTACCATTCGGTGTGTTGTAAGATAGGAAACTGAGCAGCGACGGGATGCGGATGTTGATGATCGAACTGCGATCCGCTTCGTTGCCGATCTGGAACATCGAGAGTCCGGCGGGATCTTCGCTGTCCCATAACCCTTCTGCGGATGCTAGTTTCATCGGCTGCGTATCCGCCATGCGCTGCCCCTGTGCGTGACCGAAGCCCATGGTCAGCAGTACCGCCACGAAACCGATGACCAGCGCAATGCTCGCGGAGGTCTGGAACATCGCCAGATTGTTGTGGCGCTGACGCAGTAGATGGTAGGCGCTGACGCCTAGTACGAAGAATGAGCCAGTGGTCAGCGCGCCCAGTACCACATGCGGGAATTGCAGCAGCACGTTGGGGTTGGTGATCACGGCGAAGAAATCGGTCATCTCCGCACGCCCACTCGCGGCGATCTGATAACCGACGGGATTCTGCATGAACGAATTCGCCGCCAGAATCCAGAAGGAGGACAAGGTAGCCGCGAATGCCACCAGCCAGATCGAAGCCAGATGAGCGCGTTTACCGAGCTTATCCCAGCCGAACAACCAGACACCGAGGAAAGTTGACTCGATGAAGAAGGCGGCGAGCGCCTCTACCGCTAGTGGCGCTCCGAATATGTCGCCGACGAAGCGGGAATACTCCGACCAGTTCATGCCAAACTGGAACTCTTGTACAATGCCCGTCACTACGCCCATAGCGAAGTTGATAAGCAGCAGTTTGCCCCAGAATTTGGTCATCGCCTTATATTTCTCGCTGCCTGTACGCACATACTGCGTTTGCATCAAGGCGACGATGATCGCTAGACCAATGCTCAGAGGCACGAAGAAGAAGTGATAGATCGTTGTAATGCCGAATTGCAATCGTGCTAACGTCAATGCATCCATAGGAATTTTCAACTCCTTTTGGTTAATGGGTCCATTTTCTAGTAATCAGACTCGTCCACACAGTGTAATCTGTCACTAAATCGACGGGATATAGTGCATCCATTTTGCCCTCCTGCGATGTTGCGGTGCAGTACAGAGCGGCACCAGTGATTACTGTCGGTCCCCGACATCGACGAAAGCACGCAGAATTCCTCAGCTCCAGAGTAGTATAGAACCACTTACATAAATGTGGTAAGACGTTGAGCTAGTCCAGCGCATGTTTCAACTTCATCTCGTTTGCTCGTTTTTTACTAGCGTTTAACTAGCATTAAATGCCAATTTGCATACACTGAAGGTGAGCCTAGCGTCAGCAACATCAAGGAGATTCGGGTACGTGGCGAATCCGCTTGAACTTTAACTACGCTGGCGACTGGCAGGCTCGGAGGGGCTTATGATGAGTCGAACTCGTTTTCGCCTTATCGTGGTATTGGTGCTGCTTTTATTAGCAGCCACGCAATTTTCTGTCGGCGGACTTGGCTTTGCCTACGCTCAGGTGACACGCTTTGCCTTAGCGACCAAATCCGGTCCTATCGCGCTCAGCGCCGACGACACAATATTAGTTTCAGTGAATCCCGACAATAATAGTGTTACCGTTTTCTTCGTGGGCAACGATCAGAATCAAGTGATCGCGGAAGTGCCCGTCGGACGTGAGCCGAATGGGGTCGCCATTCTGCCCAACAGCCGCTTCATCTACGTGGCAAACACCGTAGATGGCACAGTCACGGTTCTGAGCTTCGATCCTGCCAGCCGCGCGATCAACGTGGCTGCCTTGCTGGAAGTGGGGACAGAACCCTACGGCGTAGCGGTGACCCCGAACGGCACGAAGGTGTACGTCACCAACGCGCACTCGGATTCCGTCAGCGTGATCGATACCGCGAGCAACACCGTCGCCAAAACCATCACCAACGTCGGTCCGCCAGTCGGCGCGGAACCGCGTGGCATCGCCATCACTAACAACGGCAATGACAGCGATACCGATGAAACAGTCTACATCACGCACTTCTACTCTTTCGCCAATCAGGGCAAGCTGGACGGCGAGGACGATAGCAAGACCGGTCTGATCACCAAGATTTCTACGGAAACCGATAGCGTGACCGGACAAATCGTGATGAAGAACATGGCGGATACTGGCTTCCTAGCGACTGGTGACGCTATCAATAAGCAAGTCTCCACCGAAAAGAATCAAGACGGCTCGCTCAAGCCAACCTTCACCACAGGCGCTTATCCCAACCAGATGCAGGCAATCGCCATCAAGAATGGCTTTGCTTATGTGCCCAACGTTGGTGCCTCGCCTAACGGTCCGGTTCGCTTCAACGTGAATACGCAGGCGCTCGTCCACATCCTCGACACCAACACCAATCAGGATACGGGACTGACGATCAACCTGCATAAATCGGTGGCGACGCAGCCGGAAGGTCTGAAGAAGCGCTTCCTCGCCGTCCCGTGGGCAATCGACTTCAAGTCCAACGAAAATGCGGGCTACGTGGTCAGTGCCGCTAGCAACGTGATCGTGAAGATCGCGGTTGATCCGACCACTGGCGCTGCTATCGTCGCTCCCAGTCCAATCGACGGTGCGGTGCATCAGGTGCCCGTCGGGCGCAACCCGCGCGGTATCGTGATCAACAACGCCAACACGCGCGCCTACGTGATGAACTACATCTCGCGCGATGTCACCGTGCTTGACCTCACCCGCTTCCCTGAACAGCCGCTTGCTACTATGCGCTCGGCACCACTGCCAGCCGCTGGATCTCCAGAAGAACTGGTGCTGGCAGGCAAAGAGCTGTACAACACTTCCATCGGTGAATTCGCTGCCAGCGTTGGCAACATGTCCAATGATGGTTGGCAGTCTTGCTCGGCATGCCATCCCTTCGGATTGGCTGATAACGTGGTCTGGATTTTCGCCGCAGGTCCGCGCCGCACACTCGGTCAGCATCAAGACTTCGCAGGTGGTGTGATGCGCACCCTTAACTGGTCGGGCATCTTCGATGAACAGCAAGACTTCGAGCTGAACATTCGTGGTGTTTCCGGCGGTCAGGGTTTGCTGCTCAACGCTGACGGCAGTGCGTTGGAAGAGGGACCCAAGATCGGCGGCTTGGTGATCGGTGATCCGCCAGCGCTGGCAGTGGCGAACTCGCTGCGTGGTCAGCTTCAGGTGCGCACGCCATCGGGCGGCTTGGTCAATGCGTGGGATGCTATCATCGCCTACGTCAAGACCATCCGCGCCCCGATCTCGCCGCTTGCCAAGAGCACCGATCCGCGCATCGCGGAAGGGCGTCAACTGTTCATCAGCAACAACTGCCAATCGTGCCACGGTGGACCGAAGTGGTCGAGCAGTTCTATCGCTGGTCCGGTGACGGATCTGGCGCAGGTGAAGGCTGGTCAGGTGATCGATCAGCTCAGGAACGTCGGCACGTTCAATCCTGATGATCGCAATGAAGTACGCGCCAACGGCAATCCGCCGCTAGGTGCGGATGGCTTCGTGCCGCCGTCGCTGCTCGGTGTGTTCTCCACGCCGCCGTACTTCCACAACGGATCAGCCGCTTCGCTGGACGAAGTATTCAGCGATAAGTTCGCCGTTCACCGTTCTGTCGGTACGGGTGGCATTGACGGACTGCTTAACCCCGATGATCGGGCGAAGCTGGTGCTGTTCCTGCAATCCATCGACGCCTCGACGGAGCCGATCAACCCGTAGTTTGATCTGATCGGCATCAGCTAATCACGTAGACCCCGTTGCCCGTTTCGATGAGAAGCAGGCGATGGGGTCTTTTGCTGTAGTATAATTGCGCGTATTGGAATGAGGGCTGAGAGTTATGGTCACCAAACCTGCCATCCTCACCGTTGAGGAGTTTGATCGCATTGCGATGCTACCCGAAAACCGAGATCGGCTGTTGGAATACATTGGGGGAGAGATCGTCGAGGTGGTATCCAATACTAAATCCTCAAGGCTAGGCGCACGTATTGTGGGACGCATCGAGATATTCGTTACTGATCACGATCTTGGGTTTGTGACAGGCGCAGACGGTGGCTACATGGTATCTGGTGAACGCTATATCCCCGATGCCGCATTCACTGGCAAAGATCGTCAAGTTGTGCCTTCCGCAGATGGTTACTATCCAGTTGCTCCCGATCTTGCTGTAGAAGTGCTCTCGCCCGGCAATAGCGTTGATGAGATCGCTACCAAAGTCGCTAACTATCTCGCTGCCGGTACTACTGTTTGGATCGTGGATGGCGACAAACGTGAGGTACGCATTCTAGCGCCGAGAAAATCCGCCGTTGTGCTGCGTATGAGTGATGTCCTTGATGGCGGTGAGGCGCTATCTGGTTTTAAGCTGAAGGTCAGCGATCTATTTGCGGGTATGGAGTGATTAGTCGCAGTATTATTACTATTCCAACTAATAATCCATGATATGATACGTCTACTGCCTGATACGATTTAGTATGGGTTCGCCGTGATTAACATCATCGCTCTCAACTGTCCGCGTTGTAACGCTCCCCTAAAATTGCTTGCCGACGCCGATCAAACAGTCTGCCAGTATTGTTCTACGCCGTTAGTCGTGCTGCGTGATGATGGCGGAAAGCCAGTTTTGACGCGCATGGAAGCTGCCGCCGATCAAGTGGAAGCCGCTGCGCAAGATATTGTTGGCGTTGGTGGTCGCCTAAAATCTGATCTGAACACGATCCTCAGTACCAATGAACGCATCGCCACCGAACTAGCGATTCAACGCCTGACGCTGGATCACGACGATCTGCAAAAATCCGTTCGCAGTCTCTGGATTCCGCCCAAACCGAGCGCATCTACATGGCTGAGTTTGGCAATAACGGCAGTGGTTACGTTCATCTGTGCCATCGGTGCATTCGTCGGCAACAGCGCGTCATTCGGCGTCCTGTGGTTATTGTTCACCATTCTGTTCATCGGCATGGCGGTAGCTTCGCGCCATGAGATGGATCGGCAGCGCGAAATCTATCAAGGTTCGATGCAAACGTTGAATCAGCGGTATCAGCAATTAGCGAATGTCGAGGAAAAAATACGCGAGGAAAAAGCGAAACTGCAGGTGAACTGAATCTCTTGATGATTGATAGGTTTGTGGATTCAAGCCAAAGTAAGCGATCTGTTTGTGGAGTGAAAACCCAATAATTCAGTGGCAGCATCACCAAAAAGCAAACCAAACTACTGTCGCTTATCGTTCATTCTGGCGACGGAAGCGCCGAAAGCCGTCATCTTCCGGCGTGGACCTACAGCTTGGATGCAGCTAATCCTATGGGACACTAGCAGCGATATTTTCACTGAAGGGCAGTGGTTCAAAGGGAAAATTTATACCGAACGGTGTGACCTCTCTCCTGACGGTTCCAGAATGATCTACTTTGCGGCGAAATACTACTATCGGGGTATGCCTGAAATGAAGGAGGCTGGCTACGAGCCGACGTGGACAGCCATTAGTAAGCCTCCCTATTTCACCGCCTTAACGCTCTGGAATCAAATTGGTACGTGGGGCGGAGGCGGGTACTTTTTGGATAATGATACTGTTTGTCTGAATACAATGAGCTTTCCTAAGATACACCCGAAGCACCAGCCGCCGCGTTGGTTAAACATAAATCTTGACAATTGCAAGCATACCTCGCCCCAAATTCATCGTATGGAACAAAATGGTTGGCGGCAAAGTGGCGAAACACCATCCCATCAGGTGAAAAGTGGAATTGGTGTTACTTATGAGCCGCCACTGACGTTTTCTCGTACTAGCCCTAATGCCCAATCCCATCTTCGGATGCTAGAAAGAGGCTACAGTTTCAAAGCACGTTACGGCAGTCCTCGGCTGATCCGTTACACAATTCAGCGCGTTGCCGACGGGAAAGAATTCCAGATAAGTGATACGTGGGCAGATTGGGATCAGCGCGGGCGGCTAGTTTACGCGGAGAAGGGCAAGCTATTCACAGCTCAGATCAATGAGGATGGCGTGCAACCAACACTACTTGCTGACTTCAATCCGAATCAGCCAACAGAGGTTCCGCCGTCAGAGTGGGCAACTAAGTGGTAGGATTAGCGGTAGCCTTCCTCAATCGCTCGCGCCATCTCCTCAAGATCGGCGGGATCAAAGTTGACCTCATGCGCTCGCGCAATCAGATCATCGCCGCGTATACCCTGTGGCTTCCTGAGATTGCGGACAAACTCAAGCACGCGCGATTCTTCTTCAGGATCAAGGTTCTCCAATACATCCAGTATTTCCCGTCGTATCGCTGACATCGCCATTCACTCCCGCTAATTGTGAAGAAAATTATACTTGATGATCATCGATCCTAGAGTCGAATTATGCTAAAATCGAACGCATATTTGATTATTTGAGTTGAAAGGTATTTTGCATGACCTATCACATCCGCAAGGTGGGCGTGATCGGCTCCGGCACGATGGGTGCGGGCATCGCTACGCTGGTGGCGGGCGTCGGCTTGCCCGTCACACTGCTGGACATTGCGGCGAAGGACACGAAGGCTGGCGATCCGGCAGCGAAGCGCAGCGCCGTCGTCATTGATAACCTCAACAAACTAAAGAAAAGTCGCATCCCCGCGATTTTTGCACCCGACGATGTGGATCGCATCACTGTCGGCAACCTCGATGATGATCTGAATCTGCTGGCAGACGCCGATTGGATCGTGGAAGTGATCGTGGAAAAGCTGGATGTCAAGCAGGCGCTGATGGCGAAGCTGGACGAGGTACGCAAATCCGGCGCGATCATCAGCTCGAACACTTCCGGTCTGTCGATCAACGCGATTGCCGAGGGGCGCAGCGACGATTTCCGCCAGCACTTCTTGGGTACGCACTTCTTCAATCCGCCGCGCCACCTCAAGCTGCTGGAGATCATCCCCGGCAAGGAAACGCTACCCGAAGTGGTAGAGACGATGCGCCAGTTCGGTGATCGGATTCTCGGCAAGGGCGTGGTCATCGCCAAGGATACGCCCAACTTCATCGCCAACCGCTTCATCAGCATTGCAGGTGGATTCGCCACCGCCTACGCCATCGATCACGGTTACAGCGTTGAAGAAGTCGATCAACTGACGGGGCAGATCATCGGGCGTCCCAAGTCGGGCACGTTCCGCCTCAGCGACATCGTGGGTAACGATATTTCCGTCCACGTCGCGCAGAATCTCTATCCGGCGATTCCCGACGACGAGAGCCGCGAGATCATCAAGCACGAAGGTACGGCGCGAGTCTATAACTTCCTGCTGGAAAACAAATTCTTGGGCGATAAAACGGGTCAGGGCTTCTTCAAGAAAGTCGATAATAACGGTCAGCGCGAGTTCTGGCCGCTTGATCTTAAAACGCTGGAGTACGTGCCGCCGACTAAAGTGCGCTTCGACAGCGTGGGCAAAGTCCGCAAGATCGAGGATACGGGCGAACGCATCAAGGCGCTGATCAACGAATCGGATCGGGCGGCGCAGTACGTCTGGAACGTCCTCGCCTACTACCTCGCTTATGCTTCCCGCCGCGTCGGTGAGATCGCCGACGACTTGATCAGCATCGACAATGCCAATAAGTGGGGCTTCGCCCACGAGATGGGTCCCTTCGAGATTTGGGATGCCATTGGCGTGCGCGAGACTGTCCAGCGCATGGAGCAGGACGGCTATAAAGTTGCCGAGTGGGTACATCAGATGTTGGCGCAGGGCTGCGAGACGTTCTATCAGCGCAGCAACGGTGCTATCACAGGCGTTTATGATCCCGCAAAACAAGCATACGTGCTGATCCAGCCTGACGAGCGCGTGATCAACGTGGCGGCGCTGCGGGCGAATGGCAAGGAAGTAGAGCGCAACTCCGGCGCGAGTCTGCACGATCTCGGTGATGGCGTAGCACTGCTGGAATTTCACACCAAAGCGAACGCGCTTGATGAAGATGTGTTCAAGATGTTCGATAGAGCATTCACGCGGCTCGATACTGACTTCGACGCGCTGGTGATTGGCAATCAGGGCGATTACTTCTCGGCGGGCGCGAATCTGTTCGTGATGGCGATGGCGATGCAGAACGGTGATTTCGCCGCCATCGAGCAGATGATCCGCGCGGGACAGGACTTGGCGATGCGTCTGCGTTACTTCCCCAAACCAATCGTTGCCGCGCCGTTCAACATGGCGGTGGGTGGTGGTTGCGAGTTCACTATGGGATCGCAGCGCGTGGTAGCACATTCAGAACTGTACATCGGCTTGGTGGAGATGGGCGTCGGCGTCGTGCCAGCCTTCGGCGGCTGTAAGGAGATGCTGCGCCGCGTCGTCAATCCAGTGATGCAAGTGCAGTACGCTGAAGTGCTGCCGCCGCTACAAAAGGTCTTCGAGCAAATCGCGCTGGCGAAGGTCAGTACGAGTGCGATGGAAGCACGAACGATGGGCATCCTCAGCAGCAAAGATCGCATCGTGATGAACCGCGATCATCTGATCTACGAGGCGAAGCAGACCGCCGCCGAGATGGCGCGCAGTGGCTATACGGGCATCCCGCGCGAGAAAATCTACGCCAGCGGACGCGACGCCAAAGCCGCGCTGATCATGGGCGTGTACGGCTTGGAACAGGGCAAGTATGCCACCGCACACGAGGCGAAGATCGCTCGCAAACTGGCGCACATCCTGACGGGTGGCGATCTGACCGCGCCCGCGTGGGTGGATGAGCAGTACATCCTCGACTTGGAGCGCGAGGCGTTCCTCAGTCTAGCTGGTGAAGCGAAAACATTGGAACGCATTCAGCACATGCTGATGAACAACAAGCCGTTGAGGAATTGATGGTAAGTGATGACTATGCCCCACTCAGGCGATGTAATTTCATATATTGAGATGTGCCTCGAAGAAGGTACCAGCCTACAAAGAGGTATGAATTATCGACTGGCAACAGGCAGAAGTGTCATCTTGATGAGTTTGCGTAAAGGTGCTCCTTATGCTGATCGTGTAGAGGATCAAGGTCGCACACTCATCTACGAAGGGCACGATGTTCCTAAGTTTGGAGGAGTAGTTAATCCAAAACTCCTGGATCAAGAGTTGCAGAATCTAGGTGGGTCATTGACTCAAAATGGGCTATTCAGTGCGGCGGCTGCGGAGTTTAAGCTTGGGTTGCGAGAATCAGAAATTGTCAGAGTCTATGAAAAGATTCGTGACGGGGTTTGGGTGTTTAACGGAGAGTTTGAGCTTGTTGATGCGTGGGGTGAGTCCGACGGCAACCGAAGAGTTTTCAAATTCAAGCTGCACTTAACGGAAGATGTAGAGACAACATTGGCTGTTTCACAAATACATCATGAACATACGCGATTAATTCCGTCTACAGTTAAGCAAGAGGTATGGAAACGAGACAAAGGACGATGTGTGATATGTGGGAGTACAAAGAATCTACATTTCGATCATGATATTCCATTCTCTAAAGGTGGAACTTCACTTACAGCGAATAACATCCGAATTCTCTGTGTCAACTGCAATTTGGCGAAGAGCGACAAAATAGAGTGAGTGGGAGATAACATGCGTGAAGCGGTGATCGTAGCGGCGGCGCGGACTGCCGTCGGCAAGGCGAAGAAGGGCACTACCGCCAACTATCGCGCGGACGAGATGGCGGCGGCGGTGATTCAGGATGTGGTCAAACAGACCGCAGGCAAGATCGATCCGCTGCAGATCGATGACGTAGTGATCGGTTGCGCGATGCCCGAAGGATCGCAGGGGCTGAACATGGCGCGGATCATCGCGCTGCGTGCGGGCTTGCCTGTCGAAGTGCCCGCACAGACGGTCAATCGCTTCTGCGCCAGCGGCTTGCAGACCATCGCGGAAGCGGCGCACAGCATCATCGCAGGCAGCGCCGATGTGATCATTGCAGGCGGTGCGGAGAGCATGAGCCTCGTGCCGATGACCGGATTCCACATCAGCCCGAATCCGTACATGGCGGAGAATTATCCCGAATCGTACATCAGCATGGGATTAACGGCGGAGAACGTGGCGGAACGCTGGAACGTCAGCCGCGAGGATCAGGATCGCTTCGCCTACGAGAGCCACCTGAAGGCAGCCGCCGCGCAGGACAAGGGGCTATTCAAAAGTGAGATCGTACCCGTCGAGATCGAGGATGTGTGGGTCGGTGATGATGGCAAGCCGCAGCGCAGGACGATCACATTCGATGTCGATGAGCATCTACGCCGTGAGACGACGGTTGAAGCGCTGGCGAAATTGAAGCCTGTGTTCAAAGACGGCGGATCAGTGACGGCAGGCAATTCCTCGCCGTTGAGTGATGGCGCTGCCGCCGTGATGATCATGGAACTGGGCATGGCAGAAAAACTAGGACTGAAGCCATTAGCACGATTCGCTGGCTTCGCGGTCGCGGGCGTCGCGCCGGAAGTGATGGGCGTCGGACCGATCAACGCCGTGCCTAAGCTGCTCAAGCGTACAGGCATCGCGCAGGATCAACTGGACATCATCGAACTGAACGAGGCATTCGCCGCGCAAGCGCTGGCAGTGATCCGCACGCTGGAATTCGATCCGGCGAAGGTGAACGTCAACGGCGGCGCGATTGCACTCGGACATCCGTTGGGCTGCACCGGATCGAAGCTGACGGTTCAGGCGCTGCACGAACTCAAGCGCCGTAATGCCCGTTACGCGCTGGTGACCATGTGCATCGGCGGTGGCATGGGTGCGGCTGGCGTGTTCGAGAACCTGAACTGATCTGAAACGGTATAATCAACCGCTGTTGACCATGACTGTAAGGGAAACCGAGATGGCTAATCAACTTCGGGTGGCGCTCGAACTGGGATTGAAAGGCAAGAAAGCGGCAGCGGTAGCACCGGATTGGCCCGGTCTAGAGCGTGGTGCGAAGACCGGAGAAGCTGCGGTTGAAAAGCTGCAAGCCTATCTTCCCCGCTATGCGCCGGTGGCGAAATTGGCGGGGATGGAGAGCGAGTTTGGTGCGATCAGCACGGTTGAAGTTGTCGAGCAATATCCGGGCACCGGATCAACCGACTTCTGGGGCATCTCGTTTGCCTTCTCAAGCATCGATAAGCAAGCGATGACGAGCACAGAACTGGAACGTGAACTAACGCTGATGCAAGCGTGCTGGGCGTTTTTCGATCAGGTGCGTTCACGCGTCTCGGCAGAGATGCGGAAAGGTCCGCGAGGTGGCGGGCGAGATCGTGACCACATCGTGCGGCATACCGTGAGTAACGAGATGGATTGGGCTAGCGGGCTAGGGCTACCCATGCCTGACGAATTAAATCTAACGGATGAGGCTCTGAAAGCGCACCGCGACGCTTTTTGCCATGCCATTCGAGTGTTCCACGCTGAGGGCAAAATGGCGAAAAAATGGCCCCTTCGTTTTTTGATCCGGCACACCGCCTTTCACACGATGGATCATGCTTGGGAGATGGAAGATAAAGACCTGACCATCAGAAGTTAAGTAGGTTCTTGAGCCTAGGATGCTGCGCGATGCCAATGCGCTTATGCATTGGTGGCGGCAGGCGTGTTCGAGAACTTGAACTAGCACTTTTGGGTTGATTAGCGTTAAGGTGCTTACAACAGCGATTGTGAGCACTTTTGATTCCTACACTAACTGATTTTGTCGTGTATTTTGGTAAATCAACCAATAAAGGCGGACAACTATATCGTCTATTCGATGCAATCTCGGTTCTTGATACAATTTGACTACTCGAGGAAGAGCAAACTCTGTTTGTGTTTTAAGAAAGAGTTGATTATCCAATGGTGTTTCATCAACGAGCGCGAAAAGCAATCGTGATTCATTGTGATACTGCGATGCCCAATCCATCTCCGAAAGTACGAATTTTGACGATGCCGCACTAGCAGACCAAAAAACTAATGCGTATCCTCCTGCTTCAATAGTGCTCCTAATACCGAAATTAATAGCGTTTTGAAATGATTCCCCAAGAGTCAAATTTTGACTATCGTATATCTTTATATTGCGCTCTTGTTGCAAAATAGTCATTACATCAGAAACAATCTCACGTTCTCGATGTATGTAGGTCGCAAAAATATTTAAATCCAATGGAGGATCTAGTATTTCACGAATCGATCTATCGGACGGACGGTAGGAGTAAACAGGTTTTCCAATTTGAAGGGCATAATCACGCTCAAACGCTACCCAAAACGAAGCTGATGAATAGCCTTCTTCGATGACAATAATCCCATCTTTTTCTCGAATTGATGAGATTAAATAATTTGACACTAAACGTGACGGATCATTAATCGCAGGGAATATAAATGGTGTGATTCCATTGGGCAATCGCTGAATCAAATCTTGGCGTGCGGACTCATCCTTATATGAATGCGAAATAAAATATGTCCCAAGCTTTAGTGGTAAATCAAGTACGCCTTGAGTCATGATAACTTTCATTCCATAAGCTTAATCAATTTAGAGAGTCAAAATCGACTCCAAGATTTCAAGTGTCAATCCATTTGCCTGAGCTTCGTCACACATCTCATCCATAATTTCGCTAAGTGACCGCTGTGGCATGGATACGCCGCGTAGTATAACTGTCAGAAGGTCTTGAATTTTCTGCTTATCTTCAGCAGACGCATTTTTGTAAAGCTTGACTAGCTCAGCGTCCAATGGGATCGAAAGCGTCTCGGTACTCATACACCCTCCGCAGCTTATGTTGTTATTATACATTACAGTTTGTCGAGCCGATTTACTCCAGCGCCTGCGCCAGATCAGCGATCAGATCGTCGGCGTGTTCCAGTCCCACCGAGACGCGCAGCAGCGCATCGGGCGTCGGAGAGTCCGCGCCTTCCACTGAGCGCCGATGCTCGATCAGGCTTTCCATGCCGCCTAGACTGGTGGCGCGGGTGAATACTTTGACCTTCGCCGCAACGTTCATCGCATCTGTGCCGCTGCCCTTGACCTGAAAGGAGAGCATCGCACCGAAGCCGCGCATCTGCTCGGCTGCCAGATCGTGACCGCGATGCGTGGGCAAACCGGGATAGTGAACCACCTCCACACGCGGATGCTGATGCAGGAACTTTGCCAGCAATTCCGCGTTGGCGGTTTGCGCCCGCACGCGCAGCGGTAAGGTAGGCAGACTGCGCAGCAGCAACCAGCAATCGAACGGCGATTGCACCGCTCCCGATAACTGCTGAATCTGGAGCAATCGCGTCACCAGATCGTCTTTGCCCTCGCGCACGATCAACGCACCGCCGAGCACATCGCTGTGACCGCCGAGATACTTGGTGGTCGAGTGCATCACCACATCTGCGCCAAGCACTAGCGGCTGCTGCCAGATCGGACTTGCCCACGTATTATCGACGCCGCAGAATGCGCCGTGCGCGTGCGCCAGCTCCGCGATCTGCGCGATGTTGGCGATGTTCAGCGCCGGATTGGATGGCGTTTCCAGCCAGACTAGACGTGTATTCGGCTGGATCGCGCGTGCCACGTAATCCACCTCGCGCATATCGACGAAGGTAGCGCTCAAGCCCCAACGCGAGAGGATCTCTTTGACCAGATGGCGAACACCGTGATAGAGATCGTGAGGCAGGATCACATGATCGCCCGCGGAGAGCGTTTGCAGCATCGCCGCCACCGCTGCCTGACCGGACGAGAAGGCGAACGCCCGCGATCCATGTTCTAGCTGCGCCAGCGCACTTTCCCAGCGCGCCCGCGTCGGATTGCTGAGGCGCGAGTAGATATGACCACTAGGAAAGCTGCCATCTTCGGCGCGCTCGAAGGTGGTCGATAGCGTCAGTGAGGGTGTGACCGCACTCGTATCACCCTCAACCTCACGTCCGGCGTGAACTGCCAGAGTTTCGATGTTCATAAGTTGCTATATCCCATTGACGAGTGAGTGGTATTGCCTATAATACTACTATGAATAAATCGAAAGTCGTGATTGACACAAACGTATTGATAGCGGCAATGATCTCCAAGCAGGGTAAAGCTTACAAGATCTTCGCTGCCATTGGCACCGAATTATTTGACACACTTATCTCGACACCACTGATTCTTGAGTATGAGGATGTCTTAAAACGATTACTTGGTACAAAAATTAAGCTGTCTGAAGCAGACGTAGATCTCGCACTGGATTTCATTTGTGGTAGTGGGATACAGCGACAGGTTCATTACCTATGGCGTCCATATTTATCAGACCCTAAAGATGATATGGTCTTAGAACTTGCCGCAAATTCAGGTGGGGACTATATCATTACTTACAACATTTCTGACTTTGCAGGTAGTGAAGTTTTCGGAGTAGAGGCGATTATTCCAGCAGAGTTTTTAGCCAGATTGGAGCGTTAGTATGAGTACAATTAGCCTGAGATTACCGGAATCACTTCACAAAGCTGTGCGTGATTTAGCTAAACGCGAGAATATCTCGATCAATCAGTTCATTACACTGGCTACGGCAGAAAAATTAGCCGCGTTGATGACAGAGGATTATATTCAGGAGCGTGCAAAGCGTGCCAGCCGAGAGAAATTCGAGCAAGTCCTCGCTAAAATTCCTGACATAGAACCAGAACCTTACGATAGGTAAGACGCTACGGCGCACCGCAGTGCGTCGTAGCTGTTTCAACCTACGCTCTCGCATTCAGGATCGATGCTACCCCGATCACGTTCTTCGGCTCAACGGGATATTTATCGCGCCACGCATGGAAGCCGCCTTGCAGCGCCCGTGCTGTGAAACCCTGTTCCTTCAACTGCCGCGCCACGCGGATGCTGGTGGCATCATTGGGGCAGGAGCAGTAGACCACAATGGGTTGATCTTTGGGCTGCGACTCCATCCAATCCCCGATCAAATCGGGCAGGACGCGCACGCTGCCGGAAATTTTGCCATCTTCCGTATCATAATGCGCCCTCGCGCGGACATCGAGGATGGTGATCGGCTGCCCGCTCTGGAGCAGCGCGGCAAGATCGGCGGGTGAGATGAAGGTGGTATCCGTGGGCGCGTTCTCGAACAAGCCTGTATAAGTCCCTTCGCGCTCCTCAACCAGCGTGATCTGCGCCACTGCCACCCGCCGCGCGTAGACCGCCGATACTGGCGTTGCCGACGCACCGTGTAAGATCACCGAGACAACCACCACCGCACCTGTGATCGCCAGCAAGCGCTCGGCATCAGGAGCAGCCGCCTGTACTGCCAGCAGCGCCAGCAGCAGCGAATTCAAACCGCGCGGTCCAAACCAGCCGATGAACAAGCGTGCCGCATTACTCAGGTTTGCCTTCTTGAGCACGAAGGTGAACACCGCTGGACGTATCACTACGATGGTGATCACCGCCAGCAGCAGCGGCGTAAATAGATTGATCGTGCCGAGCAGATCAGAAAGCAGCGCTCCGAACAATACAAAGGCAAGCAGCATCAGCATCTCGGAGGTGACTTCGCCATATTCCATGAAGCAGGAGCACAACGAAACGTTGAAAATGGTCACCGCTAGTCCGGCGAAGAAGGCAGCCAGAAAACCATCACCCTGAATTGCCGATCCTGCCACGAATGCCGCCAGCACCAGACCGATGCCATAGAGCGCTTGATATTCTTTGCGAATGTTGAAGCGCTGATCCGCTTTGCCCATCAGATACGCGCCGATGCCACCGACTGCCAAGCCGACCAGCGGACTCGCCACCAGAATACGCAGCAGAAAGGCGATCCATGAACCAGCGTCGTTGGCGACCTCAGCAGTCAGCACGGCGATAAGCACCAGCACGATTGGCAGCACCACCAGATCGTTCATGCCCGCTTCGATTCCTAATGCCCGTCGCACCGAGCGCGGGATGCGTTCGTCGCGCAGGATGTCGCGCAGCACAACGGGATCGGTAGAGGCGAGGATCGCACCGAGCAGCAGCGACTGAACTGGCGTCGTACCCACCAGCGCGAAGGCGGCGACAGCGATTCCGAGGATCACCAGCAGCGTGCCGGGACCAAGCGTGAGCACAGGCACATACCACTCGCGGCGCAGTTCATCAAGCTGGACGTTGACCGCATCTAAGAACAGCACCAGCGCCAGACTGACCGTAGCCACTATCTCTAGCAGCGGATTGTGCGCGTCGATGTGCAAGACGCCCAAGCCTTTGCCGCCGAGCAGGAAGCCGAGAGCGAGAAAGATCATCGGGAAGGAGAGTGGTGCGCGTTCCACTAACCCCGATACCAGTGCTGACACCAGCAGCACAACGGCGATCAGACCCATTCCTAATGTGAGTTCAGACATGTAGCCATACCTTGATTGCGAAGGGCGAGTAGAGAATAACCGGATTAACGTTGAACTATCCCCTGTTCTGCGAGGTCAAAAATCCATCAATTCCCGATGGTTTTGATGAATTGACATGACTTATCTGTAGTAATCATCAATGCGCTAGAGTTGGATGGTTGTCATCCCATAAGCGTAATAATAGTCCAATTTCTCAAAGCACAAATGTGATAAGGTGTCCTCTGGATAGAGAACAGTGTCTTAGAGGACCTTACTTGTGAAGCATATACGCAGTGAGTATCTTCGGGGTCTAAGCTTATTACTGTTTGGAATGATAGGCGTAAGTTGTTTATGTTTCATACTGCTAGGAGTGACAATTAGGACTTCGCCACAAAGTCCATTATCAGAATTGCAATCTGCTCGAATTGTTTGGAACAGCCAGCATTTATCTAGTTATCGAATGACTGTGGGCTTCGGTTCGTTCGGGTTCATCGGTAATTTTTATGTTACGGTAAAGGATGACCGCGTTGTGCAAGTTGAGAGTGCGAATAATTTTCAAGTCGATGAACCTGCCTCACTAACCACAATGCCTAACTGGTATTCTAACTTCGCCAAATTTCTTCCCAATACACTTGAACGCTATACAATGGACCAGTTGTTTGACTTTGCCGCGCAGAAAATTCAAAATGAGCCGATTCCGCCGGTCATCGCATGGTGCGGGGCAGTCGATGGCAACCCTACCAGATTACGATACGAAGTAGCATTTGATCAGGAAAAAGGCTATATCACAGCGCTGGCATATACTAGCTGTGTAAAATACGATTGGGGAATTGGGTTACTGTGTCCAGTAATTTCGGATTGCAGAGCTGGCTTCAACATACATGATCTTCAGCCCCTGCCGTAAAGACCCTCATCGTTTCGGCGGTGCAGCGCGACGAGTCTTGCTCGCTTTGCCGCGATACTCCGGCACGGTGATCGCTTCGACGGTGCTGCGATCCTGATTGACGATGCGACTTCGCAAGTGCAAATCCATATCTTGCAGCGGCTGCGCGTTCCACTAACCCCGATACCAATGCTGACACCAGCAAGCACAATAGCGATCAGACCATGCTAGTGTGAGTTCAGACATATAGATATACCTTGAATGCAAAGGGCGTCTAGAGAATACTAGATTAACGACGAACTAAGCCGTGTCTGTCAAAATATGGGATAAGAGTTGTAGTTGCTAATTATGTGCTAACGGGATGGTCGTTTTTGTGGACATTGGCGTTGCCGTGTCAGTGACGCCTGCCCATGGTGTCCAAGTTACTTCAAGCTGCACCCACCGTTCAACTGGTGTAAACAGACAATCTCCTGTCATCAGTTGATCTGCAACTACCGCTAAATCTGTTGAACCAATCAACATATCTTGCGATAGTTCTGATGTTGCATCTACGAAATTCAGATTATCCAATCGCTGCTGCAATTCCGTGAAGTCTGGTGCTGTGAACAGGATAACCGATGACATCCTGCTCATATGGGTGCAAATTCGAAATATTGTACCGCGCTCATCCTGTGGAAGTACGCGACCTTCATAAATCGCGGCGAGAGTGCTCGTATGCCAGAAAAAGGTAAGAAAATAACCATATGACGCTCCCCCTCCCACGTTGAAATGAATTCGATCAGGCACACCGAAAGTGGAAATCAGTTTTGCAGGATCAATCAGTTGCCAGAGTGTGTGGGGAAATTGATGAGTAGTCGGATGCCTAAAGTCTATTATGAGCAAGGTGATAATGTCGTCATAAACATCAACATTTGCTCTGATGTGAGGAGTTTCTAGATTACCTGCACTTGGGTCACTAATTCCCACTGCGTAGACTAATTCTCCAGTTGCTCTAGTAAAGGCATAGTTGACGCTATAGCCTAAGGAGAGAAGCTTTGGAGTAATTTCTGACCATCTTGTTTGACCAACAATTACATGCTCAAAACCTGCAATTTGATGTATAGGTATGCTGGCAACTGGTATCAACGTCGGCGTTGAAGTTACTTGCGCCGCAGATATAGAGGAATCTGAGTGCAATACAGTCGCCAGAATCAATCCTGAGAGGAGCAGCAGAGTTAGATACAGATACCATCGTCGCAACCGTAAAGAGATTGGACGGGAACGAATTTCAGCATCCATCAAGCTTATCATTTCAGTTGCGTTTCGGCGGGGCGGCGCGACGAGTCTTGCTCGCTTTGCCGCGATACTCCGGCACGGTAATCGCTTCGACGGTGCTGCGATCCTGATTGACGATGCGACTTCGCAAGCGCAAATCCATATCCTGTAGCGGCTGCGCGGTGGTGATCACGGTGGGCAGATCATAATCGTAGCGGAACAGCAAAATCTCGTACAGCTTATCGCGCGCCCACGCCGAGATACTACGGGATTCGATCAGCAGATCATCGAGGATCAATATCTCCGCTTTCTTGATCTCCTCCATGCGCTTGTCGTAGCGCACCACCGATCCGGGCGCGAAGGTGGCACGCAGATGGTTGAGCAAGTCGGAGGCGGTGACGAACAGCGTTTGCCGTCCGCGCTGATTGCACTCGTAAGCGATAGCGGCGGCGAGATGTGTTTTGCCAGCACCCGGCTGTCCAGTGATCACCAGCCAACCGCGCGGCATATCCACGAAGCTGCGGCATAGTTGCAGCGTGCGTTGCAGCCGTTTGAGATCGTCCTCTTTCAAGTCCTCGTCCGTACGCGGATCAAACGCCTCGAAGGTCTTGCCCTCATGCCGATCAAGGCGCGTCAAATCCATCTCGCCCCACGTCTGCATCGGCGCACGGCGATCCGGCACGTTTAGCTCGGAAATCTGCGTCAGCGATTGATCCAGCAGGCGGCTGCGGATGCGGGCGTCGAACACTTCAGGATCGGCGTTGGTGGTGATCACAGTCGGCAGCCGCTTGACGTGCCTATAGCCGAAGATCTGATACAGCTTTTCCAGCGCCCACGCCGTCGGACTTTCCGCGCCCAAGTCATCGAGGATCAGCATCGGCGCTTCGCGCACCTGATCGAACATGTCGTCGTAGGCGATCTCGGAGCTAGGACCATATGTCGAGCGCAAGTGATCCAGCAGATCGGGCACGGTGACGAACAGCACTGGTTCGCCGTTGTCGATGCGGTAATTGGCGATGGAAGCGGCGAGGTGCGTCTTGCCCGTGCCGTAACTGCCTTTCAACAGCAGCCACGGCGTGATCTCGAATTCTTCGTTGGCGTAACGGAAAGCTAATTCTGCCGCCGCGTTGATCTGAGCCTTGTGTACTTCATCCAACGAACCGCGCCGCAGTTCATCCATATCGGGGAAAATCTGCGCGTAGTATCGCTCATCCTGTGCCAGCCGCGTGTGATCGATCTGGAAGCGATCAAAAGTGAACTGCGCGTATGCCTCCATATTACCGATGGAACGCAAGCGAGCGATGTGCCGCGATTTGCGATTCTCCGCCTGACAGATGCAGGGGAACGCCTTGCCGAAATCGGGATGATCGATAGGTACATCGCGGGTGACGTAACCAAGTCCGCCGCAGTGTGGGCAAACTGGAGTCTGCGTCTGCGTAAGATCGACTTGCATGACTCTACTTTTCCTGTTGTTTCTGCGCGTACTCAGCGTCGGTTTGTAAGCCGTTGGTTAGATAGGTGATCGCCACCCAGATCGCCCGCGAATTGCGGTAGAAAATGACCACGAACAAGATGTTGAAGATCACCCAGAACGCCAGTTGTCCGTATAGCGGTGGATTCAGCAGTAACTGTGTGATCAGGAAGCCCGCCGCCGTGATCAGTTCTGCCGCGATCAGGTTGATGTACATACCGCCAACGCTCTCTCCATGCTGACGTTCAAAGCGCACACCGCAGTGGGAGCACGTCTCGTTCATGGTGAATAAGCCGCTGAAGATCGCGCCTTTTTCGCAGTTGGGACAGCGCAGCAGCAAACCGACCAGCAATTTGTGCAGCGTGTAGGAAAGGGAATTCTTCGAGCGCGATTGTGCAGGCATCGTGTTTAATCCAAATCATTATTAACGAGGCAGCCCAAAGGTGAGCAATGCCACTGCTACCGCAAAAACATTGAGGGCGAGAGACCACCAGATCATACCTTTGATGAAGCTGCGAGGAAAAGACTGGACGCCTGATGCCGCTAATAACATCAAGATGGGCAGGTAATCCATGCTGAAACGGTGGTTATTCACTTGAGCAAAGCCATTGTTGTGATAAAACAATTGGCTCACCACCATGACCGCGATGACCAGCCATGAGACCACCAGCAGCCGTCGTGATCCGCGTGCGTAGAAGGCTGCTAGCAAGAATGGACTAGCGACGAGCAAAGATGATCCTGCTAGATCGACGCCTTGAATCTCCAGATTGTCCGCGCCGCCAAAATCGACGTGAAAACCTTGAAAGAAGAAGTAAGTCGCGTTGTAGAAAAAATACTGTGGTGCGTACAGCCCGAATTTGCGCGGCGGCACACCGATATTGTCTTTGGGCGCGAGGTAGTTGTAACCAGTATCCAGCGCATTGCCGAAGCGCACATAATTGAAGCCGAGATACAACCCGCCAGCGACGATCAGTGGCAGCGCGAACCCGATCAACTGTGTGCCAAAGCGACGCCACTTTGCCGCGCGATCTTCTGTCGCAGATAACTGCTCCCACAGAATCACCGGAAAGATAGGGATCAGCAGGACGGTCAACTGGCGACACAGGAAAGCACACGCCAGCACGATCCCTACGTAGATGTGTTTGCGCGGTGCGGTGCTGAAACTCGCCCACAGCGCGATGACTACGAACATCATGCCGATCAGTTGGGCGCTCTGCCAGACCGCAAACCCATAGATCAGCGTGGGATAGACCGCCGTGCCGAACAGGAAAGCAATCAACAGCCAATAGTTGGGAAAACTAATCTCGGATTGTGCTTTGAGCAATCGCCAGAAGTACCACGCCGTTAGCGCGAGAACGGGCAGCAGCAGCAGCGAGATCGGCGCGTTAGAACCAAAAAGGGCGATGAATGGCAGCATCAACAGCGCGGGCAGCGGTGGGAAAGGATTGTACGCCCTGCCATTGAATAGCGCGGCATCTTGGGCGCGGTTTGGCGGCGTATCGGGAATATCTACCGCGCCGCGCAAGAAAGAGATCGCTTGCTGTCCCGATAAGTTCTGCCCCATAGACGAGGCACTCAAGCCCGCGACGGCGATCACGACCATGATCAGACAGATGGCGATCAGAATTGTCTGCTCTAGCCTACGCATGGTGAGATCAGCGCCTTTCGTGAAGCCAATCAGTCGTCTTGATCCTCGTGCTTGCGGCGGAAATAGTCGTCGCGCAGATAGGGATTCACGTCGTCCGTCGATTGTCTGCTGCTATTGCTGCTACGTCCACCGCGCCCATCGGTCATCCAGCTCTTGAGGATCGCTTCTACATAGCGCCAACTACGCTTGTTATTCTGCACGGCGACCTGAAACGCCTCCACGATCCACTCGGCGGGATAGTCGTGCTCGGCGTCGCGCAGCACTTCGCTGAGCAGCGGAGTCAATGGTCCGATGTTCTGTTCGTACAACACGAAAATGTTGGGACGCTCAATGATCAAACCGACAGGCTGATCGGCAGTACCGGGCTGCCACTCACCGCGCTCCAACGCTTGCACCGCTTTGCGACCACGCGCAGTGTTCATGAAATAGAGGTCTTCCGCCGGATCGGTGGGCAGGTGGATGTGCAGCAGTGTGCCGCGTGCTGTCGCCCGTTCCAGTGCGTCGATCAGAGCTTTGGGGCGTTTGGTGACACTCTCTGATAGGGCACTAAGCAGCGTTTCATCCTGCTGCAAGTCGATCAGCCGCAAGTAGCGATACTCGCCTTCGCGTTGATGCAGCGCCCAGAAGCAGTAAACGGTGACTTTCAGTTCGTTCAAATCATCGATCAGCGGCAGCAGATCGCTGAAGAACTGCGCCGGAATGCCGATCATGCCTCCGGATTTCTGTGGGAAGCCGCCGAAGCCGCGCATCTGCCGAGAAGGGCGTGAGGACGAGGACATGATGGTTAGTAATCCGCGAGGTTGATGTTGCTCTTGTTCATGTTGCGGAACTGCGTCAGTTCTTTCTGGAAAAAGAGATTGATGACGCCTGTTGGTCCATTACGATGCTTGCTGACCAGAATCTCGGCTTGGTTCGGTGTTTCTGTTGCTTGGTTATAAAGCTCGTCGCGGTAGATGAACATCACGATGTCCGCATCTTGCTCGATGCTGTTGTGGACAACGAACTGATGCGCGAGGAAATTGCTGTACTCAGGCACAGTTAAGTCGTAGACATCCGTTGTGCCAGCAGGATCAATTGACCGAACTGCACGCCACGTTGTTCCCCATGACTCCGCAATGACTACTTCGTCGTTCGCACATAAATGATCTAGCCGCTGCCAGCCGCTGCGCGTCAGGAACTTATGATTAGCCGTCGCCTTAATGAAATGTCCGCCAGTAGTCTGCAAGGCAAATACAGGCTTGTTCCCTGTGCAGAAGGCATTAGTTACCAGACTTGTTCCTAGTTTGTAGGTATCGGGATCGGCGCTACCGACACGAAATCCCGATTTGCCCGCTAGGTCGCGTATTGTTACTGAGCGTCGTTCGTCGGGCAAGTAGATCATCGTATCTCCCGCCAAGCAGCCGGACTCGCGCAAATCCGAGAGCTGCGGACGCTTATCGCTGCGCTGCTCCACCGCACGGGAAAGCTGCGCTGCGGTCAGGATGGGGACGTTCAGTTCGCGGGCGATCTCTTTCAAGCCACGCGAAATGAAGCTGATCTCCTGCACGCGATTCTCGTTCTGCGCACCCGATCCCATCAACTGCAGGTAATCCACGATGATCAGATCGAGTCCATATTCTTGCTGCAACCGACGGGCTTTGGTGCGTACTGCCTGTACTGTGATCGCGGGCGTATCGTCGATGAAAATACGCAGTTTATCCAAGCGTCCCGTCGCCTCGATGAAGCGCTCCCACTGAATTTCATCCAGATCACCGAGACGCAGCTTCTGCGAGTTAATGCCTGTCTCAGCGGAAAAAAAGCGCTGTAGCAACTGTTCGCGGCTCATCTCCAGCGAAAAGATCGCCACCCGCACGCCCTGTTCACGCGCCCGCGCCGAATTGAGCGCGATACTGAGCATGAAGCTGGTCTTACCGACACCCGGACGCGCCGCCACAATGATCAGATCCGAGCGCTGCATCCCGCCAAGCAAGCGATCCAGATCGGTGAAGCCAGTGGGCAAGCCCAACGGTTCATCGCGGTGCTGGTACAGATCCTCCATGCGCTCGAAGTATTCGCGCACGGCGACGCTCATTGGGATCACGTCCTGACGTAAGCGCTGCTCGGTGACGGCGAATAAGGACTTCTCCGCCTTATCGATCACTTCTTCCAGCGCATTCTCATCATCCAATGCGGCTTTAGCGATGGTCGAGGCGGCATCGAGCAAGCGGCGGCGCACCGAGAGGCGTTCGACGATGCGGGCGTAAGTTTCGACGTTGAGATAAGTCGGCGTGTTGTTGGAGAGATAGGTGATCATCGCGGGACCACCGATCTTTTCCAGCAGCGGTTGTTCATCCCGCTTATCGCGCATATGGCGAAGCTGTTCCACCACGGTCAGCGCGTCGATGTGATCGCCACGATCATGCAGCGCGATGATGGCATCCCAAACGTAGCGGTGAGTCAAAAAATAGAAGTCATCGGCACGCAGGAACGCCAATAACTCCGGCAGCACTTCCGGATTGATCAGAATCGAGCCGAGGACGGCTTCTTCACTTTCCTGAGAGTTGGGTGCGAGCTTCGGCGCTTGCGCTTGGGAATAGCCAGCACTAGCGCCGATCCCAGTTCCGATCCCGCTGTCGTTGTTGGTCACATTTACAACCCGCGACGACGACCACGCGGCGACTCGCTATCGTCATCGTCCTCAATGTCATCCAGATCGAGGGTGTCGAGGAAGTCTTTGAATACGCTCAGTTTGTCGTCACCGACTACTGGCTCGGCAGGCTTCTCTTCGCTGATTTCCTGATCTGGCTGGCTGGCGGCGCGATCCATGACCGTATCCTCAACGAGGATGGGCACTTTAGCGCGCACGGCGAGGGCAATAGCGTCGCTCGGACGGGAATCGATCTCGGTAGTACGTCCGCTGCCCATATCGACCACGATGCGGGCGTAGAAGATGTCGTCTTTCAGATCGCTGATCACTACACTGGTGATTTGCCCGCCCATGTCACGGATGGCGTTCTTCAGCAGATCGTGGGTTAACGGGCGGGGCGAGACGTGCTCCTGCAATTCCCAAGTAATCGCGTCAGCTTCGCAGGGACCAATCCAGATGGTTAAAAAGCGATCAGTCAGCCCGTCCTTGAGGATGACAAGGCGGTGCTGGGACATTAAGCTCACACGGATGCTATCAATGGTGACTTCGACCAAGCTCATGACAACGCCCCTAACATCACACCGACACAGACGCGGCATGATTACTATACGCAACGGCACAATGCGAGTTGATCCAGTATATCATTTTCAGGTGCACAAGCCAACGGTGGATACGGCTTTTCGGGCGTGTTGACGACTGCACTTTCGGCTAGGGGTAAGTATAGGATGGCAGTCGTTGGATCATGGCTCTCATGTTGCGAACGTTGGTTAATGATACGAGCGTACAATCTCTGTTTTGACACAGAAGGATCAGAGATAACAGTAGAAATTGTTTGCCGACTATTTGTAATTGTAAAGATGCTAGTCGGGGCTTTTCCCGGCAATGAATTGCCGGGCTGAACGAACGAAGTCCCTGCGGGACTCAGCAAAACTCAGAGCAGATGCTAGCGGAAACGTGATCGCTACACCTTCCCCCGCCACCAACTCCCCGGCTGATAACCGAGCATTCGTTTTGCCTTATCCACGCTGAGCAGCGTATCGTAATCGCCAGTGCCTTCGCGCAGCGGCACAGTAGGGAAGACTTCCGCCATCAGATCACGGTTGGTGCGCTCCATCACGCTGTCGGCAGAAGCGATGATGAACGCTTCCGCTCCCTTAATATCCGCCTCAAGTCCCAAGCGGCAGCTTTGTGCCACATCGCGGGCATCGACGTAAGCCCATAGATTCCATTTACGCAGGCGGGCATCATGCTGCCAAGTAGAGAACTTAGCATAATCCTGCGGTTCCATGATATTTGAGAAGCGCAGCGCGATGAACGGAATGCCACTCCAGCGATTGAAATGCCGCGCCATCTCCTCGCCAACAACCTTCGACAGCGCGTAGCTCCACGACGGCAGCAGCGGGTGATCCTCGTCTATCGGCGCGTAACTCGGCAGCGGATCATCGAAGGGCAGTCCCAACGTCGTCTCGCTGGATGCCCAGACCACGCGCTGCAACTTGAGCAGCGCGGCGGCTGAAAAGACGTTGTAGGTGCTGATCGTGTTAATGTCGAAGGTCACCTGATCGCTGAGCAATCCCGGCGCGGGAATGGCGGCGAGATGCACCACCGCGTCAGCACCTTTGAGCGCCTCGACTGCCTGTCCGTAATCGGTCAGATCGATCTTGAGGAAGGGTGAGATCCGTTCGGCTGGCGGCGTGAGATCGACGTTGAGCACTTCATAGCCATGATCGATGAGATCACGGACGACGGCGCGACCTGCTTTGCCACTGCCACCTGTAACCACAATTTTCTTCATAAGATCACTCACCTAAAGATGATTAACTGGATATTTCGGTAAGAGCAATGATTCTGGTCGGCTTGACGCGGATCAGGAATTCACCTTCGACGGCGTTGCGCTTGCCGAACGCCTCGCCTTGATCCGCGCCCATGTAGCGTGCGCCGATCCTGGTCGCCCACGGCAGCAGATCGGCGGGTGCGCCCGATTCTACCGTCGCCTTACCTTCGATCAGCACATAGGCGAAGGGCGGTGTTTCCATATCCACGCAGAGCATCACCTCGCCACTGCGACGGATATTTTTCAGCTTCACTGTGTCGTAGTAGGTGGTGAACAACACATCGTCGCCATCGAGCACATACCAGATCGGCGTGACGTGGGGACGACCATCGCTGCGTACTGATGCCAGTTTGCCAGTACGCACGGTATCCATTAGAAAGCTGCGAATTTCTTCTCTGGTCATTTCGCGCATGGGGTAGCTCCTCATCGGTTGCTGCTGATAGCGCAAGCGTTTGACAGTATCAGATAGGCATAAGGTGAAGGATATTACTGTATAGCATATTCAATGAACTAGCGTTATAATGTGTGAACGTTAACAGAACGCATTTTTAAGTGATTTTACGGCTTTCTGTGACGTTTAAATAATTATGACCAATAATGCTTCTTCGTCCGCTGCTATTTCCTCAACGATAGCGGATTCCCCTTCCGAGCCAATCCTCCAAATGATCGGGATCAGTAAGTCATTTCCCGGCGTGCAGGCACTTTCTAATGTCAGTTTCGATCTGCATAAAGGCGAAGTGCACGCCCTATTGGGTGAAAACGGCGCGGGCAAATCCACGCTGACCAAGATTCTCTCCGGCGTCTACACGCGCGATAGTGGTGAGATCATTTTCAAGGGCAAGCAGGTTAGTTTTAGCACACCGCGACAGGCACAGCTTGCCGGAATCACCACTATTTATCAGGAATTGAACCAGATTCCGCAGCTTTCGGTGGCGGAGAACATCTTCCTCGGCAACGAGCAGGAGCGTGGCTTCCTGATCGATTGGAAGACCATGCGTGAGGAAGCAACCCGCTTGCTGGCACGCCTACATTTGAAGGTCGATCCGCGCACACCCGTGAGCCAGCTTGGCGTCGGTCAGCAGCAGATGGTGGAAGTGGCACGGGCGCTGCATCACAAGTCCGACATCATCATCATGGACGAGCCGACCTCCGCGCTCAGTATTCAAGAGATCGATGACCTGTTCGAGATCATCCGTCAGCTCAAGGCAAGCGGCGTCGCGATTATTTACATCAGCCACCATCTAGAGGAATCGTTCCAGATCGGTGATCGAATCACAGTGCTGCGCGATGGTCATCTGGTGACTACCCGCCCCACCAGCGAGATGACGCTCGAAACGCTGATCAGTGCGATGGTAGGACGCTCACTCTCCGAGCAGTTCCCCAAAGAAGAAGTGCAGCGTGGTGCTGAAGTGCTGCGCGTAGAGGGCTTATCACAGGGCGACAAACTGCACGACATCAGTTTCAGCGTGCACGCGGGCGAAATGCTAGGCATCGCTGGGCTGGTAGGTGCGGGTAGAACGGAACTGGTGCGCGCTATCTTCGGTGCCGATCCGATCACGGCGGGCAAGTTCTACGTTGACGGGCGCGAGATCAGGATTAGCAGCCCGCGTGATGCTATCCGCCACGGTATCGCGCTGCTAACCGAAGACCGCAAACAGCAGGGCTTACTGCTGCAAATGAGCGTGCGCGAGAATATTTCGCTCTCGGTGCTGGGACGCCTAACGCGCGGCTTGTTCACCAATCGGCAGGTGGAGAGCGATCTGGCGGGCAAATACATCAGAGAACTGTCTATCCGCACCCCCTCCCAATTACAGCAAGTGATCAATCTCTCCGGCGGTAACCAGCAAAAGGTGATCCTCGGTAAATGGATTTCCACCGCGCCGCGCGTGCTGATTTTCGACGAGCCAACGCGCGGTATTGATGTGGGCGCTAAAGCGGAAATCTACAAGCTGATGAACCAGCTTGCCAAGCAAGGCGTCGCCATCATCGTGGTCAGCTCAGAGATGCCGGAGATACTGGGCATGAGTGACCGAATCATGGTGATCTGCGAAGGGTACGTCACTGGATTCCTGAGCCACGCCGAAGCGACGCAAGAGAAAGTGATGGAACTGGCGACGGCTCATCGCGGCGTAGAGGAGCAGCGCAACAACCACAACACTCGCGACAATCAACATGCTGCCAGCAGTGGCACAGCATAAACGGAAGGACTCGCGTCGATGTCAGCTACTAAAGCCGATGCTGTTCAGCCAACGAGAACGACTGGTCAGATTATTGGCAAATTCATTGCTAGCACCGGACCACTGTTGGTGCTAGTGGTGCTCTACGTTTTGTTGTACCTCGCCTCGCCACCGTTTCGCGGGGCGACCAGCCAACGCCTGCTGCTGCTAGAAGCGGCGGCAATCGGTGTGGTGGCGGCGGGACAGACGTTCGTGATCCTGACGGGCGGCATCGATCTCTCGGTGGAGGCGATGGTCTCTTTTGCGGGCGTGGTTGCCGCTATCCTGATCGCTGGAACAACGCAATCCGGCGGGCAGATCGCGCTGGGGCTGCCGAGCTACGTGGCGATCCCGATTGCGCTCGGCTGCGGGCTGCTGATCGGCATGTTTCAAGGGGTGCTGATCACGGCACTGCATATTAACCCGTTCATCGTTACGCTGGGATTCCGCAGCATCCTGCTCGGTGTCTCACTGGTGATCACGCGTGGTGCGCCGATGAACATCGCCACTGACTCGTTCATCACGTTCATCACCAGCCGCGTCTCGATCTCCGAACTGAGTTTGCCGGTGCCGTTCATCATTACCTTCGTGCTCTTTACCGCCTCATGGGTGATCCTGCGGCATACCAAGTTCGGGCGCTATACCTACGCCATCGGCGGCAACGAAACCGCTGCTCGGCTTTCCGGCATCAACGTCAACATCGTCAAGATCGTGATCTACGGGATTAGTGGACTGCTGGCGGCAGTCGGCGGCGTGCTGGTGATGGCGCGGCTGCAATCAGGCGCTTATCAGAATGGCACGGATATGACGCTGCTCTCGGTAGCGGCAGTCGTTATTGGCGGCACGGCGCTTTCCGGCGGCACTGGTGGCATCTGGGGAACGCTGGTCGGCGTGCTGATCATCAAACTGGTGCAGCAAGGGTTGGTTTACCTTGACGTGCAATCGAATGCTAAAGACATCGTGATCGGCATCATCATCGTATTAGCGGTTGCCCTCGATGTCTGGCGGCGTGGCGAAATCAAGTGGCTGCGCCTGCGACGCGGATAAATCCGCGCTAAATGAGCGATCCAGCGGCTGGTGACCTGATCAACCACTAGCCGCATAAAAAGAGGTTGGCGAACGGAAGGGTCGATCCGCTCGCGTATCGGGATAAGGAAGTTGTCGCTATGATGAAAACATTTAGGATATTCGCCGTATCCATGATCGTGTTGGGCATCGCGCTTGCCGGTCTGGCGGCTCCGGTTGCCCGCGCCCAAGACAAAACGCATTATGTCGGTTTCGTCCCGCCCGCACTGACCAGCCCCTTCCATGTGGCAATGGTCGAAGGCGCAACCAAACGCGCTGAGGAATTGGGCTGGAAGCTGGATGTTCAAGCCCCCGCCAGCGAAGGTGACTTCCAGTCGTTTGTGACCACCGTTGAGCAGTTGCTGGAAAAGGGCGTCGAAGCCATCAGCATTAACCCCATCGGCACCGATTCGGCAGTGACGGCGGTGAAAGCCGCGAACGAGAAGGGTGTGCCCATCCTCGCGCACAACTTCATCACGCCATTCTCCGAGGGCAACGTTCTACAGTACATCGGTTACGATCAGTGGGGTGGCGCTGAGAAACTGGCGCTGTACACCTGCGAACTGATCGCCAAGAAACACAATTCCACACCAGCCGAAACCCCCGGTAAGGTCTACATTCTGCTAGGCATCGAGAGCATCTTCTCGCATCGCCGTACGGGTGGCTTCAAGGCTGGTCTGGCGAAGGGCTGCCCCAATGTAACCATCGTCGGTGAGCAAACCGCCGAATGGCTGCGCACTAAGGGTCAGGAAGTCGCCACCATCGCGCTGCAGAAAGACCCCGAAATCGATGTCTTCTACGGCAACAGCGACGAAATGGCTATCGGCGCGGCGCTGGCTGCTGAGGCGCTCGGGCTGGAAATCAACAAGGATTTCTTCGCGGTAGGTATCGATGGCAACCAGCCAACGCTTGACCTGCTCAAGGCAGGTAAATTCAGCGCCACGCTAGGCGTCGATCCGGTGCGCATGGGCGTAACGGTGATTGACACGATGCAGAAAGTGCTGAACGGCGAGACTGTTCCTAATATCCTGCTGACGCCATCGGTGGTGGTGAACCCCGATAACCTGCAAGACTATCTGGATGGCAAGCTGTGGACAGAGCCAGTAGGCGGATCGCCCGAACTGGATAACGATCTACCCACCGTTCCAGATACAACAGAAGCTACACCGGAAAGCACTCCGGCGCAGTAAAGCAAACACCGACGAGAGATCGATAGATGCTGTAATACGGGAGGAATCCAAGCGGACTCCTCCCGTATTATTTTGATGACCGATTGGCTGGATGATGCTATTGCTTAGGTGGCAGCGGGGGCGGTATCTGCGGCGGCTTGTTGAGCGCCTTGAAGTAAACGTGACACATCAGCTTGCCAAACTTCACTTCGTCGCCGTCGCGCAGCACATGCGGACGGTTGGGGATCAGCCGCTGTCCGTTGAGGAAAGTGCCATTGACACTGCCCAGATCGACCAGATTGAGCGAACCATCGCCGCGTCGAATGGCGGCGTGCATCCGTGATACGCCTTTTTCATAAGCGCCGAAGGGGGTTAGATCGAGCGTGGGCACGTTGGGGCTGGTACCGTCGTAGCGCCCCATAGTCATTTCATCTTCTGGCGTCAAGATCACAGGCGCAACTTCTGTTTCGCGGAAGTGAATGACAATAGCCGAATTGTCGTTAAAACGGGCGGTTCCCCACGTCTGTTTACCCGCGCCCTCATCCGTCATTTCCAATGCCTGGGTGGTGGTGGATGGGACTCCGGCAAGGGCTGCACCGCAGTCTTCACAGAATAATACGCCTTCAAAATTCGCGTATTTGCAGCTTGGGCACACTCTCATGATTGATCTCGCTGGTCTTTCATTCCAGTGCTGTTGTCTTGGTAGGTGGCAACATCAGCATTCGCGTTCCATATTTCAGTTTCTTATGTCCCTCATCCGACAGCATATTGGTGCCATTGGCGGTTGAGGCAGAGATGCGCTGTGCTTCTGCACGGGCAACTTGCGCCAGTTCTTCCTGCCCGGACTCCAAAAACGCCGTCGCTAATTTTTCCAGCCGTTGGGTTGCTTCGATGGCGTTGCCACGCTTGAGCGCTTCTTCTGCGCGCTGCTGCATCCGGTAGAGGTTCAGTTTACTTAAGGCATCCAGAATTGCCAACGGTGGGTCTTCTAATTGTGGCTCAGAAGAGACCGCTAGCACACTATCTGTAACAGTTTTGTAACCCCGCTTCTGCTCACGCACCACATCGCCAGTGACGTCCACGCGCAGGATCGAGCGTAGTTCGGCTGCCTCCAGCGCAGGCAATTGCAGCGACAACAGCACCGAAATGAAGCTGTGCGCTTGCAACTGACCGATGGGAATCGGATCGACTTCGACGGGCAGCGGCGACGCACTGGGTGACAGGCGGAAGATCGATTCGATCTTGATGTCGGGATCAGGCGCCAGCGAGAGCGTTACCCGATCGAGCAGCGCATCACTGAGCGCCCGCACATGATCGTTGAGAAAGCTAACCACCTGATTAGGCGACATGATGTACTGGGTGGTACCGCCCGTGCGAGTGGTCAGCATGTCAAGGAAGGCATCGTTCCAGTCAGTACCGATGCCGAGAGCGCTCAGGCTGATGCCGTTTTCCATCGCCTTATCGACCAGATCGATGCTCTGCTGCTCATCGCCGTAGGTGTGACCGTCGGTGATCAAGACGATGTGATTGACGTACTGGAGACTAGCGTTACGCATATTCTCCTGATAGCCCATCGCCAGCCCTTGAAACAGCTCCGTCGCACCGGACGTTTGCAGCGGCATGATGCTCGCCTTAATATCGCTGCGATTGCTCACCTTCTGCGCTGGAATTAGCACTTCAGCGCGATCACTGAATGCGACCACGGAGATTACATCGCGTTCGCTGAGTTGATCGATGATCTGGAAGGCGGCGGCTTTGGTGCGATCCAGGCGTACACCTTTCATCGACAGACTGCGGTCAATGATCAACGTCAGGTTGAGCGGCGTTTGCTTCTGGTTCGCGGGCGCTGCCATCGAACGATCCGCAGAAAACTCCACCAGCATGTAGAGCATCTGCGGTTCTGTAATAGCAGTCAGCACGCGGCGGCTAGGTACGATGCGCAGTGTCAGGTAACCTTTGTCTACGCCAGCACCAGCACGCTGTTGATCGAACTGCTGACGCAGCGAGGAATCGCCCAGTACTTCATAGGCACCAGCGATGTCGCGGAACTGCGCCTGCGCACCGGGATGCTTATTGACATCGGGATGAAAGCGTCGCGCTGCCATGCGATAGGCACGCTTCACATCCTCCGGATCCGCATTTGGCGGCACTCCGAGGATATTGTACAAATCACGTGTTGCAGAGCTGCTATTTGCCATACCTCGTCCTTCGCTAGCACAGGTAAGGGGAGGCTTGCAGGTTCACTGCTATCCCGGTACTTGGACGACCACAGCGGTAATGTTATCTAGACCGCCACGTTCGTTGGCTGACGATACCAACTTATCACAGGCTTCCTGAGGAGTCTTGGAGGTGCGGATGATTTGGACTATGAGGGACTCCGGAACGTGATTCCACAAGCCATCGCTACACAACAGCAGGCGCGAACCCGGTGGCAGACGGCGGGTGATCGCGTCTACGTCCAGCGATTCGCTCTGACCGAGCGCGCGATACAAAACGTTACGCTGCGGGTGCTGCGCCGCTTCCTCGATGGTCAGTTGATCGAGTTCGATCAGGCGCTGAACCAGCGAATGATCACGGGTGATTTGTTCGATGCCGCCATCTGCTAGCAGATAGGCGCGGCTGTCTCCGACGTGCGCGATGTACGCCAGATCGCCTAGAATGGTGACCGCTGTACAGGTCGTGCCACCTTCGGGAATCTGCTCCGATATGGAACGATTTGCCTGCTGAATGGCTTCGTTCAACACCTCGGAGATGATCGGGCGTTCTTCGCTGTCTTTGGTGTTCAGCAACTTAAGATAAAAATGCTCGGAGACATAGTGCGCGATCAGGCGGGTTGCCAGCGCTGACGCTTTCTCGCCATCGTGATGCCCGCCCATGCCATCAGCAACCACGAACAAGCCAAAGTCGGGCAAGTCATCAACGCTGAGGTTGGAACTGAACAACGCCAGCAAGGCATCCTGATTGTTGGTGCGCACCATACCCGTATGACTGTGAACACCGTAAGTGATATGTCTGCCGGGTTTCGCCACGAAGGCTTCCAACGGCGGAAGTTGGCGAGTACTGCCGGGGATCATATCCGGCGCGAGATCTCTGGTGGCGTACTTATCCACGTTCGCCATCGCCGCAGCAATGGCTGCCGCTTCAGCGGGTTGCGGCGTCGCCGGTGCTGGTGCTGATGCAAAAGCTGGTGATCCTTCGGCTGTGCCGTTGGCATTGGCGCTGCTAGTAAGTGGCACGAACACCTCATCTGTGCTCGGCGCTGCACTGCCAGCCCCATTCTGAGGCAGGCCGCCATTGGTTATCTCTTTGGCAGCCTCCTTCGGCGCTGTGACAGATTGCGTGTTCACAGTAGGCGGCGTGGGAGTTGATGCGTTGGATTTGCCGAAAAACCGGCGAATGATGTCCATATAGTTGAGTTGCCCCGCTGTAGTTGAATCAAGTGCTCAGAGCGTAAAGATACTTGTCCGTCGAGCCGATGTACATAGTCTTGTCCACAATGATGGGTGAAGACGCGATTGGTCCATCAGTAGGGAACATCCAACGCAATTTGCCCTTTTTGGCTTCGATGCTATAGACGTTTTTATCTACACAGCCGAAATAGAGCGCGCCGTTGAGGTGTGCTGGTGATGAGACGATCTGCCCACCTGCCTGAAAGCGCCACAGTTCGCGCCCGCTGCTGATGTCAAGCGCGTAAAGGTTAGAATCGGCACAGCCGACATAGAGCGTCTTGCCAATGAGCAGTGGCGAACCAACGATTGCCTTACCAGCGCGGAAGCGCCAGACCGCCCAACCATTGACGATATCCAGTGCGTACACGTGGTTATCCATCGAGCCGAAATAGGCTATGTCGTTATCGACGATGGGCCATGAGGTGATAGCGCGTTTCGCTTGATTGAAACGCCACTTGACGTTGCCCGTGAGATCGAGTCCCAGCACCGCGCCGCTTTCCGTCGGGATGACTACCTTATCGGTGGTGACGGCGGCTTTGCTACGCATCGGCGCAGCGAGATCGACCTGCCACGAGGGACGCCCTGTTCCTAAGCGGATGGCGTAAAACTTGCCATCATCACTGCCGATGAAGGCATGACCACCCGCGATGGTAGGGGAGGAGCGCACCGGTCCTTTGGTCTGGTAGCTCCACATGATCTTGCCTGTGCGAATATCCAGCGCATAGACGGAGTTATCTTCCGAGCCAAAGACCACCATGTTGTCTTCGTTGGAGATCGCAGGGGAACTGCTGATGCCACCTTCCGTCGCGTATTTCCAGCGGAACGAGCCATCAGCGGCATTGACAGCGTACAGGTTATTGTCGTAAGCGCCGACATAGACCACATTTTTGTTGTAGAGTGGCATCCCGCGAATTTCATCTTCGCATTTGAACTTCCACAATGCCTTGATCGCTGATGTGTCTTCAAAGGAATCGTTGGAAGGAGCGGGCGCGGGTGCGGTAGGAGATGGAGGTCCGGCGGATGATACCGCTGCCGTATTTAGCGGCTGCGGCTGCGGAGCGATGCCCGCGCCACCAAAATCGACGGTGCGCATCGCATCCTGACCAGCGGCTCCGGCAACGGGAGCAGCGGCTGGCGCGGCAACCTGTGCGACCACGTTGTTCTGACCGATAGCATTAAGCGAGTCGCGCATGGCAGCAGCCGTCTGGAAGCGGTTACCCGGCTGATATTCCAGTGCGCGCAAAATGATCCGCTCCAATTCAACCGGAATCTTGGGGTTGATCTGGCGGATCGGACGTTCGTGATAGCTGAAGGGTGGCTCCAACCGCGGATCTTTGCGGGTTGCCAGATGGTGCAGCGTACCACCGAGCGCGTAAATGTCGCCCTGTGGCGATGCTTCACCACGATATTGCTCCGGAGGTGAATAACCTTCCGTGCCGATCATCGTGCCTTTTTGGTTCGCCTGAAAGGTTTTGGCGATGCCGAAATCGATCAGGCGGATGCGTCCAGTACTATCGACCATCACATTAGATGGCTTCATATCACGGAAAATGATCGGTTCGGGCTGATGCGAGTGCAGATAATCAAGCACATCGCAGAGTTCCAGCGCCCACTTGCGGATCATCTCAGCGGGTAGGAAATCCGGCATGGTGTTGATGATGGCTTCGAGGTCTTTGCCGTTGATGTACTCCATAACCAGATAGGCGCGATCCCGACTGGTGAAGTAATCGTAGATTTTGGGAATCGCCGGATGGTTGAGTTCGGCAAGAATGTTTGCCTCACGCTCGAAGGTGCGAATTGTGATCTCGCGCATCCCTGCGTCGGAACTGAGATTGAGCATCTCTTTGACGGCGACATTGCGGGTCACGGCGGTGAAGTTCATATCACGCGCCAGATACACCGATCCCATACCACCGACGCCTAAGACGCCCGTGATACGGTAGCGGTTCTGCAATGTCATCCCCGGTTGTAGCGATCCATCATTCCCGCGTGGCGGTTCTTGCTCTCCCGGTAACCTCTGTGTATTCATCGTACAATGCCTAGATAAGATAATGGATTAATGAATGAATGTGCAGCTTGGATGATCATGAGTCAACAAGATGATAGGAAAAATTATAGAGCAGGGGTTAGGGGGGCGCAATGCGGCGCATCTCTCGTTTTCGTTACTGATACACGAATAAGTTGTGAATGAGAGTCCGGCTGAAACGGTGGTTGCTCTGCTGTGTCTGTTGGTTGATGAGACGAACTAACGGCATAATTGGGGGAGCTGGCTCCTCACCCTCCTCATCCACTGCTCACGGTGGGGCGACAGAAGGTAGTCGCAAGAACATTCGCCGGAAACAGGTATTTTTAACCTAGCATGACTCGTATTCTCATTGTTGGATTTGCCCCACTACCAGTTGAACATCTGCGGATGAGCGCTCCATCGCTGCGGACATGGCAGTTTACTAAGATCCTGCTGGACGCGGGGCATGAGGTCTGCTTGATCGCCAACCGCGGGCACAGCATTTATCCTGCTGACCTGCCCGAAGTGATGACCCAACGCAACGGCAACCTGCTGTATCACAACGTCAGCAATCAGGCATTCGATACACCTGAGCTGCTTCTGCCACTGGTGAATACTTTTAATCCACAGTGCGCTATCGGGGCGAACACACCCGGCAGCGCCGCCGCTGTACCGATCATCGGGGAGATCCCGCTGTGGGCGGACATGAACGGCTCGATCATGGCAGAAGCGCAAATGAAGGCGCAAGTCTACGGCGATGATTCGTATCTGGCGCATTTCTGGGCACTGGAGCGCACGTGCCTAGCGCGCGCGGATGTTTTCTCCACCGTCGCGGAGCGTCAGAAGTGGTCACTGGTGGGGGAATTGGGAGTCTTTGGGCGGCTGAACCAGTGGACCAGCGGCTATGAGTTTGTCCATCCTCTGCGGGTGGCGATTGAAACCACGCCATACGAGATGACGCGCCGGATCGTGCGCGGGGTGATCGCGCCGCAAGATGCCTTCATCATCCTGTACACAGGCGGCTACAACACATGGGTTGATATTGACATCCTGTTCGCCGCACTAGAACGGGTAATGGAGCAGCATCCACAGGTGTGGTTCGTGTCAACAGGCGGCACGATTGATGGTCACGACGACATTACCTACGCACGTTTCAAAAACATGATCCGCACTTCGCGCTTCGGGGAACGATTCCAGCTTCAAGGTTGGGTTCCTGCGGATGACCTGCCCTCATATTACCTTGACGCGGATGTCGGATTATCAACAGATAAGCTGAGTTATGAGGGTTTGCTAGGCAGCCGCAATCGGGCGCTTGATTGGCTGCGCGCCGGACTGCCCGCCGTACTTTCCGACTTGCCGGAATTGGCGCAGGAGATTCGGGCGGCAGGTGCTGGCTTAACCTATTCTCCCGGCGATCTAGAAGGACTGGTGGCAGCGCTGGAAACGCTGATCACGCAGCCAGTGGTGCGAGAACAGATGCGCGGTTGTGCGCGTGAACTGCTGCTGCGCAACCACACATTTAAGGCAACGGCGATCCCCGCGCTGGTCAACTGGGTGGCTGATCCGCAGCGTGCGCCGGATCACGGTCAAGAAGTGCTGCCACTACTCGACACACCAAACTCGATGGCGACCCTCTCCGCTCCGATCAGTAATGAGCACTTCCGCAGTCACCAGCGGCTGATCATCGGTGTGTGGCGAAAACTCTACAGCCTGCTGGTCAAGATCGGAGTCAGACCCGCTGTTTTGCATAGACTGCGCCATCTGGGACGCAACGTCTTTGGCATGGGCGTGGTTAGTTATGCACTCAGTTATGACAGCTACAGCGTGCCTAATAAGATGGTCGTCGGGCAGAGTGTGACTGGAAACGTGGTAGTGACTAACCGCGGACGCTTGACGTGGCGTACTCCGCGCGAGGATACCCACGCCACTAACCTGTCTTATCACTGGTTGACGGCGAGCGGCGTGATGGTGGAAAAAGAGGGCATCCGCACGCCACTGCCGCACAGCATCGGACCGGGGCAGCAGGTCAGCCTCGACGTGCGGATCAGCGCACCGAGCAAGCCGGGACGCTATCGGTTGGAGATCGACGCTGTGCGCGAGGGCGTGGTCTGGATGAGCGAAGCGGGAATCCCTCCGCTGACTGTCGACGTAGAGGTTAATGACGCGCCATGACCGCCAGCGTCAGTCTGATCATCGTCTCGTGGAACTCTGCCGCGATCATCGGTGCGACGCTGGACTCAATCCGCCAGCTTGACTACCCGCGCGATCAGTTGCGCGTGGTGGTGGTGGATAACCATTCCAGCGACGACAGCGTACGCTTGATCCGCCAACGCTATCCCGAAGTGGAAGTCCGCGCGGAGCTGATCAATCACGGCTTCGCGGGCGGCAATAATGTGGGCATGAAGTCTGCGCCCGCCGATTACTTTGCACTGGTGAATCCTGATGTGGTACTGCATCCCGATTGGCTGACCGAGAACATCGCTGTACTCGAAGCGGATGCTAACATCGGCGTATTGGGCAGCAAAATTTTCTACGGCAACCGAGTCATGTTGCAACATACGGGCGGTTTTCTGCGCCCGAACCTGCTCAGTTATCATCGCGGCGATGGCGAGTTGGACATCGGGCAGTACGACCAGATCAGTGATTCGGATTACGCCACAGGCGCGGCATTTGTCACACGGCGCAGCGTGGCGGAACGGCTTGGTTATTTGCCAGAAGCCTATTTTATGTACTACGAAGAAACCGAGTTCTGCTTCCGCGCCCGCCAGCAAGGATTCCGCGTCGCGTATGCGCCGAAAGCGGTGTGCTACCACGACGAGAAGCACAGTCTGGGACGATCCGCTTCGGCACGGTATTTACTGCTGTACCATCGATCTCGCTATCTATTCGCGCTGCGTAATTTACAGACGCGGGAGCAGCGCCTCGCCTTCATCGCTGAGGAGCGCGACTGGCTGAACTTCCACATCCGATCCTATCGCTATCGTGCGTTGTTACAGCGCAGTAAGCTGGCAAACTGGCGGGAGATGGTCAAGTATAAGTGGATGCTGCCGTAGGCGAAGAAGTGCTGAGTGCTAGGTGCTGAGGGAAAACAAGTACCGAAGTGCCAGAGTACCAGAAGTGCCTTAAGTTGAATGCCGCAGGGACTTCGTTCGTTCAGCCCGGCAATTCATTGCCGGGACTCGTTAAGAAGCTATCACCGTTTGCGCCTGATCTGCACCTCGCACGGCGGCGCGAAGGTTTCATCGCTTCGCTGCACGCGCAGACGTAGGATGTAGTAGCCAGTGGGAAAGTTGCCGATAGAGATGTTCTCTAGCAGCACACCATCCGTCACCGCGATGGTAGCGGGCAGCCGTAGAATCCAGCGTGAGCCGGAACTCACCGAGTCGATCTCGATGCGGTAATTATGTAGATCGGGATCATCAGCCGTGCCGCGAATATTGAAAGTTTCCCCGTTGATCTCCGATCCGTCTGCTGGTTCACTGATCTGGATATGATCGGTGCAGACTGCGAATACAGGCGTGGCTGGCGTCGGACGTTCGGGGATGTAATCGAAGGTCGGCTGCGCGGCGATTGGCTGCGGCATCAATGTTTGCAGCGCTTGTGCCTGCGTGGTGGCTGATCGATTGCGGATTGCCTCAAAAGTGGGAGCGAGCAGCCGCGTGAACAGGTTGAAGATCAGTACCGCAATGATCACCATCACCGTAATGCCAATCGATAGACGGTGGCTAGGGCTGCGCAAGATGTTTTGCCACGCAGCTCGCCAGACATCAGTGGTGTAACTGTACTGCGAACCGCGACTGAAGTTGTAGTTACGTGGCGCGTACTTATCAGCTAGCGGATCGGTGAACGGCGGGATATCGCGGATGCCCAGACTCTGCCGCCGCAGTTGATCGTAAATCCAGCGCAACTGCTGATCGCTGAGGACATCGTATGCTTCGTTGAGAATCTGAAACTGCTGCTTAGCGTGCTCAGGGTCTTCAGGGTGCAGATCGGGATGTACCTGCTTGGCACGCTGGCGGTAGACGCGCTGAATCTCCTCGCCGCTGGCAGTTGCTGCTACTCCCAGCACTACATAATAATCGAGCCGGGAGTCGTATCGAATCTTGCGCGCCACGTCCGCAACTCAGGTAGTTAACGATGAAGGGAAAGTAATGGTAAGCCCGATAATCTGAATATGTTGAAGTCCGCTTATCACGGCAATGAATTGCCGTGCTGAACGAACGAAGTCCCGGCGGGACTCAAGGCACTCTGGTACTACGGCACCTCGGTACTGTCTTTTCCTCAGCACTTGCCCTAGTCGCGGCGATATTCCGCGCGGCGCAGTTCAGCCGGATCGACTTCGAGCAGCACTGCCCCGCAGTCACGACAAGCGACGGCATCTAGCTTCGCCAGTCGACGCCATGGGCGCAAACTGCGCAACGAGTTCAGCCAACCAAGCGTGATCCGCTTGGGCGCGAAGTGAACCTGATTGAACTTATCGCCGTAATCAACGACGTAACCGGGCGCGAGGTTGCGGCTGCCGCAGCGCACACAGGCGAAATCGCGCTTGGAGTAGGTGTGCTCGACGTGCGGCATCGACTCCTCAGGCGCGAAATCCGGCGGCGGGATCAGCGCGGTGGCTTCGCTGTCTTCGAGATCAAGTGCTTCGGGAAAATGCTGCGGTTCAGGGTAAATCGGCTTGTTGGTCATGAGTGATTACCTGACTATCTGAGCAGAGAACCAAAAGTGATGAGTAATGAGTGACGAGTACAACCCGTGCCATCATTCATTACTCATCGCTGATTTTATCGCTCGAATGGATAGGATGGTACACCCTCAATTATAGCGCACCTTCTCCCGCACGCGCATCTTGATACCATTCAGCGGGAAGCCCGTCGCACCGTAGACCTGCATGATCTGCTGATCGGGCGCGAGTTCCAGATCGGCGTGACGCAGCACATAACTCGCCAGCGCCTTGATCTCCACCTGCGCGAAATTGATGCCGATGCAGATGCGCGGTCCGCCGCCGAAACCGACCAGCGCGTAAGGATTCTTTTTGTCCTCCTCACGCGGCGCGGCGAAGCGATCGGGATCGAACTTTTCGGGATCGGGGAATACTTTCGGATTAAGATGGCTGGCGGCGATGGCGTAGAGCACGAACGTGCCCGCCGGAATGTGATAGCCCTCGAACTCGAAATCCTGCGTGACGCCGCGCGGACCATTGGGCACGGGTGGGTAGAGGCGCTCCGCCTCTTGCAGCGCGTTGTGCAGCACCTTCATCTGTTTGACCTGATCCAGCGTCGGCTCGTCGCTTGATCCCAACACTTGCTGCTGTTCTTGCAGTACGCGGGCGGCGTAATCGGGATGCTGCGTCAGCAAATAGATTAGCCATGTGCTCAAGCTGGTCGAAGTCTCATGCCCTGCTACCAGCAAAATATTGGTGTGGGCGATGATCTGCGCGTCGCTCAAACCCGTGCCATCTTCATCCTTGACACTGACCATCATGCCGAGGATGTCATCGGTGGGGTTGGCGCGGCGTTCGTGGATTTTCTGTAGCAGCGCGGCATCGAGTTCAGCGCGAATCTTGCTGATCTTCATCATCCACTCTTCGGGTGACTGCGCCTCGCTGAACAGCAGCGCCATATACAGATCGCGGAAGTGCTCGACCTCCGCGCCCGGACGCATCCCCGCCAACGCTTCCGCCGCGATGTCGAAGGTGATCTTACGCGCCTCGTCGTAAATATCGACCTCGCCCGCCGCGATCCAGCCATCCACGCGCTCACGGATGATCCGGTTCATGATCGGCAGGTAGCGATCCATGTAGTTGATGGCGAAGGCGGGATTCATCATGCGGCGGTGGCGGGTGTGTTCCTCACCATCCATCGTCAGCAGACCATCACCGAGCATTTGCAGGACATCAAAGAAGTTGCCCCAACCGAGTTTATGCGAGAATAACTGCCGATTAGAGCTAAGTACGAAGCGATTGGCTTCGGGTCCGACGAGGAAAATGGTGGGATTTGGAAATACGGTGGTGCGGAAAATCGGTCCGTGCTGGTTGTACATATCCGCCAGTAAGCGTCCCGTATTCATCGGCTGTTCGGGGATCAGATTGACGACGGGGATAGCCTCAAATGGACGAGCCATAGTCTGCGTTCCTTGATTGGGAGATATAGTCTCCAATACGCATGAGTTAGATAATTGTGTTCAAGCTCATACATTAATGAATTGTGAGAAGGAAATTCTGGATGTCGATCTGGCGATCCTCGTGCGACGTATTGATGAAGGCGCAAATTCTGAGCGCCGACTACAGTACAATGTGCTTAGAAGGCACGAGGGAGACGGGCAACCATGAAGTACATCCTCTTGATCTACAACGCGGAATCAGCTTGGGACGGGCAGACGCAGGAACAGCAGAACGCCGAGTACGCGGAATATTCCAACCTCAGCAGCGGACTGCGGGAAAAGGAGCAATTAGTTCTCTCCGAGGCGCTGCATCCCATCGCGCAGGCGACCTCGGTACGCACCCGCGAGGGCAAGACGATGATCACCGACGGTCCGTTCGCGGAGACGAAGGAACAGCTTGGCGGTTTCTATCTGATCGACGTGAAAGACCTTGATGAGGCAATCGAAGTCGCCAAGAAGATCCCCAGTGTACGCTACGGCACGATTGAGATTCGCCCGTTGGTGGTGTTCGAGTAAAAAGCCCTCACCCCTGCCCCTCTCCCGCAAAGAGAGGGGAGGAAAAAAAGTGTTGGCTTGAAAAAAGTCCTTCTCCTTGGGGGAGAAGGATTTAGGATGAGGGCTATCCAGAGTCAGAATCCAGAGATAATCACTCATCGTTAGTAGCCCTCACCCCTGCCCCTCTCCCGCAAAGAGAGGGGAAGAAAAAAAGTGTTGGCTTGAAAAAGTCCTTCTCCTCGGGGGAGAAGGATTTAGGATGAGGGCACTCATCACTTTCTTGGAGAAAGGATGGCGCGTGGCGGCGACAGTACAGCAGATCGTAGAAGCGACGTTCAAAGAGGAACGCGGGCGCGCGCTTGCCGCTGTCATCAGCCAGATCGGGGACTTCGAGGTGGCAGAGGAAGCGCTGCAAGATGCGTTGATCGCCGCGCTGGAGCAGTGGCAGCAGGAGGGTGTGCCGCGTAATCCCGGTGCATGGCTGACGGCAATCGCCAAACGCCGCGCCATTGACCGCTTGCGCCGTCGCAGCACGCGAGAACGCAAGCAGGTGGCGCTGCACGATGTCGCCTCGATGGTCGCTGATCCGCCGCCCGACGAGCCGGAAGACGAGGCGAAAATGGACGACGATATTCCCGACGAACGCCTGAAGCTGATGTTTACCTGCTGCCATCCGGCACTAGCGCGGGAAGCACAGGTGGCGCTGACACTGCATACGCTCGGTGGGCTGACCACGACAGAAGTGGCGCGGGCGTTCCTCGTCCCGCCGACCACGATGGCACAGCGACTGACCAGAGCTAAGGCGAAGATCAGAAACGCGGGCATCCCATTTCAGATTCCGCCGCTGCATCTACTGCCGGAGCGTATGGAGGCGCTGTTGGCAGTGCTCTACCTGATTTTTAACGAGGGTTATGCTGCCAGCAGTGGCGATACACTGATCCGGCGTGAGTTGTGTCAGGAGGCGATCCGGTTGGCGCAGGTACTGACCGACCTGCTACCAGAGGATAACGCGGCACTGAAAGCGGAGTCGCTCGGCTTATTGGCGTTGATGCTGCTGCACGACTCGCGGCGTGATGCCCGCCTCGACAGCGACGGCAATTTAGTGCTCCTAGAAGATCAGGATCGCGGCTTGTGGGATCACGCACAGATCGGCGTGGGTGTGGAGATATTGGAACGGGCGTTGAAACTGAACCAGCCCGGACCGTATCAGGTGCAGGCGGCGATCAGTGCGGTGCATGCTGATGCGCCCAGCTTCGCCGATACCGATTGGGCGCAGATCGCGGCGTTGTACCGCGTGTTGTGGGGGATGAACCCCTCGCCTGTGGTGGCAATCAACCGCGCGGTGGCGACGGCGATGATCGAAGGGGCGCAGGTGGGGCTGCGCTGGCTGCTGCTGTTCAGCGAGGACTTGAAAGACTATATGCCGTTCCACGCCGCCCGCGCTGATCTACTGAGGCGGAGCAACCAGCGTGAAGCCGCCGCGGATGCCTATCAGCGGGCGTTGGCGTTATGCGATAGTGCGCCGGAGCGCGCTTATCTGATGAAAAGGTTGAAGGAGATGGGCGGGATCGGGTGAAAAAAGTGCGCCCATTAAAAGCCATTTTTTTAATGGGGAAAATGGGCAAAAAATGGGTTTTGGTAGGCGATATTTTGATTTTACCAACAAAAGACAAATGATCGGTGTTTAGTCCGTCGTGGTGGTGGGTTGGGGCGGGGAAATAAAGATTAATAGGGCGAGGCAGCGCCCCGCCCCTACAAGGTTAGATAGATATCAGCGCGTTTCCGTCGAGGCGTCGCGCAGGATCATGGTGCTGAAGTTAGCGGTCGTACCGGAATCGACGCCGAGCGCCACCGTGCCACTGAGCAGCGACAGCCCGCTGACCGAATCCAGATAGCGCCCGTTAGCGAAGAATGCCACCTTATCCTCGAAGCAAATCAGCAGCAGACTCGCCCACTCGGTATCGCCCGTCGCTGAGGGCGGCAGCGGCACGTTATCGAAGTACAGTTCCGCCTTGTTCAGCGTTTTCAACCTGCCGCGCAGCAAGTAAGTGTTGTTGGGCAGGCGGATCAGTTCGAAGCGGACGCCCTCAATATCGGTGCCACCAGCGGAGATCGAAGTGCGGGCGGCGATCCACGCTGTGCCTGCCTGTGGTAAGCGCACATCGACCTTGAGATAAATATCACTGCTGTCAAAGAAATCAGCACGCAGCCCTTTGCCGAACAGCCGGAACGAAGGTTTATCGGCAAAGATACGCCAATAGGCATCCGGCGTGTAAGTCATATCCAGATAGGCGGGATGCGCTTTATCGCCGCTGTTGCGTTTGAAGGCACCCGCCGCGTTCCTGCCGTTCACCCACCAGTCGTCGGTGCGTAGTTCCTCGCCGGGGATGAAATCTTCGTTCCAGAAATCGAGCAGATAGTTCATGCGCGAGGATTCGATTTTGCGGACTTTCTCAAACGCCCACGCCCCATCCTCGGTCGCGCTTTTGACCTGTTCGGCGTAGAGACAATCATCGAGATAGAAGTTGCCGGAAGTGAGCGCGGAAAAGCGCACTCCTCCGGTTGACGGGGCGTTAGGAATCTTATCGCTGTAGATGGTGTCGCCATCATAGACGCGCACCTCATTGCCGAGCAGTTCCACCGTGAAAGCGAAGAAGCGCCCGCGCGAGAAGAAATTAACGTACTTGCGGATCAGAGTCTGATTGCCCGCCGCATCGCGCACGTACAACTCTAGCTGCCCGACGGCGAAGCGGAAGACGTAAGCGCCTTCGGTGGACTCGCGCAGCCTGATCTCAAACGGATCGTTGACGCGCACGTTCAACTGACAGGAGAAGAGCATATCAGCGGGCCACGACTGCTGGATCGGCGCGACTTCGCCCTGCTGCACATCGATGAAGGTGTTGGTGTTCTCAGTACGCAGCACGGAACTGGTGAAGCTGCTGCGCTCGTAGTCGGCAGGGAAATCGCTGGTCTGGAAGTGCGAACTGACCGACAGTGGACGCTGAATCTTGAGATCGTCGAAACGCAGACGCTTGTTAGCAGTCAGCGATTGTAGGATGATCGCACCACTGGGCAGCGGCGCGCCCGTATCTTCGACCTCCAAGCGCAATACACGGTCAAGGTAGACAAAGACGCGGCTCTCATCCACCCAGATGGTCACTTGATAATACGATCCGGTGCTGATGGGCAGTCCGCGCGTTTGCCCGATGAGGCGTGCTTGCGTGCGTGCCAGACTGTTGGACGTGCCGCGATAGAGGAATAAGCTGCCCGCGCTCATTTGCAGCACGTAGTAACCCGAATCGGAGTAGCGGAAGATAGTGCGGGCAATCGCGCCGTTATCGACCAGACTGACGCGGTAGTTGATGACCAGATTAGGATCGGACGAGGAAGTCCACTCCGGATTGACTTTGCCCATGATGATGGCGATGTCGTTCTCACCACCCGTGCTGGTCAGGGTGCTGTTACCACTATCCGCCCGCAGCGACCATGTATCGGCGTTGTAATCCCAGCTAGACAGCGCATCGGCTGACTCGAAATCGTTGAGATAGGGCAGCGCACCCGGCACGACGGCAGGTTGTTGCGCTTCCGTCGTGGGCACCGCAGCGACTTCTGTCGGTGCTTCCGTTGGCGTGGCGGTCGCTGGTGGCGGAGTCGGTGTTACCGTCGGCGGAATCGGTGTGGGAGTCGGGGTAGATGTTGGCGGCGTGTACTCGAAGGGGAAGGTGGTGCGAAACAGCAGCCGCTCTGATTCATCGAAGGCGCGCAAATTGATCAGGTAGCTGCCACCTGCAACACCCGACGCATCCAGATTGATGGGAGAATAAGGCGGCGTCAGCTTGACCCACGACTTAACGATATTGTTGCGGCTGTCGATCAACTCCACGCTGTAGCGGCTGATCAACTGCTCGGTTTGAGTCTGAACTTCGATGATGAATTCGTTGAAGGTCGGATCGTAGAAGGAGTTGGTCACCGTCAGCAAGACGGGCAGCGTTGCCGTGGCGCTAGGCGTGAACGTAAAGGTCGCGGTCGGTGTGTCCGATGGCGTAAAGGTGAAGGTGGCGGTATCTGTCGCCGTTGCCGTCGCGGTGGCGGTATCGGTTGGCGTGCGCGTGAAGGTGGCGGTGCGTGAAGGCGTAAACGTGCGCGTATTGGTGGGCGCTGGCGTAGTTGGAGTCGCCGTTAGCGATGGCGCAATAGTGTCCGTTGGCGTGAAGGTATCCGTCGGGATGTTGGCAATAGCGATAGGCGTCTCGGACGGCGCGGCACTTTCCGTCTCTAGCACGGCTTCGGTCTGCGTTTCGGTAGTGGCAGCGGTTGGCTCGGCAATAGTAACTGTAGCGGTAGCCGCCACAGCCGCTGACGCTGCTTCGGTAGGCGTCGGCGACCCTAGCGCGGAAACTCCGCCGCTGCTCGTCGTTTGTGTCTGCGCCAGCGCGATCTGTGTGTCAATGCCAGCGGGCGGCGTGTTCCCCGTAGTATTGCGGTTACTGTTGGCAGCCAACAAACCGATCACCGCCAACAGGATCACCACGGCGATTCCGGCAATGGTGATGGTGAAGTTGCGACGGCTGACGCGGATCACGCGCTGACCAGTGCCGGAGGCAGGCAGTGCTTCCGTCGCCGCATTGGGTGCCGGCGTGTTTTGTCGGGGAGGTGGGGTGCGCAGGCGCGGTGTCTGGTCGAGCGCTTCCGTTTCCTGACTCTTGCGCTTATCCTGCTGTTTGGCGATGACATCGGCGGCGATTGCCTGCAAGTGGCGCGGCGTGGCTGCTCCGCCGACGCTGCCGAGCACCTGCGAGAGATCTTTGGAAAGTTCCAGCGGCGAACTGTAGCGATCCTCCGGCTGCTTTGCCAACGCGCGCTGAACCACGCGGTTGATGTCGGCGGGCAGGGCGCTGTTATAGGGTGTCGCCTCGGGGATCGGTTCACCGATATGCTTGAGGATCACCGCCATCGGCGTTTCCGCCATGTAGGGCTGGCGTCCGGTGAGCATTTCGTAGACCATGACACCGAGCGCGTAGACATCGGCGCGACCATCAATTGGCAGCCCCATGCCTTGCTCAGGAGCCATGTAGCCCGGTGTACCCACTGCGACGCCCGTACCCGTGAGGCTGGAATCCGTCGTCTCTACCAAGCGGGCGATGCCGAAATCGGTGAGGAAGGCGTTGCCCTCGGCGTCGATCAAAATATTAGAGGGCTTGACATCGCGGTGGACGACGCCCTGACGATGCGCGTAGTCTAGTGCCGAGGCGATCTGGCTGGTGAGGTAGACGACCTCGTTGAGCGGCAAGCGCCCGCGTTCTAGCACATCCTTGAGCGTACCTGTCGGCAGATAGCGCATCACGATGTAGGGAGGATCGTACTGCGGATCGTAGTCGTAGACAGGCAAAATATGCGGATGTTCCAGCCGCGCGATCAAACGCGCTTCGCGGATGAAGCGCTCCACCGCTTTGGGGTCAGTGGACACCGCGCGATGGATGATCTTAATGGCGACGGTGCGATCCGTGGTGGTCTGTGTGGCACGGAAAACCGTCGCCATGCCACCACGCCCGATTTCCTCGACAATCAAATAAGGACCGATGGTTGAGCCGATCATGGATGTGCCGCCAACCTCGAAAGAAGGTAACAAGCGCAATAGTTCAATTACTGCGTTTTGTACAGGTGTGGGCGAATTCTAGCACGGTTTGATCAGGCGAGCGAAATCAGCGACGCAGGCGCAACGTTACAATCCACTAACGAAGATCGAAGAAAGTGCTACGAGTGCTGAAGTGCTGAGTAGAGGTTGATCTTGGAGTAAGTTTAGCGCGCTGTGCCATTGGTGTGATTCGTGCCGCGCAGAAGCTGTGTCAACTCGCGAGAGAGTTCTAGCGGTGACTCGTAACGATCTCTTGGCTGCTTTGCCAGCATCCGCGCGACCAGCGGATCGAGGGCGGCGGGTAACGCGGAATTAAACGGAGTGGCGTCGGGAATCGCCGCACTGACGTGCTGGAGGATCACTTCTACAGGTGTTTCTGCGGTGTAGGGCGGGCGTCCGGTCAGCATTTCGTAGACCATAGCGCCGAGCGCATAGACATCGGCACGGCAGTCAACCGGTAACCCGATGCCTTGCTCAGGAGCCATGTAGTCCGCGGTGCCGATGAACCCGCCGCTGTCGTCCGCCAAGTTGATGCTGGGATCGCTGCGTTCGGTCAACCGCGCGATACCGAAATCGCTGAGGTAGGCGTTGCCTTCGGCGTCGAGCAAGATGTTGGACGGTTGGACGCTACGATGGATCACATCATGCTGGTGCGCATAATCTAGCGCCGCGGCGATCTGGCTGGTCAGGTAGATGATTTCGTAGAAAGGTAGCAAGCGACGGCGTGCAAGCACATCTTTGAGCGTACCCGTCGGCAGATAGCGCATCACGATGTAAGGGGGATCGTGGTGGGGATCGAAATCGTAGATGGGCAAAATGTGAGGATGTTCCAGCCGTGCGATCAGACGTGCGTCACGGACGAAGCGCTCGACGGCTTTGGGATCGGTCAGCCCCCAACGATGGATGAATTTGATGGCGACAAGGCGATCTGTGGTGGTATGAAGGGCGCGGTAGACCGTTGCTATGCCACCGCGCCCGATTTCTTCAGTGATCAAATAGGGACCGATGGTTGTAGCGATCATGGCTGCGCGTCGAAAGATAGTGATAACAGCTAGATTCTAGCGCAGTCTGATGGTGTGGGCGAATAGCGTAGAAGAAATCATCCGATGGAGTTTAACTATTCAGTTGAACAAGACTCTGTAGCGGTCTCTATTCCCGGCGCTAAAGCACCGGGCTGAAACAAGATGCTACCGGGTTATCTCTGACTTCCGCACAGTGCACTTCTGCTCTTAACCCACTTCAGTGGGTTTACCCCGTGTTGTAGCCGGAGGTTTCAACCTCCGGTCTAGCGCAGAGTCACCCAAACAGACCCCGACAACAGCGGTAACAGCGGTTAAGATCAATGCCGACGCATCAGGTTGATGTAGCTGTCCTCCAGACTCGGTTCGACTTGTTCGACGTTAGAGAATAGATCAACGACGCGCTCGCCGACCACGCGATACTGCACCGAGTCCGCCAATTGCAGCGTAGCGACGAGTGTGAAGTCACCAGTCGGCAGATCAGCGGCGCGGATTGACCAGACTTTACCGCGTGCTTGCCTGATCAGATCGGCGGGTGCGCCTTGAAACAGCACACTGCCATTGTTGATCACCGCCAGCGCGTTGCAACTCAAGCCGATGTCCTCGATGATATGCGTGGACAGGATTACTGTGCAGCGCCGCGCCAGCTCACCGAGCAGATTGCGGATGCGCACGCGTTCCTCAGGATCGAGTCCCACCGTCGGCTCGTCCACGATCAATAGCTGCGGATCGCCGAGCATTGCCTGCGCGATGCCGACCCGCCGTTTCATGCCGCCGGAGTAAGTCTTTAGCTGCCGATCCGCCGCGTCGCCCAAGCGCACGGTGTCGATCAACGAGTCCACCTGTTTGCGCCGTGCGTCAGCGTCTTTGATACCCTTGAGGATGCCCACGTAATCCAAAAACTCGCGGGCGGTCAGGTGCGGATACAAGCCCAGTTCTTGCGGCAGATAGCCCAGAAACGCCTTGATCTGCTGCCTGCCGTGCCGCGTGTTTAGATCATGTCCTTGCACCGTGACCTTGCCGCTGGAGGAGCGCAGCAAGCCTGCGACGATCCTCATCAGCGTGGTTTTGCCCGCGCCGTTCGGTCCTAGTAAGCCGAACATCCCAGCGCCAATTTGCAGGTTCACATCGCGCAGCGCCAGCACATTGCCGGGGTATATCTTGTTTAAGTGATCAACCGCGATCATTGCATATCTCCTTCAACTCATTGCTGACGTAGCAGCCAGTAACGCACAATCAGCCAACCAAGGATTAATTGCAGCGCAGCGACGACATTCGACAGCATGATCTGTCCACTGGTGACGGCTTCTCCTAATTTGGAGGCGTAAGCAGCTCCCGTATCACTGAGCAGCATATAGTTCTGAACGTAGTAGCGCATGGTCAGTGGATGCGCCGGATTGATGTAGTGGAACCAGTCGGTCTGTCCGGCAACACCGATACCCAGTCCGATAAAGCAGATCAGGTTGAACAGCAGCACAAGCATGATCTCCTGACGGCGGAGTCGCTGCCCTGCCGTCAGCAGCATGGTCAGACCGCCACTGTAGGCAGCGATAGGTAAGATGCCAAGCAGCAGCATGCTCAGATATGCCCCGACATCAAACGCCCCAATTAGCAGCCAGTTAGCGATGCCGGTAAACGCACTGGTAACGATCAGCAGTATGGTGGAGCTAATCAGCACCGTCAGCAATTTGCCCGTCAGATAGATGTCGGCGGACAGCGGCAGCGTGTTCAGTAGATCGCCCAGATTCCAGCGCCGATCCCGGGGCATCGACTCGCTGGTCAAACCCGGCGGCATCAGCAGCGCGAACAGATGCGTGGCTGGTTGCAGCGCGAACAGCAGTGCCAGTGCTAAACGCGGGCGATCTTTGGTACTTATTTGCGCTGTTTGCTGCTGAAATATGATCAGAAAAAGCAGTTCCACCCCGCATATGCCCAGCGCACAGATCAACCAGCGGCGCTGCCGCCATTCGATCAGCAATTCGTAGCGGATCATACCCGCGAGCTGTGCTAGATCGCTTGATAGATTAGCGGTTGACATCGACATTGCCAGCGACCTCCAGTTTCTTTGGCAGCGCAAGCGGATAACGCCCGGTGAGCACCCATTCCTCGTCGGTAAGCTGATGCATTGCCGAAGCGAAAAAGAGTAATCCGAGCGCAGTGACTAAGGCGCGGTTGAGCAAAAAGTCAGCACTAGAAGATTCGGGCAGAATGAGGGGCAACTGTGCTGATTGTAAGAAGGGATGCAGCAGCCACAGATAAGGATACTGCACAAGAATCGTTTGACCGAAGTACAGCAGCAGATACCACAGCGCCAGCACTATCATCACGCTAAAGATGATCTGGCGGGTAGCGATACAGACGCGCAGACCAAGCCCCCACAGCAGCACGGCAGCGGGCAACCAGCGCAGCAGCAACGCTACGAAATCGCCGCCCGCGGTTGGCAGTGCTATCAGGATGCCCACTGCGCCGAGCAGAAGATAAAGGATCAGCGTTAGCAGGGCGTATTCCGCCACTTGCCACGCAAAGGGTCGCTGGCAGGTCAGCGGCAGTTCTAGCGCATGATCATCTTCCAACGAAAGCAAAGTCGCTGCTTGAACGCCCATCATCAAGGGGATCAGCAGCGGCAGCACACCTGCAGCAGTCAAGCCCGCGAACGGTCCGATGGATGGATTGCTAGCGCTGATCAGGAACAAGATCAGCAGCATGATCACGCTGACCAGTGGCAACCACCAATTGAAATTGCGACGCACGAACCAGAACGAGGTAGTGCGCCAGAATTTCGAGATCACGGGCAGCGCCAGCCTTGCCGCCACGATCAGGATCAGAGAGGAGATCAGCAGGGCGATCCAACCGAGGGGACGTAGAACCGCCGGATTTCGCAGCAGATAATTCGATAACTCACCGATCGGTTGGCGCAGCAGCAAACCAGCAGCAATGATGACGCCCACGATCAACAGATTGCGCAGCGTCCTATGGTTGTTCAAGAAGATCATCCGAGGTGTCTCCGTGTGAAAGAAGGCTGCCAGTCGCTGATCCACAACGCCAGCGCAAAGATCGCCAGCCCGAACAGCAGCAGCCACGAGCGACCCGCTTCGGAGAGGAAATCCGGCAGCAGTGACCAGAGTGAGGCTGTTGGCGCGTTGATCTTGAGCGCACGCATCCCTACGATCAAGCTCCACAGCAGCAAGCCGCTGAATGCACCCGACGTGGCATCAGCCGTGATCACGCTGAAGAAGAAGGACAGCGCCGAAAGAAAGGTCATCGGGGCAAGCCACGCACCGATCAGTGACCACAGCGAGAGGGAAGGAGTCAGCAACGCCAATGCCAGACTACCGATCAGTGCCAGCAGCAGATTGAAGCCAAAGATCAGCATCAGGCGTACCAGCATCAACAGGATCGGCGGCGTAGGCGTGGCGAGTTCGATTTCCTGCGCTACCAGCGTATCCTCGTCGTAGAGGAGCGCCAAGCCAATAGCGGCGATGAGTGGAGCAGCAAGCGTCAGCGGAAGGTCGAAGACATCGCGCTGCGTGCTGATGGTCAGCAGCGTGACCAGCACGCCAAGCAGCATCACGAACGCGGATGCCCACCACAATCCGCGCCGCACCACCCGCAACTGCACACGGATCAGTGCCCACGTCCACGCCCATAACTGCCGATCAACACGCGGTGCGGCTGTTTGCACTTGGCGATCAAATTCGGTTTCCAGCGTGGCGATCAGGTGATCGGTTTGTGCGGATGTCGGCGGCGGCGCTGACCACGTTCGCAACTGCTGGATGGCAGGCAGTAAATCATCGATCTCCGGCGAATCCGTATCTTCTTCGAGCATTCGTCGCAGCGACTCAGAATCAGGTTTCTCGCTCATAAGGATTGACCTCCTCTCGTAATAATTCGCGCAGCCGCTTGAGTGCCAGACTGAGCCGCGATTTGACCGTGCCAATCGGGACGTCCAGCGCTGCCGCGATCTCCGCCAGCGACCATTCCTCGTAGTAGCGCAAGATCACCGTTTCGCGCTGCTGATCGGGCAGTTGGCGCAGTGTCAGGATCACTTGCTGCACCTGCTGATCAGCGGCGACGGTTTGCTCCGGCGAGGGCTGATCAGCGACCATGTGATCCGCATAGTCGAGGGGCAGCGATCCCGTCCGCGAGGCGGCGCTCTTGAAGTGATCCCGCGCGATGTTGGTGGCGATGGCATACAGGTACGGCTTGAACGGACGCGGATAGACGTACTGGCTGATCTGGCGCAGCAGGCGCATGAATGACTCTTGCACCCAATCTTCCGCCAGCGTGCGCTCACCACCACTCAGGCGATAGAGATAGCCGAGCAGCCGTGCATGGTGGCGTTCCACCAGCGGCGTCAGCATCTCCCGCTGTCCCCGACTCAACAACTGCGCCAGTTGTTCATCGGTCAGATTGACATCCGAGTGCAAGGTGAGTCGCGCGTCCTTTCGTCGTGTTGATCCCTGTTACGAGGATGGTGGGAAAAGGTTCAAAAGACCCCTCACCCCCATAGATATCAAGTTAAGGATTTAGGCGGGGTAGGTAACCCAGTTCCCGGCAATAAATTACCGGGCTGAACGAACAAAGTCCCTGCGGGACTCCAGCTTTGACGGCTGATAATCTGCTTAACTTGATATCTATGGGTTCAAAAGACCCTCACCCCCTGCCCTCATCCCGCAAGCGGGAGAGGGTGATCCGTTTCGGCAGAATGATGACCTGAGTATCCAAATCTAACAGTTAACGTTCATAAGCTCCGGTCTGAAACAGTAGTGCTTACTGCTACCCGTTTTAGCGCCCTTCAGAGCCTATTTGAAATAATGGATAGGGATTGGATTTAGCCTCACCCCCTGCCCCCTCTCCAATCCGAGTACAGATTAGGAGAGGGGAACCCAGAGGCGAAGTTAGCCTCAAATGCCTACGAAAGAATATTCAAATACGCTCTTTAGCGCCCTTCAGGGTGCTTCGTGCTTATAGCCGGATGCTTTAGCGTTCGGGTGCGATGCCTGTAATCCTTAGCTGTCCGTGTCTATTTACAGAGAGGAGATGAGGTCAAAAATCCGAAACTCAGGTTACTTAAACGCTCAACTATCCACATTGATTATCAAAAAACCGACACGGATCACCCTCTCCCGCTTGCGGGATGAGGGCGGGGGGTGAGGGCATTCACCACCAACTGACCACCGTAGATATACGACAGATTTACGATCCCGCCGATTTGCGTTAGAAATGATGGCAGCTACATCTGTACCATAAGCAAAAAGCGATCTCCATACCATTGTTCATCCAATACTTCACAAGGAGAAGTGTTTCATGCCCCGTTCCCCTATGCACCAGCAGATCGATACCCTGCCCGACCTCGTGCGTCAGATCGTCAAACCGTTTGATGTTTCCGCCCGCAACACCTTTGACTTTGAGCTGTGCAACAGCGTCAAGCGAATTTATCTGGTTGGCTGCGGCGACAGCTACCACGCCAGCTACGGCGCTGAACTGGCGTTCAATCAACTGGCGGGCGTCCCGACTCAAGGCTTAAGTTCGCTGACCTTCAGCCGCTATAACGTGGGTTATCTACCGCCGACTGGTCCTAACACCAATCTAGTGATCTGTGTGTCGGTGTCAGGCGTGGTCAGCCGCACGATTGAGGCATTGCGCTTGGCACGCAAAGCAGGCGCGGCAGCCATCGCCTTGACGGGAGCACCAGATAAACCGCTGGCACAGAGCGCCGATAAGGTCTTTCAGACCACCGTACCGCCGCTGCCTGATGAACTGGCGGGCATGATCGTACCGGGGGTGCGCTCCTATTTGGCGTCGCAGATCGGTTTGTACTCAGCGGCGATTCGGATCGGTGAGGTACGCGGACATTTGACCACCGCGAAGGCTGACTCGCTGCGTGCCGAACTCATGGCGCTGGCGGATGTGCTAGAAGCAACGATCAAGGCATGCGAACCAGTGGCGCATGAGTTGGCGCTTGGACTGGATGATCGCCGTGAGTTCGTCTACGTTGGTAGTGGTCCGAATTACGGATCGTCGATGTTCAGCGCGGCGAAGCTGCTGGAAGCGACGGGCGAATCCGCGATGGCGCAGGAAGTAGAGGAGTGGACGCACATCCAGTATTTCGCGCAGCATCCACCAACGCCAACGGTGCTGATCGATGCGGGCGGCTACGATGCGGATCGTATGGAAGAACTGGCGCGCGCAGCGGAAGCGATCGGCAGGATCGTGATCGCAGTAGTGCCGGACGGCGAGACGAAGATCAGCCAATACGCCGATGCCGTGATGCCGATCAAGGGGAAAGTGCGGGAGTGTTTCGCGCCGCTGGTCTACAGCATCCCCGGCGAGTTGATCGCGGCGGAACGGGCGCAGGTGCTTGGCGCAACTTACTTCGCAGGCTTCAGCGGCGGGCGCAACGTCGATTGGGCGAGCGGCGGCGCGAGTCGCATTTATAGCAGCCACATGATCGAGGAGATCAACGGGTAAGTTTGATTGGCTGCCTGAAAAAATAGGGTGGGTTAGAAACCCACCCCTATAGGTGTCAATTTAAGGATTTGGGTGGAGTAGGTAACTGTTTCCCGGCAATGAATTGCCGGGCTGAACGAACAAAGTCCCTGCGGGACTCCAGCCTTGCAAATAGCAAAACGCTGCCTGATCCCGATTGATTGGGCGGCGATGCGCTTAAGGCGACACCTATGGGTGGGTTAGAAACCTACCCCCACGATGACGTTGGTATTGAATGAACACCTTGTAGGGGCAGGTTTGGAAACCCATGGGCATCAAGCTAAGCCGTTAGGCGGTGGGTCGGCGCGGACATCGGAGGCTAAAGCGCTCCGGCTACAGGGGAATACCCCTAAACCCGACTGAAGTCGGCTTGCGCTAACTGACGTGGGTTCGTAACCGCTGCCAATGCCGACGGGTGAAATTTATCAAAACCAGAGGCGGCTTTAGTCGTCTTTGACCTGTATTTCAGTGTAGCCGGATTGCTTTAGCTGCCGGCGCGGACTGCTCTCATCCTTAGCTTGATGCCTATGGGTTTGGAAACCCACCCACTTGATTGCTTACCCACCCACTGCCGCCGTTGATTGGCGCACGATCAACTCCGGCTCCAGCACCAGATCCTGCACCACACTGCTATCCAGATTCTTCTCGATCATGTCCAGCAGCAAATCAGCCGCCGCGTAACCCATACGGAAGGGTGAGAGGCTGACCGTCGTTAGCGGCGGGATCACGACCTCGGAGATGCTGATGTTGTCGACTCCAACGATAGAGACTTGATCGGGGATGGCGATGCCGGATTGATATGCCGCTTGCAGCAAGCCGATGGCGATGCGATCCGTGATGGCGAAAATGGCGGTAGGCAACTCCTCACTGGGACTACTGAACAGTTCCTTGCCGATGGGAATTACCGCCTGATAGCTTGCTTCCGAGGAGATGACGCGGGAGTACTCTGCTAACCCATGTGCTTGCATCCATTTCTGGTAGCTCTGGACGCGAATGCGGCGATCTTCCGCATGCTGCTCCGCCACACAGTAAATGCGTCGATGTCCCAAGCTCCACAGGTGATCCAACGCCATTTCGGCGCAAAAGGCGTCATCCGCGTAGACGCCGGGATATTTGCGATGGCGGGCATAATTGACAATTGCCACGATATGCTGATGTTTGCTGGTCAGATAGCTGACCATCTGCTCGTCTTCGTTCATATCACCGAGCAGCAAGATGCCGTCGGCGTGCGATTGCTCGAACATCGCCCCATAATCGAGCGCGTTAGCAGTCTGCTCGACGTGACCCAGAAATAGACGAAATCCGCGTTTAACGGCGGCATGATGGATACCTTTCATGGTTTCGCTCATGAAGGGATCAGCGATGTCGCGCACGATCACGCCGACCAGCGAACTTCTGCTGCCGCGCAGCCCCCGCGCTAACAGATTGGGACGGTAGCCTAACTCCGCCGCCACCGTCAGAATCCGAGCGCGGGTTTCCTCACTGATCAAGCCGCCGACTTCGCGCCCATTAAGTACGCGCGAGACGGTAGCGATGGAAACACCCACCTGCTCAGAAATATCTTTTAGCCGGACTGCCATATCCTGTAATTCCTTAAAAAGTTTTCAAAACTGCGAATTTGGTGATCATTCAGGTACGTGAGCTAAGCTGTCGCCTTAATCCCTAGCATGGATGCCAGCAAAAGTGATGGCAAGCCACATTATTTTTTTTCAGGCGCCGCGAAACGACTCACGATGGGCAACCATCGGGGAGGAGCGCTCACGTCAATAACTTTCGCGCAATGGGGAACCTGACCAGCAGAGTGCATCGAGATTTCAACGCTATCCCATTGCAAGCAGATTAGCAATTGGCAAGCTGAATACGGTTCCAGAGAGCTGTCAGTTTGCTTGACAATCTTATCTACCAGAATATAATAGAAAACGTTTACTGTAAACGATACATTTTATTTTTGAGCAAGATTATGCCTTCTTTGTTAGAAGCAACCGGAATCACCAAAGAATTCCCCGGCACGCTAGCACTCGATAATGTGCATTTGGAACTGCGCCCCGGCGAAATTCACGCCGTGATGGGTGAGAACGGCGCTGGCAAAAGCACACTGATGAAGATCTTGTCGGGCGTGCATCAGCCTGACGCTGGCGAAATTTTGCTGGAAGGCAAGCGTGTTTCCTTCAGCACCCCCCGCGAAGCCCTGACGATGGGCATCTCCATCGTGCATCAAGAACTTAGTGTCGTCCCTGCGCTAACCGTTGCCGAGAATATTTATCCGGGTCGCCTACCGATCAATCCACTGGGCATGGTGCGTTATGGCAAGCTGTTCAGCGATGCGGGCGAAGTGCTGACCTCGCTGGATATGAACGTCGATCCACGCGAACCGCTAGGCAACCTCTCCATTGCTAACCAACAGTTGGTGGAGATCGCCAAAGCGCTGTCCTCCAAGTGCAAGGTACTCATCCTAGACGAACCGACCTCCGCGTTGACCGAACGCGAAGTAGAAATCCTGTTCACACTGCTTCGTAAACTCGCCGCCAACGGCGTCGGCATCTTATACATCAGCCACAAGCTCGACGAAGTGTTCAAGCTGACCAACCGGATCACGGTGCTGCGCGACGGCAAATACATCAATACCGTCGATACAGCGGCAACCACACCCGACGATGTGGTACGCATGATGGTCGGGCGTCCGCTGGAAGCGTTGTACCCGCCGAAAGCCAGCGAGATCGGTGAGGCGCTGCTACAGGTGCGCGATCTGCGCCTTTCGGCACAGGCTCCAGCAAATTCTTTCACGTTGCATCGAGGGGAAGTGCTGGGCATCGCGGGCTTGATCGGATCGGGGCGCACTGAACTGGCGCGGGCGATCTTCGGTGCGGATCGCAAGGTCGGCGGTGAGGTGATCTTGCACGGGCAGTCGCTCAGCATCCACTCGCCCATTGACGGCATCCGCTACGGCATTGGCTACCTGCCAGAAGATCGTAAAGCAGCGGGCTTGTTCCTGAGCATGGCGATCAAGTTGAACATGGAAGCCGCTAACCTCAAGGAAGTGGTCAGCGGGGGCTTCGTCAACGGCGGCAAAGAGCGCGCACTGGCGGAGAAGTACGTGAGCCAATTAGACATCAGCACGCCGAACATCGATCAGGAAGTACGGCGTTTGAGCGGTGGCAACCAGCAAAAAACGCTGGTTGCGAAGTGGCTGGCGATCCAGCCTAAAGTGTTGATCGTAGATGAACCGACGCGCGGCGTGGATGTGGGCGCGAAAAGCGAAATCCATCACTTGCTGCGACTGCTAACCACACAGGGCGTCGGCGTAATCATGATCTCCTCAGAATTACCCGAAGTATTAGGTATGAGTGACCGAATCCTAGTCATGCACGAAGGTTCAATTGCCGGAGAGGTGAGGGCGTCGGAAGCTACCGAAGAGGGTATTATTCGGATTGCCAGTGGACAGCAAATTATACCCCAATGAAAGAGGCGACGCCTTTGAGCAACTTAACTGTGAACAGTACGGGTAAAAGTACAGGCAACACGGGCGGCGGCAGCAATGCACTGACCCGACTGTTGCAAACACGCGAGATCGCGCTGGTGGTGATGATCCTCATCGTGGGAATCATCCTGCAAGTAGCGACGGGACGTTTTTTCACCGTCCCTAACCTCAACGCGATTGCGCTTGGTTTTGCCACTTCCGCGATCATGGTCTTCGGCATGACAGCGGCGTTAGTTTCAGGTGGATTCGATCTCTCCGTCGGTTCTGTTTTTGCGCTCGGTGGCGTGATCGTGGCGGTGGCGCTGCGGGACGGTGTGCCGATCCCGCTAGCGATGCTGCTCGGCGTCGGGGTGGGTTTGTTGACGGGATTCGTCAATGGTTTACTGATCACCAAAGCAGAAATCAACCCCTTCATCACGACGCTGGGCATGTTAGGCATCGCACGCGGCATCGGCATGGCGATCACCGAAGGCAGCCCGCTCCCGATCCGCACGCAGGACTTTCTGGTCTACGGACAAGGACGTACCTTCTTCGATATTCCCAATCTGATTATCATCGCCTTGCTGGTCATCCTGATCGGTGATTTTCTGATGCGCCGATCCGTAGCTTTCCGGCAGATTTACTTCGTCGGTGGCAACGAAGAAGCAGCACGACTTTCCGGCATCAACGTCGGGCGCGTCAAGATCGGTGTGTATGCGCTCTCCGGATTTCTGGCGGCGTTAGCGGGTGTGCTCTCCACCTCGCGCTTCACCGTGGCTGATCCGGGTACCGGCGTGGGCGAAGAACTGCGGATCATCGCGGCTTGCATCATCGGCGGTTGCAGCCTTAGCGGCGGCAAAGGCACGGTGATCGGCGGCTTGATCGGTCTGATCTTCGTCGGTTTCATCAATAACGGTATGACGCTGCTGCGCGTTTCGGTGTACTGGCAGCAGTTGACGATGGGCATCGTCCTGCTGGTGGCAGTGGGGTTCGATACCCTCAGCCAGCGTTGGCAAGCACGTTCCCGGGGCAAACGAAAATTATCAACTTAAGTCCCCGCCTTTAGTGTCGTTCTTTTGAAAGGAGAACTGCATGAATAGACGTGATTTTCTCAAGAGTTCCAGTGTTGCTGCCGCTACTGCTTTACTCGCCGCGCAGGGGTTGAAGCCCGCCAGCGCGCAGGATAAGCAGACCTATACGATGGTCACCTTCCTCTCCGGTATCGACTACTGGAAGGACTGCTACCGTGGTATGCAGGACGCCGCCGAGTTCTTGGGCGTAGAAGCCACTTACACAGGCGTGCCTGAGTACGACATCACGGGTGAAGTGCGCGTCTTGGAAGAGACCATCGCCCAAACGCCCAGCGGTATCCTCGTTACCATCGCCAATGCGGAAGCGCTGGCTGTGCCGATCAACGCCGGAATCGACGCGGGTATCCCCATCGTCGCTTTCGACGCCGACTCGCCACTGAGCAAGCGTTACTCCTTCGTTGGTACGGGCAACTACTATGCAGGCGTCGTCGCAGCGCGCTACATCGGACCACTGGTTGGTTCGGGTAAAGTGGCGGCGGTAACCCGTCCGTCGCAGGGCAATCTGGCGGCACGCACGCAGGGCTTCAAGGAGACATTGGCGGCTGAGTTCCCCGATGTCGTGCTTGATGACAGCGCCATCATCGACAATGAAGGCAGCCCCACCGTGACGGCGACCAAAGTCTCGGCGCTGCTACAGGCAGAGCCGGAGATCAAGGGTATCTTCAGCACCAGCGCAGAAGCAGCCGTCGGCGCTTCGCAGGCGCTGCGCGAGTCCGGCGTGATCGCCAACGTGGCGCACATCGGCTTCGACTATGATGAAGCAACACTTGACCTGATCGATAGAGGCGATCTGGGCGCGACGCTGGCTCAGGGTACGTGGCAGATGGGCTTCTGGGGCATGATGTTCATCTACATGGTCGCCAATGGCAAGATCGAGTCCGTCACGGACTGGAAAGCTGCTGGCATTTCCCCGCTGCCGCCTAACGTTGACACCGGCGTCGTCGTGATCAACAAGGACAACAGCAAGTTCTGGCGCGCTGCCAAGTAAGATCAAGTTCGAATTCAGCTAACAAATCAAAAGCAGGTAGAGGATAGACCCGCGAGATCACTCCGCTACCTGCTTGAACATCCAGCGCACAAAGTTTCCTGTTGCACGGAGGATTCCGGCATGATAGCATCAAGTCGTATTCTACGCAAGATGGTTACAGCAGCGACTGTTGTAACTGCGCTAGTGCTGGTCAGCAATTTAATCTCTATACGCGCACAGGCTCAGAGTGGATCAGTGGTCAAACAGGCATACGGAACAACCGCCGATGGCGTCGCTGTCGATGAATATACGCTGACGAACGCGGCGGGCGCAGAAGTCAAGATCATCACGTATGGTGGCATTGTCACCTCGCTCAAAGTGCCTGATCGGCATGGGCAGCTTGCCAACGTGGTGCTGGGCTTCAAGACGCTGGCGGATTACGAGACCAAGAACCCCTATTTTGGCGGCATCATCGGACGCTATGGCAACCGCATCGCCAACGGTAAGTTCAGCATCGACGGCACTGAGTACACGCTGGCGGCTAACAATGCGCCCAATTCCCTGCATGGCGGCACCAAGGGCTTCGATAAGCGCGTGTGGACGGGCAAAGAAGTGCAGGACGGCGGCAATGTCGGCGTCGAGCTAACTTATCTCAGCCCTGACGGTGAAGAAGGCTACCCCGGCAACCTCTCGGTCAAAGTTGTCTACACCCTGACAGCCGCTAATGAACTGCGGATCGACTACAGTGCGACGACGGACAAAACGACAGTCGTCAATCTAACTAACCACAGCTATTTCAATCTGGCGGGCAACGGTGCAGGCGCGATCTATGATCACCTGTTGTGGGTCGATGCCGACAAGTACACGCCTGTAGATGCCACTTTGATCCCGACAGGTGAACTCGCTTCCGTAGAAGGCACGCCCTTCGATTTCCGCGCAGCAAAGACCATCGGCTCTGGCGTCCGCTCTAGCAGCGAACAGATGGTGCTCGGACGCGGTTACGATCACAACTTCGTGCTCAACCGTCCCGCCGATAATTCGCTGGCACTGGCGGCGCGACTCTACGAAGCAAATAGTGGGCGCACTATGGAAGTGTGGACGATGGAACCCGGTGTCCAGATTTACACAGCCAACTTCCTTGATGGCACACTGGTCGGTTCTAGCGGCGGCATGTATCGGCAGGGCGATGCGATCTGCCTAGAGACGCAGCACTTCCCTGATTCGCCAAACCAAGCTGATTTCCCATCGACGCTGCTGAATCCGGGCGAGACTTACCAGACAACGACTATCTACAAGTTCACGACTGACTAATTCTGCTCTCCGCTCTCCTTGCTGCACGGGTGGAATGTCTGACTCCGGTTAGACATTCTGCCCCTGCAATGCTATGCGCTAGGTTGCAGCAATAAATCCTTCAGTTAAGGCAGCAGGCGAGCAGCGCAAGAGTAAAACCAAAGCTAAACCGCAGCACAGGCTAATATTCGTTTAGATAGCCATTTGTACTACTTAGAAAGTTAAAGATAAAAATAGTTTTGTGGGCGCTGCGAAGTGGCAGGGAGTTGACTCCTCCAACGGCTCCCTGTCCGCAGGTCTATCTTCTCTGATCCTTCCACACAAACATAGGGGACTCAACCATGCGCATCATCATCATCGGGGGCAGCGGACACGTCGGCACATATCTAGTACCCATGCTGGTTGAACGCGGGCATAGTGTGATCAACGTGACGCGCGGCAGCAGTCAACCTTATCTCCCTAACGCGGCATGGCAGAAAGTCGCGCATGTACAGGCAGATCGGGAGCAAGAAGACAAACAGGGTACGTTCGGGAAGCTGATCCGCGATCTAAAGCCGGATGTGGTGATCGACATGATCTGCTTCACCTTGAGTAGTGCGCAGCAGTTGGTTGAGGCATTGCGCGGCGAGGTGCAGCACCTGATCCACTGCGGCACGATCTGGGTATACGGGCACAGCACCGTCGTCCCTGCTACCGAAGATCAGCCTTGCTACCCGTTCGGCGAGTATGGCATTCAGAAGGCGGCGATACAGGCATATCTGCTGCAAGAGGCGCGACAGCGGAATTTTCCGGCGACGGTGCTGCAACCCGGGCATATCGTAGGTCCGGGCTACGTGCCGCTGAATCCTGCCGCTAATTTCAATCCCGCCGTTTACGAGCAGATCGGGCGCGGCGAAGAACTGACGCTGCCAAACTTTGGCTTGGAGACGATCCATCACGTTCACGCCTCCGACGTGGCACAGCTCTTCTTGCTAGCGCTGACGCATTGGAGCAGCAGTGTCGGTGAGAATTTTCACGCTGTTTCTCCGGCAGCAGTCACGCTGCGCGGCTACGCTGAAGCGATGTTCCGCTGGTTCGGGCATGAGCCAAAGCTCAAGTATTTAGGTTGGGAGCAGTGGAAAACGACGGTATCCGAGAAGGATGCTGACGCCACATGGGATCACATTGCACGAAGTCCCAACGCCAGCATCGCGAAGGCGCGACATCTGCTCGGCTATCAGCCCGCCTATAGTTCGCTGCAAGCGATTCAGGAATCGGTACGCTGGTTGGTCGATAACAACAAGCTGTCGATCTAGGGGGTGGCGGAGTGTTCATTGGATCGCCACGCCATGCCGATTTGCGCGGATACGGGATTCGTCAGTGAGAAGACCGGACGTTAGAGTCCTGCAGCTACAATAATTAGTAAACCCGCTGAAGAGCCTTTTTGAAAAATGGAATAGTGGTGGGGATTTAGCCTCACCCTCTGCCCCCCTCTCCCATCCGAGTACAGATTAGGAGAGAGGGAACGCGGAGGCGAAGTAAGGCTAAATGTCTATCGAATTACAAGCAAATACGCTATTAAGGCGATGTCGAGAGCATAGTAGCAGGGGGTTTGAACCCCCTGCGCTGGCGGCGAGCAGTACCTTTAATGCCGCGCACCAGCAAGATAGCTGCGATCAGCGGTTTGCGCTTGCGCCACGGGAAGCGTTCTCTTGATCGATTTTGTCGATCAGCTTTTGTTCCAGTGTTTCCTCGATCTTCTCCGTCAACGTGGGTTTCAGCATTTCCTGAAGATCGTGATCGTGAGAGAGATCAACGCCCTGCTTTTCTAGCAGCAGCTTCATCAGTTCGAGCAGTTTGGTTAGTTCCTCCTCCGCTTTGGCGTCGATGTGCAGATCGACTTCTGCGCGCACGGCAGAGACGCGGGCTTCGCGGTTTTCCGACATCAAAACCACAATAGAGATCACGATGGCTTCCAGTGAGACCACCATAGTCAGGAAATTGAAGGGAAAGGGATCGAATGGCTGGACGCCGGGGATCACGCCCACATTTATGACGATCCAAACAATAAAGGCGACGACATTGAGGATCAGGAAGGTGATATTGCCCATCTTTTCGGTCAGCCAATCCGCGAAGAACTGCAAGCGTGTGCGTTTGGCATCGGCGCGTTCTTGCAGCGTGCGGATGTACTCATCATTGATACTGCTGTGACGCTTGATCGGCTCGAAGATAGAGCGCTGGTTAGCAGGTAAGTTAGATTGTGTGTGCATGATCGACCTCTTGCTTGAGTAGTTACGATTCCATTCACTGACCCAGATCGTGAACTAGCTGCGCTCAAATTATCCTCAACGACCATTTAGGATAATTTGACGCACCGCCGACTACAGTTCCAGTACTACAACGATCAACAGCACTAGCAATAGTAGTAGGCGAGGATTCAGGATTATGGGCGGGCGCAGCAACGACACATTCAACGACGATCTGGTTCTGGTTAGCGACAGTGATCCGGGCATTCGCCGCAAACGAGCAGGCAAGGGCTTCCAGTATCTCAAGCCAAATGGAAAACCTGTGAAGGATCGCGCCACCTTGAAGCGAATCAGAGCGCTAGCGATCCCTCCGGCGTGGCGCGAGGTGTGGATTTGCGTTGATGCCAACGGTCACATTCAGGCAACGGGGCGCGACGCCAAGCAGCGCAAACAGTATCGTTATCACGAGCGCTGGAACGAGCGCAGCGGACAGAGCAAATTCGAGCGCATGCTGGCGTTCGGGGAAAGTCTGCCCGCGATCCGCGAACAGGTGGAAGGCGATCTCAAGCGCGAGGGCTTGCCGTACGAGAAGGTTTTAGCGCTGGTGATCAAGCTGCTGGAAACTACCTTGATCCGTGTGGGCAACACAGAATACTTGCGGCAGAACGGTTCTTTCGGACTAACCACGCTGCGGGATCGACATGTCTCGTTCAAGCCGAGTTCCGCCAATCTGCGCTTTCAGGGCAAAAGCGGCGTCAAGCACGCCATCGATATTTCGGATCGCCGCCTGATTAAGCTGATCAAACAGGTGCGCGATGTACCCGGACGCGAGTTGTTCCAGTACGTCGATGAGGACGGGCAGCGACATCCGGTGACGTCGGCAGATGTGAACGGCTACCTGCGGGAGATCATGGGCGAGGAGTTTTCAGCGAAGGATTTCCGCACTTGGGGCGGTACGATCTATGCCCTACGACTATTGCTCACCGCGCCGCCATGCAGCAATCAGACGCAGCAGAAGCGCGAAATCTCCAAAGCAGTGCGCATCGTAGCGGAGAATCTAGGCAATACAGTGACAGTCTGCCGCAAGTACTACATCCATCCAGCGATCCTCGACGCTTACAGCGAGGGTAAGCTCACCGATTTAGTGCTTGGCAATGGCAATGGCAAGCGCAGCCGGAAGATCGGCGCTGAAGATATAGAAACTGATGAATTGGAAAAGACGCTGCTGAAATTCTTGAAAAAACTAAGCAATACCAATTGAATTGTGCGACTAGGTGCAAGTCAGTCCAGCTTGTTGAAAAACTCCTTGGCGGGAGATATTGAGCCAATGTTTAGCTCTCAAAATACCCATCTTTAGCGCCAATGCGGTTATCCAGCACAAACTTGCCTGATCTACAGTTAGGTTTCTGACTTTTTATCACGCAACGCTGTTGTGAGAGCAATCAGGAATCAGCCGCACAAATCAAGTATTATGCGGCTGATTTGGGGAATAAACCCACTGTAGCTTAATTTGTGGATGTGAATTGAATCTGCTGGACTGTCTTAACTTTTGCCTGTCGTATCCAAACTAACTTCACTTCCCTTCGCAGGAAACTAAGGTCAGGCTCACATCATCTAAGAACATTCCCTGCGTATCTGGGGTTCCCGTCTCGGCAAATTCTAAACGGGTTATTTCACTTGATGCGGTTACATTGATGCTTTCGTAAGTCCACTTGGTATTTGTGCCTCTTTTCCCTGAATAGGTGTCAATTGTTTCGCCATTCCACCCAACTTCAACACTGTCCATTCCTTCCCCATGTTCATTGGGACGTGGTGACCAAGCAAAGCTAAGGATGTATTCTCCTTTAGCACAGGTTGCCAAGTCTTGATAAATACTGATGGAGGCAGGAATACTTTCTCCAGTATCGGCACTCCAACCGCTGTCTAATTCGATATGTTGCTCTCCTGCGGCGGGTTGCCAACCGAGTGGGTGACGTTGAATCTCAAAAAATGCAGTGAGTGGTCGAATGCTACCATTAAATGTCTCTGGCACGGTATCAGCCCATCGTGATTTCCAGCCAGGCACTTGATCTGTCGTGAAAAGATCCCAACTCATTTCCCCTGTCATGCCCCGCTGACCCATGAGAGTGCCAACCACCGGCAGCTCAAAGCTGCCATTGACCACTAGATTTATCGAGCTACGGGCTGGAGTACCCTCCCCTTGTGCTGCTAAAGGAATTGCCGGCATAAAAAGCAAAGAAACCAAGATTAAAAGAACCAATAGACCACGTGTCATGTTAATGTCCCCCAAACATCTTATTGCCGTAATCATCAATTTCGAACAATATATAGTATATTTCAACATTCGCTATAATGTCAATTTGCAGAAGAATAGGATAGCAATTGACCTGTCCCCACAAATAGCTGCAAGTTCAACTGAGGTATATTGCACTTTTTACACCGTGGGCTTTCATCGAATGATGGAGGTTGCTTTTTGTTGTCTCATAACGTCTTGCGATAAAGGTTACGGTTGAACCATTGGCAAGCAGTGCACTGCTTATTTTATCCGTTCGTTGATAAGGTCGCGCTCGATTTCCGCAGCGATAGCAAAGTCCATTGCCACCACTTTCGATTGCAACGTGCCATCTAACTGCCACCTTTGACAGAGTAAATCCGTAATCCTTTTTGGGTAGCGCAGTCTTTATAGCACATAACCCATTTCAACGGGCTGAGTCATTTAACGCAAATTGTGAGCGTTCTGGTGCCGCAAAATCGTAGCTTGTTCGCCAATCTCTCGTTATGATCATCTCATTTAGTTATGCATACGAATAAATAGAGGATGACTATATATTTTCGATAGTATAGATTTTGGAACAGAGTCGGGGCGGGCGCTGCTGGTCGAAGTCGAGACCGGACGCGAGATCGCTTCGGCGGTACATGCCTACGCCAACGGCGTGATCGATGAGCATCTGCCGGGAAGTGATAAGCCACTGCCTCCTGATTGGGCACTGCAAGACCCCAACGATTACATCGAAGTACTGAAACATACTGTCCCTGCTGTGCTGCGCGAAAGCAAGATCAACCCAGCAGAAGTGATCGGCGTGGGCATCGACTTCACCGCCTGCACCATGCTGCCGACGCTCAAAGATGGTACGCCGCTGTGCTATCTAGATCAGTGGCGCATGAATCCACATTCGTGGGTGAAGCTGTGGAAGCATCACGCCAGCCAGCCGCAAGCGGATCAGATCAACGAGACGGCGCGGCGCATGGGCGAGGGTTGGTTGGATCGCTACGGCGGTAAGATTTCCAGCGAATGGTTCTTCAGCAAGGCACTGCAAATCCTACAGGAAGCGCCGGATGTCTATAACGCCGCCGAACGCTTGATCGAGGCGACGGACTGGGTGATCTGGCAGATGACAGGAGTAGAAACCCGCAATGCATGCACCGCTGGGTATAAGGCGATGGTGCAGGACGAAGGCTATCCGCGTCGGGAATACTTCGCCGCCCTCGATCCGCGCTTTGCCGATGTGGTGGATACGCGCATGAGCCGTCAGTTGGCGGATCTCGGCGCTAAGGCAGGTGATCTGACCGAGCAGGCTGCCGGCTGGATGGGCTTGAAGCCGGGGATCGCCGTAGCAGTGGCAAATGTCGATGCCCACGTCACCGTTCCAGCGGTGAAAGCAGTACAGTCGGGGCGTATGGTGATGGTGATGGGCACTTCCACGTGCCATCTGGTCGTTGGCAACAGTTTGCAACCAGTCGAGGGCATGTGCGGTGTGGTGCGCGGCGGGATCATCCCCAATGCTTACGGCTACGAGGCGGGACAAAGCGGCGTCGGGGATATCTTCGCGTGGTTCGTGGATAATGCCGTACCCAAAGAATATTTTGAGGCGGCAGAGCGCAACCAGATGGACATCCATCAGTATCTAGAGGCGGAAGCGGCAAAGCAGAAGCCGGGTGAACATGGCTTGGTGGCGCTGGACTGGTGGAACGGCAACCGATCCACGCTGGTCGATGCCGATCTGACCGGACTGCTGCTCGGCGGTACACTGGCGACCCGTGCTCCTGATATTTACCGCGCCCTGATCGAAGCGACGGCATTCGGCACGCGCACAATCCTTGAGGCATTCGAGGGGCGCGGCATCCCGATCAATGATCTGGTGGCGGCGGGTGGTTTACCGGAGAAGAACAAGCTGCTGGTGCAAATCTACGCTGACGTGACGGGCAAGAGCATGTACTTCGCCGGATCGTCACAAGCGCCAGCGCTCGGATCAGCGATGCATGCCGCGGTGGCAGCGGGTGCCTATCCCGACATCAACGCGGCGGCAGAGAAGATGGGTAAGCTGAAGGATGAAGTGGCGACGCCTAATCCAGAGAACAAGAAGGTCTACGACAAGTTGTATGCTGAATACAAGACGCTCTATGACTACTTCGGGCGCGGTCAGAACGATGTGATGAAGCGCTTGAAGCAGATCAAGCGTGAGGCGCTGGCGTAGGTAAATGTTGAGGGTAGCGGCTAGCTCATGCTACCGATATAACCCTGAACGGCACGCCTACCGGAGATTGAAGGGTTTGTCTGGCGTTGGTCAAGCAGTGGCGTGAATATGAGTAGACCGGAGGCTCCAAGGCTTGTCCGGCGTTAATCAAGTAGTCACGTATGTAGACCGGAGGTTGAAACCTCCGGCTACAACACTTGGTAAACCCACTGAAGTGGGTTAAGAGCAGAACATGACCTTTGGAGAACCCTCCTTAGAGGGTTTCTGGAGCGTTATAGCATGGAGTTTTGAACCCCATGCGTCGGCGGCAAGCAGAGAAATAAACTCCGGACAAGCCTTTCAACCTCCGGCTACAACACCTGTTAAACCCACTGAAGTGAGAGTGGGGCATCAGTAGAACAGTGGCACAAGACTTGTCCGGCTGCCAGTCCAGAGGGCAGGTTGAGAAACCTGCCCCTACCTCCAAGGTCGATAGTGGTGCTGCTATCGGCGCTCCACCTCGCAGTCTGAATTGCCCTTAATTTGTGCTCATGCCCCAGCCTCACTGAAGTGGGTTAGGAGCAAATACCGACCAGTTGTGAATCCTCTTTCGATGAATTTCAAACTATGAAGACATCCTTTTGAACCCATGCGTCTGAAGCTAGCAGGATCATTAAGCTGCGGACAAGACTGTTAGCCTGCGCTGATCCGGCGGCGCAACACCTCACCACGTCCATTGTCGTTGAACAAATGAGCTATAATGGGGCTAACGGCTATAGAAATTCCGGTTGATGCAGCTACCACTCTTTCAGGAAGTCCATACTACCGATAGCGCAGCACTGCGACGCTGCCTCACTGCTGATGTTGTCTCGGTGGACGTAGAGACTGAGACGCGCTGGCAGGGCGTCGGACCGAAAGTTGATTTCGGTCTGAGCTATTCCGCTGATGTGACCATCATCGCGCTGGCGTGGACAGCAGCAACCCAACCCGATCAGATCGAAACTACCGCTATCGCCGCGCCGTTTGATCAAGAAGTGCGTCAGTTCCTGATCGATCTGTTCAGCGATTCGCACCAGATCGTCGCCCACAACGCCGTCTTCGACATCCGGCAACTGAGTAAGCTGACCGCTGGCGTGATCCCTGTGCACATCTGGGATACGCAGACGATGGCGCGGCTGCTGCATCCGGCGATTGATGTCAGCTACAGCTTGCTGGCGGTGGCGACCACGCTCGGTATCCCAATCCCTGAACAGCAGAAAGAACTCAAGAGTCAGCGCGGCAGGCTGCACACCTTACCGCTTGATCTGACGGTACGCTACGCCCAAGATGATGCCCGACTAGCCCTGCAAATTTACCAGCGGCAGCGGCAGTTCCCCGATCCGCATCAGTTGGTCGATTGGGAATGTCGCTCTGTCTTTGAATACTGCCGCATGGCAGTGCAGGGAATGCGGCTGAACACGCCCTACGCCGAGCAGCGCATCAGCGTACTGAGCAAACAGCGCGAGGCAATCGCGGCGCGGTTGCGAGAAGATGGACTCTCCACGCCCGGCAGCGGCAAAGAACGCGCCAAATATCTCTACCGCACCAAAGGCATCCCCTTGCCTAAATGGGACCCCAAATCGTGGCACTTCACACGGGCGGGTCGGCGGCGCTTGCTGGCGCATCCGGGTGCAGCAGTGGAACTCTCCGATCTGAGCACAGGCGCACACGTCATTGAGTCGTACATGGAAGAAGGCAGTCCCTATCTGGATGCTCTGCGCGATCTCGCCGCTTTTCTGGAAGTCGATTGGCTGATTTCCGCACTGGAAGGCTTGATCGATCACGCGGCGTCTGATGGACGCCTGCACAGTTTAGTCTCTACCGCAACAGAATCGGGGCGGCGGGCGTCCAGCTATCCACACATGCAGAACTGGAAGATGCCAGCGATGGCGGGCGTCGCTATCGGTGATCCGGGCTTCACACTGGTCGAGATCGACTACAGCAACGCCGAAAACGTGATGGCAGCGCTGATTAGCGGTGACGACAATTTATCGGCTGCCTGCGCCACCGAGGATTTTCACTCCGCGATGGGTCTGCGCTACTTCGGTCAAACATGGGAAAAAGCCGATGCCGATCAGCGCAAGCAGTTACGCAATATGTCCAAGAAGATCACCTATGGCACGGCTTACGGCATGGGCGCGGAACGTTTAGGCGAGAGCATCGGCGTCTCCCGCGAGGAAGCACGCCAACTGATCGAAGCGAAGGATCGCGCATTCGCTAAGGTCACCGCTATGCGTCAGCGTGCCCAGCAGCAGGTCCGCGAAAGCAACCTGCTCAAGTTATGGACGGGGCGACCTGTCGCTGTGCCCACACCGTTCGTGGCGTGGAACTATCTGTGTCAGGGCGGGGTAGCGGAAGTGCTTAAACGCGCCATTGTGGTCGTCTCGGAAACTTACCGCCAGCGGGGGATGCGTTCCCGCGTGGCGCTGGACATGCACGACGCGCTGATCCTCGAAGTGGCGCACGACGAATGGGACACCGCTATTGAATTGGCGAGCAACATCATGACCACGATCACGCCACAGGCGCTGACCGAACGCACCAACCCGCCAATCCACTGGACGGCGCAGCCGAATTTGCGCGAGAACCAGCATAAATGGGGCGCACAGCAGACCATGCCAGAGGCATCGATATAAGCTTGCCCAGCCGCTACACTTTCCGTATGCGCTTCGCCAGCACCGCAATCTGTGCGTTCTTCTCTGCGTTCGCTTCCTGCAACAGTTGGATCGTCACGTTACCACCGCGCATCGCCGCTAGGAGCACTTCCTCAGCAGCCAAAAAATCTGCGCAAGAGTCTGCTACCTCAGCGGCAATGTTATTAGGAATAGTGGTGACGCCATTGACATCCGCGTGCAGCAGATCATCTGGATAGATGGGGATGCCGCCAACATGAATAGGGACGTGGAACTGCATCACCTGAATGTAGCCGTGCGAGACAATCGCGCCATCGGTGAAGACGGGGAAGCCAAGCCTGTGCACCTGATCGAGATCGCGTCCCGGTCCATTGGTGATCAAGCCCACCGCGCCGAATGCCTTATAGGTAGTGCACATGATCTCGCCGAAGGTGGCGGCACGCGGCGGACTATCAAGGTCTTGAAAGACCACGATTGGCGGACCGGAGAGTTCGGCAAAGCGGGCGACTTGCGCAGCTAATCCCTGATGATAATCGTGTCCGTCGCGCGGCTCGATGGCGGTGCGGCAGGTGGCAGTGGCAGCGAAGCCCACGATTGGCGGTGTGTCGGGGAAGCAGGCGCGGATGCGCGTATCCATATAGCCTGCGGTGCGCGGACGCACCTCGAACAATTCGATAACGTTGCAGATGGTTGGCGTGTCCACAGCACGTAATCTGGCAAGTACAGTGGGCGTGATCGTAGTCATTTTCAGTTACCTTGAGAGAAGCGGAGTTGAACTAGTATAACAACTGGCTCTGGTGCATAATGGAATTGATGACGCTGATCCTCTTGATGTCAACCTCAACCGCAAACAAGGCATTCTCACTGGAGTATTAAGCCAATGACCACCAACGCCAATGTGCTTGTCTATGACGGGCGAGTTGGGCTGCATAACGTGGCAGAGACGTTCCAAGCTGGCGCGGAGATCGGCTTGAGTCGCATCCCTTTAGCGTTAGGCGCGACGCTCAATGACAACGCGCGGATGCGTACCGGATTTATGACGGGCAGCGAGATCCGCTTCAATTTGCGCGGCGATCATGCCGCGATCACACTGCGGATGCTGGAGCAACCATCGCTGGTAGAGCTGTACAACGGCACTTTCTTCGTCGATTGGTACGTGATCGGCACCGAACCGACGCGCATCGAGATCGCTCCACCTGAGCGGCTCAATCTACTGCGCATGCTGCAGCAAGAGAGTAAGGTAGGCTTTGATCCTGATCTTTTCCGCCTGATGCTGCCGTGGAAACCGGAAGTGCGTTTGGTGGCGCTGGAAGGCGATATGCAGCCGCCGCGCCGCGATCAGACTCCGGCGCTGCGTTATCTGGTCTATGGTTCATCGATCAGTTACGGCAATTCGGGCATTCATCCATCGGGAATGTACGTGCAGCGAACGGCGCAGTTGCTGGGCGTCGATCTGATCAATATCGGCTTCGGCGGTGGCGCTCACCTCGAACCGCAGATGGCGGATTACCTCGCCAGCCGCACAGATTGGGACTTCGCCTCGCTCGAATTCGGCATCAACTTGATGGAGGCGCCGATCACGGAGCAGGAATTTGCGCAGCGCGTCGATTATTTCATCAAGACGCTGGTCAGCGCACATCCTGAGAAGGTGCTGTTCATCCTCGATATGTTCCCCTATTTCGCGGATTACGAGGGCGATCTGGCGCTGGAACGGCGGGCGATCAACTTTCGCGCTATCGTCCATGAAGCCATCGCCCGTAATGCCAGTTCTCAGATCATCGGTGTGGACGCACTGACCATGCTCACGCCAGCCAGCGGATTGCAGGCGGATGTACTGCACCCTTCGCCGCAGGGTATGGAGGAGATCGGCGGGAAGTTAGCGGCGATCATGCGTCCGGTGCTGAACCTGTGATCGCCTTACGCCTGATAGCTTTTGTACCAGTCCATCGTTGACGGCGCGAGATCGTAGAATTCCGTCCACGGACGCGCGGCGGCAGCAGCGACTTCTGTCAGTTTGTTGATCCGCATCACAGCGGTTTCGTTCAAGAATTGCTGACGTTCCGCCTCGCCCATCGTCACAGCCTCTTTCCAGATCGCACGTCCGGCGAGCCAACCGCTCGCGCCCGACTCACAGGCGATCTGCGTCTGTTCGAGGAATGTTTCAAAGTCAACGCCCGCTGAGAGCAGCACCCACGGCACGCTGCACGCCGCGCTCAACTCCTCGCAGGTGGAGCGCCACAGTTTGCGATCCGAGTTGTAAGCGACATCCACGGGAAATTCCATCTTCAAAACATCGGGCTGTAACTTGCTCAAGCGCCGCGCCGTCTCGATCACCACCGGCGGGCGGGTCCGCGCGAATGCTTCGCTTTCCTTCTTCACCGCCGGATCGAGGCTGTAGGACATTGGCTCCAAAAACAGCGGCAGATCAGCGCGGTGGCAATCCTCGCAAACCTCAGCGATCACCGCTTCGATCTCTTCTGTCAGTGCACCTGTTTGCGGATGGTAGTAGGGCATCATCTTGACGGCGGAAGCGCCCATCGCTTTGATCTTGGCAACGTTCCACCCTTCCACAAAGTCGATGCGCCGATAGGTAGAGTCGCCGCTGTAACCGGATTTCTCCAGTGACATCAGCAGCCCGCTGCCGCCAGACATTTGCAGCGCGGGATGCAAACCGTACTCGTGATCCAGCAGTACGGCGCTGGCGTGAAAGGACAGCGCCACGACCACTTCCGTCTTAATCTGTACTGCTGCTTCATAGGTCGAATCGGTGGGCAGCATTTTGCGGTAACTGCCGCGTTGATCGAATGCCAGAATGGCGAAAACCTGCTCGCGCGTGCTGGTGGTTTTGAGTCCACGCCATCGCCCCGGTGTGAGTGTTGCTTTCATGATATGTCCTTTGTTCAACCCTGCGTGGATTTGATGAACGTGTGCACGGCATCTAGCTTCTGTGCGCCTGCCATCGGTCCCTGTGCCGTGACCGCCAACGCACCGCAAGCATTGGCAAACCGAGCCGACTCAACTGCCGAAGCACCGGACAGCCAGCGCACCAAGAATCCGGCGTCAAAGCAGTCGCCAGCTCCGGTAGGATCGACTTCCTGCACTTGGAAACCGGGGACGTGTACCGAGCCGAGCCGGGTGTACACCGTACATCCTTGTGCACCCTGCGTCAGCACAATCACCCGATCCGGCTTCTGGTAAAGCAGCGCGGCGACGGCATCCTCAACGCTGCTGGTTCCGGTAAGCAACTGCGCTTCTTCCGCGGTGGGCAAGATCACGTCTGCCGCTGCCACGAACGGCTCGAAAGCGTCTCGCGCCCGTTCGACGGGCAGCAGCTGCGGGCGCAGGTTTGGATCGAAGCTGATCTTCGCGCCCGCCCGCCGCGCCAGTTCCAGCGCCCGCCATCCGGCTGCCAGCGCCGCATCGTGCATTGACAGCGATGACCCCATGATATGCAAGCAGCGCAAGCCCTCGAACAGCGCCGGATCGATCAGCGCGGGCGCGATCTGTCCGGCTGCGGCATGGCGGGCGTGAAACACGAAATCACGCGAACCGTCGTGGTTATAGGCGACAAAAGCCACACCCGTCGTATAGCCTTCCAGCGTGTGCACGCCGCGGGTATCAACGCCATCCTCAACCAGTTGATCCAGCAGGCAGCGTCCGAAGGCATCCGCCCCCACCGCTCCGATGCACGCCGCCTTCGCGCCCAGCCGCGCCGCCTGTACAGCGAAGATGAACGGCGCACCGCTGGGATACGGACCCGTGAACTCGCCCGCCAGATGCAGCGGTACACCAATCTTCGTCCGCATCACCTCGACCAGCGCCTCGCCAAACGTCAGCAGGTCAAGCATGGATCAAGTCATCTCCCCCGCGCCGACCATATGCTTGACAATCAGATCGACGGTGGCATCCTGACGCAGTACATTGGCGACCACGCGCCCGCGCCGCATCACCACCATGCGATCCGCTACATCGAAGACATCTTGCATGGTGTGGCTGACGAGGATCACAGGTACGTCGTGTTCGCGCAGCGTGCGGATCAGTTGCAGCACTTTGCGCTGCTCCGGCACACCGAGCGCCGCCGTCGGCTCGTCCATGATCACCATGCGGGCATTCCAGTAGATCGCCCGCGCAATCGCCACCGCCTGCCGCTGACCGCCGGATAGGTAACTCAACTTCTGGCGCAGTGAGGGGATATGAATGCCCAGACGGCTGAGTACTTCTTCCGCTTCCTTGCGCATCGCTTCGTCGTCGGTTACGGACAGCAATCCGAATATCTTTTTCTTCTTCTCTTTGCCCAGAAATACGTTCGCGCCCACATCCAGATTTTCCGCCAGCGCCAAATCCTGATAGATCGTCTCGATGCCGGAGGCGCGCACATTAGCCGGAGTGAGATGCAAAATGTCTGTGCTGTTAAAGGTGATCTCCCCTTCCTCTGGTTTGTAGACGCCGGAGATGCATTTGATCAGCGTGGATTTGCCCGCACCGTTATCACCGAGCAGTGCCACCACCTCGCCGGGGTAAACCTCAAAATCGACCTTGTTCAGCGCCGTCAGACCGCCGAAGAACTTGGATACCTGATGGCAGGTCAGCAGTGGTGTGGAATTATTGACCCTTGGCGACGGACTGACGCTGCTGCTTACAATATTCTCAGACATTGGTTCTCCTTCGCTCCAACAGCGCCCGCGCGTTATTGACCAGCACGGCGATAATGATCACGATACCGACGATCACGAACTGCCACAGCGAGGCGATGTTGAGCATCACCAAGCCTGTTTGCAGCACGCCGAAGATCAACGCGCCGACTACTGCGCCGCGCACGCGACCCTCACCGCCGAATAGGTTTGTCCCACCGATGACCACCGCCGCCACCGAGTCGAGCAGCGCGGCTTCACCCGCTTGCGGTGCGCCTGCCGTAAAGCGGAAGACATGCAGCACGCCCGCGATGCCAGCCGTAAAAGCGCAGATGACGTAGATGAGGATGAGGTGGCGATCTACGTTAATGCCCGCGCGGATCGCCGCGTCTTTGCTGCCGCCGATAGCGTAGGTATGCCGCCCAAACTGTGTCCGTCCCAACAAGAAACCGAAGATGATCAGCACGATGATAGTCACCAGCACTGGATAGGGCAGCCATGATTGCAAGTCGCGGAGCTGCGCCTGCGGTATATTGGCTGGTTCAGTGAAGAAGGACAGCCCTTGACCCGGCAAGTTGTAGATCAAACTCCCACCGCCTATCGATCTCAGCACCTCGCGCACGTTTGCGGGCAGATTGCCAACCACTTGCTGACCATCGGTGAGTAGGAACGCTGCGCCGCGTACAATGCCGTACATACCGAGCGTAGCGATGAACGGAGGCACTTTGATTTTGGCGACCAAGATACCATTAATGATGCCGGGGATGAGCGAGACCAATAAGCCGAGGATCACACCGCAGGTGATGGCAATGCCGACGTCCGTGCCACCGTTTGCCATGTCGCGCATCGTCCGTGCCGCGATCACCGAAGCTAATCCTACCGTCCACGCGATGGAGAGATCGATGCCAGCCGTGATGATCACGTAAGTCTGCCCGACTGCCATCAGGGTGACGAGGGTGCCAGTCACCAGTACCGACGAGAAATTTCTGACTGTAAAGAAGCCGGGCGCTTGCGTCGAAAAGAAGATAATCAGCGCAGCCAGAAAAATATAAGACCAGAACCTAGCTGCTAAACTAGCGAGGTTATCCAGCGTCGATGACGATGCCTTCGGTGCTGTTAAAGTAGTTGCCATTGCTATTCGTAACCTTTCGCCGTCGCGCCCGCAGCGTCCGAATGTGGATTGGGTGTGAGCAGGACCGCGCCATACCTTAGAGAACTAGCCGTGAGTAGAGAGGTTACCTCTCTACTCACGGGTGTAGTTCAGTGAAACTTAACGGGACTAGTTGCTCTTATAGATGAACTTGGCGATCTCAGGATCGTCCACGTTCTGCGCGTTGATGACCGCGTAGCCCGTGCCGATGCGCTTGGGGGTGGAAACCACACCACGCGCGTTCGCCACTGCCGTGACTACGCCGAGATAACCCATATCAGCGGGTTTCTGGGCGATCACCAGCGAGACCGTGCCCGCTTTCAAGTAGCCAATGTTCTCCTCAGAGGCATCGAACAGCGCGACTTCAACCGAACCACTCAGGTTGGCATTGTCGATGGCTGCACCAGCGCCCAACGCGCCGAAGGTATTGGTGGCGAACATACCCTTGATGTCGGGGTTCGCGGTCAACACAGCGGCGGTCTGCTCTTGTGCCTTGTTGGCGTCGTTCTCGTTGTAGTCAACGCGGACGACTTCCAAGCCCAAGTCAGCGGCGGCTTTCTTGCAGCCTTCCTCGCGCTGATCGGTGGTGCTGATGCCCGGACGCACGTTCTGGATGTAGATCTTCGCGCCCTTGCCTAGCTTCTCAGCCAGCGCCGCGCAAGCGATGTAACCGCCCTGCACGTTGTCTGAACCGATGTAGCTTAGCGGGAACTTGATCTCGCCGTTAGCATAGTCACCATCACCGATGAAGGTGTCCACCGTGATTACGGGGATGCCCGCATCATAGGCTTTTTGCAGTACGGGGATCGACTGCTCTTTGTCGTTCGGTGCAGTCACCAGCGCGTCGATATCACCACGCGCGATCAGCGCTTCCACGATAGGCGCGGAGACCGTGACATCGAACTTGGGCGGGTCTTGCTGCACGACAGTCACGCCGAGGCGACCAGCAGCGGCATTGACACCCTTCGCCATGGTGATGTAGAAGGGATCGGGGTTGACGCCCGGAACGAAGCCGACGATGAAATCTTTACCGAGCGCGGGCTTTACTTCTGCCGTGTTGCTGGTGTAGATGTACTTGGCGTCATCAGGATTGTCGACATTATCTTTGGTCAGCACGGCGTAGCCAGTGGGTACGCGCTTGGGCAGGCTCTGATAGCCATCCAAGTACGCGACGGCGTAGGCAATGCCGAGATAACCCATATCAGCGGGTTTCTGGGCGATCACCAGCGAGACCGTGCCCGCCTTCAAGTAGCCGATGTTCTCCTCAGAGGCATCGAACAGCGCGACAATGACCACTCAGGTTGGCATTATCGATGGCTGCGCCAGCGCCCAACGCGCCGAAGGTATTGGTGGCGAACATGCCCTTGATGTCGGGATTGGCGTTCAATACAGCGGCGGTCTGCTCTTGTGCCTTGTTGGCGTCGTTCTCGTTGTAGTCTACACGGACGACTTCCAAGCCCTTATCTTTAGCAGCGTTCTTGCAGCCTTCTTCGCGCTGATCGGTGGTGCTGATGCCCGGACGCACGTTCTGGATGTAGATCTTCGCGCCGGAACCGAGTTTGTCAGCGAGAGCAGAGCAAGCGATGTAACCGCCCTGCACGTTGTCTGAACCGATGTAGCTTAGCGGGAACTTGATCTCGCCGTTGGCATAGTCACCATCACCGATGAAGGTATCCACCGTGATCACGGGGATGCCCGCATCATAGGCTTTTTGCAGTACCGGGATCGACTGCTCTTTGTCGTTCGGTGCAGTCACCAGCGCGTCGATATCACCACGCGCGATCAGCGCTTCCACGATAGGCGCGGAGACCGTGACATCGAACTTGGCGGGGTCTTGCTGGACCACTTCCACGCCTAAGTCAGCGGCAGCCTGATTGACACCGCTCGCCATGGTGATGTAGAAGGGATCGGGGTTGACGCCCGGAACAAAGGCTATCGTATATTTCTCTGCTTGTGCCTTGGCGGTTGGCGTTGTACCAACGAGTGCTGTCACCAACAAAACAGCGGTGAACAGGATCACTAGTCTTTTCATGAAGGAATCTCCTTGTGGCAGAAATACGCTCTCTTTAACGATCCTTGGTGAATTGGTTCTACCTCCGATTTGCACCTCTCCTCTCTAACTAGCCGAACTCTCCCCTCAACGTAGAAACAGACTACTTGAAGTCTGAGGCTACCTGCCAATCACCCCACTATCCACTCACTACTTTTCGCTTGTTACTTTTTGCTTCCTACTCGTCACTAATTTCTACCCGAATCACTTCAGGTCCTAGTGCTGCGATCGCGGCGCAGTCTTCATCGCTCAGATGGTTATCCGTGATCACGATGTCGAAGGCGTGGAGTGGCGCTACCGTTAACGGGCGAATCTTGCCGAACTTGCTGCTATCCGCTAACAACACGACTTTTGCCGCTTGCTTAACCATGGTGCGCTTCACTTCGACTTCCTGTGTATCGGAGTTGGCAGCACCGCGTGCCAAACTGAAGCCGCCACAGGCAAGGAACGCCCAGTCAGCGTTGACCCCTTCCAGTGCGCGTACCGCCTGTGCGCCGGAGAGCGTGCGCGTCAGATGATGCAGCACCCCACCGGTCATGATCAGTTCGATGTAGCCAAATTGGGCGGCAGCAGCAGCGACACTCAAGGAAGGTGTGACGAGGCGAAGGTAATCCCAATCTCTCGGCAGATGTTCAACGAACTCAACAGCGGTGGTTCCGGCATCGATCATGATCGTCTGACCAACGTCGATCAGTTGTACGGCGCGTGCGCCGATGGCACGTTTGGCTTCAGCGTTGAGTTTGCTGCGTTCGAGGAGAAATGTTTCGCCAAGTTGAGTGGGCAGCCGTTTGGAGACAGCGCCACCCCAGATGACTTCGCAAATGCCAGCGCTTTCGAGTTCCCGCAGGTCGGCGCGGATAGTGGCAACGGAAACGTTCAAAATTTCCCTTAGCTCAACGGTACGCACCGCACCCTGATGGTAAAGAAGATCTTCGATGATCCGCTGTCTTTCGACAGCAAGTAACGTTCCTTCGTTGGCTGGCATGGCGTCACTTCAAAAATGTTCACAGAAAATCTATACAAGATTCAGTATAAATTGCTTTCAAATTTTGTCAAATTTTTGGCTTTGTTGTTCATTGCGTTAAAATTAGAAAGCAAAATACTCAATTTTTGAAAGTATTATCTTTCTTTATTGCAAGTGGAGTAGATGAACGTGAGGACGGCGATCAGATCAGTTTGCGCAGTGTATCCGTCGACGTTTTATCAGTGCCTGATCGCGCCATTCACGATCTGATCAATGGATTGACGCCGTGAGTACCTTAAGCATCGATTTCGGCGGGACGCGCACCCGCGCCGCATGGTTCTCGCCACAATTAGAAATGCTGGCACGCCACGAAACTCTCTCGCGCGTGGATCGCACCGTCGCAGAGGTGATCGACACGCTGATCCAGACGGCACGTGCCGTCGTGCCAGCCGATCAAACGCCAGCCGTGATCGGCGTCTGTGCGCCCGGTCCACTTGATCCGCTGGCTGGCGTGATCAAACGCGCGGAGACGCTACCCGGCTGGCAGGATGTCCACTTAGCGCAGTTGATCAGCAACGCCTTCAACGATGTGCCAACCTTCGTGCAGAACGATGGCAATCTCGGCGCACTGGCGGAATATCGCTTTGGATCGCTGCTCGGCGCTGATCCGGCGATCTTCATGACTATCAGCACAGGGATCGGCGGCGGCGCGATCCTCAATGGTAAGCTGTTCAGCGGCAGCGGCGGGTTGGCAATTGAGCCGGGGCATCTCCGCATCGCGCACAGGGACGGCAAATTGTATCGGCTGGAAGAACTGGCATCGGGGACGGCGCTAGGCGTGTGGGCGCAGCGCAAACTGGCGGAACGCGATCAAGCATCTTCGCTTCGCAGCGCCAGTGTTGTCGATGGTAAGGCAGTCGGCGCTGCCGCCCAGAGTGGTGATCCTTTCGCGCTAGAGATCGTCGCGCAGGCAGGTTACTGGCTCGGCGTCGGCATCGCCAATCTGCTGCACCTATTTAATCCGCAGGGGATCGCGCTCGGCGGCAGTGTCACCCGACTCGGTGATCTGCTGCTCGAACCGACTCGCCACGCGATTCAAGCGAATCTGATCGACGCTGCGCTCTACAACGACGATCTGATCCGCTATGCCGCGCTCGGTGAAAATGCCTGCTTGCAAGGTGCCGCGCTTTATGCCGCCGATTGCCTGAATGGTGATTATGACCTCCAATCGTGATCATAAACGGCATTACTTGGCGGCGAATATCGTTTTCCACTCCACCAGTCGGGCGAAGAACACGCGATGCAGCGCCGCTGTCAATGTAAGGATTCCAAATTTCATCTTGCCACGTATTTGGCTGGTCGTCGTAGTGACCGTCTGTTTAGTATCGAAGGTCACTTCTGGCGCGTTGGCAACGATCATCCATTTCGGGGGCGCATTTTTCTTCGCCAGAATGACGCGATCTCCTAATAAAAAGCCCTGCCACCACTTCCCTTGCATGGTTGCTTCGAGGTAATCGTTATCGTCGTTGCTACTGAGGCTCATGTTGATGATCTGCGCCCACAGAACGTCATACAAGCGGTCTTGTTCTGCCGTTGGTTTCGTGATGGTCATGTCTTTGCGCTTCTGATAAAGACCATACACGGTGTAAGCCATCCATAACTGCAACAACCCGAGTCCGGCAACAATTGTCACAGTAGTTCCATTATTGCCGCGCAGCAGCGGTCCAGTGATGTTGTAAATGCCTACTGCCGCCAGCAAAATGCTAAAGCGCAGCAGTCCCGCTGTGTCTGGTTTGGAGAGCATCCACAGACTCTGCCCAACAATCGCCAATCCCAACACGAGCTGGATCAGCCACAGCGAATTGAAACTTTGCCCTTCCCAAGCGCCCCAGACCGTGATGCCGCCCAAGATCAGATTGAGCCAACCATCTCTTTGCATTGATGAGGCAAGCCAGCGGTAGTGATAGACGTTCTTGAGTGCATCGAACTGTTCGGAGGTTAGTGCGGCAAGTTGGCTTTTTACTTCTTGCCAATTAGTAGCTGTTGGCGCAGCTACCGCAGTCTTCTTGCGACGTAATCCCATATTCCGATCCCCTTGCGCGTTCTGCGGGCAGATTCTCAGAGGTGAAGCACGTCGCTCACCTCTGTAGAAATCTAGTATAGGGGATATACAGAGCTAGTGTGATCTCATTCCACTATCACTGCCGTGCCGCTGGCGCTGACCATCATCATGCTGCCCTGACCGACCGTCTCGAAGTCCAGATCGACGCCGATCACCGCGTTTGCACCTCTGCTCTCCGCCTCATCGACCATCTCCTGCAAGGCGATCTCCTTCGCTTCGATCAGCGATTTTTCGTAGGCGCTGGCGCGTCCACCAACGATGTCAGTGATCGATGCCATCAGGTCGCGCACGATATTCGCGCCCATGATCGTCTCGCCAGAAACGATGCCGAGATACTGCTTAACTTTCATGCCTTCGAGCGTGTTGGTTGTGCTTACGATCATCGTTCTCTCCTTCATTACTGCCGCTTACTGCGCTGATTCCTAATACGCGCGAATACGGTACTGGATGTGTTGGCGACGAGAACACCCCAAGAATCGGTATAATGAACATATGCACCGGAACGGTACACGCGAGAGTGGACGACCTCTATGCCCCAAGCAAACGTGATCCGCTGGCGGGATGGCGGCGGTTGGATTGTCCTCACGGGTGGCGGTGATTTTCGCACCACGCGGGAGGACGAAGGCACCAACGAGATCGAGGCACAGGCGCTCGGCTTGGCATCCGCAGGCAAACCGATGGCTTACATCTTCGCCGCCTCGGACATCGAAACCGCTGATGAACATCTGGCGCTGTTGGAAGATTTAGGCGCACCGTCCGGCTATCTGGTCGATGCTCTGAGCGAAGATGACGACACGTTACGCACGCAGCTAGAGGACGCCGGACTGATCATCCTCGCGGACGGCAAGCAAGCTGATCAACTGCGCGGCGGTCTGCTCGGTGCGGCGATTGCGGGCATCGAGGCGGCGTTCCAAGAAGGCGCTGTGATTCTGGCGGAAGGTGCAGGCGCACAGGTACTCGGCGGCGTCTACGGAGCGAAGCCCGGACTCGGCTGGATCGAGGGCGCGGCAGTCGTCCCCTACTTCGATACCGAGGCAGGCAAACAGCGCCTACGCGATCTGCTGATCGCCCACCCCGAAAGCTACGCTCTCGGCATCGGCACTGGATCGGCGCTGGCGCTCGGACCGAATGGCGAAGTGCAGGCATGGGGCAAGCGCCAGATCACGGTCACGCTCGGCAGCAAGTTTACACCGGGAGAATAGCGCGATGCCCGAAAATTACGATTTCCAGAGTCCCGTCGATTACGTGCCGCAGCGGGTGATTTCGCTCGTCCCTAGCGTCACCGAATCGCTGTTCGATCTCAACCTCGGCAATCGGCTGATCGCCATCACCGATTATTGCAACCGTCCCGAAGAAGGTGTCGCCAAATTACCGCGTATCGGCGGTACCAAAAATCCTGATCTTCAGCGCATCATCGACCTGAAACCTGATCTGGTGATCCTCAACGATGAGGAGAATCGCCGCGAGGATGCCGAGAAGTTGCAGGCGGCGGGCGTACCGATCTGGGTAACTGGACCGCGTACCGTGCAGCAGGCAATCGAACTGCTGTGGAGCATCATGAGCGTGTTCGAGGACGCCTCGATGACGGATCGTGTGCGTCTGATCGAGGGTAACGCCGAACTGACCGAAAAATTTCAGAGTGAATACGCGCCCGTCAAAGTATTCGTTCCCATCTGGCGCGATCCGTGGATGACCATCAACGCCGATACCTACATGCACGATCTGCTGCGCGTGTGTGGCGCACAGAACGTCTTTGCCGAGCGCGAACGCCTCTATCCCCTCGCCGCCGATCTCGGTACCGCCGATCCGCAGCCGATGGAAGGACGCGACACCCGCTATCCGCGCATCACGCTGGAGGAGGTCGTCGCCGCGCAGCCGGAGTTGATCCTGCTGCCAGATGAGCCGTATCTATTCGGGGAACGCGACGCCCGCGAATTGCTGGAACTGGACATCCCCGCCGCGATCAACGGGCACGTCTATCTGGTCGATGGCAGTCTGCTCTCGTGGCACGGCACGCGCTTGGCATTCGCCTTGCAGGAGCTACCACCTGCGATCAGCGCGGCGAGAGAAGGTTAGTAAGGATATTTGTCAAGCGCAACTCTCTGTTAAGTTAGTTGGCATACAAGAACGCCTGCTCCAGTAGGCGAACCTTCATTGCCCATAATCATGCCTATAATATATTGCCCATTTGGCGAGATTTGTGTCCGTCCCTCTGCCGCCAAACGATCCGTTTCAGTAGATTTAAGTATTGCGCTAGATTTCTTTGTCGATACATCGTACTCGATAACTCCAGGCAACGTTAGGGCTACAAACGTGGAATTAGAAATCCATCTGATCTTGCCATTTCCCATGGGGTATATATCAATTTTTTGTAGCTGGGCAAGCTGACTATCGTATATCCATAACTTGGCTTCATATTGACCGTCGGCAGTGACAGGATCTGGTTTTACTGCAAGGTATCGCCCATCAAGACTTAATCCTGCTACAATAAAATCGATGATCCCCAAACCCATTTCTGCCCAAGGAGGATTTTCAGCTAAGAGTTTTAACTGTAAATCGGTATTACTGATATTTCCTAGAAGTATGGGAGACACACTATTAGGCAATGTTTGGAGTATAAAAGTCTTCTCATCTGGATACCAGTAAACATCGGGTAAGGAACTATTGCTTAAAGCTCCTAGCATCGATAATCGCAAATCGTATGAAGCATTTGTATTTGTGTCTAAAAGCCAATACGTTGTGATTTCACCAACTCGCTTCGGGTAAATCACCTTCGTATTGCTGGGAGACATGCGAAGATGCCAATAGGACTCTGCACCTAATGCGTCCAAATTGGATTTAATCGCCGCTAAAGAAGAATTTGCTGACGATACCATTGGAAGAGTGTTCGACCCTAACAATTTATGATTTGTATTTGTATATGAATACCAGAGTCGTTCAGCGCCAAGATCGTCGTCTGCAAGGGTGTTCCCTACTCGAAAAGCTACAGTGTCGCTATCTAGCCACATAAATTCAGATAATAACAATGGATATTGCGTTGGAAGCATCTGGCAACTGTTTCCACTTTGGTATGCAATGACTTGTTGTTCTGGTAGCGCAATCGTAGCTACTAGCAGCAAGATATTCAGTAATCGTGCATGGAATCTGATGTTCATTGGCACATTATAGAATTACTCGCAGTAAAGAGATGTACTCCTGCGCTACCCTTATCCCACTGATCCCATTTCGCCAATTCCTCGCTATCTTTGATCTAGCTTAAAGACAAATCGCCAACCGACTGCTAATCTGAGGACATCGGTACTTGAGGAGGACGTGTGCCAACCCTATCCCGTTGGTATATCAAAGTGGCGCTGCTCTACTTCGCCGTCGGCTTGATGATGGCGGCATTGCTCTTGATGCAGCCCGCCGTCGGATGGTCGCCTAGTCTTCAGGTTTTGCGTCCAGTCTACCTGCACTTCCTCTTCATCGGTTGGGTGACGCAACTGATCATGGGCGTCGGTTACTGGATGTTTCCCAAACAGTCTAAGGATCATCCACGCGGCAGTGAACGGCTCAGTTGGGCAGTGTTCGTGCTGCTGAACTGCGGCTTGGTGCTGCGTGCCATCGGTGAGCCAGCCGTCATCCTGATCCCCGATGCGAACTTGGGCTGGACGCTGGTGATCGCTGCCCTGTGCCTGCTGCTGGCGGGCTGGGGCTTCATCTTCAATACGTGGGGACGGATCAAGGAGCGTTAATCATGCCCAAATTGAGCGTCTGGCTGGTACGCGCTTCGCTGATCCACTTGGGGATCGGATTTACCGTTGGGGCGCTGCTGCTGTGGCATAAAGGAATGCCGATCTTCGATTGGGCGTGGCAACTGCTCAATCCGCACCTTGAACTGCTGGTCTTTGGCTGGACGATGCAGTTCGTGATGGGCATCGCCTTCTGGATTCTGCCCCGCTTCTCTACGGAACCGCGCTACGGCAAAGCGATCTTCGGTTGGTGGAGTTTCGGCTTGCTCAACAGCGGCGTGCTGCTGACTGCCATTGGTTTGTGGGCTGCTCTGCTGCCGATAGCCATTATCGGGCGACTGTGTACCCTCAGTGCGGTGATCTTATTCGCTCGCCTGATCTGGGCGCGGATCAAACCATTAGGCGGTCTTGCGGCTTCTCAGCAGTCCTCAACTTGAGTTGTATTTTGCCGCGCCTACCTCAACCTACTTCTTTGAGATCGTGACCAGCCAGTGTGGACCTAAAGTTTTAGCACTGGCGGCATTCTGCCTTTCGATCAGAATAGGGTGGCGGCGGCATGCTCATCAAGGATGCGATCTGCCACCAGACGCGCGGAGATCAGCGCAGTAGGGATGCCCGTGCCCGGATGCGTACTCGCGCCCACGAAATACAGGTTGTGGTAGCGCGGATGCCGATTATGCGGACGCAAGTAACCGAGCTGCAGCAGTGTATGACTCAGTCCATGCGTCGATCCTTTCATCAGGTTATAGCGCTTGCGCCATGACAGCGGCGTATAGTTGGACTCGAACTTAATGTGCTTCTTCAGATCGTTGATCCCAAGCAGTGCCAAGCGTTTGAACACCTGCTGCCGCGCCTGTTCGCGAATGCAGATCCAATCCTGTTCGCCTCTGCCACCGAGATGCCCGACAGGCACGATAGCGATCAGGGTATCTTGCCCTTGTGGTGCGCGCGTGGGATCAAGGCGCGTTGGCGCGTGAACGTAGAGGCTAGGATTGTCGGGCAGCGTCAGATCGTTGATGATGCTCTCGAAATTCTGACGGTAGTCGTCGGCTAGAAACAGCGTGTGACCGCCGAGTTGGGGGCACGTCTTATCCACAGCCCAGAAGAAGCTGATCACCGAGCAGGAGAAACGCTTATTGCTCACCTCCGCCGCCTCCCGTTGATCCGGCAGCAACTGTTCGTAGACATAGGGTAGATCGGCGTTCGCCACGATGATCGCAGCATCCATGCGCCGCCCGTCCTCAAGGATCACGCCACGTGCGCCGTTGGCATCCACATCAATGTGAGTGACCGACGTCTCGTAGATAAACTCCACGCCCGCTGCTTCCGCGATCTGGAGCAGTGCTTTGACGATGCTGTACATCCCGCCACGCGGATACCAGACACCGTGCGCCAATTCAGTGTAAGGCATCATGGAGAAGGTCGCCGGAGCCTCGAAGGGACTCAAGCCCATGTACACATCCTGAAAGGTGAATGCCGATTTCAGGCGCGGCGAGGCAAAGTAGTTCGCCATGTTGGCGTAGTGGTTGCTCAAAGGTTTGAGCTGACGCAGCAGCGGCAAGTTGCCCAGATTGAAGAACTCGAAAGGCGTGCGGAAATCGCGCTGCACCAAGCGCTCCATGGCGATGTCGTAATGGCGCTGACCTTCTTGCAGATAGCGCAGGAAGCCCGCAAAGCTGCCCGGTTCGAGCGCCTCAAGCTGATCGTACATGCTCTTGAGATCGGACGTGAGTGCCAACTGCTGCCCATCATCGAAAACCAGATGATAGGTCGGATCGACGCGCTGCAAATCGAGTAGTTCGTGCAGCGATGCACCCAATGCCGCGAACTCCGTCTGGTAGACATGGGGCATGATCAGCAGCGTGGGACCGGTGTCAAAAAAGTGACCATCGCGGACAAAGTAGTCGCAGCGCCCACCCGCATCAGGGTTTTTCTCGAATACGGTGACGTGATAGCCGTGCTGGGCAAGATGCGCGGCGGTAGCGATCCCGCCGATGCCCGCGCCGATAATGATGGCTGAAAGTTTGTTCATCGAGTCCTCAATTGAAGATTTACCTCATCCCTACCCCTCTCCGTCAACGGAGAGGGGATTTACTCACTCAACGGTAGTTTTTGATTCCCTCTTTAAGAGGTGGAGAGGGTAGCGGTGAGGTAGATAAGCCTTAGTGCTTGGTTCTACAACAGGCACATTTGCTGTCGAAACCTCGATACCTTAGATGAGCGTTTGCCACAACACTGACCAGCCCATACGCAGCGCAGCAGAAGTATCTTTGCAGTCCGCATAGTCGGCACGCAGCAAATAGTGATCGCGTTCGATGGCGTTCAAGACCTGCTCGAAACGCGCGATGTAGGCATAACCGGCTAGTTTGCAGCGTAGATTACTGATCTGCGCCAGATAGCGTTTACCCGCCGCGAAGTAATCACGCGCCAACTGTACGCGGCTCCTGACCCATGATCGATAGGCGGGGCTGGCGATGTCCGCCGGATGTAGATTGTTGGCGCTGAGATATTCAGAGGGGATATTGAAGTAGCCATTATCAACGTCCTCAACAGTATCGCGCAGCAAATGGGTAATGTGGGCGGCGATGGCGGCAAGATAACGCTGCTCGCCATGCGGAGAGTGGCAGGCATGTCCGATGAAGTAGTGCAGCGCCTCCATCACCGCAACAGCGAGATGGTGCGAGTATTCGTCTAGCTGTCGCTGGGTGATCAATCTGCCACGCCGACGGGCGTCGAACTCCATCACCGCCATCATCTGCTGAATGTAGGCAGCCACGCCACTGCCCGGATCGCTGTCACTGCGGATCAGGTCTCGCAGCATATTCTCCTCCGGCACAAGATCGCACAGCGGTTCGCCATGATAGCAGCGTTCCACAAGCTGCCGCTGTCGTTCTATAAAGGCGAGGTTATCGCTGCGCCACGATCCGCGCTGATCCAGCGAATCATCAACCCAGCGAAAGTAAGCATAGGCGCGGTAGGCGTGATCGCGCCGTTCGCGATCCACCAGAAAATGGATGATGTAATAGGATTGCTGGCTGGCGATCTTGGTGATCGCCGCGCCCAATGCCGGATCGGAGTGCGCTACTGCGCTGGATTCAGTCCGTTCCCCGATCAGGCTGTCAGTGTAGACGGCAGACGTGGACATAACCGTAGGATTCCTCGTAGCACCAAAGGCAGGCTAGGTGGATCGATGATGGCGGATTGATTGTTAAATTATTCACAATCATTTACGCTTCACGGCTGTCTTGGTTGCGAGGAAATCAGGGGGAATTTACGCTGCCAGACTCATGATCACGAACGGTCAGTCTGATCAAAATAGGTAGGCGAACGCAAACTTAGAATCTATGGCGCCATTAACTCGATTGCACAACGTGGGAAGGAAATTCCGGAGTGCAATTGATACCGCTATCTCAACAGGGCTAGGAAGTTCACGCGCATTTGTGCCCTCTTGCACTGGTGGCTTCCCGCGCGAAGGCAAAGAAGGCGGTGGCAATTGCAGCGTGATCATCGCGACTGAACACAAACGGCACACCATAGGCGTTCAGCTAGTTATTTCCTACCTCGTGTTGATGGGGCAGCGAGATCGTAAACTGGCTGCCCACACCCAGTTTGCTGATGACCAGAAGTTCGCCGCCATGCTGCCGCGCGATCTCGCGGACGATAGAGAGACCCAATCCTGTGCCCGCCACTGCCATGTGTTCGACGGTGTTGACGCGGAAGAACTTCTGCGCCAAATGGTTCAGACTCTCCTGCGGAATGCCGAGACCTGAATCGGCAACATGAATGCACACCGTATACTCGGTGACTTCCGCGCTAACCCTGACCAATCCATTCGCGGGCGTGTACTTCAACGCATTGGAAATCAAGTTTTGCAATGCCTGCCCGATCTGGAAGCCAACACAGTGCATAGTCACGTCATGCGTAAGCAGTCGCAAGGTCAACTTGATCTGTTTTTCTTCGGCTGCTGCCGCAGCACGGGCAAAACTGGAGTCCAGAATCTGGTTGAGTGAGAAATCGCCTTTCTCGGCAGCAACTCCGGTTTCCAGTCGAGCTAAGTCCAGCAAGTTGACAATCAAATCGCACATGTGCTTCGCCGCTTCATCGATGTGATCGAGCTTGCGAGTAGCGCGGTCATTATCTTTAGGAACATAGTGCCGTAGGACGGCTGTAGCGGTCATGATCGTTGCCAATGGATTTTTCAGATCGTGAGAGGCGGTACTAAGCACCTGATCTTTCATATGGGAAAGGGTTTCATATTGAAGGCGATCTTGCTCTCGCAAGCGCTCGATCTCCTGACGCTGATGAGACAAGGTGAGGTGAGCATTAACCCGCGCCACGACTTCTTCCTGATGCAGCGGTTTCGCCACATAATCCGCCGCGCCAAGCTCGAAGCCATGTACTTTGTCTACCGTATCCGTCAGTGCCGTCATGAAGATGACCGGAATGTCGCTGGTGGCGGGTTCTGCTTTGAGGCGGCGGCAAGTTTCGAAACCATCAATGCCCGGCATCATGACATCGAGCAAGATAATATCCGGTCGGGCATAGTGGACTTGCTCAATGGCGCTTTCGCCATCTACTGCCACTAATACACGGTAGCCCGAACTTTCCAGAAATTCCATCAGTACATTCAAGTTTGTGGGAACATCATCAACAATCAAAATAGTTCCGCGGTTAAGTCTAGCTGTCATTGTGATTTTCCTCCGTGCTGCGCTAAGAAGTGGCGCAGTTCCCTAATCTTGAATGACTTCGCCAAATTACTGACCGTAGCAGCAAAGGTGGGGTACTCATTGGCAAGCTGTTGACATTGCACCTGAATGCCGCGCACATCCCCTTGCAGTACCAGATCGTAGAGCTGTGACAGCACTTTTTCCGGAGGCAGTATCAAGGGAATCACGTCGCCATCGGCAGTGGGCACAAGGTATTCCTCAATGATCCAATCCAGCTTCAAGTTTTGTCCCAGCACGTCCAGCAGGCGCTGCAAGCGGAAAGGCTTGGCTAAAAAGCCATTCGCTCCGGCTAAGATACTTTCAGTGCGGTTATGATCGAAGGCGCTGGCTGAAATGGCGATCAAGACATGGTTGGTTCCCTGTTGGCTCTGGCGCAGCCGCTTGATCGTTTCCAGCCCTCCTAAGCCGGGCATTCGTAAATCCAGCAGAATCGCGTCAAAGTGCGTGGTGCTGACTATTTCCAGACACTCTAGCCCGTTGACGGCTTCACTAATCTCGAAGCCTAATGGCTGTAACATCTCCCGCAGCACACTGCGATTTTCGGCGCGATCATCGACCACCAAAATGTGGCGTCGTTCACCGCGATAGCCGATGATGTTTTGTTCCAATGGCTGCGGTGGTTCTTCGAAATCATCCACACGGGGCATGGTGAGTTCAAACCAGAACGTGCTGCCCTCTCCCAATTGTGTTTTGACCTGTAGTTGTCCGCCCATCAAGCTGACGAGCTGGTTGCTGATCGCTAATCCTAAGCCAGTCCCTTCAACTTGAGCGCGTCGCTCCGCCTGTACGAAGGGCTGGAACAACTGTGGCAGCAATTCGGGGGGGATACCGATGCCCGTATCTTCGACCTGAAAACGGATCCGCTGATCTTCATGTGCCACTTTCAGAACTACCCCGCCATGTTCGGTATATTTCACGGCATTAGTCAGCAGATTCAGCAGTACCTGACGCAGCCGCACTTCGTCGCCATAGACTCCAGCAGGTAGATCAGTGATTTCTTCGTAATGGAAGACCAGATTCTTTTGCTCGGCACGAATCTGGATCATTTCGCAGATCGTCCGCAGCATCGGCGCTAAGGCGAAGGCAGCCGGACTTAGCTGCATCCGCTGCGCCTCGATCTTGGAGAAGTCGAGCACATCGTTGATCAGACTGAGTAGATGCTCGCCGCTGCGCGCGATGATGCCTAAACCATCTAGTTGCTTGGGGGTAGCTCTATCTCGCTGCAAAATTTGCACATAGCCGAGGATGCCGTTGAGCGGAGTGCGTAATTCGTGGCTCATATTCGCCAGAAATTCGCTCTTGGCTCGGCTTGCTTTCTCGGCAAGCGCAGTAGCTTCCTGCAACTGCCGCGTGCGCCGCGCGTTCTGGACAGCGATACCCAGAAAAGAGGCGATGTGTTGCAGCACATTTTCATCTTCAGTGGTGTAAGCGTTCAATGTTTCGCTGTTCACCACCACCGCGCCGATGTTGTGTTCGCCTACCTTGATTGGCACAATCAGACTGGACGCTAGCGTTGAATTGGCTATCCGTTCTCGTAAAGCGGCTGGTGTCCGAGCCAGATTTGCGGGAATATCCCCGACATTGATCACCTGCCCTGTAAGCACAACGTGTCCGGTAATCGACTCCCTTAGAGGAATAGGATCGCCAACGTTGGCAATTGGGTTCTCCCCTTCGCTAACCACGATGGTGAGAGTCTCAGCATCTGCTTGGCGTTCCAGAATCATGAAGTGCTTGGCGTTAAAAATACGCTTGATGCTGTTCACGGCAATGCGATAAATATCGTCTTCAGAACTAGTACGGTTAACGCGCTGGCTTAGTTCGTTGAGTAGATCGAGGCGTTCCGCATAAGCCTTGCTGGCTGCCAGTGCCGTCTGAGTCTGTTCATAAAGCTGATTACGCTCACGTTCGATCAGCCGTGGGACGGTTACATCGCGCAGCAGTCCGGTAAAGAGCAGCTTTCCGTTGACATCGACCTCGTTGATCGCCAGTTCGATAGGGAAGACACTGCCATCTTTCCGCAGCGCTAGTTCTTCGCGCTGAACGCCGATCACTTTTGTTTGCGAAGTGCTCTTTCGTCGTTCGATGTAGCTATCGTGTTGATGGGATGCAGGCTCTGGCATCAGCATACGAACATTCTTGCCTATCACCTCATCAAGGCTATAACCAAAAATGCGTGTCGCTGCCGTATTGAAAGATTGGATGGTGCCAATCGAGTCGATGCTGATGATGGCATCGGCGGTGGTGTTGACGATGGCACGGATCATCCCTTCGCGCTCACGCAGCAGACTTTCACTGGCAAGCAGTGCTTCTTCAGCGCGTTTGCGCTCGCTAATATCACGCGAGGAGGTAATGAACCCTAACAGTTCCTGCGTAGACTCGGAGAAAAAGGCTTGATTGGAAGATTCCAGCCACACATAATGTCCGTCTTTATGACGCACCCGATAGACCGCTAGAGGCAGCGGCGTCGGCGTATCGGGCGTAATCTCCAAACCCGCTGGCGTTGCCAGCGCTCCTATATCATCGGGATGGACGATTTCGTAGCCGTTCTTGCCGATGAGTTCTTCCGGTTCGTAACCGAGGATACGCCGGATCGAGGGGGATACGTAGAGAAATTCACCGGACAATGACATGCGCCCCACCAGATCGGTGATATTCTCCGCTAAGAGGCGATAACGCTCCTCGTTTTCGCGCATTGCCAGATCGGATCTTTTGCGTGCTAAGAGCGTACCGATGCTTAGCGCGTAGAGTGAGAGGATATCTAACTGCGGCTTGGTGGCAGGGCGATGTTTGATACCGTTATCCGCCACTAACCAACCGATGTTTTGCCCTCCATCCCACAGAATCGCGGCAAGGTTCCAGCCCAGCATTACTGGTTGCAGGTTTTGGGTAAGTTCGGTATTTCCGTCAAAGTAGAACCGTTCATTCCCAAGCAGTGCCCTACTCATGGCGCGGTTCGGGGCGGGCGTAAAGCGAAGGTTGCGTTCGTCGGTCAGATTACCTTCTAGATCGGTGCCATACGTGCCGACGGCTTGACCACTTTGCTCATCGTAGAGAAACAGCGCCATACGATCCACATTAAACTGCTGTATGCCCAGTTTGATCGCCCGCTGGTACAGTTCATCAAGGTCATTGATCAGCGTCAATTCGATAGTGATTTCGTGCAGCGCCTTAAGATAGTTCTGGAATTCGCGCTGTTCTTCTAAACGCGCGCTCAACTCGTCTTCGACGCGCTTGCGTTCGCTGACATCGCGCGAGACGGCTATCCCTTCGCGCAGCGCACCCGTGGCGGGGTCATAAATGAACTGCGTGGCAGTTTCCAACCAGACATAATGACCATCTTTGTGTTGGACGCGCCACGTAAAGTTATGAGACTTAAGCTGCAATTCAAGCGCACGTACGTATTCTTGCATGACTGGAGACACATCGTCGGGATGCATATGCTCGGAACTGGAGTGACCAATTAACTCCTCCGGTGCATAGCCCGTAACTGCCTTGCTAGACGCTGAAATATAAAGGAACTCTCCTTGCTTGTTAGCGCGAGTGACTACATCGCTGACGTTCTCTGCCAGCAAGCGGTAGCGTTCTTCGCTTTGAACCAGCGAGATTTCGATCCGCTTGCGTGCCAGCAGTGCGCCTAGTGTCGAGCCGTAGAGTGCGAGAGTGTCTAGCAACGCCTTTGACGCGGGGCGTCGATGGATCAGGTTATCTGCTACCAGCCAGCCCAATGCCTCTGTCCCGTTCCACAAAACGGTGGCGGCATTCCAACCTATTCCCACGGACTGCATATTCATATACAGTTCCACACCATCGTCAAAGGCGAATCGCTCTACGCGGTTCAATGCTCGCATAGTGATGTCTTGTGGACCGGGCTGATAAGAAAACGAACGTTCATCGGTTAGGCTGCCTTCAGCATCCGTACCGAATGTGCCCGTTGCTGAAGCGGTACTGGCATCGTAAAGGAACAATGCCAGTCGATCAAAGCCGAGTCGCTCGCGTCCTAGTTCGACAGCACGTCGGAATAGGTTGTCGAGTTCATCAATGCTGGTCAACTCAATGCTGATCTCGTGCAGTGCCTTGAGATACTGCTGAAACTCCCGTTCTTCGGCTCGCTTTTCCTCTAGTGCGTTCTCTGCCCGCTTGCGTTCTGTGATGTCATAAACCGTCGAACGGCTGGAGAGGTAGTTGCCTCGTTCATCATAAATGGCGGTAGCGTTGACCAAGACGGTCATTGTACTGCCATCTTTGCGGACCATCTCCAGTTCCAAATCTTTCAACCAGCCGCGATCTTTGAAGATGGGATAGTTGACGCCAAAGGTCTGGTGGCTGGCGGGAGTAAGCAGCTCAGGCAACCGCCGTACCCCAATGATCTCGTCGCGCGTGTAGCCGAGCCAGAGCAGTTCGGTGTCGTTCATGCGGGTGATCAAGCCGTAAGTATCTAACGCATGATAACCAGCGGGCGCATTGTTATAGAGGTCTTCGATCTCGGCGGTGTAGTGCTTTAGCGCCTCCTCTGCTTTGCGCTTCTCGGTGATGTCGCGGTTAACGGCGACAATGCCGAAGGGTGCGCCATTTTCGTCCTTGGTCAAGGTTACCGATGACTGGATGTAGACATCCTCACCATTCTTGCGCGTCTGGACAACCTCGCCTGCCCAATATCCTTTTGCCAGAAAATCCCGGCTAATCTGCTGGGAGTCATGGTCAGACGGGAAGCGCGAATGTAGCAGATCGACCACCTTCAGACCTTGTGCGTCTGCGGTACGCCAGCCATAGATGTTCTCAGCGGCTCTATTCCAACTCTGGATGCGATATTCCAAGTCAGTGACGATCACTGCATCGCTAACGCTCTCTTGTATACCGGCGTGGAAGCGAAGCTGGCGTTCCTGTGCTTTACGCTCCGTAATATCGCGGTTGATGTAGACGATTCCAAGAGGCGTACCATCATCCTCGCGTAGGAAAGTTGCGGAGCAATGGACAATGATCTGCTGCCCGTTTCTATCGTGCTGCTCGAGTTCACCCTCCCATGCACCCGTTTCCAGCAGCGCCCGTTGCAGTAGATCGGCTTGCTGCGGCGTTCTAAACGGCGAGGGATCGGCTAATTCGGAAAATGTCTTGCCCACTGCTTCCGCAGCGCTCCAGCCGTACATCACCTCGGCACGATGATTCCAACTTTGAATTCGCCGATCTACATCAGCGACGATTACAGCGTCGTAGATGCTCTCCTGTACGCTGGCGTGGAAGCGCAGTTGGCGTTCACGTTCCTTACGCTCGTTGATGTCGCGGGTCACTACGACCAAGCCCGTGATCTCGCCGTTTAAGTTGCGCAAAGGGATCTTGGTCGAGGACATCCACCGATAATCGTGGTAAACAGGCACAAGTTCTTCGTGATTGAGGAGCGCTTCACCTGTTAGCAATATTTCGGCTTCATCAGCCTTAAACTGCCGTGCAACGTCTGCTGGAAAATGATCGGCGTCACTTTTGCCGATCAATTCATCAGGCGAGTGATAGCCATGTGCATGCGCCAACGCCCTGTTGCCCAAGACAAAGCGATGGGAAGTATCCTTGATTGAAACAAAATCAGGAATGGTATCGATCAAGGTGCGCAGGAGTTTGCGCTCGTCATTCAATTGGGCGCTGCGCTCCGCCACCAACTGCTCCAACCGTGCGCGGTAATCCGCCAATTCCGCTTCGGTATTTTTGCGCTCGGTAATATCGCGCCCGACGCCCTGATACTCGACGATATTGCCTTCGCCATCCAGCAGCGCCCGATCCGTCCACTGGAACCAGCGCATAGAGCCATCAGGCATCAGCGAATGATGCTCACTAATATTTACCGGATTTGTGGCGCTGAGTGATGCAACATGGGCAGCGGCTATCGGGCGTTCTGCTTCAGGAATATTGAGCAGCAGATTGGTGCCCAGCATTTGCTCCGGGGTCTTTCCGTAGGGGGCGGCGTAGGATTGGTTGACAAAGGTGAGGTTGAAATCTCGATCATAGCGGCACACCAGATCGATCTGGTCTTCAACGATGCGGCGGTAACGTGCTTCGCTGTGGATCAGCGCCTGTTCCGCTTCTTTAAGCGCGGTGATATCCTCGATCACGGTGACGAAATAATCCGGCTGCCCTTTCGCATCCCGAATCAGCCGCGAGGTCAGATTGACCCAAATAACGCGCCCATCTTTGTGCAGGTAGCGCTTATGTCGCGTGTAATCGGTGAACTCACCCCCCAACATTTTCGGTATGCGTTTCAAGTCGGATACCAGATCATCAGGGTGCGTAATTTCCTGAAAAGTTCTGGTCAGCAGTTCTTCTTGCGTATAACCGATGATGTCGCACAGCCGTTGATTAACGCGCAGCCAGCGTCCTTCTGGCGAGACATGAGCGATGCCGACGGCGGCTTGCTCGAACGTAGCGCGGAGTAGTGCTTCGCTCTGGCGCATGGCGCGTTCCGCTTTTACACGCTCGGTGATCAACTCTGCCATGATCAGGATGCCGCCGATCTCGTTCTGCTCGTTGCGCCATGGATGAACAGACCAGCGCAGCCATTCTACCGAACCGTCGGCGTGGATGAATTCATCCTCCTCGCAGCTTTCTACCGCACCGTTCAAGCAGCGCTGATGGATTTCCTTCCAGCGTTCAGGGAGTTCGGGAAATAAGTCATAGTGCGAGCGTCCTATGACATTCGCTGCGTCCAGCCGATAATCCGATAACCAGCGCTTGCTAACTACCAGATAGCGCATCTGCCTATCTAGCATGATAATGGCAGCGGGCGCGTGTTCTACGAACAGCTCAAGCTGCTGCCTGCTGATGCGGAGTTTTTCTTCCGCCTGATGCAGTTCGGTTAGATCACGTCCGACGCCTTGATAGCCAATGATTTTCCCTGCCGCGTCGAGCAGTGCGCGATCTCGCCATTGAACCCAACGCCTACTGCCATCGGGCAAGATCATCCATTCTTCGAAGGTAGCTTCAGGAGTCGCCGCGTTGAGCCTGTGCAAGTGTGCTGTGACGCGTTCCCAAGCTGCCGCCGGGATCAATTGCATCAAGTTCACACCGACGAGCGATTCGGGACTGCGTCCGTGCAGCGCAGCAAATGCGGAGTTAGCGAGGGAAATGGTGAAATCCGTGTCGTAGCGGCACACCATCTCTAACTGATCTTCCACAACTTTGCGGAAGTGTGCTTCACCCTCGTCGCGCGTTGTTGCCAACGTCATAAGGCGGCGCAAGATGAAGGGTAGCCGTTGAGGTTGATCGGTCAGCAGGACATCGCTGAGGATGGGTCTTTGAGCTAGCGCATAGGTAAAAGCAGCATCTGCTGTGTCTGGTTTGCACAGTAGGATCAGCGGCGTGTTGGCAGCCAACGACTGTATTTGATCGAACACACCACGCGCCAGAGGATAAGCGGCGATGATGGCATCATAGCGCTGCTTCCGCAAGGCGTCGGGGACTTCTTTTGCAGCGCTGATTGGCGTGATCGGAGCTGACAACCCTGCTGCTAAGAGCGTTTCGCTAAGAGCATGGATTTGCGCCTTACCGATCTTGATACCTAGGAGCCGGAGTGTGATGTCGCTAGAAAGTGATGTCATGGTCACACTTACCCTTACAATCGATCAGAAATCGTTGATTAGCGTACCTACCACCTCAACGTAAAGAGCGCAAAGTCGATCTCACTCCACATGCCAAACCCGCAGCCACAAGCGACAACATCAATTGCAGTTACATCTAGCGTGATGAGATGGGGAATTGAGTATTCAGGTCTATCACAATACGAAACACAAACTAACATTTCGAACTTTTCTAGGTATCTAGATACCTAGCTAGTGTTTTACGAGGTACAGCACTGGTAACGAGGTACCGAGACTCTAAACCAATGTTTTTTGTCTAATGTTTAAATTGTAACTGCAAAGTAAGAATAATATGTATTTCAATTACATTATACCTTTTACTGGAGACAAAATCTCAGATTTTCCTGCTCATTTGTTATCCAATACCGCCGTTTAAACACTTCACAGAATTCACACTTTTGTGCGCAAAATCCGCTCAACTTGAGTCTTCTGATCAACATAATCCTTATATGCCTTGACAGTTATATAACCAATGTGGTATATTTGAACCATGACGACATTTGAAGCCTTAGCCGACCCAACGCGCCGCCGCATTCTCGATTTACTGCGCGACCAGCCACGCCTTGTTGGCGAACTAGTAGACCTACTAGCGATCAGCCAACCGGGAGTATCCAAACATCTGCGCGTACTGCGAGAAGCAGGTCTGGTGCGGGTGCGGCAGGATGCTCAACGTCACTGGTACGAACTGCGCTCTGAACCATTACAAGAACTGGATCAGTGGTTGGACTCTTATCGTCATCTGTGGCTCGAAAGGTTTGATCGCTTAGACTCCTTTCTACAGGAACTACAGCAAGAACGAGAGCAACAGCAAGTAGAGGATGTACAGCAACAGGAGAACGAAGATGAGCAATAACAAGACGATTGTTAGCACGGCAGGCAAGCAGTTGAACATGGAACGCATCTTCAACGCCCCGCGTCAACTGGTCTTCGAGGCATGGTCGAAGCCCGAATATCTGGCGCGCTGGTGGGGTCCTCAAGGGTGGACGCTGCCCGTCTGCAACGTCGATTTCCGCGTGGGCGGCTCGTGGCACTACTGTATACGCGGACCAGAGGGCGAGGAATCGTGGGGCAAGGCGCTTTACCATGAGATCGTAGTGCCAGAGCGCATCGTCTATACCGATTACTTCTCCGATGCCGCTGGTACGCTCTCGGATCAAATGCCTGCCGCCACCACTACCATGTCCTTTATCGAAGTAGATGGTAAGACCAAAGTCACCGGACGCTCCGAGTATCCTGCCGTCGCCGATCTGGAGAAAGTGATCCAGATGGGGATGCTAGATGGCATGAACGAATCGCTGGATCGTCTGGACGCGGCGCTAGCTGCTCTCAGCAACGCCTAACGCGGTAGCTAATTGTGACCAACACTGAACGCTGGACACAGCACATTGATCGTCTAACTGAAGTTCTGAACAATATCAAAGGAAGCAGCATCATGAAAAAGCACACCCTGATCGCGGAACCCGGCAGCAATGCCTTCACCCTGACCCGCACTTTCGACGCCCCACGCGAGTTGGTCTTCAAGACCATGACCGATCCCAAATTGATCCCGCAGTGGTGGGGACCAAAGGATTACACCACCGTCGTCGCCACGATGGATGTTAGACCGGGTGGGGGATGGCGCTTCGTCCAGAAGGGTCCCGACGGTAGCGAATACGGCTTCTTCGGTTTCTTCCATCAGATCGAAGCACCGTCCCGCGTGGTGCAGACCTTTGAGTTTGAAGGGATGCCCGGACATGTGCTGATGGAGACGATGATCCTTGAAGAGCGCGACGGCAAGACGCTGTTCACCGATATCTCCGTGTTTCAAACGGTGGAAGATCGGGACGGCATGATCGCCTCCGGCATGGAGCACGGCTTCTCGGACTCGATGGAGCAGCTAGAAGCACTAATCGAAGCTGCCCGCGTCGCCCGCTAACTCAAGCTCACATCACACTCTCAACTCTTATCAGCAAGATCACGCCGCCGTAGGGGTGGGTTAAACAACTCACCCAACATCGGCTCATGCTGCCTCGAACTCGAAACAAGCGAGGCAATAAACCAATATGGAGTAAACACATGCCTACAGTCACTTCCAAAGACGGCACGATTATCGCTTACAACCGCAGCGGCACGGGACCAACGCTCGTCCTTGTCGGCGGGGCGCTGGAATATCGCGCGTGGGTTTCCGAATCTTCCACGCTGGGCGGCTCGCCGCTGTTAGCCGAACACTTCACGGTCATCCAATATGATCGGCGGGGGCGCGGCGAAAGCGGCGACACACCTCCTTACGCCGTTGATCGAGAGATCGAGGACATTGAAGCGCTGATCAACGCGGAAGGCGGCTCGGCATACCTGTTCGGTATTTCCTCCGGCGCGGCGCTGGCGCTGCACGCAGCGGTCAAACTGGACAGCAAAATCAAGAAGCTGGCGATCTATGAAGCGCCCTACAACGATGACGAGACGGCGCGTAAGGCATGGCGGGAGTACCGCGCGAACCTGGATCAGATTGTGGCGGAAGGGCGCAAGGGCGATGCAGTTGGCTTGTTCATGATGCTGGTCGGTATGCCACCGGATCATCTAGAAGCGATGCGCCAACATCCATTGTGGGGCAACTGGGAAGCGGTGGGACATACCCTCGCCTACGATGCAGCCGCACTCGGTGCTGAAGCCGCCGTAGCCACTGATCTCGCCGCCAAGCTGAAGGTACCCGCGCTGGTGCTGGATGGCAGTGCTAGTTATCCCTTCATGCACACCGCCGCCGTCGCACTGGCTGAGGCAATGCCGCAGGGACAGCAGCGCACACTCGAAGGTCAAACGCACGAGGTATCAACGGACGTACTCGCGCCGATACTGGTCGAGTATTTCGAGGCGAGATAACGGTAGACATGGTAGACCGGAGGTTGAAACCTCCGGCTACAACACCTTTGAAACCCACTGAAGTGGGTTAGGAGTGAAAGAACTCTATCACTTCCCTACTTGCGAGTTAGGCAACGAATAATCGTGTCTCTCGGCTCTCCCTCTCCACGAAGTAGCGCAGGGATGCGGCGAGTTGGCACTACCCATTGGTAACGTGCGAATAATTTGATGAATGGAGACAATCACATGGCTACCGTAACCTCCAAAGATGGCACTAGAATCGGCTACGACAAGTACGGCGATGGCAAGGCACCCGCGATCATCCTGATCACTGGTGCGCTCGGCGTCCGCAGCGAACCGATGAAAAACGATCTCGCGGCACTGCTTGCGACTCACTTCACCGTCTACGATTATGATCGGCGCGGGCGTGGCGAAAGTGGCGACAACAAGCCTTACGAAGTCGCCCGCGAAATTGAAGACATCGAAGCGTTGATCGACCTTGCTGGTGGATCGGCGGCGTTGTATGGCATGTCCTCCGGTGCAGTGCTAGCACTGGATGCCGCCAATAAGCTGCCCAATAAAGTCACCAAGCTGATCATGTACGAACCGCCGTTCATCATTGATGACAGCCGCCCGCCCGCGCCAGTTGATTACGTAGATCAGCTCAATGCGGCGATTGCCAAGGGGGATCGCGGCGGCGCAGTCGAGATTTTTATGACCAAGGCATTGCTGATACCCGCCGAATTCGTGGCGCAAATGCGCACCGCTCCAATGAGCGAATCGTTCAGCGAGTCTGATGGCGCGATGCCGCCGGAATGGGCGCAGATGGAGAAAGTAGCGCATACGCTGGCATATGACGGCACGATCTTGCAAGGCTTGATGTTAGGTAAACCGCTGCCGACGGATCGCTGGACTGCCGTGACCGCGCCGACGCTGGTGATCACGGGTGAACTCACCGAGCCATTTTTCCACGATGGCGCGAAAGCACTGATCCAGCAGCTACCCGATGCACGTCATCATTTGCTGGCGGGGCAAAGCCATGCGGTGATGTCTGACGTACTCGCGCCCGTGATGATCGAATTCCTCAAATCCTGATCGACCAGTAGTGCTAGATGGAGCTTACGCTCATGGGCAAAGTTATCTTGGCGATCACTATGTCGCTGGATGGATTCGTGACCGGACCGAACGACAGTCCCAGCAACCCGTTAGGCGATCACGGCGAACGCTTATTTGAGTGGTATCGCAGCGGCGACACAGACGTACCGATGCCGGACGGCTTGGTGCTCAAAGTATCGGCGGAGAGCGCCGACCTGATCAAGCAGGCATTCCGCGAAACTGGCGCAATGGTGGCAGGACGCGAGATGTTCGATGTTGCTGATGCGTGGGGCGGTCATCCGCCATTCTCACCCTGCTTTATCCTCACGCATCATCCGCCCGCCGAGTGGATCAAGCCTGACTCGCCGTTCACCTTCGTCACCGATGGCATCGAGAGCGCGATCCGGCAAGCGAAGCAAGCCGCCGGAGAGAAGAACGTGGCGATTTCCACCGCCAGCGTCATGCAGCAATGCCTCAAGGCTGGTTTGCTCGATGAAATCCATATCGATCTTGCGCCTGTGCTGCTAGGATCGGGAACGCGGCTGTTTGAGCATCTAGGCGTTGAACCAATAGCGCTGGAACGCACGCAAGCCGTTGCCACGCCGGATGTCACGCATCTGACTTTCCGTGTAATCAAGTGAGCGTCAATCGATTTTCGACTTGACCATCGCCGTGCGATTGTTACGATCCCGACGCTGAAGCAAGCGGGCTGAAACAGCAGCTAACTGACTGGCGTTAGCTTCCTGCTTGGGCGAGGCTCCCTGATGCTTGTCGGGTCTATCGTTTGCATCGGACGTGAAGCGCCCACAAGAGTTCGTATCTCCTAACCCGCTTAAGCAGGTTTACCAAGTGTGGTAGCCGGAGGTTTCTACCTCCGGTTTACAATTCTCCTGCTTTCCCGCCTCACCTTTCCCGATTGACATACGTCGCTGTTTAAGCTACGATGGGCGCTATCGTCCGCGCTTATGAAAGGAGTTTCTGACAATGAAAACCACCAAAATGCTCACGCTTGTGGTCGACGCAGGAAGCTCCGTACTCCACTGCGCTTAGGGACGATTTAGCATCTCGTTGCCATTCTGATTCCCGGTTAGCGCCAGCCTGATTTACGAGTACCTGACGACCTCATGCTTTGAGGTGGTGGTACTGCGCTGCTTGCTCCCCATGATTGATCTTCACAACCTGCCGCGCTCCTCCCGTCACCTCTGATCGTTCAGCGGATGACGCGCCGCGTCTCCACCATCTATCTCAACGATAACGTGTGCTTCAGGAGCAATTTTGTGAATTCTCGTCGCAGAAAATTCATCTCCTATTACAAACCGTATCTCGGGCTGTTCTTAGCGGATATGGCGTGTGCCTTCATCGTCTCTGGCGCGGCGCTGCTGCTGCCACTGTGTACCGGGTACATCACCAAAAGCGTGCTAGCGGAAAATAATCCCGACGCACTCAACCAGATTTACGGCATGGGTGCGATCATGCTGCTGCTGGTGATCATCCATACCGCCTGCAACCTGTTCGTGGACTATCAGGGGCACATGATGGGCACCCTAATGGAAAGCGATATGCGCCGCGAACTGCTGGAACATTATCAGAAGCTGTCGTTCAGTTTCTATGACGATAACCGCACCGGACAACTGATGACGCGCCTGTCCACTGATCTGTTCTCACTGTCGGAGTTCTACCATCACGGACCGGAAGACCTCGCTATCGCCTTTCTCAAGCTGATCGGCGCGTTCGTGATCATGTTTCATCTCAATACCAGCCTGACACTGATGATCCTCGCCTTTCTGCCGCTAGTGATCGTCTACGCGTTCTACTTCAACCGTCGTATGAACATCGCCTTACTTGCCATGCACGAGCGCATCGGGGACATCAATGCACAGGTTGAGGATACGTTAGCGGGCATCCGTGTCGTCAAGTCCTTTACCAACGAGCACATCGAACAGCGTAAGTTCGAGCGTGAAAACGCGCGGTTTGTGGTTAGTCGGCGAGATGGCTACCGCAGCGAAGGCTATTTCTACAGCGGCACGGGGCTATTCGTCCAACTGATCACGTTCGCTGTGATCGTCTTTGGCGGAATCGCAATCGTCAATCGCTCCTTCGATCTGCCTGATTTACTGACCTATCTGCTGTGCGTGGGCATCCTCACCGAACCAATCCAGCGGTTAGTCAACTTTGCACGCCTGTATCAGGAAGGCACGACAGGTTTCAACCGCTTCATGGACATTATGGAGATTGCCCCCGACATTCAGGACGCGCCGCAGGCAGTCGAACTCACCGACGTGCGCGGCGATGTGCAGTTTAAGGAGGTCAGCTTCAAGTATCGCGAAGAGTCAAACTTCGTGGTCAAGCACATCTCGCTCAATGTGAAGGCGGGTGAATACGTGGCACTAGTGGGATCATCAGGCGTCGGCAAGACCACGCTGTGCTCGTTAATCCCGCGTTTCTACGAGGTTAGCGAAGGCTGCATCCTGATCGACGGCATGAACATCAAGGATGTCACGCTGCGTTCACTGAGGCGCAACATCGGCATCGTGCAGCAGGATGTCTATCTATTCGCGGGAACAGTGGCAGAGAATATCGGCTACGGCAAACCCGACGCCAGCGACGCTGAGATCATCGCGGCGGCAAAGCGGGCGAACGCGCATGACTTCATCATGGCACTACCGCACGGCTACGATACGGATATTGGTCAGCGCGGCGTCAAACTCTCCGGCGGTCAGAAGCAGCGTCTGAGCATCGCCCGCGTGTTCCTCAAGAATCCACCGATTTTGATCTTCGATGAGGCGACCAGTTCCCTCGATAATGAGAGTGAACGCGCCGTCCGCGAATCGCTGGAATCGCTGACCGACAACCGCACCACCTTCGTGATCGCGCACCGCCTGTCGACGGTCAGGCACGCGCAGCGCATCATCGTCCTCACGGATCAGGGTGTTGAGGAGCAGGGTACGCACGATGAATTGATCGCGCGGGGTGGCACGTATGCTAATTTGTATAACCTTCAACTGGAGCTGTGAGGCGAGTATCCAGCCCAAAATTCCCGGCGCTTCAGCGCCGGGCTGAAACAGTATCTAACTTGCTGAAGTTAGTACTACTCTTTTAGCTCGAGGCTTGAGTGCCGGGAACGTGAGTCAATAGCACCTCACCACTTGCCAAATAGAACAAATGTACGGTATAATAATTGCCTGTTCAGCGCTAGATCACCAGCACCCATTAGGGAAAGCTATGAGCTTTGTGGTTCAAGGCAGGACGTCGGACTCGCCCTATATCGAGATGATCTGGCATGGGCATGTGATTCGCGACTACGCGCCTGTCTGCCCTGCCGATGTGCGCTGGAATCTGCTGTTCGCCAAGCGCGATGGACGCATCCGCGTCTCTGTCGAAGGTCCAACCACCGGATTCGTACCCAAGACTCAATCCGAGGGCAGCGAATTTCTGGTGATCAAGTTTAAGCTCGGCACCTTTATGCCCTATCTACCTGCCAGCAAACTGGTCGATGCTGATGCCTTCTTGCCGGAAGGAGCGGGCAAATCCTTTTGTCTGGATGGCTCTACATGGCAATTCCCTGATTTCGATAACGTCGAAATATTCGTGGAACGTCTGGTGCGCCAGAACATTCTCGTGATCGATCCGCTGGTCAGTGCGGCAGCACAGCAAGCACAACAAGGTCATGTAGAGTTATCAGAGCGCACGCTGCGCCGCCGCTTCCTCTATGCAACTGGATTGACGCACAAGACGATCCAGCAGATCGAGCGGGCGCAGCAAGCAGCGGCACTGTTGGAACAAGGTACGCCGATTCTCGATGCCGTTTACCAGCTTGGCTACGCAGATCAGCCGCACCTGACCAGATCGCTGCGGCGCTTCATCGGCAGCACACCGGCACAGATTATCCGCGCTGCCCAAGTTCAAGTTTAATAATCTCACCAGCCATCATCGACCCACCATCTGCAACGCTGTCCATTTTTTTCAAGACGCAGCTATCTGGCTGTGTTACGATGCAATTGTTCGATCTCACCGAAAGGACACCTGATGACACTGGCAAGTCTGGAAACGCTCAAGCAAGATTTTTCTGGCGATGTGATCCTGCCAGAAGACAACAACTACGAACAAGTACGCAATGCCTACATCTATAAAGGATCGCCAGCAGTTGTGCTGCGTCCTAACAATGCTGCCGATGTCGCCGCTGCCATCCGTTATGCCAAAGATCGCGGCTTACTGTTGTCGATCCGCAGCGGTGGGCACAGCAACGCCGGACATTCCACGAATAACGGTGGCTGTGTAATCGATCTTTCGGGCATCAATCAGGTCGAGGTGATCGACACCGCTAGACATCTCGTCCGCATCGGCGCGGGCGCGAAGTGGGGCGATGTTGCCAAGGCGCTGCAACCGCATCATCTGGGGATCTCCTCCGGTGATACCGTTTCCGTCGGTGTTGGCGGCTTGACGCAGGGCGGTGGCATCGGCTGGATGGTACGCAAGCACGGTCTGGCGATTGATAGCCTCGTGGCGGCGGAAGTGGTCACAGCGGATGGTCGCATTCTGCGTGCCAGCGCCAGTGAAAACGCCGATCTATTCTGGGGCATTCGCGGCGGCGGTGGCAATTTCGGTGTGGTCACCAACTTCGAGTTTGAGGCACATCCCGTCGGCAAAGTCCACGCGGGCGTGATCATGTATGCGCTCGACGATGTGCCTGCTTTGGTCAAGGGTTGGCGCGATTATATGCGCGTTGCACCTGAAGAACTAAGCACGACGCTGCTGTTGATGCCCAACTTTGGCGATTTCCCGCCCGGCGCGATGGTTCTGGTTTGCTACGCTGGCGACGATGCCGCTGCCGCGCAGCAAGCGCTTGATCCGCTGCTAAAAATCGCTCCGGTACTGCAACAACACATCAACGAAAAAGAATATGCCGCCGTACTGGAAGAAGCCCGCCCGCCTGCCGGAGTCCGCATCCTCGTCCGCAATGCCTTTGTACCTGATTTCAATGACGATCTGGTGGCAGCAGTCGCGGCGCATCACTGCAAGACCGGCACACCCGCACTGCAAATCCGCAGTCTCGGGGGAGCGATGAAACGCGTCCCTGCAGATGCCACCGCCTTCGCGCACCGTGATGCCGAAGTTCTGTTCGTTGCCGCGATCTTCCTACCGCTGGATGCCGACGACGCCATGACTAAAGCAGCACTCAAGCCGTGGGACGCGATCTCTTACACGTCGACAGGCGCGTACATCGGGTTCTTCGACAGCGCCACCGCCAAAGAAGTCGCCGCGATCTACCCGCCTGCTACCTATCAACGGTTGGCGAAGATCAAGAAGCAGTACGATCCGCAGAACGTTTTCAATCAGAACTACAACGTCACCCCCGCCGATTAATGTTCGATCTCGGCAGTATGCGCAAGCCCGCTTCGGCGGGCTTTTTGTTTATGCGGCGTTTCAGTTGCCATATCAGAACACATGAGCTAAACTTCTGCTCAAGTAGCTATTTACGCTGACGCTCACCCCAACCCCTCTCCCGCATGTGTGAGAAGGGCGAAAACAAACTTCCCCTCTATCCGCGTGCGGGGGGCTGGAAGGTGAGGGGTGATCTACCGATCAGGAGCAAATGTATGACCCACAAGATCGATCCCAAACGCGGTGGCTTCCCGCCGAACCTCAGTCAACCTGCGTTACGGGCGCTCGAAAACGCAGGCTATCACAACCTCAACCAGTTAACCGCTATCACCGAAAAAGACTTGCTCGCGCTGCATGGCATGGGAGCTAAAGGCATCCGACTGCTGCGCGAGGCGCTTGCCGAGAGAGGCTTATCGTTCGCGCAGCCGCAGCCGAAGAAGTAAACGCCGCCGACATTAGACTAGACTCCCACCGCACTCCCTCTGCAGTCTCATCGTCGCACCACCAAAGCACCATTGCAGCACAGTCAAATTCAACCAAAAGCCTACTTATGTTCTGACGCGCACAAACCTGACGATGGGGGATACTATGCTGCTTAAAAACAAGAATGCTGTGATCTACGGGGCAGGGGGCGCAATCGGCAGCGCGGTGGCGCTAGCCTTTGCACGCGAAGGCGCAACAGTCTTTCTGGCTGGCAACACCAGTGCCAAACTTGACGCTGTAGCACAGCAGATCACCAACGCGGGTGGATCAGCCGAAACCGCGCAAGTTGATGCATTGGATAACGAGGCGATAGAGGATCATCTGAGCACCATCCTCAGCAAGGCTGGCACTATTGACATCTCTTTCAATGCCATCGGACTCGGTGATACGCAGGGCGCACCGCTGATTGACATGCAGCAAGAGCGCTTTGCACTGCCGATCAGCACTGCTATGCAAACCCATTTCTTCACCGCTACCGCCGCCGCGCGACAGATGGCGAAGCAGCGATCAGGGGTGATTATGGCGATCACGGCGAACGTCGCCCGCGTGCCAGAACCAAACGTCGGCGGATTCGGAGTCGCATGCGCTGCCATCGAGAGCTTGTGCCGTCAGTTGGCGGTTGAGGTCGGACCACTTGGCATCCGCGTCATCTGCTTGCGATCCGCTGGATCGCCAGATGCGCCGGGAGTGCGGGAAGCATTCAAACTGCGCGCGGCGGAGATAGGCACTTCGCTTGAGGAATTTACCGCCTATGCTGCCAGAGAAATCCCGCTGCGCCACCTACCACTGCTGGCGGAAGTCGCCAATGTCGCCGCGTTCATGGCATCTGATCAGGCAAGCGCGATGACGGGCGCAGTCGCCAATGTGACCTGCGGGCAGATTATTGACTAACGTTGCCTCTCCCTGCCCGCAGAGTGCAAAACCTCCGATCAACGCGGATTCCCTTCCCGTTGACGGAGAGGGGGTAGGAGGTGAGGTAAACTTATTCGAAATTCCGCTTAGTGTTAAGGGTGTAATCATGTGTCGGAACATCAAAACTCTGTATAACTTCGCACCACCCGCCACCGAAGACGAGATTCAGGCAGCGGCGTTGCAGTTCGTACGTAAGATCAGCGGCTTCAATAAGCCCTCAAAAGGGAACGAAGCGGCATTCCTCGCCGCCGTCGATCAGATTGCCGCCGCCGCTAGCACGCTGCTCAACTCGCTGGAAACCAACGCCGCGCCGCGAGATCGCATTATCGTGGCAGCGCAAGCCAGAGAGCGCAGTGCCAAACGCTTCGGGCGTCTGCCAGAGAAACGACAGGGATAGTAATGAACAGCGTACGCTGATGGTCGTTAAAATCGTACGGTAACTGTCTCATCCCGGAGCAGAAGCTCCGGGTATGCGCCAAGCAGTCACCGCTCTTGACAACTTGCTCGATCACTCCTACTATGTCCGTAGCTGATATATCAGAAACGGATGCAATGAATGTCTACCCCTGCCAAACCTGACAATCTGCGCGATTTGCTGCCGCTGACTCCCGCGGTGTTTCACATCCTGCTGGCGCTGGCAGACGGTGAAAAGCACGGTTACGGGATCATGCAAGAGGTCACGGCTATTTCCAACGGCGCGATCAAGATGGGACCGGGTACGCTCTATGGTTCGATCAAGAGAATGCTGGAATCGCAGCTGATCCGCGAAACCGACGAGCGCCCCGATCCGGCGTTGGATGATGAGCGCCGCCGCTACTATGAACTGACCGCGCTCGGTAAACGGGTGCTCTCAGCGGAGTTGCAGCGGATGGAGAGCTTGCTTAACGTAGCACGCACGAAAAGGTTTGCTGGAGGGCTATCCTCATGACGACGCGACCACGCCCCACGATGCCGAACATCGCTGAACGCGGCTATCAACTGCTGCTGCTGCTCTACCCGCCTGATCATCGGGCGGAGTACGGTTACTGGATGGCACAAGCATTCCGCGATTTGTGCCGCGATGCCTACCGCGATCACGGTCTGATCGGGCTGCTGGAGGTGTGGCTGCGTACTTTCATTGATGCGCTGCTTACCGCGTATCAGGAACGGCGGCGTACCGTGAACGTGTTCAAGCCAGTTGCCCTGCGCGGCGCATGGATCACGCTGCTTGGTGGTGTGCTGCTGCTGATCGGTGCAGCCGCGCAATCAATCGTCTTGATCCCCTTCTGGCAGCGCTGGCGTTATCAGTCGATGAGCGAGAGCCTGTGGTGGCTGATCTTTCCGGCAATATTATGCCTGTTGTTCACTTACTGGCAGCTTTATCGCCAGCATGCAGGGCGCATCGGCGTGTGGGGACGGGGTTTATTCAACGCCGCTACCATCTTCGGATCGATCTCACTCCTGATGATGGTCGGCTTGGTTGTCCTCAAAGATCCGCCCGGCTGGTGGGATGCCATGATGATTCCCTGTATCCTCTACGTCATCACGTTGGCGATCATCGGCTTGGAAAATCTTCACTGGAAATTGCTTCCACGCTGGAACTTCCTACTCTTGCTGGTCGGGTTGCCGATGCTGCTAGCGATCCTCTTGCAGCAGTTCGTCGGCTATGTCGCCATCGGGCAGGCTGCTGACGATCTCGAGCGCTTGCTGTACTTTCTCGCATATCTGGTGATGGGCTTAGCTTCCTTTGTACTCGGCATCGTGCTGACGCTGGCGGCAAGGGTTAACGCTGGGCGCGGGTCGCCATCAGTAAATCAGGGATAAGATCAATCTGCTGTAACTTCCATCTTTTGCCTGTGCGTCTATCTCCTCAGACCATCCACCTCCCTTTCCCTCAACCTGAAATACTCGCTATCATTGACGCAAAATAGGAACTTTGCCCATGAATCCCACCGCCTCCATCGTTTCCATTGCGGGCAGTCCGTCCGCGCCCTCGCGTTCGGCGGCACTGCTAAATTACCTCCATACCGTGATCCAAGAGCAAACTAGCGCCGTCATCTCGCTGATCACCGTGCGCGATCTCAATCACAGTGCCCTGATCACTGGCGACTTCGACGATCCTTCAATCGATGTGGCGACGGGAATGATCACTGATGCTGACGGCGTAATCGTAGCAACGCCCGTCTACAAAGCGGCGTACAGCGGCGTCCTCAAAGTGCTGCTTGATCTACTGCCACAGAACGCGCTGGCGGGCAAAGTGATCCTGCCTATCGTCTCCGGCGGCGCACCCGGACACATGCTGGCATTGGATTACGCGCTCAAGCCTGTGCTGGCGGCGCTCGGTGCTGGACAAATCCTCAACGGTGTCTACCTGATCGACAGTCAATACGACTACAGCGAAGGCAAGATCATGCGCTTCCACGATGTAGGTGCAGAAACCAAACTGCGCGAGGCGGCGCTGGCGTTCATCAAAGCAATCGAGCACAACAAAGAATAATCTTAAGGGAGAGCATGATGGAAATTTTGTGGTTTATCCCCGGTATGGGCGACGCCCGCTTCCTGAATACGCAGGAAAGCCGCCGCAATACCTCGTTCGGTTATCTGGCAACGGTGGCACGGGCGGTGGACTCGCTCGGATTCACGGGGGCGCTGCTGCCCACTGGCGCTGGCTGCGAAGATTCGTGGACGCTGGCATCCGGCTTGATGGCAGTCACCGAGCGCATGAAGTTCCTGATCGCCGTCCGTCCGGGCAGCATGTCGCCCACCTTAGCGGCACGCATGGCAGCCAGCTTTGATCGCCTCTCCGGTGGACGCTTGCTGCTCAACATTATCACGGGTGGCGATCCGGTGGAACTGGCGGGAGATGGCACGCACCTGACCCACGATGAACGCTACGAAGTGACCGATGAATTTCTGAGCATCTACCGTCAGCTCTTCACGGGTGAGGAAGTCAACTTCAAGGGCAAGCACAACGATATTCGCGGCGGCAAACTGCTGCTGCCGCCGTTCACGCGTCCCTATCCCACTTTATTCTTCGGCGGATCGTCGCCCGCTGGTCATCGCGTTGCTGCCAAGCACGTTGATGTCTATCTGACGCTCGGTGAACCGCCCGCCGCCGTCGCCGCAAAGATCGCTGACGTGCGCGGACAAGCAGAGGCGCAGGGGCGGAAATTGCGAGTCGGTGTGCGGCTGCATATGGTCGTGCGCGATACCGAAGGACAGGCTTGGGACGCCGCCAACGAGATCATCAAGTACGTCGATGATGCCGCCATCACCGCGCATCAGGCGAAGCTGGCGCAGTTCGATTCGGTGGGGCAATCACGGCAGGCGACTCTCAACAAAGGCAACCGCGAAACCTTGGAGATTTCCCCGAATCTGTGGGCTGGGATCGGGCTGGTGAACAAGGGCGTAGGCACGGCACTGGTCGGCGATCCGCAGACCGTCGCGGATCGACTGCGCGAGTATATGGCGCTCGGCGTCGATACCTTCATTCTCTCCGGCTATCCCCATCTGGAGGAAGCGTACCGCGTGGCGGAGTCAGTATTCCCGCTGCTGCCCGAATGGAACAACGATCCTGACCGCGTAGATGAGGTATTCCGCAAATCAACGCTGCCGACGACATGGCAGTGAGCGTGCTGCCCGCAGCAAAGATCAGCCGGACACTAATCACTGTGCCCGGCTTTTTATTCTCGTTGCAACTTCGGCTCGCTGGCGTGAACTTAGCGAAAGAGATCTGCGCATGACGACTGCGATCCCCAAAATGATGAAGGCGCTACAACTCAATAACTTCGATGGAACTGCGGCATTAGAGCTAGTCGAAAAGCCTGTACCTCAGCCGCAAGCGGGTGAAGTCCTAATCAAGATCAGTGCTGCTAGCGTCAATCCCTCGGATTTAGCGTTCTTAAATGGCGACTATAAGAGCCAGAAGAAACCGCCGATTGTGGCTGGCTTTGAGGGCAGCGGCGAGGTTGTGGCTGTCGGCGCTGGCTTATTGGGGCGCTATCTGTTGGGTAAGCGGGTCGCCTGTGTAGCGGCAGATGGCGATGGCACTTGGGCGCAGTACATGATCACAAAGAGCAATCTCTGTTTGCCCCTACAAAAGCAGATCACGGACGAACAGGGTGCGGCGTTGTTGATCAACCCGTTCACGGCATATGTGCTGGTCTCGCTGGCAGAAAAGGCACACGCCAAAGCGCTTGTTCAAACGGCGGCGGCGAGTCAGGTTGGGCGAATGGTGGAGCGGCTATGCCAACATAAGGAGCTTCCCGTCATCAACATCGTCCGGCGTGATGAACAGGCACAATTGCTGCGGGATATGGGAGCCAGACATATCCTGAATTCCAGTGCAGATGGATTTGAAGGTCAGTTGAGCAGCCTGTGTCAGCAATTGCAAGCCTCTTATGCTTTCTGCGCGGTGGGCGGCAGGGTTACAGGGCAGATTCTGAAGGCGCTGATCGACGGGGGAACAGTGAACATTTACGGACTTTTATCTGAAGAGCTTCCCGTCATCGATACATTGCAGCTGCTGTTCAATGGTAAACAGATGATCGGATTCTGGCTGCCCGTATGGTTCGCCCAGCAGAACATCCTGACGCTGCTGCGCATTGGTTTCAAAGTGCAGAAATTACTCAGCAGTACCCTAGCAAGCACTATCCAAGGACGATACGCGCTGCCACAGGCGATTGAAGCGATCAAGCACTATGCGGCAAATATGACCGAAGGCAAGGTATTGATCACGCCGAACTAAGGCAATCATTCTCGGCAGCAGCACGTGGTTCGTTATCGCTGATCCAACTGGCTAACCAGCTTAGCGATGAAGGTGCTCCTTGATTCCTTGTTCAGCTCGATGAAACAGGTCGGGTTACTGATCACTGAATTGACCAGCAGTACATCGAAGTCGAGACTTTCTACCAACCGTAGACTCGCGATGTAAGTGGACACGGTAGCTTTACGCGCGGTAGATATCCACTGCTCACCATCGTGCCAGATAAAATCGCCAGCGAACAGATAGCGCTGTCCAGCAGCAGAGACCAGATAACAGACGCCACCATCGCGGTGCCCCGGTGTTGGGATGACCTCAACCTTAGCAGCCAAGAAATGGCGCGTGAATGGGAACGTCACCACGTGCTGCAGCGTGGCAGTAACATCCGGCGCTTCGACCTCGCTGCAATAGAGAGGGGCATCGAAACGCTTGGCGATTTCATCGCAGTGGGCAGCTTTGAAGTGAGAGTCACCGAGCAATTGGCGCTTGATACCGCCTAAGCCATCGATTGCGGAAAAGTTTGCATCGATGGTGCTGCTGGCGGAAAAACAGGGAAATAATAGATTGCCTTCCGGGTGTTGCACGAAAAATGTGCGATATTTTTTCGGCGTTTGCTTGGAGGGCATGACTTCGTAGATGGCTGGAAAGATCTCTCGCATAGACACCGAACCTAACGCTAGATTGCATTTAGGAGTTAGTTTACAGCGAGATGAAATTTCCTGCTTTGGGGGGACAGCAGCAGTGATTAGCGCTAATAGACGGTAGTTCGGTAGGAGGCGGATCCACCGAACTACCGTACATCAGTTGCGCGGGTCACGTCCTATCTCGTGGCGCGCGACCAGCGAACACGATGTTAACGATGAGTGCACCGAGCAAGACTAGTCCGGTGATGAAAGTCTTGGCAAAGCTGTTGATGTTGGCGATGTTATCCAAGCCATTAGTGAGCGAGCCATAGATTAACAAACCGATGGTAGTTTGCCAGATGCCGCCTTTACCGCCGTTCAGGGAAGTGCCGCCCAGCACAACGACGGCAATTGCTTGAATCAGGTAGCCCGACTGCGGTGAAGGCAGTGCCGTGCCTAACCGCCCTTGCGCCGCAATGCCTGCGACACCTGCTGTAAACCCGCAGATGGTCAGCACTGCAAAGACCATTAGCCGTGTGTTGATGCCTGCCAAACGCGCCGCGTATGGATTCGCACCCGTCATGTAGACGTAGCGCCCGAAGCGAGTGTAGCGCAGCACCAGATAGCCGATTAGCAGGCAAAAGGCGCACAACAGGATCATGACACCCTGCCGCAGCCCTGCATCTCCACCGATCTTCTCGCTGCCGATCCACAGCGTCAGCGGCGAAATCTCCGTCTGGAAGAACTGCCGTCCCTGACTGATCCACAGAGTCAAGCCTTCCGCGATCAGTGACATTGCCAGCGTTGCCATGAAGGTTGGTACGCGGATCACAGTGCTAATGATGCCACTGCCAGCGCCGCACAGAATGCCGACCAGCAGCGCGGCAATTAGCGGCACGGGTTCGGGTAGGTGATAGTTCGTGTAGAGCTGAACGGATACCTCCGCCGCCAGAGCCATGACCGCCGCGATGCTCAGATCGATTTCGCCCGTCAGCAGCACAAACGTCATACCAACCGCCAGAATACCAGCGGTTGCCGATTGCGACAGGATATTGTTGAAGTTGGCTGCCGTCAGGAAACTTGGAGTAGCCAGACTGAAGAATATCCACATTACCAAGAGCGTCCACACTGGTGCCAGCACTTTCAAGCGCCGCATCCAGAGATCGCGAGTGCTCTCTTGAGCCATGCTCAATTCAGCTTTTGGCTCGGTTTTGATCTCAGAACGTCCAGCTTGTGCGTCCATGTTCTAAATTAGCCTTATTAGTGCATCTTTGTCCAAGTCTTTGTTATCCAACTGCGCCACGATCCGTCCGTGCGTCATCACGATGATCCGATCCGCGACTGCCAGCACCGTCTCAGGCTCGGAGGAGACCACCAGCACACCGAAATGTTCATTGCGCAGCGTACGCAAAATCCCTAGCACCTCGTTCTTTGCCCCTACATCCATGCCCCGCGTCGGCTCACTGGCGATCAAGACTCTGGGTGGGAAGGCGATCCAGCGCGCAATGGCGACCTTTTGCTGGTTGCCGCCGCTCAATTTGCCAACCGGGTTGAAGGGATCGGGCGGTTGCACATCGGTCCGCGCGATGGCGGGCTGCGCCACTTTCAATTCTTGTTCGCGGCTGGGCACAAAGCGCCCGATCTTGGGCAGGTGCGGCAGCGTGATGTTGCGATAGATTGGCTCATCCAGAAACAGACTTCTGCGCCGCGATTCGGTAGCATACGAAACACCGTGCCTGATGGCATCCCGCGCGGAGAAATTGGCGGGCAGGGTTTTACCCTCAACGGTGACCGTGCCGTGATCGAAGCGGTACATACCGAAGATCGCCCGCGCTACGTCGAAATGCCCCGCGCCGATAGGTCCGTAAATGCCTAACACCTGTCCGGCGAGTACCTGAAAGTTCACATTCGAGAACACATCGGCGCTAAGGTCTTTGACTTCCAGCAGGACGTGTTCACGTTCGGTGGCTTCGGGCAGCGCGGGCGGCAGCGCGGCGTTAACCTCGCGTCCTAAGATCAAGGAGATCAAGTGGTTGAGGTTGGTATTCTGGCGCTCCAGCGTCTCCACGCGGCGTCCATCGCGCAGTACGGTAATGCGATCCGACACGCGCATCACTTCATCAAGGAAGTGCGAAATATAGACGATGCTGCGGTTTTGCTGGCGCAAGGTGTGGATCAATTGGATCAGGCGATCCACTTCGGCAGGCGAGAGTGCCGAGGTCGGCTCGTCCATGATTAGCACCCGCGCACCGGAAAGGATCACGCGCAGGACTTCCACTACTTGCTGGATACCCAGCGCATAGTTTCCCAGTGGCAGTTTCACGTTGATCTCAGGGAAACCGAGCGCCGTTAATTCTTTCCGCGCTACCTGCTCCATCTGTTGCCAGTCCACCACGCCGAAGCGGTTGAGGGGTTGGCGTCCGAGAAACAGATTTTCCGCCACTGTCAGCGAAGGCATCGTGCTTAGTTCCTGATGGATCATGCCGATGCCCGCCTTCAAGGCTTCTTTGGGAGTGTGGAAATGGACCGCTTTGCCGTTGAGCCGGAATTCGCCCTCATAATCGTCGTAAACGCCAGCGAGGATGCGCATCAACGTGCTTTTGCCTGCGCCGTTTTCCCCGACCAAGGCGTGGGTTTCGCCTTCACGGAGGTCGAAATCGACGTGATCGAGTGCCTGAATATTGCGGAACCGCTTGGAGATATTTCTGAGTTCCAGAACAATCGGACTCATGAGTGATCTCCTCTAATGGATAGAGTTTTAGTTAAGGATGCCCAATAGGCTGCCCGTCAACCCCACTTCGGGCATCGTGACACGAATCAGCCCCCGTGCCGATCTCCAATCCCTGATCGTGACGGGAATGATTACGCAAGTGATGCTGAAACAGTAATGCCCTGCCAGTGTGTAGTGAGTGTTAGCGCGATCAATTTCTGCTGCCGTACGCGGTCGAGCGCAATAGGTGTGATCAATAGCAAGACACCCACCGCCAGCATGGTTGGGAGAGGCGGGCGCCGTACCTGTAGCAAGCATCTTTCAGCATTTGCTCGCCTCTCCACAACCCGGTCTAGATCACTACATCAGATGGTTCTCTTCCAGCCAGAGTGAACCTTCGGCTGTACCGATACCCAGACTCTTCATCAGCCACGGCGTATCTACCAGTTTCGGATCAACTGGATCGGGCACCGTGATGATTGGTCCATCGACATAGAGCCACTGCGGGATCTTGCCTCTAGCGTTATCCAGACCTACGGTGGCAGCCCACGCGCCAGCAATCACTGACCATGAGTGAACGCGGTTAGCAGAGTTGCGTGCGGTGGCGGTCAGTTGACCGGCTGCAACCAACTGAATGGCTGGCGGCATGGCATCCAGACCACCGACGAAAACCGTCTTCTCACGACCAGCATCCTGTACCGCTTTCAAGCCCGGTACCGCCATGTCGTCGTTGTCATAGAAGATGGCGACTAGATCAGGATATTTGGTCAGGAAGGTCTGCGTGAGGGCGGCGGACTTATCAGCGAGCCAGTTGGCTGGCTGATCTTCCACGATCTTCACCGCGCCGCTGGCTGCCAGCGGATCGAAGACATTATGGAAGCCCTTCTGTCGACCCTGCGCGCCACTGTGACCGGGGTCGCCGCCAATATGGGCTACACTGCCCTTGCGACCAATCTTCTCAGCCAGCGCATTGCAGACGCCTTCAGCGAGGATAATGTTGTCGCAAGACATAAAGGTCAGTACGCCCATGTCCTGCTGCTGCTTCAACGGCGCGATCAGGGTGTCAATCGCTACCACTGGCTTGCCAGCCTTAATCAGCGTGGTGATCGGCTCGACCAGCGTACCAATGCTGACGGGTTGAACGCCAACGAAATCATAGTTGGCGGCGTTTGCCGCAAATTGGTTGAAGATCGCCAGTTGCGCGTTCGGATCACCGGACTGGTCTTGCCAATCGATCTTGATGTTCATCAGGCTGCCGAAGTAATCAACGGCATCTTTACCCTGTGCGCACCATGAATGGCTGAGGCTGTTATTGGAGTAGGCGGCGGTCATCGCTTTGCTTTGGGCTGCGGCGGATGACACACGCCATTCGAGGAATTCCCAGAGAGGAGTACCAACGCCGACACCAGCGATGGCAGCTAACTTAAGAAAACTACGACGATTCATTTTTTTGATTAGCATGATGAACTGCTCCTAAAGACGGGGTAATTGACTCCTTGTGTATGGATATAGACTGGCGGATAGGACCAAGGGGCTTGGGCGGAGCGCAGGCAATGCTAATGCCTGTGGACAAGCAAGGCTCTGCCTATCCAAGACTAATGAGGGTTGAACGATATCCTGCTGAGTTGGTAAACCACGAGAGGTAATTAATTCTCGCTGCACCGCCTCAATGTGTGAACCTTCACACACCCGGATTATACCATGAACTAGAATCGGGGTCAATCAGTTGTCGGGAAGGTATTAACTAGCCAGTCTAGCAGGTATCTAGCGGGACAACCTGAGGATGCGGGGGCTTCCGCATCATCTAGGCGACAGGATGCGGAAGCATCACCTGAACTGAAGGAAGCGTAGAAAATCTGAATTACTAACCAGCGTCGCCTGATGGCTCGGCAAGAGGCTCGCCCAATGCCACTGGTTTGCCGAAATTGGGCGTGCCGTCGGCATCCCAATGGAATGGTTGCGCCCGTGTGATGCGCCCCTGATAGGTATACTCTGGCGTCGTCTTGGCGTGGTAGACGATCCAATCCTCAGTGCCATCCGGCGACTTGAAAAAACCATTGTGACCCGGAGCAAAGACTCCGGCGGCATCATTGCGGCTGAACACTGGTTGGGGCGACTTGACCCACGATTTCGGATCCAGCAGGTTTGATGCTGCGTCCGCCGTTAACATGCCCAGACAATAATCCGGCGTGCCTGTATCGCTGGCGGAATAGATCAGATAGATCTTGCCGTTGCGCTGCAATAGTTCCGGCGCTTCATTTACCGGAAAGCCACAGCGTTCCCAGTCGAGTTGTGGGGCGGAAATCAGCGCTCCGTCGCCCTCAATGGTGTACGGATTGCTCATCCGTGCGATGAACAGCGCGTTGCCGTCATGCTGTCCCGTCCACAGGAAATACAAATCACCATTGGGCAGCAGCAGCAGTCCGGGATCAATCGCCCAGAAGTCAGTCAACTGCGCTTTGAAGTGGTAAGGTCCGCAGGGATCATTGCCCGCGCTTTCCAGTACAAACAGCCGATGATTCTTGTCCTCGCCATCACTCGCAGTGTAGTACATGTACCAGTGCTCACCGATCTGGTGAAACTCTGCCGCCCACACCTGCTTATTGCGCGTCGGATTGTCATCTCGCCAGACCACTTCACCCGCCGCCGTCGCCAGTCCGCTGATCGTCGGCGCTGTCCACATGCGAATGCAGTCGTGTTGGGTGGTGGTCAGATAGTAATTCCCTTTGCAGTAAAGCATCCACGGGTCAGGACCATGATTGATAGGGTTGACGAATGTATTGGTCACGATGGTTGATCCTAAAGTGTTGCTAGTTATTATCGGTAATGGCGAAAGGGATCACGCACTTACTCCCTCACCTCCCGCTGGTCAAGTGCAACAGCCGCTGCTAGCCGACGCCCCTATCCGTTGATGGGCAGGGGTGTCGGGGTGAGGTAGATCGAACTGCCTATTGCGCGGGCTGGATCGTGAACACAGCGAAGTTCATGGCGCGGCGTTCCGCACCGTCGTACAGTTCGATCCACAGGTGGATCTTGCCCGGACTATCGGGAACAGTGAGCGATAGCGGCGCGAGGTTGGTCACCGTGAAGGGAGTCACGGTCTGTGCCTCCATGCTGCCTTCAGCGATCACGATGTCATCACGCATCATCCGCCACTTGACCACACCCTTATCAAAGGTGGGCATACCATACAGACTGACGAATACGGGCAGCGTGAGCGTTTTGCCAATCACCAGATTTGGCTCGATTTTGAACATATCGAAGGCGATGAAGTCGTCGCTGTTGATGATGCTCAGATCGTAGTCAACGAATTTGGGGCGACGCTCGTAAGTAGTGAAGCCCGCTAGCTCGTGCTCGATGTCGTACAGTTCGGTGTACGTATAACCGACCACGTTGGCGTGGCGGCGGATTTCATCGGTCTGCCACTTGAACTGTGAAACGCGCCCTGCTCCCCAACCCACACCGTACTCGCTCATCAGCAGCGGCTCGCCGTTATATTTGTGCCGTCCAGCGAAAAAAGGATGCCCTAGCACTTCCAGCGCCATCGGGTCGTTTGCCAGCAAAGTCATCACGCCGCGCCATTCGCTGCGATCATCGGTGTACTTATGGCTGTCAGCAATATCGGTTTTGACGTGCCGCCAACCACTGTTATCGACTACCAAGCGCGTGGGGTCCCATGCTTTGATCTGGTCGTAGCTGGTCACCATCCACTCCTGAAACGCCGTATCGCTGCGGAATTCCAAGCCCCACGATTCGTTGTAAGGACTCCAGATCACAATCGAGGGATGGTTGTAGTCACGGTCAATCATGCCCTTGAGATCGCGCATCAGGTTATTGCGGGCAGGTTCGTTGAAGGTGGTAGGGCTGGGCGTGTCGCACCACATCAGCAAACCCAACTGGTCTGCCCAATAGTAGAAGCGCGGGTCTTCGATCTTGATGTGCTTACGCAGCATATTCAAGCCGATGGACAGTGCGTACTGCACATCCCACTTAATGGCTGCGTCGGTTGACGGTGTGTAGATGCCATCGTGCCAGTAACCCTGATCCAGCGCTGACATCACATAAATCGGGCGACCATTCAGGTGAATCTGGTTGCCGACTCGCTCAATCGAGCGCATCCCGAAATAAGTGTGCAGCACATCGCCGGAGTCGCTAACCATCAGCGTGACGTTGTACAGATTCGGCTGGCGGATGTCCCACAAGACCGGTGAGGGGATGGCAATTCGCGTTGTACCTGCCTTGATGGTCTGCGTGATTGCTTTGCCGTCGGGCGCGGTGATGCTCAGTTCGATTGCGCCTGTGGTGTTGGCAGCGATCTCAAAGATCGCCGCTTGATTCGCTACGTCAGGCGTGATCCTGACGCTCTGCACATAGATCGCCGGACGAGACTCCAGCCAGACGGTTTGCCAGATGCCGCTGGTGGTGGTGAAGGAGACATCATCCCACGGATTAGGCGGTAAACTCTTTTGCTTGCCGTGCGGGATCTCACTCAGATCGGCAGGATCATCGACGCGTACGACAAGGATGTTCTCACCCGCTGTCAGCAGATCGCTGATGTCGAACTCGAACGGGGTGTAGCCGCCTTCGTGCGTCTCGCCTGCCTGTTTACCGTTGATCCATACGGTAGCGCGGTAATCCACTGCACCGAAGTGCAGTACGGTGCGCTGCTGCCAATCGGTGGGGATGCTGAAGCTACGACGATACCATGCCACACCGCGATGATCGACATTGGCGACGCCAGAAAGTTCGCTCTGCCAAGGGTAAGGGACGACGATCTCACCCGCGATAGCTGCCGACTCGGAGGCGAACCAAGTCTGATCGACACCCACATTTTCGGGATCGATCTGAAACGACCATGTACCGTTCAGATTCAGCCATGCATCTCGCTGAAAATCTGGACGCGGGTACTCCGGACGTGGAATATCGGCTGCCTGCGATGGCTTGCCCTGCGTAGTCATTGATACCGTCATGATCACCACCATCAGAAGTGAATGAAACAAAATGCGCGTTGTTTTGGACATGAGTCATCAATCTCAGTCATTTAGCTCAGTCGTTATAGAACACCCAGCGGCGTGCCACCAGAAACTGTATGATCGTCAGCGCGAACATGACGATGCCGAGCAGCCACGCAATCGCCGAGGCATAACCCATCTGGTAATACTGGAAACCGTTCAGCCACAAGTAGTAAACCACCGTCAGCGTCGCCCATTTCGGTCCGCCGCCGATGCTGCTCGGACCCGACCCTCGCGTCATCAAGTGGATTTGCGCGAACACTTGAAAGGTCCCGATGATGCTAGTTACGAAGACGAAAAAGATCGTCGGGGTGATGAAGGGCCAAGTGATGTGACGGAAGCGCTGCCAAACGCCCGCACCGTCAATCGTGGCGGCTTCCATCAATTCCTTCGGGACGGCTTGCAGTGCGGCTAAGAACAGCAGCATGTTGAAACCTAAGCCGCCCCAGACTCCGACGATGATCAGGGCAGGTTTCGCCCAATCAGCACTCGCCAACCACAGTGGACCGTCGATGCCGATGTACTTCAACAGCACATTGAGCAGACCGAAGTCAGGGTTGAAGATCCAGCGCCACAGCACCGAAATCGCCACCACCGAGGAGACGACGGGCAGAAAGTAGATCGTGCGGAAGATAGAGATGCCTTTGATCTTCTGGTTCATTGCCAGTGCCAGCAGCAGCGATAGCGCCATGCCAATCGGAATACCCGCCATCAGATAAACCGTGTTGGCGAAGGCGATCCCGACCAGCCGATCTTTGGTCAGCGCCTTGATGTAATTGGCGAAGCCGACGAATTTCTGCGTGCCGATCAGGTCCCAATCGGTAAAGCTGATCGTGATCGAGTGCAGCATCGGGTAAAGCTGGAAGATCAGGAATCCGATCACCAGCGGCGCGATGAACAGATAGCCGACGATTGCCTCTTGGGTTCGCAAGTTACCGAAACTCAACCACGAACGCTTGACGGCTGCTGTGGCGACGGGAGATGGTGCGCCTTGCTTTAGTACGTTATTTGCCATGGCATTACCCTTTCAGCCCCGTCATCGCAATACCTTCGACGAAATAGCGCTGGAGGAAGAAGAACAGAATCACGATGGGCAGAATCGAGAGCACCGAAGCCGCCATCAACATGCCGTACTGCGTCAGATATTGGCTCTGGAACGAGGAGATCAGCACAGGCACGGTCTGCATATTCGGGTCTTGCAAGTAGATCAACGGTCCCATGTAGTCGTTCCAGCGCCACATAAACGCCAGCACCGCCAGCGTAGCGAACACCGGGCGCGACAGCGGTACCGCGATCCGCCAGAAGACCGTGAAAAGCGATGCACCATCGATCTTGGCGGCGTCGATCAGATCGTTGGGCAGACCGCGAAAGAATTGGCGGAAGAAGAAAGTTTCGTAGACCGCGCCGAACAAACTGGGGATGATCAACGGATTGTAAGTGCCTACCCAGCGCAAGTCTTTGTACAGGATGAACTGCGGCACGAGCAAGATCGCGCCCGGAATCATCAGCGTGACCAGCAGCACGACAAAGATTTTGTCGCGTCCGGGAAAGCGCAGCTTGGCAAAGGAGAAGCCTGCCAGCGAGGAGGCGATCAACACGCCAATCGTCCCCGTAATCGAGATGAAGGCGCTGTTTAAGAACCCCCGTGCCAGTGGAATTTGCGTCCAAATGTCAGCGTAATTCTGCGTATTAATCGGATTTGGTATCCACTGCGGCGGGAACTGCAAAATGTACTGAGTCTGCTTGAGCGAGGTGGAAATCATCCACAGGAAGGGGAACAACATAAAGATGCTGCCCGCGCTCAAGATGACATACGATCCGCCGATGACCAATCGCTGTACGGTCTTAGGGGTCATAAAGCACCTATTGAGTAAGTAATTTAGGTAAGCTACTGGTTGCTGAATGCTCACTCTCACTGGCAATCCGACCTCTGCCGCAGCTGCATCAATCGCAGCGCTCAGCGACAGAAGCGACAAGCTGCCCATAAGTGCGAGGGCGCACTCTACGCCCTCACACTTACAAGGAGAGTCAGGCTATCTCTATTTCGCCTGTGGCAATGGGTTGCCATACGGTATGGCGCGAATCTGGTCAGTTTCGTTCAAGATGTCGTTCAATTGCGGTGCCCATTCAGCACCCCAATCAGCAGCCGACATGCTGCCTTCCCAAACGGGCGCGAGTTCCTGCCACATGGTGTCGATCCACTTGGTATTGGAGACATACGTTCCGGGCGTGTTGTGACCATACTTGCGGATGTTATCGAGGAACACATAGGCATTGGCGGGGGCTTTCTCCCATTGCAGGAATTCACCCTCTGCCATGCTGATCAGGTTTGGCACTTGCTGCCCAAGCTGATAGAACTGGCGCTGACCTTCCACGCTCAGGGACAGGTAACGCATCAGATCGACGGCTTGCTGTGGATTGGCGGTCTTAGCGGAGACGGCATAACCCATCGAGCCAGTCCACATCGCGGGAGTCATAGTACGCGGGCTGCTGGGGAAGACACCAATATCCCATTTGAAGGGGAGTTCCCAGAAGGCGGGCTGATCCCACGGTCCCATCACGAAGGTAGCGATCTTGCCTGCCAGCCACATGTCGTAAGCGCCTTGCGAGGCGAGGTCCTGGGCATTGGGCATGACGTGATGAACGTTAGCAAGGTCGGCGCGCCATTGGATCGCTTCGGTGAACAGCGGATCATCGACGGTGACGGCGGTGCGATCAGCATTCATGAAGTCCGCGCCGTTTGTCCAGACGACAGCTTCCGGTGGGATGTCGCCAATGCCGAAGGAAACGGGGTTGCCGTTGGCATCGAACTCGGTCAGTTTCTTATAGTCTTCCAGCGCCTTATCCCACGTCCACGAACCATCGGTGGCAGGATAGGCAACGCCATGCTTGTCGAATAGATCTTTGTTGTAGACCATCACGAATGGACCGAGGTCTTTGGGCAGACCGTAGAGCGTGCCCTGACCGACTACTGTGCCATCATAGCTGTAGCGGGCGATAGCGGCGGGCCACACATCCTTCAATTCATCGGCGGGAACTAAGTCTTGAATAGGCAGCAGCAGCCCGCGCGATACCCATCCGCCAAACCAACCATCCGCCATGTAAAAGACATCTGGTAGATCGTCGGCAGCGGCGAGGGTTTGCAGTTTCTGTAGGAATTCACCGGGTGGTACGTTGATGTATTCGACAGTGACGTTGGGGTTGGCTTTCTGATAGGAGTCAAAAACCGTCTGGAATATCTGTTGTTCGGAAGGCTGACCCCAGCCCATAAACTTAATCGTGATTTTATCTTGCGCCTTGCTGCCCTGCACGCCAAGCGCGAAGGTGAGCGCAAGTAGAACGCAAAGTAACACAGTGGTTGTGCGTTTCATGGTGTCCTCGTTTTGAGCAAATGAAAAACTATTCGGAACCTAACGAGAAACGTAATCCTCCCCTGAACGGTCACCTCCTTGGAGTAATCGGGGAGTACGCGCAACCCGCTACCTCAGCAGAGGCAGACGTGCTACAATGGATCAACCACTATAACTTTGGGTGCGCAAACTCCTCCGGGCGAACACAACTTGTGCTTAAGGCTGGGTAGCGCGGAGCCGCATTTCCCAATCTATGGTGCTGGGTTTATCACTGTGTCCGCAGTGATAAACTCCCTTCAAACAAGCCCGAGACTGGCAATCACGCGATGTTACGCTGAGTCTCGCCTGATCAAGGTGCAAGGTACTTCAAACATCCGCTGCGTTCCTGTATATTTCCCCTCAATACGCTCTAACAACGCTTGTGCCAACTGCCGCGCCATCTCTACCGGATGCTGTGCCATGGTCGTCAGATGAGGACGGATCAGGGTCGCTTCGGGGATGTTATCGAAGCCTATGACTGCCACATCAGTTGGTACACGACGCCCCATATCTTGCGCCGCCGCAATCGCGCCGATGGCAATGCGGTCATTGCAGCAAAAAACGGCAGTAGGCGGCGTGGGCAGCGAGAGAAAATTCTGCATTGACTGATAGCCTGTTTCCGCCGTGAAATCTCCGAACACCATGTACTCCGGATTCAGGGCTATTCCTGCTTCTGTTAAAGCAGCCTCATAGCCATGCAGCCGTCGCGGTCCGGGCGGGAAGCTGTCCGGCACGCCGATGAAGCCAATGTGCTGATGCCCTTGATCCGCGATCAACCAGTGAACGCCCTGATACGTCGCCAGTTGGTCATCCGCGTACACCAGATCGACCTCCGGATGGGTGATGTGCTTGCCGAGGGCGACGATGGAGGTACCGGTGCGTTTGATCACTTGATCGATTTCTTCGGTGCTGAGGTGGAACGGCACCATGATCACGCCATCGACAGCGCGGCGCATCACGGCGGCGCAAAAACGCTTTTCGTCTTCGTAATGATGATCCGTATTAGCGATCATCACATCGTAGTCTTTGACGCGCACAATGTCTTGAATAGTGCGGACGATGGAGTGGTAGAACGGGTTGGAGATGTCCGCGATCATGATGGCAATGAGGTGGGTGCGTTGAGTACGCAAAGTGCGCGCCGCCAGATTGGGATAGTAGCCCAATTCTTCAACGGCTTGCATGACCCGCTGCTGGGTGTCGCTGCTGATTGAGATCGAGGTGGGCGTGCCGTTCAGGACGCGGGAGACAGTTCCCTGCGAGACGCCCGCCTTCAGCGCTACGTCACGCATCGTCACCACACCGTTGGGCTTAACGCCTTTTTTATGTGCTTTCATGAACTGGGTGTCTCAAATAAGTTACTAGACCAAGAAAGCAAGCTGATCTATAATCGCAAACACTAGATGCAATCGTTTGCAGTCAATCGTATTAAAACATAATTGTGTGGCTCTGTCAACAAAATGCTTGGAAGAAGACGAACGCAACGATTGGAACGATTGCATTGAACGTCGTGAGCCTTAAAGCTAATTTTTTCAAGGAATAATGATCATGCTGACCGAGACTCCCGCCCTCCTTCGTCAACGACTAGCGCTCGATCCACAGCGCCCGCGTTATCACTTTCTACCGCCTTCCAACTGGATGAACGATCCCAACGGTTTCATTCAATGGCAAGGACAGTGGCATCTGTTCTATCAGCACAATCCCTACAGTCCGCTGTGGGGTAAGATGCATTGGGGACACGCGGTAAGCAGCGATCTGATCCACTGGTCGGATCTGCCGCTGGCGCTAACGCCAACCATTGGCAGCGCGGATGAAGCGGGCTGTTACTCTGGCTGCACCGTAGATAACAACGGGATTCCCACCATTATGTATACGGGAACACGCGGCGCTCACAATGAAATTCAGACTCAATGCCTTGCCAGCAGCCACGATGGTCTGTTGACGTGGCAGAAATACGCGCATAATCCCGTTCTCAGCGATGTTCCAGCGGAAGCCGGGCAGACGCAGGATTTCCGCGATCCGTTCGTCTGGTGCGAAGGAGATACGTGGTACATGCTGCTCGGATCTCGCATTCATAATGTCGGCGGCGCGATCTTCCTGTACCGTTCAAAGAACCTGATCGATTGGGAATACCTGCACCCGCTGCTGATCGGAGATAGCAAGCGTAATGGCATCGTCTGGGAATGCCCCAACTTCTTCAAATTAGCGGATGATCGCTGGGTGCTGGTCGTTTCCGCCTACACAGCCGAACACATCAACTTGGTGTACTACTTCGTCGGCAGCTATGCCGAGCAGCGCTTCACCGTGATCACCGAAGGCATACTGGATTACGGTCAGCTTTATGCGCCACTGACGGCAGTAGATGATCAAGATCGTCGTGTGCTGATCGGCTGGTTGCGGGAAGCACGCTCCAACGAGTCGATGGAGGAGGCGGGTTGGTCGGGTGTCCAGTCGATCCCGCGAGTGCTCAGCCTCGATCCCGAAAATCGGCTGTGCATGTCCCCGATTAACCTCGATAGTATACGAGGGCGGCACCATCACCTTGAGGCGCAGGCGGTGGATCAGCGCATCCCGCTGGAGTTGCGAGGTCTGGCTCTGGATATTGAAGCAGTCTTTGAGCAGCAGGCGTTGGGCTGCTGCGGACTTGCGCTGGCGTGTACAGAAGATGGCAGCGAATATTTGTCGATCTTCTACGATGTGCCAGCGCAGCGACTGATGGTGCGTTATGCGGATCAGGAGCGCAAAGCCACAGTCTCTTTAGCGCCGCAAGAACGATTGCAGCTACGCATCCTGCTCGATGGTTCTGTGGCAGAAATCATCGTCAACGAGCGCATCAGCCTGAGCGCACGCTTGTACCCCTCGTCAGCAGGGAGCGACGGCGTGCAGATCATTGGTCAGGGTGCTTATCTACACTCGCTGGATATCTGGGAGATGGCTTCGATCTGGGGCTAAGGTTCACGGGCTTTACGCAGCAAGAAGGCGAACGATGTTCACCGTTCGCCTTCGCGTCCATGTCTATATAATTGTGCTGCTGATGCTATTGATTCGGAGGCAGGTTATTGGTGAGCGAATTCGCTTTCGTTCTCCACCATGCCCTTCAGGACTCGTTCGAGCGCCATCGTATGGCTGCACACGCCGCGCGACTTGAAGAAATTGCAGTCGCACGCCCAGCCGTCGTCGCTGTAGCTAATACTATGCTGACCGTTCTCGCCATTGAACTCGACGGTGAAACTGGTGAAGTGGATGCGGTCACGTTCCTCGGCGTAGCGCTTTGCCTTTTCGATCTTGCCGATCATCCCGTAATCCATAGCGGTTTCTCCTTATTGATTGAGCAGGCTAGACAGACACACGGACCGAAAAATAAAAAAGGCACGGTGACTACGCAGAGTTACCGTGCCTTGAAACGCCTTGTTTCAGGACTGACGACAGTAGTAAAGGTATGTGAATAATTTCTACTTTCATGCTCCAAGTATAGGCATCGTTTAAGAGAATGTCAAGCAGTTAATCAGCCTATAACATTTTGCGCCGATCCCGCCGTGACGCCATAAATGCCGATCCTCATGGGCAGCCGGAGCACCCCTCTTAGGCACAGTCACAAGGCTGTATCAATCTGCGGACTCGCACACAAGTTTCGGGTATCATAGGGAACACAATAGAGATAGAATTACTCTGGTGTCACAAATCGGCTTCGGCTCAATTCAACCTCGGCATGATGGCATAAGCAGGCGCAAATTCTATGTCCCCCAAAAACACGCGTATTATCGTTGTTGACCGCAAGCAAGAGACTTATCAGGTGGTGCGCGGCGCGCTCGATCTGATGGAACGCCATCCGCGCATGATCCATACGCACACACCGGAAGATGCGCTGGCGGAATTACGGGCTAGCGGTGCCGATCTGCTGGTGACGGCGCAAGCGCTGCAGGCAGGCGATGATGGACTGGAACTGGCACTTGCCGCCAAACGGGAACTCGCCGCGCTGACGGTGGCGGTGATCGCTGAAGGGGACGATCCCGAAATTGAAGGGGCTGCCGAGTCCACGCTGTTCACCTACCTGCGCCGCCCGTTCATCCCCGAATCCTTCCTGCGGATCGTGCGTCTTGCACTGGATGGACCGGAAGCCGTCGCCGCCGAACCTGCTGCTGCCGCCAAAGAAGTGCTGATCCCTGTACCCGAAATCGACACCACCCGTTTGCACCCACCGTTGTTCCAATTACTGCGCGATGTCAGTGCGATGGCGGTGGTGCTGGCAAATCGGCACGGCAAGGTGATCACTTACGAGGGTGCAGCGGGCTACGTTGACCGCGACCTGATCGCCGTCGCTGTCAGCCATTCGATGCAGGGATTACCGCGCATCATGCCAATCGTCGGGGAGCAGCCGCGCATGTTACAGTTCTTCGACGGCGATAAGCGCGATCTGTTCGTGCTGGCGCTCGGTCTACATTATTTCGTGGTGCTGATCTTCGAGGGCAACGAGCCAGCCGCCGCGCTGGGTAAAGTGCGCAGCTTCGGCTTCTCTGCCATCAACGCGATGCTCAATCTGATGAGTTTGGAAGTCGCCTACAGCACCAAGATGCTGCCAACGACTGCCGCCAAACGCGACACGGGCGAACTGCATTTGCCGCGCCGCCGCCGCACGCAGGAGATCAACATCTCGGCGGGCTTGGGCGTACTGCCGACGGTGCCAGCCCCGCGCCCGGATCAGGTTCGACAGGAGAGCAAACCCCGCGCTGCCGAGCCTGAACCGATGCTCGATCCGATCCCCAACTTCGATCCCAATATTCTGGATAATCTTGGTGAACTCGATCTCAGCGCGGCGGATGACCTATTCAATGACAGCGCCGTGCAGCAGACTCTCCGCCGCAACGATGGACCGAGGATCAGCTTTGAGGACGCCATGATGCAGGGGATCATCAGCGGGCTGGAGGAAGATCAGTAAGCTCCCGTGACAGCTTGCTAGTCCGAATCGTATAGCGTACTAATCACCTCAGTTCGAGTCTGATCCATCGCGCCATTCAGCAAGTCTATCCCGCTGCATTATGCTCATGCTGCTAAGCGCTTGCCTCGCCACATTAAGTGCTAATCACTCATTTGGGCAATCGCGCCAGCGTCTACGTAATGAGTCGCCAAAGCGATAAATTCTCTGCAAAAAGTCTATAAATCCCTTGTCACTCAAATTGTATTAGTGTGAAAATTGTAATACCATACGATTATCTCGTATGAGATATGTAGGAGGAGTTACCTATGCAGCTCAATAAGCTCACGCGAACTTGCTTCATCCTCGCCATTGTCGCCGCTGTCGTGCTAGCTGGCAGCCTGACACCAGCCAAAGCTGATCCCGGTGGAGTGGTCGCCAACGCTGGTCCTGCTGGCAGCAGCGGAGCCGGGCTTGCCTCAATTGCTGCTGTACCCATCGCCACCTACGCCGTTGGTGACGAGATTAACTGGTTCGCCAGCATCTCCACCAACATCGATCTGGATATGTGGGATGTCTCGTGCGTCCCCGAAGCCGTCTGGCCCGCCCGCGATGAGGGTATCGTGCTGACGCGCACCGAGGGTTATGGCGGCACATTAGCTGCCGGAGAATCCGCCGAGCAGGATTTCTTCTATGATGCTCTAGAAGCTGGTCAGTACGAGATCGCCTGCTATTTCTGGGTGAATGATGCCTTCTACGCTCGTTTAGCATGGCTGATCGAAGTCACTGAATAGCCCTCAGCAGCGATCCAACTGCATACGAAAACAGAGAGGGGAGTCAACGACTCCCCTCTCTTCATACCCGGCAGTAACGAAGTACCGCGGCGACTAGCTCAGGCACTTGTATAGCAGTTCTTTCCAGCGTTCATTATCCAGCGACCAGCACACGCTGATGTGAGGCTTGCCCTTCTGCACGACTGGCTGCCACATCTCTACATTTTCGGTTTCGTAGTTGGTTACATTGCAAGAATCCACGATGGTCATACCGCGTGTGAAGGTGCCATCGCACTCGATCTCTACGTAGTGTTTACTGCTGCGGGTGCAGATCGTCGGATCGATTGCCACTGCCATCGCCGTAGGGTCGGGCAAGCCGAGTCCCGGATCACCGAGCCATTCGCGGCTTGCTTTCAGCGCGGAAGCGTTGCAGTCGATAGCGAAGTTTGAGTACTTGGTGTTGATTACTTGCTTGCAGTGATGCATATCCTCATCGCTGAGATTCGCCTCGCCGCGACACAACTCCCAGCCAACCATCTCAATTGGCAGACCGCTGCGGAAACAGATACGCGCCGCTTCGGGATCGCACCAGATGTTGTACTCAGCAGCGGGCGTCACGTTGCCGACGGTATTCGCCGCCCCACCCATGACCACGCAGCGTGAGACGTTGCCCACGATCTCCGGCGCTTTGCTCAATGCCAGCGCCACGTTGGTCAGCGGACCCAACGTGACAAGGATGATGCCCGGGTTCGCTTTGATCGTCTCGATCAGCGCGTCAACGGCGTGCCCTTGCCGAGGCTGCATCTTGGGCGCGGGATACTCCATGTTACCCATGCCGTCATTGCCGTGAAAGAAGTAGGCGCGGTAGACCTCGCGGGTCAGTGGTGCATCCGCCCCGTGATAGACGGGTACGTCGGTCTTGCCGCACAGTTCCAGCGTGTAACGGGCATTGATGCTGCCTTGGGCAACAGGCATATTCCCCGCCACGATGGTGACCGCCTTAATGTCGATGTCCGGTGTACGCGCTGCCATCAGGATGGCGACCGCATCATCGGAAGCGGTGTCAGTGTCAATGATCATACTACGCATAAGTAAATGGGTTCCTTTCTTACCCCTCACCTCGACGCTTCGCGCCACCCCTCTCCTACGCTGCGTGAGTACACTGCGGGGAGAGGGGAAGTGGATGTTAGGTCGTGAGGGAATCTCGAATTTTGGTCAACACAGAACCAAGACTTTTCTCTACTTCGTCGGCGGTCACGCGGATAAAGTGGATGCCAAGCGACTCGAGTATCTCTTGTCGCTCTTGATCTAACTTTTCTTGGACTTCATCTATGTGATAGCCGCCGTCAACTTCCACAGCTAGTTTCGCATCGGCGCAATAAAAATTCACTATATATGCGCCGATTGGTTGCTGATACCTAAATTTATAGCCATCCATTTTCCGCCCGCGTAGCGATTCCCATAATAAATCTTCGCTGCGCGTCGGTATTTTCCTAATCCTCTGCGCGATCTCGTGCATCCGATGTGGCAACTCGCGCGAAATCTCAAATTCCATCAGGTTTCCCCTGAAGGTGATCATCCCCCCTCCCCACAGTGTACTCACGCAGCGTGGGAGAGGGGTGGCGCGAAGCGCCGGGGTGAGGGGCAACCAGCGCCTAACTTAGCTCCCGCGCATCCGGCTCAACTCTAGATCGACTACGCCTTGCCCGTTGACGCCAACGCAGACATTGATGCGCGGGCGGTTTTCCCATGGCGGCAGGATGTAGACATCAGGATGCAGTGTGGGCCACGTCTTGCCGCGACTGATCCCGTCGTTGGTATCCACGCGGATGGGAAGCTGCTTGGTGGTGAACAGCGAGGGATCGATCAGATAGGCAATGGCAGAAGGATCGTGAACGAAAATGCCGTTCAACTCCTCGTATCTGCCGTAGAACGCCTGATACAGCGGCACGATCTTGGCGATGTGCTGCGCCATGGGATTATCGAACTTGCTGTATTCACTCAGATGATCAGGCGTCATCACCGTTTGCTGTGTTACGTCCAGCCCGACCATCGTCAATTGCCAATCCGCGCCGAAAACCACATCGGCAGCTTCGGGATCGTTATGGATGTTCGCTTCGGCAGCGGGCGTAGCGTTACCGGGACCGAGCGCGTTGCCGCCCATGATCACCACTTCTTTGACCCGCTGCGCGATACGCGGTTCCAGCCGCAGCGCCAGCGCGATATTGGTGAGCGGTCCAATGGGCACGAGGGTCACTTCATCAGGTTGGCTCATCACCTGCTCAACAATGAACTGTGCGGCGGTCTTATCCACTGGCTTGGTGGTCGGATCAGGCAGGAATACATTGCCCTGACCATCTTCGCCATGAACGTAAGGTACAGGACCGCCATATGGCACCGCCAGCGGATTATCCGCGCCGTGAGCGACAGGAATATCGGGGCGTCCGGCGATCTCCATCAGTCGCAGCGCGTTGGTGGTCGCCAGTGAGGTATGCACGTTGCCGAAAATAGTGGTCAAGCCGATGAGTTCAAGTTCCGGTGAGCGCATGGCGAAATAGATCGCCATCGCGTCGTCTACGCCGGGATCAGTGTCGATGATAATTTTACGTGGCATGATGATTTATCCCTGAATGACTTTGATCTGTACCTGACGCTTGCGGGGTCCGTCGAATTCGTAAAAGAGGATGCTCTGCGATCCGCCGAGCAGCAGCTTGCCCTTGTTGAGGATCAGCGTGACACTGTGCCCGACAAGCGCAGCTTTGATATGTCCGGCGGCATCGGCGGGGGTATCGTACTGGTGCGCGAAATCAACGCGCGTGGGCACAATTCGCCGCAGGTCGGCAACGATGTCCACTGCCGTCATCGGATCGAGCGCGGAGTTGATAGTGATGGCGGCAGTTGTGTGCGGTACGAACAGCACGCAGATGCCCTCGGCAACGCCCGCCGACTCCACCGCAGCGCGCACTTGTGCAGTGATGTCGATGAGCGAGTCGCCCTTCTCGGTTTGTAGATCGATGGTGCTTAACACGGTAATTCTAGTTTTACTCCTGTTTGCTCAAGAATGGATTTTATTTCAGCGCAGGTCGGTACATGGCGACCCGCGCCAGCTTTCTGCACTGCCGCCGCGCCTGCCCCGTTGCCAATGATCAGCCGTTCGCGCCAATCATAGCCGCGCAGCAGCCCATACAAGAATCCGGCGTTGAAGCTGTCGCCCGCGCCAACGGTATCCACCACCTGCACCGGCAGGCTAGGCAGTTCCAGCGTCAGATCGGGTCGAAAGAGCGCCACGCCCGCCGCACCCCGCGTAGTGATCACTGCTTCCACACCGAGGTCGAACAGGTAACGCATAGCATCTGCGCCCTGCTTTCCTTCCGACACCAGCGGTAGTTCATCCTCGGTCATCCTGATGATCGTGGACTGCTGAACAGCACGGCGCACGCGGTCAGCGGCGATGCTGCGGATGGTTGGACCTGAGTCAAAATAGATCGGGATATCGCGCGCGCGTGCCGCCTCCAGAACCGGATCGATCAGTGGACTGATCTGCGTTTCGTGCAGCACATAGCCCTGCCAGTATAGCGCATCTGCTTGGCGTAAAGCATCCGCGATCTGCGCCGTGAATGGTGGCGGATCGCCCTGCCCCACGTTGCCGATGAAGACATGCTGCTTGCTCTGGTGGTCGATCAGCGCCAGAGTTAGCGGCGAGATCGTCGTCCGCGAAACGTCGATCAGGCTAGTGTCGATCCCCTCATCACGCAGCACTTCAAGCAGCAGCGTCCCCGCCGGATCAGTACCCAGTGCGCCCAATGCCTGCACGCTAATGCCTAACCGCGCCGCCGCGATCATCACGTTGGCAGACGCGCCAGCCTCGAAGCGCATCGGGCGGGCATCTTGCGCCACACCTGCCATGATCGGCAGCGTCACTTCCGCGATCAAATCGGTAACCATTCCGGCGAGGCAGATCAAGCGTGGCATCAGCGGTAGATCCTTGAAGTAAGTGTAGGCGCTTGCAGACCTTCCATTGTACAGATTAAGATCAAAACTTACCGCTTCGACTTAACCAGACGTTACCCGCAACGTAATCTGCGATTAACGCGACGGAAGCAAACTGCAACTTCAGGCATAGGAGCACGGAGCGTATGAGCACAATCGTTCCCTTCGAGGCGAACTCGCGCCATATACCATTGGATGGTTGCTATAACCTGCGCGACATCGGCGGATATCCAACCCGTGATGGCAAAATGACGCGCTGGCGCACCGTCTATCGATCCGACAGCCTGCACCGCCTAACTGCCGACAGTCAGAATACGCTGCTCAGTGACGGTCTGAAAACGATCATCGATCTGCGTTTTCCCGAAGAAGTACAACACGATCCCAATGTATTCGCGGCATCAACGGCGCTGCGCTACCATCACATCCCGCTCATCCTCCGCGATCCAGTGCAACCGAACGGCGATGGTCGGCGCCACGATGTACCGCCTAGCCTCTACGCGATCTATCTCAGCATCATCGACCGTTACCAGTCACAGGTATGCGCTGTCCTGACTACGATCAGCGAGAGCAGCTTCCCGGTACTGATTCACTGCACGGCAGGCAAGGATCGTACAGGCGTGATCATCGCACTGCTGCTCGGATTAGCGGGTGTGGAGCCAGAAACTATCGTTGAGGATTACGCACTTACCAGCACTTATCTGACGCCGCTGGTGGAAAGTTTGAAACAGCGCAGCGTCGAGTTGGGCATTGATCCCGAAGTCTATGCCAAAATGTTAGAGACACCACCACAAGCGATGCACGATACGCTCATTCACATCGCCTCAGTCTATGGCAGTGTGGAAGCCTATCTACACGCCATTGGGCTAACCGACCAGCAATTGAAGACATTACGAGATCGCCTTGTGGAGTGACTACGTTGTTTAGCTGCCCGCATTAAAAGTAAAGTAGCGTAGTCGATCCAGCAAGATCGAGTCGGTGGATGTCCCCTGTGGTGTCAGGCGCACGCCATCCTCCCAGCGATAAGCGAGCAGATGCAGCGTCATCCGCCCTGATGCCAGCCCATAAGGGATAGTGAGTGTCCGCTGATCAAGCACAAGCTGTTCCGGTATCCACGATGATAGCGGCATCGGCACACCGTCGCTTTGCACGATCACCCGTCCCTGAGAATCACGGAGTTGCAACGAGAATGAATAAAGGTCGGCAAGGGGTTGCGCGGCTTGCCACCATAGCGTGACCGACACCGTGTCGCCCCCGTAGATTTCCACCTGCCGATCTATATCCGCCCCCATGAAGCGAATTCCACTATCACCGAACACCAGACCTTCAGGATCAGGCGGCAGTTCCCACAGGGTCACGGCAAAGTACCACGGACCCCAGAATGACCGCTGGATGCGTCCGTTTTGGATGCGGTTCAGCAGTTGCGGCGTTTCACTGCCCTGCCGCGTGATGTACCACAAGCGCCGCACTGAATAGTCGGGATGAGTCGTGATCGGCAGCTTTTTCATGGGCAGATACAGCGATTCGTAGTAGCTCCATGTGATCTGGCTGCCCTGACAGCTACAGCGCGGGTCGATGATCACTTCGTCGCCCAATTGCAGTTCTGTCGCCACATAGCGCATAAACTGTTGCAGCGGTGGGAATCCATCCGTTTCGGCAGGGCGGTGATCGTAGGGTTTCCACGGCACTGCTGCCAGCACGATCACGCCCGCTGCGCCGATCAACCGCAGTGCCTGCCAGCGCAAACTCGCCACCCCGACACCGATCAGTATGAACACGGGGATCGCCGTGAAGGTGAGATAGCGCGTCGTCCAAAGCGTCAGTCGTTCGCGCAGCAGATACGCAAGGATCGGGATCAGCACGCCCCATCCGCCGAGCAACAAGATCGTTTGCCAGCTCAATTTCCGGCTGATCAGCGCCGTAGCGATGCCGATCACTGTCAGCAGAACGATTCCCCCGAACAGCCAATCCTCTTGGGCGCTGTAGGCACGGAATTGCGTCTCCAATGGAAAGAAGTAGTAACCCGGTAACGTGCCGCCGAACATTCCGCGCACCTGAAAGGAGAGGATAAACTGCGGGATCAGCGGCGCGGCGATCACGAAACTGGCGATCAGCAGCAGCAGCCACGTCAGCAGCTTGCGCGGCTTACTTACGATGAGGTGAGCAGTCGTAGCGACCAGCACGAACCACAGGATGAAGTGCGTGTACAGCATCGCCGCGCCCGCAATCACTAGCCAGACGCGCCGCCAACGCGAGTCGTGTTTGAGCCAGCGCAGGTAACACAACAAAAACAGGGCAATGGTCAGAAACATCAGTGTGTAGCCGCGCAGTTCGAGAATGAAGGTTAGCGCATAACTGGACGTGGCAAAGGCAACCCCGATCAGCCACCCCGCCAATGGATCGAGCAGTTCGCGTCCAGTGCGGATCAGCAGCGCCGTGGTCAGCAGTCCGAGCAGAGCACCAAGCCAATGCAGCGAGAAATCATTGAAGGAAGCAACATTCCCCCAACCGTGCAGTAGCACGAAATAGCCAGCGGGCCAGTTGAGATCGCGGTCAATGATGATCTGTTCGAGTGTGCCCCGCGCATGAACGACGCTGAAAATCTCATCGGGCCACAGCGCCAGATCATCGGCGTGGCTGCTGATGGCGGCGGCAGCGATCAGGAGTGCAAGGAGCGAGAGTAGTAGGTGTCGACGGTGAAGTGGAGTTGTGATTGTGCTCGACATGGATACAGTTGGACTAAAGTAACCTCAGAGATTGCCCATTTTAGACCAAAGTTTCTACATCGTTCCCAACGAAAAGTCTGCTTCGTTCCGATTAGTTCCAGTCTCTAAAGCAAAGCCACCAATGTTCATCTAACTGTGATTCGATTCTTCCGTCCCAACTACATGCGCTTACGCTGCGAAGATCGTCTCTGTGCGGAGCATAGGCAATATAGCTGTATAAGCTATCGATAGGACTGAACAAAATTACCAATGGATCGCTCTTTTCAACTTTTGCCTGAAACAGGCCTGCTCCAGAAGTAGTATCCTGAGTGATTATCCCCGTGTGAGCCTGCTCAACTATGAACTCGTATTGTGCCCGATAAGCATAGAAGTGCTGTTCCGTTTCATTCATTTGCAGTGGTAACAAAGGAGCTACAAAACCCAAACTGATTAGTGGAACGAATAGGATCACTGGAATCCAATTCCTCCGTACCGCGCAATAGACTGCTGTGATCAAACCCGCAGCACAAACTATAGCCAAAGGCATTAGCACAATCGGGAAGATGCAGAGCCACATAATGCCCAGAGTTCCCTGATGCCTAATCGCGTAATAGCTATATCTTGTAAGGTATGCGCCTAATGGAAGAAAGGGCAAAACGAGGTAAAGAACCTTTTTGATTCTGTGGTTTTTAGCTGGAAATCTCGATAGGTCAATGCTACCAGTAGACATCTATTACTTCCAAGTGATTGCAGAATTCCACTTTACACCGACGCTAATTCCACTCTCGAAAACATAGCCACCAATGATCGGCTAACTGAGAGATTACACCACCGTCTGAATAACACGCACTAACGACGCGAAGATCTTCTACTTTCTCCGCATATGCTACATAGTTATAGAAATCATCTTGAGGATTAAAGCTCATTACCAACAGATCGGTCTGCAAGACTTCTGCATAGAATGTCGCTGCTTCAGGAGTCATCTTTCCTATGAATTGCCCGTTTCGTGCAGTTTCGACGATAGCTTCATATTGAGCACGATGTTGGTAGAAATGCCCTTCCGCTTGATTCGCAGGCAAAGGCAGGAGTGTAAATATAAATCCGAGAATAATCAGTGGTGCAAACAATAATAGCGGTATACAGTCTCTAAGTGTCGCGCTGAATATCGCTATACACAAACCTATAACACCTCCAACTAGCAATGGAATGACGAGAATAGGTAGCGCACACACCCATAAGAAACCCAAGTCACCCTGATGTCCGAGTGAAAAAAAGCAATACTTAGAAATGTAGATGCCTAAAGGGGTCGCTAACAAGGCGGCTCGAAGGATGTTTCTAAAGCTGAATTCCTGTTCCTTCGACAGATCGTTTAGATACTCTGTGGACATCTAGAACCGTCCTCACTCAGATAACATTTACTGCTCTACACTACCAACGTAAACAACCTCTCAGCATTCTGTGTCGTCTGCGCTGCCATCTCCTCGATGCTGATGTTATGCAGCGCACTCAGCCGATCATTGACGTAGGCGACGTAAGCAGGTTCGTTGCGCTGACCGCGATGCTGCTGCGGCGTCAGGAAAGGACCATCGGTTTCCACCAACAGCCGATCCAGTGGCACGCGCGAGGCGATCAAGCGCAAGTCGTTGGCGTTCTTGTAGGTGATCGGTCCCGTAAAGCCGAGATAGAAGCCGATCTTGAGAGCGCGTTCGGCAGCTTCGCGCGGTGCGGAGAAGGAGTGCATCACGCCCGGACGATCTTTGAGCGATTCCGGCAGCGTCCCCGTCCAGCGTTCGAGGATTGCCAGCACATCGTCGCTTGCCTCGCGGTTGTGGATGATCACGGGCAGCGAGAGTCGCGCCGCCAGTTCCAACTGTGCCTCAAACATGCGCCACTGCTGATCTTTAGGGCTGTCATCCCAATGATAATCCAGCCCGATCTCGCCAATCGCCAGCACTTTCGATTGTGCCGCCTGCGTCTCTACCGCAACTAGATCAGCCAGCGTTACTTCCGCCGTGCTGTTGGGATGGATACCCACCGCCACGTACACGCCCGCGTACTTCTCGGCGATCTTCAACGCCGCTGCCCCTGATTCCAGATCAGTCGCCGGATTAATGATCCGCGTCACACCCTGTTCGGCTGCTCGCGCGATCACCGCTTCCAGATCATCGTTATAGGCGCCGAAGTTGAGATGACAGTGCGTATCGATCAACTGTAGCTGTTGCAATGGCTTATCCTCAAGTTGAAGGAAATTTCAGAGAATTTTTAGACTTTGCCCAACGATAAAGCGATTTCTGGTGTTAAAATGCCGGACAGATGTAATTGTTGAGGACTTCCATGACCGAACTGATTAATCTTATTTACGGTAGTTCCGCCAAATATCCGATGAAAGATGCTGAACTGCTAGACATTTTAGCCAAGGCGCGCGAAAAGAACAGACGACTCGGCGTCACCGGCATGCTGCTCTATCGTGGTGGCAATTTCCTGCAGGTGCTGGAGGGTGAGCGCAGCGTCGTCGAACCACTGTATAAGGTAATCCAACGCGATCCGCGCCACCACTTGACGCAGCTATTCACGACCCGATCGGTACCGCAGCGCGGCTTCGGCGAGTGGGAAATGGGCTTTGCGCACCTCGATACGATGGATGTCAAATCACTGCCCGGTTACACCTCGTTCCTTGATGAACCACTGAACTCGGATCGATTCAACGATCCCAGCTTCGCCCACATCTTCCTGCGCATCTTCAAAGAAGGCATCCGCTGAATAAACACACGGCAGCAAAATAGACAGCGGCGCAGTTGAACTACTTACGCCGCTGTCCTCTCAGTTACTAACTACTGATGATGGTTGAGCATTAGCTCCACAGCCGATCATGCGCCTTCTCTCGATCCCACACATCGGAGGGATCGAAGAAGCCGGGATCATCGGGATCGCATAGTTCCTTGAACACTTCAGGATTGAAATCCGTGAAGCCGAGTCCGGGAGTCTCCGGCACCGTGATAAAGCCCTCTTGGATCAGCGGCTTGGGCAGACCATCCACGATGTCATTCCAGCGCGGCAAATCTACCGAGTGATTCTCTAGCACCATGAAGTTCTCCGTTGCCGCAGCGCAGTGGACACTCGCCAGCGCCGCAATCGGTGATCCCGCCATGTGCATCGCCATCGCAATGCCGTGCTCCTGCGCGTAATCCCCGATCTTCTTGGTTTCCAAGATGCCGCCTGAGGTAGCGATGTCGGGATGGATTACGCTGACGGCTTCCTTCTCGATCAAATCCTTGAAGCCTTCCTTCAGGTAAATATCCTCGCCCGTGCAGATCGGGGTATTGACCGCACGTGACAGCCGCACGTATTGATCCGCGAACTGCCACGGGATCATGTCCTCGTACCACGCCAGCGTGAACTGATCCAGCGCCTGACCAGCGCGGATGCACGTCTCGACATTGATGTGTCCGAAGTGATCAGCGGCGAGGGGAACTTCATAACCGATGATGTCGCGCACCGTGCCGACGTATTCGACCAGCTTGTTGATGCCCAGCGGCGTCAGTTGGATGCCCGTGAATTGATGCATGATGGTGCGCGATGCCAGCATTTCCGGCGGCGCGCTGATCGCACCGGGGATGTGCTCGACCAGATCGATGCCCACATCCATCTTCAGGAACTTGAAGCCCATCTCCATGCGCTGCTTGAGGGCATTCCCCATCTCCACCGGATCGACGCGCGAGGGTGTATCGGCGTAGCACAGGATTTTGTCGCGGAACTTGCCGCCCGCCAGTTGATAAGCCGGGACGCCATACGCCTTGCCCGCCAGATCCATCAGCGCCATCTCAATGGCACAGACACCGCCGCCCTGCCGCGCATGAAAGCCGAACTGCTTGATCTTGCGGAAAATCTTATCGACATTGCAGGGATTCTCACCGATCAAGCGGCTCTTAAGCATCAGCGCGTAAGTTTTACTCGCGCCATCGCGCACCTCACCATAACCGCTGATCCCCTGATTGGTGTCGATGCGAATGATCGAGGTCGAGAATGGTACTTTGGTCATCGAGGCGATGCGAATGTCGGTGATCCGCAGTTCGCTGGGGCGCGACTGTGTTTTAACGTGCTGTTCACTAATTAGAGGTTTCTGTGCAGCTTCAGAGGCAGACATCGATCTTTCCTTATTCATTAAACGGCGAATCTGATTTTTGGATAATTTACCTCATCTCTCCTGTGCGTGGAGAGGGGAGTTCACTCTACTCCGCATACACGGCTTGACGCAAGCCCTTCAGATAACCGATGGCGAACAAGCGCCCGATTGAGGAGTAACCCGCGAACTCATTGTTATCGCCTTCCATCGTCGGCACATGGTCAGGACGCGCCACGCCCTCAAAGCCGATCTCGCGGTAGGCGCGGATGCACGCCAGCATATCGGTCTGACCGTCGTCATGGAAGGTCTCCTCGAAGCGTTCCGGCGTACCACGCACATCGCGCAGATGTACGAAGAAGATTTTGCCCTGCTTGCCGAAGTGCCGGATAACCGACGGGAGATCATCGGTCATCAGTGCGAAGTTGCCCTGACACAAGGTGATCCCGTTGACCTCGCTAGGGACCAGATCGAGTAAGCGCTGGTAATTTTCCACGCTGCGCATGATCCGCCCCAACCCACGAATCGGAGACAGCGGCGGATCGTCAGGATGCATCGCCAGCTTGACCTTAGCCTTCTCCGCGACGGGGATCACGCGCTCAAGGAAGTATTTGAGGTTGTCCCACAATTGGTCTTCGGTGACGATGCCATACTCGGTAAGTGGTGCATCCTTCATCAGTGCGTTGTCGTAGCCCGTGACCAACGCGCCACCACGCGAGGGGATGGTGGTTGAGGTACGCATCCAGTTAAAGATAGGCATCCACTCGTAACACCAAACCGGAATCCCCAGCGCGCCCATGTTGCGGATCAACTCGATAGCAGTGTCGATCTCCTCATCGCGTCCGGGCAAGCCCAGTTTCGCCTTGTTCAGCGGCGGGCGGCTTTCTAGCACGGAAAGTTCAAAGCCGTAATCCTCATAAGCGGACTTCAGCCGTGCCAGTGACATATAGCCCCACGGCAGATCGTCTTTGGCGACGTTCAAGCCCCTACTGAAATCCATCGTGCCTACGGCGTGGTTCAAACCGCACTGTTTCGCCAGAGTCCACAGCGTGGAGCGCGGTGGTGGTAATACTTCGGCAATCTCCATCATGATAATAAGTCCCCTACGGAATAAGCTGGCTCAAAACCGATCAACTGACGTGCTTTTTCTATACTGACGAGTGACTGTGTACCGGATAGATTGACGTTGGAGTCGCTGACATCGGGGAAGAATAAGTGCACCAGCGCCCGCGAATCGTAACCGAGCGTATTGTGCTGATCGTTAACGAACAGCGCGTGCGCCCCTTCGTAGTCGGCGGTCAACCCTTTTTCCAGCGCCTGTGCCGCATCCCGATCATCGATCACCGTCCACAGGTTGAAGCGATCAAAGGTGTACATTGCCCACAGGTCATCATATCCCTGCCGTGCCTGCCGCCAATCCGGCGGACCATCTCTGTACTCCAATACCTTGCTGCGGCGCACTTCCAGCATGGTGCGCTGAATCTCCGCGATTCGCGCCGCGCGCTCGTCATCCGAGAGCGCCGCAAACTGAGCGATCACGCTGCGGGAGTGATCGCGCTGGCGCTGGTAATCATCTTTGTGCTGCCAACCACCGACGCGCACACCGGGGAGTCGCAGCGCCACGCTAGAGATGCCATCGCGGCGCCAATAGTATTCCCCGATCTGTTCCACTACATTCTTGCCGAACGAATAGGGATCCGTGGTGTAGGTGGGATGATCCTCATCAATCGGGAAGTAGTGCGCTTTGAAGTCGGTCAGGCTGTAGACCGCGCCAATCGCGTTGATGGAGCTGGCATGGGCGATGCGGCGGATGCCTTCAGCGCTAGCGGCTTCAAAGACGTGGAATGTGCCTGAAGCATTGCTATCGAACACCTGATAGCCTTTCGCCAGCACCGGACTGCTGATCGCCGCCAGATGGATCACCGCCTGACAGCCGCGCATCTGCTGGCGCAAAGCTTCGTAATTGAGCACATCGCACTTGACGAATTCAGCGCCGGGGATGTCGATGCCGTCTTCTAATCCGATGACGCGCACTTCCCAGCCATTGTCGAGCAAGCGACGGGTCGTAGCGTTGCCGACACGCCCCGCGCCTCCGGTAACCAGCACTCGCATAAGTGTTTCTTTCTCCACAAATAAGCAAAGCAAAATAGCTAAGGCAAGCCACTTCAAGTGTTAAGCAGACGTTGCACTGTAACTCACTGGCTAGTGATCTCAATCACCATCTTTCTATGACTTTTATCCACTGTAAACATGACATCCAGTCGCTAAAGTCGCCTGCTAGGATGCCAATTTTGTGCGACTTGGCGCACACAACAGCAGCATTCGTTGCGGACTAATCAGGAACCGTGTGGTTCGCCTATTTTATCCCGTTGTCGGCACCAATCCGACAATCCCAATTATTTACTTCTCCACATCCCCCGGGAGGAAGAGATGAGACCTTACAAGCAGGATATGTATCGATTTCCGTGGTCGTTGAACGATAACCCCATTGGCTGGTTAGAAATCACCGACAAGTGCAATATTTACTGCCGAGGCTGCTACCGCCTAAACCGAACCGGACACAAGTCACTGGAACAGGTGAAAGAGGAAATTCGGTTCCTCAAAGAATGGCGTAACTGCGATAACATCTCCATCGCTGGCGGCGAACCGCTGATCCACCCCGACATTCTCGAAATTGTGTCATACATCCGCAGCCTGAAAATGAAGCCGTTGGTGCTGACGAACGGTGTTAAGTTAGTCGATAACCGACCGCTGATCGTTGAACTAAAGAAAGCCGGTTTGTTTGGCTTTACCTTCCACGTTGATAGCGAACAGAATCGCCCTCACTGGAAAGGCAAGACCGAACTGGAATTATGCGATCTGCGCCTTGAGTTCGCCAAGATGGTGGCGGATGTCGGTGGCTTGTTCGCCAGCTTCGGCGCGACCATCTATCAATCTAACCAGCAGTTGATCCCCGAACTGGTGCGCTGGGCGATGAAGCACATCGATATCGTTCACGGACTGGTGTTCATCACCTTCCGTGCCGCGCCCTCCGACGGCAGCTATGCTTACGAAGTTGAGGGGCAGCAGGTAGATAACCTTGAAGTTCCCTATCTGGCGAAGCCGGAAGCCGAGCAAACCTTCGAGTTCACCTCTCGCCATGTCTATGCGCGGATCAAGGAAGCTAACCCCAATTACGAAACATCAGCATATCTCGGCGGCACACAGACGCATGATTCATTGAAGTGGCTCATCGCCGTTCAGCTAGGGACGAAAGGTAGTATGTACGGCTCGCTTGGACCGAAGATGGTGGAACTCTCCGAAGCGTTCTATCACTTCTTCACAGGCAAGTACATGGCATATACCAATATGCATAAACTGCCTAAAGCTGCCTTCCTGCTAGGTTTATTTGACAAGGCAACCCGTCAAGCGCACGCCAATTATTGGCGCGACATTCGCCGCAACCCGCTGCGCTTCTTCCAGCCGATCTACCAGCAGAGTATTGGCATCGTGCAAGCGCCAGACATCCTCGCGGACGGACGGCAGGATATGTGCGATAGCTGCCCTGATATGACGGTCTGGGATGGCAAGCTGGTGCATTCCTGCCGCATGGAAGAGTGGCGTTTGTATGGCAATTACATCACCGCCCAGCCGACGGAATCCGATGGCTCGAAACCGCAGCCACAGCAGCCGCAGCCTGCGATTATCGCGGCGGACAAGATTCCGGTCATCAATCAAAATTAGGACTCTCACCAAACTCCACATCTTCAAATCTCTCTCCTGCTTACTAAAGTGTTATTGACAGGAGAGGGGTTTGCTGATGGAAAGCGTAGAGCATTTTGGCAGAGATGGCGCTTCTACAGCAGTCAGTTAGCGATCAACCTCTGGATCAGCCAACAGCGCGACATTCGCTGGACATCCGTTTAGCTGGCGATTGGCTAGTCGTCGCTGCGCCACTGCCACTAGCAGCGGAAACGGCGCTGGAGTCGCTAGACTTTGAAGCTGGCATCCTTATTCCCGATTCTTGCCATCTTCAGACGGCGCTGCACCCTGATCAATTGTATTGGGGTAAGCATCTCCGCGAGATCAACCAGAAGGCATGGTTCTTCCGCCGCCAGTTTTACGTGCCTGATCAGGACTTTGAACGCGCCCGCTTGCGCTTCGATGGCGTGGATTACTATGCCGCTGTCTGGCTCAATGGTGAGTTTATCGGCACCCATGAGGGCAGTTTCGCCCCGTTTACGTTTGATGTGACCGCAGCTCTACGCGCGAACGCCGAAAACACACTGATCGTGCGCGTGACCTCGCCATGGGACGCCCCCAATTTGAACGGCATCTTCCCTACCGATCACGTGATCCGGGGCATGGTCAAAGGCTTGTACGAGCATGGCGAAGGCGTGATCCCTCCCGACGTGAACCCACTCGGCATCTGGCAACCTGTTTGGCTGCTGCTGGACGATGGCATCAGTCTGGATCGCCTGTGGATTCAAGCTGATACTACTGGCGAGGCGCAGATCAGCCTTGCGGTCAACAATGCCAGCACCCGAACGTGGCGCGGCACGATCAGCTTGAACATAGCGGCGGAAAACCATGACGGACGCGGCACATCGGCGCTCGTTCCGATAACGGTTTGCCCCGGTGAGCAGACCATTACCCACATTGTTCAGATTGCTGATCCGCGTCTGTGGTGGTCATGGGATCAAGGGCTGCCGAATCTGTACCGCCTATGCGCTCAACTGCGGACTGAAGACGGATCGCCCGCGCCCTACAGCACCATCAGCAGTACTTTCGGCTTACGTGAGATCAAGCTGGATCGATCACCTCAGCAGTTCACTTATCAGCTTAATGGGCGCTCCGTTTTTCTACGCGGCACTTCCTATATCCCTGACCTCTATTTGTCTCAATGTAGTACCGAAACGCTGCGCCGCGATCTCGATCTGGTACGCGATCTCAACCTCAACGCGCTGCGCGTTCACGTCCACATCGCTCCTGCGACGCTGTACGATTTGTGCGATCACTTGGGCATCATGATCTGGCAAGACTTCGAGTTGAGCTGGATTCATGAGAATTCCCTCGACTTCGAGCGGCGTGCGGCGGTTGTGCAGCGGGAAATGCTCGACCTGTTGGGTAACCATCCCTCGATCATTACATGGTCGTGCCACAACGAGCCGACGATGGTTTACTCTCAGCGGGCGAATCTGGAGCAGCACCCCGATCCGCTGCTGTACGAGGAGGTGCGCCGCTGCGATCCCTCGCGTCCGGTATTTATTTGCTCCGGACAACTGGAAGCGGACTGGCGACGTTCCGGTGATACCCATTCCTATTACGGTGCGATCTGGACTGCCCGCTATACCGATGTCTACTCCCAGCGTTATCGGCTCGCCACCGAATTCGGATTCGAGGCTCCAGCGGCTGTTTCAACGCTCCAATCATTTGCTGAATGTTGGCAGCGTTTAGGACATCTCGAAGAACAAATCGATCACTTGTGGACGTATCAGGCGCAGTTGATCCAGTATCATGTAGAGCATTTTCGCCGTCAGCGCGCCCAAAGCTGCGGCGGCTATCTGCATTTCATGCTCAACGATCTAGCACCGCAAGTGGGCTGCGGGATCGTTGATGTGCTGCGCCAGCCCAAAGGTGGCTACCGCGCTTTGCAACTGGCATCTCAACCGCTTCATGTTGCGCTCGAATACGATCATCGCCGCGCTTATGCGCTGTGGATCTTCAACGATCTGGACGCCACCATCAGCAATGGCACACTGCTTTGTAGAGTCTATGATCGGGCAAATCAACTAATGATCGAAAAGCTGTTGAGTGTGGATGTCAGCGCCAATTGTTCGCAGCGTGTAACCACGCTTGAATGGTCGATTTCAGCAGATGATTGCTGGCGCGTAGAGCTTGAGTTGCAAGACGAACTCGGCGTCATCGTCGCCCGCAATATTTATGATCGCCCACTGCAACCGCTGCAACGTCCGCGGGGCTATCCGTGGAAATTCGATATGTATCTGGGCTGCAAGGTCTTCGATCTTCCCGGCGCGTCGAGTCTTGCCGAACAGACCGGTGGTGTGCTGATGAAGCTGATTCCTCTCGCGTGGCGTGAAAAGTTGGGAGAATGGTCGCTAAGACAACATTTTCCGCCTGCGCTGCTCTCCATCATTGCCCGTATCGCTGCCTTGCTGATGCCGCCGACTGCGCCGCGCCGCGCTGACCGCCGTTCGTAGTTCTGCTTCCGACCAAGTGGTTAATGCCTCTTGCCATGTCCCCATGAATTGGTCAGTATAATGCTACTTCTTTTTTAATTTCAATTGAGGTTGATTACTCTCGTGAAACTCTTTAACTCTCCCGAAAATGTAGCCGAACTGACCCGCCTGTGGACGGGAGATCGCTTCCCCGACGGCAGACCAAACGTACCCGATAACCTGTTGACGCGGCTGAAAGACATCACCAGCGAACAAGCATGGACGATCCTCGACAAGGAGAAATATCTGTTTCAGTTCGAGGGCAACTGGTTCCACACGCATCCCAACCGCATCCTCGTCGGGCGCGTAGTCACCGCCCAGATGATGCCCTACCGCCCCGATTTACACGCCGTCGTGCAGGAGACTGGCGAACGCGAAGGACGCATCGGCGGACAGAACTCGTGGGTGATCGACACGCTGCAAACCAACGATGTGCTGGTGGTCGATCTCTTCGGTAAGGTGAAGGAAGGGACATTCGTTGGTGATAATCTGGGCACTTCAGTGATGACTCGTACGCAGGCAGGCGCGGTGATCGACGGCGGGATCAGGGATTATCAGGGTTTAGTAGAACTGGATAACGTGGCGTTCTTCGTACGCGGCGTCGACCCCACCCCGATCCGCAACACCACGCTGACGGGCGTCAATATCCCGATCCGTATCGGTGAGGCGACGGTACTTCCCGGCGATGTGGTCTTGGGCACACCAACAGGCGTCTACTTCATCCCCGCTCATCTGGTACAGCGTATTGTGGAGACGGGTGAAGCGATCAATCTGCGAGATATCTTCGGCAAACTGCGCCTCTCGGAGAAGAAATACACCCCCGGCGAGATCGACGTGGAAGTGTGGGCGGATCACATCCAGCAGGATTATGATCAGTGGGTTGCAGCACGGCTGCAGAAGTAAGCTGCCAGTACGAAAATGACATCGTAGGGGTGGGTTTGTAACCCACCCGTCTGCCTAACCGATAAGCATCACAAGCGGAGTGGAGTTCCATAGAAACTTAGTTCTGTCAGCAGGGTAATTTAGGGTCATGATCGCCACCACAAAATAAGAAGGGTAGGTTTGGAAACCTACCCCTACAAGGCGATTACGTGATGCTGGCGATGTTGTAGGGGTGGGTTTCTAACCCACCCTTTGGAATCTAACCCGCGCTGACAGTCTCCGGCTGATGTGGTATCCAGAAGCCGACCACGCTGCCCACATTTTCCTTGCTCTGCATGAAGGCTTCGCCACCGTGCGCCGTTGCCGCATAGCGCACCAGCGGCAGCCCCAAACCCAAGCCTTCTTCGCTGCGCAGCACCGCGTCCGCCATCTGCTCGAACGGCTCCCACAACCCTGCCTGCTTGGAATCAGGGATTCCGGGACCATCATCCTTTACCTCGAACACCAGATAGTCCGGCTCATTGCGCGCACTGATCTCAATGTGTCCACCATTGGGAGTGAAGCGCACCGCGTTATGCAGCACGTGCCACAGCGCCTCGGCGATTAGCTCCCGATCCGCGTGATAGGCGGTCTGACGCAGGACATTGACCTTAAGCTCCTGACGCTTGCGCCGTGCCGTCGGTTCCAGCGCCGAGACTACTTCCTCGATCATCTCAGACACCTCGAAATCGCCCAGATGCAGCGTGCCGCGCTTGCTCAACAAGTGGACGTACTTAACCAGCTTATCTACACGCTGGAAAGCACGCTTGGAGCTGGTCTCGATGCTGGCAAGCAGATCGCGCTGTTCGGCGGTGAAACGATCAGTACCGTAGCGCCCGAACGATTGCAGCGCCAAGTTCAAATCAACGAACGGTGATCGTAACTCATGCCCGATCACGCTGAGAAATGAGGATTTCAGATCGCTCAACTGCTGTAGCTGTGAATTTAGCCGTTTTAATTCGGCGTTGGCGTCTTTTAAGCGCTGGAACATGGCACGCATATCGCGGGCGTAAACCAGCGATTGCCGTGTGGTGTTGT